>NZ_CP007031.1:2655000-3255000 GCF_000224005.2 Marichromatium purpuratum 984
TCCTGGTCGGCACCCTCGAGCCGCCCTCGCCGCTACCGGTCACGCCCCCCGAGGCCGCGCCGGGCGAGCCCCTGCCCGATGGCCGCCTGCGGCTCGTACTCGCCGCCGACGGCCGGCTCGCCCTCGACGGCGTGCCGATCACCCGCGCGGAGCTGGACGCGGAGATCGCCGCACGCGTGGCAACCGATCCGGGGCGCGGGATCGCCATCGAGGCCGACGCCGACACCCCGAGCGGCGCCCTGCTCGACCTACTCGCGGTATTGCGCGTGCAGGGGGTCGAGACGCTCTCGCTGATCACCCGGGAGTCGCCATGAGCCGGACGACGACCCGCCTGCTGTGGGGCGTGGCGCTGGTCCTGGCGCTGGGCGCGCACCTGGCCCTCGCCTGGCTGCTGCCGCCGCTGCGCGAACCGGCGCTCGGGACGGGCGAGATCCGACTCTCGCTCCAGGGTAGAGGAACGCCCGACACACCCGCCGACACCACCGACGCGGCACCTGCGAGCGCCGAACCGACGCCCCCCCGACCAGCGCCAGCGCCAGCGCCAGCGCCAGCGCCAGCGCCAGCGCCAGCGCCAGCGCCAGCGCCAGCGCCAGCGCCAGCGCCAGCGCCAGCGCCAGCGCCAGCGCCAGCGCCAGCGCCAGAGCCAGAGCCAGAGCCAGAGCCAGAGCCAGAGCCAGAGCCAGAGCCAGAGCCAGAGCCAGAGCCAGAGCCAGAGCCGAGTATCGCGGCGCCACGCGCGAGCGCCAAGCCCCCGCCGCCCATCCGAAGCGAGACGGCGGGGGCGGCCGCACCCGCACGTCCGAACTCGACGATGCACGCGGGCACGACCCCGAGCAAACGCACCGAATCCCGCACCGAGCAGACCGGCGTCGACCGGCCGGCCCGCCCGATCGCCGGCAATCCGCCACCGCGCTACCCTCGACGAGCGCGTCGCCAGGGGGTCGAGGGCCGCGTACTGATCCGGGTCGTGGTCGGTGCCGACGGGCGGGTCGGCGCCACCACCCTGATCGAGAGCAGCGGCCATCGCCTGCTCGACGACGCCGCACTGCGCGCGGTCGCGCGCTGGCGCTTCGCCCCGGCCTGGCAGGCCGGACGCGCGGTCGCGGCACAGCTCACGGTGCCGGTGATCTTCCGTCTGGAGTCGGGCTGAGACCCTCAGCCCAGCGCCGCGAGCCCCAGTCCAAAGGCGAGCGCTACCACCGAACTCCACCCCAGCAGCCGCAGCGCACGCCGCAGATCGACGGCGCTGAGCGCCGCCGGCCATGTCGGATCGCCGAGGAAGCGATCGGTGACCAGGCGCCCGCCGGACCACACCGGTCCGATCAATCGCACCCGCAGCGCCCCGGCACAGGCCGCCTCGCTCCAACCCGAGTTCGGGCTCGGCAGCAGCGCGTGATAGCGCCAGGCCGCGCGCAGCGCCAGGCCGGGGTGCTCGCGCAGCAGCACCGCGGCAAGCGCGACCACCAGCGGCGAGAGCCGGGCCGGGAGCCAGTGCACCAGATCGTCCGAGCGGGCCCCGGCCCAGCCGAAGCGGCGATAGCGCTCGTTGCGATAGCCGACCATGGAGTCGAGGCTGGAAACGGCCTTGACCACCACCAGCCCCGGCACCCCGAACAGACAGAGCGCCCACAGCGGGGTGAGCACGCCGTCGGTGAGGTTCTCAGACAGGCTCTCGATGGTCGCGCGCGTCACCCCGTCGACGCCGAGCGGTTCGACGTCGCGCCCCACCAGCATCGCCAGCTGCGCGCGCGCGCCGGGCAGATCGCCGGCGGCGAGCGGCGCCAGCACCCGCCGACCGTGCTCGAGCAGGTCACGGGTGCAGAGCAGGCTGTAGGCGATGAACAGGTCCCAGCCGAGCGCGAGCGGCGGGTACAGCGCCGCCAGCCCGAAGCGTACGCCCCACCAGGCGACGAGCGCGCCGCCGACCACCAGCAACCAGTGCAGGACGCCGCCCAGATAGCCGTCGAGCCCGCGCGCGAACAGCGCCCGCTCGCAGCGCGCGATCCAGCCACCGAGCAGGCGCACCGGGTGGAGCCGATAGACCGGGTCGCCGAGCAGCGCGTCGAGCAGTACGGCGCCGAGGATCAGCGACATGGCAGCGCCCCCTTGGGCTGAGTGGATCTCGGCAAATGGCGCGGGCAACGGATAATCATCGATGAAGCGGGGGCTCGGATACGGCGCGGCAGGTTAAGCCAGCGAGCCGACCCCGAGCAATGTCAGGTGATCCGGCGAAAAACATCCAAGCGATGATCCCAAGCAATTAAGTAGGTAATTTTCACCGAACCCCGGCGAAGGTCTCCGATCCAATTGATATAGTTCAATTGATATAGTTCAGATGACCGCTCGAGCCGCCGCACTCGACCCGGCCACGCCAACGAGTAGATGCCCTCGTTGCAGCACTGGCATGAGGTCATGCGGACGGACCCGGTCAGCCGTCGCAGGTTTCACCGACCGCCGCGCACTGCAAGACTCCACCGCCCCCTGGGGCGAGCCTTGAAGCTCGACGGAAACGGGACCTGCACCCTGTTTTCGTCGGCTGCCGAGGATGCAGCCGTTCTCCCGCCGACCACGGCGAGGGTTTGTGGAGGAAACGATGAAGAAACGCACATGGCTGCTGCTCGGGAGCGGGGGCGTGCTGCTCCTGGCGGGGCTGGCGAGCGGGAGCTGGATGGTCACCGAGACTGCGCTCCAGGCGACGTCCGACCGTGAATTCTGCAGCAGTTGTCATACCATGGATGCCTTCGTCGCCTCCTACGACCAGGACGTCCACGGCGGCCAGAACCCCCAGGGACTGCGCGCCGACTGCGCCGACTGCCACCTGCCCCACGACAGCCCCACCAATTATTTCGTGCAGAAGGGACTGTTCGGTCTCAAGGCCGGCTGGGGACAGGTGGTCTCGCTCGTCTTCGAGCCCGACTGGCTCACCAGCCTCGAGCAACGCAACGACTTCCTCTACGACTCGGCCTGCCTGAACTGTCACGCCGCGCTCGAACACGCCCCCGAACAGAGCCCGGCCGCGGCCTTCGGACACCGCACCTATTTCGCGCCGGACAACGCCCTGAGCTGCGCCGACTGCCACCCCCATGTCGGCCACAAGGATCTGCGCGCGCACCTCTCCGGCGACGCCCTTCCCACCACCACGACCGAGGAGTGAAGATGCCCGTCCGTGCCATCCCGCTACTGATCGGCGCCACCCTGTTGAGCGCCACCGCCCTGGCCGACCCAAGCGGCGACGCCGCACGCGGCGCCCAGGTCTACGAGGCCAAGATGTGCAACCTCTGCCACACCCTGGGCGGCGAGTCCGGCCCCATGGCCGCACTCGGCGGCACACTCGACCAGGTCGGCGCCGAGCGCAGCGCGCAGTGGCTGCGCGACTACCTGCTCGACCCCACCGGCACCCTGCCTGGCGCGCAGATGCCCAAGACCGAGCTGACGCCGCAGGAACTGGCCGACCTGGTCGCCTATATGCGCTCGCTGCGCTGAGCCGCCCGAGGACATCGGCGCGCGCCGATGTCCGAAACGTTACCCATCATGCAGACGTGCCCGTCCTCATCCGTCATGCTTGATGATCGGGCGCGGGACCCACGATACAAGACACCGGGACCACCCGGTGCGACCGCCCCGAATGGCGCGGGCCGACCCCGCAGACGCACAACCCACCACCGATATGACACCGTGTACAATGAACGACCCGATACCGGGACACTTGGACGTCCCGGTCGCACCAGCAGCAAGGAGGCCGATGTCCGCTCGCCAGCAGTCCATCTTGTCCACCGCCGGAAGCCCTCGCCGGGCATCGCCATGAGCCGGCCCAGCCAGCCGCTGACGCCGGCCCGTCGTCTGAGCGGCGTCACCCTGATCGAGCTGATGGTGACCCTGGCCATCGCCGTCATCCTGCTCTCGCTGGCCGTCCCCGGTTTCCAGCACCTGCTGCAGAACTCGCGACTCACCGGCCTCACCAACAGCCTCAGCGCCAGTCTCCAGCAGGCCCGGGTCGAGTCGCTGAGCCGGGGCCAGACCGTCGCCGTCTGCGCGACCGGCGACGCCGATGCCGATCAGCCAACCTGCACCATCACCACCGACTGGGCTGACGGCTGGCTGGTGTTCGTGCGCGACGATGCCGACACCACCGCAGGCAAGACCGACATCGACAGTGACGGGCAGGCCGACGACCGTCTGCTCAAGGTGGTGCGCCCGTTCGGGGCCGCCACCCTCACCGCCAGCAGCGGCGACCCGATCGTCTTCACCCCACCGCTCGGCGAGGCCGCCGAGACCCGCTTCAACATCCGGGTCACCGACAGCGAGCAGAACTGTCTGCGGGTCAAGCGCACCGGCCAGGTACGATTCCACAAGGGGAGCTGTAATGGCTAGACACCCACGCACCGGTCGCCGCCAGCGCGGCCTGACCCTGATCGAGGTGCTGGTGACCATGGTCGTGCTCGCCGTCGGGCTGCTCGGCTTTGGCGCGCTGCAGGCGCTGACCATGAAGAGCAACCTCGGTGCGTTGCAGCGCAGCTATGCCACCCTGCACGCCCACGACATCATCGAGTCGATGCGCGCCAATCGCGCCGAGCGCGCGAGCTATGCCACCGGATTCACCGACAGCGTCTCCGGCACCTCGGTCAGCGCCCAGGACCTGCAGCGCTGGAAACAGGCCCTCGCCGCCGACCTGCCGAGCGGCGAGGGCCAGATCACCTTCAACGGCGACAAGGTCGAGGTCACACTGCGCTGGCGCGAGACCCGACTGCCGACCAGCGCCGAGGCCGACCCGACGCTGGAGTGGGTCAGCTTCGCCACCGAGACCCTGCTGCCGGAGCCCACGCCATGATCCGTCAACGCGGTTTCAGCCTGATCGAGCTGATGATCGCCTCGACCATCAGCCTGATGATGATCGCCGCGCTCGGCGCGGTGATGGTCAGTACCCGCACCACCCAGCGCACCACCGATACCCTGGCGATGCTCCAGGAGGACGCGCGCTACGCCTTCCTCGCGCTGACCCGCGACGTGCGCATGGCCGGCTACACCGGTGGCTACCAGCTCGACAGCGCCCCCGCGAGCTGGCCGCCCGAGACCACCGACATCGCCAACCCACTGCACGGACTCGACGACGAGCACGACACCATCAACCTCAGCGGACGATTGCGTGGCGACGTCCTTCACATCGTGCGCGCCGACACCGATCATGCGTTCGTGCTCGCCGCACCCTGCGATGTGCATACTGGGAACTTCACCCTGGAGTGCCAGCCCAGCCACTATCCCGTGAAGGACCAGACCTGGATCGCCGCCAGTCCTTATTTCTCCGCGACCTTCAAGGTGAAGTCCACCGACCCGAGCACCGGCTGCGGCACGAACTCGCCGACGACCCTGACCCTGGTCCCCAAGGCACCCACGACCCCCACGACCCCCACGACCCCCACGGACCCCATATACAGCACCGCCTGCGGCTTCGGTGGCGACATCGCCACCCCCAGGCTCTACCCGCTGATCGCCCACAGCTATTTCGTCGGCACCAACGACGAGGGCGAACCCGCGCTGATGGTGCGCCAAGATGACGAGGACACCGAGGTCGTCGAGGGCGTCTCCGACCTGCAGATCCTCTACGGGATCGATGATGACGCGGACAAGAGTGTCAATCGCTACGTCCGCGCCGATCAGGTCAGCAGCGCCACCGATCCCGCGGCGAACTGGGCACAGGTCCTCGCCATCCGCGTCACCCTCACCCTGACCCCGACCAACGACCTCGACGGGACGCTCGACGATCGCACCGTCAGCGGCACCATCGCGGTGAGAAACCGCCTGATCCAGCCATGAGCCCAAATCCTCTCCAACACCGACAACGCGGCGCGGTACTGATCATCGCCCTGATCTTCCTCACCGTGCTCGCCCTGATCGGCACCACCAGCGCCGTACACAACACCCAGCAGGAGCGGATGAGCACCAGCATCCGCAACCACGACCTCGCCTTCCAGGCCGCCGAGGCGGCGCTGCGCGCAGCCGATCGGGCATTGATGGCCGACACCATCAGTGACCGAGACCAGTTCGAGCAGGACCACACCATCGCCCACGATGCCGACAACACGCCCGCCTACCGGCGCGATCGCTTCAACTGGGGCCAGACCCAGGTGGTCAGCGTGAGCACCGCGCTCGACGGTCTCGCCGAACAACCCCGCTACGTGATCGAGCGCCTGCCCGAGGCCCGCTGCGAGCAAAACGCCACCGAGTCCTGCCCCTACTACCGGGTCACCGCACGCGGGGTCGGTGCCGACCCCGCTTCGGTGGTCATCCTGCAGAGCCTGTATCGACTGGAGTAAGTATGTGCACGCGATCCCCACAACGACTGCGCGGGCTGCTGCTCGGACTGCTGCTGGCGGCCACGGCGGCACCGGCGATCGAGATCTCCGACATCCCGCCCTTCCTCATCAGCGCCGGCGTCGAGCCCAACATCCTGCTGACCATCGACGACTCGGGCAGCATGAGCTACGGCTATGCACCGGATCAGCGCGATAGCGAGGACTTCGAGGAGCGCTACTTCAAGTCGAGCGACTACAACGGCATCTATTACGACCCCGAGACCACCTATACCCCGCCGAGCGATAGCGACGGCAACCCCCTGCCCTCGTCGAGCGATACATCGACCCCGGAGCGGGCACTCGCCACCGCCTACCGCAACGGCTACGAGCCGGACCACGGCACACGCGACCTGACCGACAACTATCGTCCGACGCGGAGGTTGACGTGGCGCTACGGCAACCGGCTCGAGGAGAGCTGGATGCCGCATTATTCGAACGAGGTCTACACCAGGCGATACAGCGACTACTACGGCTGGCGCGACGACGACGACGACGACGACGACGACGACGACGACGACGACGATCATGGTGGCAGATGGAGCAATGACGTTCGTGCCTACTACTACCGCTTCGAGCCGGGCAACCGGCGCTGCAACGGCGAACTCGACGACAACGACTGCTACACCCTGGTTCAGGTCGACGAGGACTCCGGCCCCGACGGCAGCGACGAACGCCGGAACTTCGCCAACTGGTACGCCTTCTACCGCTCGCGCAACCTCGCCACCATGACCGCAGCGACCCTGAGCTTCGCGCGGCTCGACGACAGCGCGCGGGTCGCCTGGCAGACGCTCAATCAATGCCCGCTCGACAGTTACAGCAACTGTCGTGGCACGCGCCGGCAATTCCGGCGTGGCGACAACCGCATCGACACCTTCAGCGGCACCCACCGCGAGAACTTCTTCGACTGGGTCTCCCAGATCCAGACCAATGGGGGCACCCCGCTGCGCCCAGCGATGTATCGCGCCGGTGACTACTTCACCACCAGCGAGCCCTACGAGGACCAGTCATCGGGACGGAACGGCGAGGCCCACGGTTGCCGGCGCAACTTCCACATCATGATGACCGACGGTATCTGGAACGCCAAGGACGAGGGCCACGGCAACAACTTCTCCGGCGCGGCCAACGCCACCAATCGCAACTGGACGCTGCCGGACGGCACCAAGTACCGCGCCCGGCCGCCCTACAAGGACACGATGTACTCGGCGACGATCAGCGATCTCGCCTTCTACTACTGGGCGACGGACCTGCGCCGGGGGTCGGGCGATCGCCAGCCCGACTGCACCGGCGCCACCTGCGACAAGGTGCCGATATTCGAGTTCGACACCCAGGGCGACAAGGAGACGCGCTACTGGAACCCCAGGAACGACCCGGCGACCTGGCAGCACATGACCAACTTCACCGTCGGCCTGGGGCTGGGGGCGAGCATGACCGACCCGGCCTGGGGCGGCAGCACCTACGGCGGCGACTACCAGGCGCTGCTCGCGGGCAGCAAGTCCTGGCCGAGCTTCGAGATCCGCTCCTACGACCCACTCAAGGTCTACGACCTGTGGCACGCGGCGATCAACAGTCGCGGCCGCTTCTACAGCGCCGAGGACCCCGCCTCGCTCACCGCCGCCTTCGAGGAGATCATCGGCGCGATCAGTTCGACCACCGACTCGGGCACCTATGCCACCCCGACGGCCAACGGTGAGTGGCTCAACGATGCCGGGACGGCCATCTTCACCGCCAGCTTCAATGCCGACTGGAGCGGCGATGTCGTCGCCACCAGCCCGGCGCGCGAGGACGCCGAGCTATGGCGCGCCTCCCAACGCTTGCCTGCCCCTTACGCGCGCCGCATCTTCACCACCAACGGCGCCGTCGGCGCCACCGCCTTCGACCGCTGCAACGGCGCCCTGGGCGCGGCACTCGGCACCGACTGCACGCGACGACTGGCCTGGCTGCGCGGCGACGGGCGCATCGAGGGGGCCGACTGCTCGACATCCTGGCGCGGCACCTTCGCCACCTTCACCGTCAAGGGACACCCCTTCAGCAGTGGCGACCAGGTGGTGATCTCCGGGGTGCAGGTCGAGGACGACCAGGGGCCGGTGGACTCGCCGCACTACAACGGACGCTTCCGGGTCGTGGAGACCACCGCCGACACCCTCGGCGTCGCCCTGCAGGCGAGTGGCTGCAACGGCATCGGCAGCTACCATGACCCCGCGGGCGACACACAGCCACGCTATGGCCGCATCCACGACGCCACCCTGCGCGACCGCGCCACCAGCCAGCTCGGCGACGTGCTCAATGCCGACCCGCTCTACAGCGGCGCCACCGATCAGGGCTATGGCGCCATCAGCTCCGGGGTCAGCGGCAAGGACGGCTACGCGGCCTATCTGCGCGCCAAGGAGCAACGTCTGCCGATGCTCTATGTCGGCGCCAACGACGGCATGCTGCACGGCTTCCGCGCCGATCTCGACGATCCGGCCTCGGGCCGTGAGCTGTTCGCCTACGTCCCCTACGCCGTCTATCACGACCTCGACGCGCTGCCCGAGATCAATTATCAGCATCGACCCTTCGTCGACGGTCCGCTCACCCTCGGCGACGCCCATGTCGGTGGCGCCTGGCGCACCTATCTCGCCGGCGCGCTGGGCGGTGGCGGGCGAGGCGTCTTCCTGCTCGACGTCAGCGACCCCGAGGCGTTCGACGCCGACGACGTGATCTGGGAGTTCACCGACGCCGACGACCGCGATCTCGGACTGACCTACAGCGCCCCACAGATCGCCGCCACCGCTCCCGATCGCTGGGCGCTGATCTTCGGCAACGGCTACAACAGCGACAACGGGCGCGCGGTGCTCTATCTGGTCTCGCTCGACGGCAAGTCCGATCGCGAGAAGATCACCCTGCCCGCAACCGCCGGCGACAACGGCCTGTCCTCCCCGGCGCTCCATGACGCCAACAACGACGGCATCGTCGACCGCATCTATGTCGGCGACCTCCAGGGCAACCTGTGGAAGCTGGAGCGCGAGACCGACGGCGACTGGGCGGTGGCCACCGACGCCGGCGGCACCCCGGCGCCGCTGTTCGTCGCCACCGACGACGACGGCGCGCGCCAACCGATCACCGCCCGCCCGGCGGTCGTCACCTCGCCCGAGGGCGGGGGCGTGATCGTCTATGTCGGCACCGGGCGCTATCTCTCCCAGACCGACATCACCGACACCCAGCAGCAGAGCTTCTATGTCATCTTCGACAAGGACGGTGGACACGCCGGACTCGAGCGCGCCGATCTCATCGCCCGGCGCACCACCGAGACCGTCAAGGACGGGCGCCGGGTGAAGACCTTCACCGCCCAGGGCACGGTGAGCTGGATGGACGACCGGGGCTGGTATCTGGACCTCGACCACGACGGGCGCAACCCCGCCGAGCGCTTCGACTACATGCCCAATGTGCAGCAGTTCAGCGAGGCGACCAGCTGGGTGACCTTCATCACCAAGACCCCCTCGAACGACCCCTGCGACCGTGGCGGTCACAAGACCGACTACACCTTCTCGCTGATCACCGGCGCCCTCCCCGAGGGGGCCTCGCTCTACGACATCAACGACGACGACAGCTTCGACTCGGGCGACCGGGTCGGCGGCGACGACGGCAGCCCGGTGATCGGGGTGGTGCTCGACCCGCAGAGCGGCTTCACCAAGGGCGCCTTGCTGATGCGCGACGAGAGCGGACACGTCGTCACCTACACCGCCAGCTCGACCGGCAACGCCGACCCCGACGACATCCCGTTGAAGCAGGGCCAGCCGCCCCCGCCGCCCGACGACCCGCCGCCCGACGACGACCCCACGCCGCCCGACGAGAGCCAGATGCACCGCATCGACTGGCGCCAACTCCTCTGAACCAACCAACCGACCGGGCGCGCGCCCGGTCGGCGCAACGACACCGTCACCATGCACCAGACCAAGAACCCCCGGCCCCACGGCTTCACCCTGATCGAGCTGATGATCACCGTGGCCATCATCGCCATCCTCGCCGCCGTCGCGCTGCCGAGCTACCGCGTCTACATCGAGCGCTCCTATCGCGCCGAGGCCAAGACCGCACTGCTGCAGAACGCCCAGTTCCTGGAGCGTCACTACGCCAAGCGCAGCAGCTATCTCGACGGCGCCAACCTGCCCACGCTGCCGATCACCCAGGTGCCAGCGAGCGGCGGCGCCTACTACAGCATCGGCTACGACACCGATCGCAGCGGCGCCCAGGGCTTCCAGCTCGAGGCGGTGCCCACCGGCACCATGAGCGGCGACGCCTGCGGCACCTTCACCCTCAACCACGTCGGCCAGCGGCGTGTCGGCAGCGACGCCAGCCGCGACGCCGCCGCCTGCTGGGGACACTAGTCCTCCGGGGAATGCACGCGGGCTTTCGACCCCGCACACGCTCGCGCGGTATCATGACCGCGCGGAACCCGGACGCCGGACGCGACATCCACGCCGGCGGACATGACGCGACATCTCCCGCCGGACGACCCCGGAGTGCCGTCGCAACGATCAATCGCCCCGCCAAACGGCGGGATTTCGCCCCCCGATTGATGTCAGGCAACGCGCGCGGCGCGCTTTTGCGCCACCATCCCTCATCATTCCGGGGATCGCGTCATCCGGGGCATCCCTCCGCAACCAGAGAACCCAAGCGCGCGACCACCCGCGCGTCGCGAGCGAACGAGAGCGCGGCGGATTCGTCATCGGCCGCCCCATCCATCACCGAGGTCAGACGACAGCATGAGTGACCCAGTCAAGTACCTGCTCGACGAGCAGCACCTGCCCCGCTTCTGGTACAACATCAACGCCGACCTGCCGGAGCCGATGTTCCCGCCGCTCAACCCGGTCACTCGGCAACCGCTGAGCGCCGAGGAGCTGGAGGTGATCTTCCCGCGCGGCGTGATCGAGCAGGAGATGAGCACCGAGCGCGAGATCGAGATCCCCGGACCGGTGCGCGACGTGCTGCGGCAGTGGCGTCCCTCGCCGCTCTACCGCGCCCGTCGACTGGAGCAGGCGCTCGATACCCCGGCCAAGATCTTCTACAAGTACGAGGGTGTCAGCCCCACCGGCAGCCACAAGGCCAACTCCGCCGTCGCCCAGGCCTTCTACAACAAGGTCGAGGGCGTCAAGCGACTCACCACCGAGACCGGCGCCGGTCAGTGGGGCTCGTCGCTGGCGCTCGCCGGCTCGATGTTCGGTCTCGAGGTGCTGGTCTACATGGTCAAGGTGAGCTTCAACCAGAAGCCCTACCGTCGTGCCTTCATGGAGGCCTTCGGCGCCCGCTGCATCGCCAGCCCCAGCGACACCACCGAGTGCGGTCGCAAGATCCTTGCCGACACCCCGGACAACACCGGCAGCCTCGGCATGGCGATCAGCGAGGCGGTCGAGCTGGCCGCACAGAACGACGACACCAAGTACGCCCTCGGCAGCGTGCTCAACCACGTGCTGCTGCACCAGACGGTGATCGGCCTGGAGGCACAGAAGCAGCTCGAGATGGCCGACGCCGAGCCCGACATGGTCATCGGCTGCACCGGTGGCGGCAGCAACTTCGCCGGTATCGCCTTCCCCTTCATCGGCGACCACCTGCGCGGTGGGCGCAAGGTCCAGTGCATCGCCGTCGAGCCCTCGGCCTGCCCGAGTCTCACCAAGGGCAAGTTCGCCTACGACTACGGCGACACCGCCCAGATCTCGCCGATCTGCAAGATGCACACCCTCGGCGCGAGCTTCGTGCCCCCGGGCTTCCACGCCGGCGGTCTGCGCTACCACGGCATGGCGCCGCTGGTCAGTCATCTGACCGAGCTTGGCCACATCGACCCGCGCTCCTACAATCAGCTCGAGTGCTTCGCCGCCGGTCTGCAGTTCGCCAAGGCCGAGAGCATCCTGCCCGCGCCCGAGTCCAACCATGCGGTGCGCGCCGCCATCCACGAGGCCGAGAAGTGCCGCGAATCGGGTGAGTCGAAGACCATCCTGTTCAACCTCAGCGGTCACGGCAACTTCGACATGCAGGCCTACACCGATTACATCGGTGGCAAACTCAAGGACCTCGACTATGCCGAGAGCGAGGTCGCGATGGCCCTCGCCGGGCTGCCCAGCGTCGACTGACGCGGTCGCCACACCCCGGGGTTCGGCTGCCCAGCGCACCGGCCCCCGGCACCGCCACCACCAGGGACGGTAGTGGCGGTGACAGTCCCGACTCGCCGGATGGAGTTGATCGCCTTGCGTAACCTCGTCCTCGCCCTCGCTCTGTGCAGCGCGACCCGCGCGGTCGCCGAGCCCGCCGTCCTCACCACCGCCGATCCCATCGCCCCACCCTCGCGCATCGAGGAGCTGGAGACCCATATCGCCGGCATGCAGGACAAACTGCGCGAGTCGGCCGGTGCGCGCAAGGCCGCCGATCAGGCGCGGATGGAGGCCGAGCGCCGGCTCGCCACCAGCACCCAGACCCTCGAACGGCTGCGCCAGGAGCTGGCCAGGAGCGAGGACGCCCGCGCCGCACTCGGCGAGGCGCTACGTGCCCAATCGCAAGCGCATCTCGACGCCAGCGCCGCACTCGACGAGGCACGCACCGACGCCCACCGGCTCGACCAGCTGCTGCGCCGACTGCCGCCGGCGCTCGGCGGCACCCTGGAGATCGACGAGGCGCGCGCGGCCGCGGCGACCTCCTACCGGGTGCTCGTCGAGACCCTGCAACAGCCGGCGCGTGGCGCGGGACGGAAGATCGAGGTCGCCGGCGCCCGCACCCAGCTCCAGCTCGATCAGGCGCTGCTCGCCGTGTTGACCGACGCGCGCGGTCTCTATCGGGTCGAGGAGAACGACTCGCTGGCGCTGATCAGCCGGCGCGTCTACGGCACCGAGGGGCGCTGGCAACGCCTGTTCGCGGGCAACCGCCACCTGCTCGACGACCCCGACCGGCTCACCCCGGGAATGACCCTGATCCTGCCCTGAGCACCGACTCAATCGCCGCAGCGCCCCAGTCGCCCTTCGGCCAGCGCCTCACGACACTGCGCCCGGGTCTCAGTGGCATCGCCCTCGGCGCGCGCCTCGTCCAGCGCCAGCGCGCGCAGCTCCAGCGCCAGCCGACAGGACTCGGAGCGCAGACAGCCGGCGGCCGGACCACAGACCTGCTCGACCAGCGCATCACAGTCCGAGGGTGTCGCCACCGCCGCCTCGTCGGTCATCGGCACATCCGTCGACCACTGCTGCTGCATCGACGCGCTCGGCACCACGGTGCCCTCGCGCACGATCACCACCGAGCCGTCCTCGAGCCGATGCACCCCGTCCCACAGCGGCCGACGCTCGCCGTCCTCGCCCACCCGCCAGGCACGACGCGTCTCCGGCTCGACACGCACCTCGCCGCCAGCGGAGAGCCCGGCGCGCCAGTCACCGTCGGCCGCCACGACCATCGGGATCAGCAGCGCCGCTGCAAACACCAGACCCCAGCGCCGACTCATCGCCGCCGCTCCCCGGCGCCACGCTCGATCAGGCTCGACAACACCAGGTTGGCGAGCACGAAGGCGAGGAACAGATAGAACCCGGGCGCGAGCGCGGTGCCATTGGTGGTGAGCACGGTCGCCTCGGTGGCGCCAAGGGTGTCGAGCTGATTGGCCACCAGCGCGTCGAAGCCGAGATAGGCCATGAACAGCGCCACCACCAGCACATCGGCCATCGACCACTTGCCCGAGCGCAGCGCGAAGAAGCGCACCGGTGCCGCGACCGGCGCGCCGGCAGCGCGATGATAGACCAGGGTCGCGAGCAGCTTGAGCGCGGGGAAGACGACGCTGAACAGGGTGATCAGCAACGCCACCAGCCACAGATCCGCCCCTCCGGCGCGGATCAGGATCTCGACCACCTGGAACAGACTCTTGGACTGGTAGTAGAGCACCTGATCGGTGAACACCACCGACTCACCGAGGAACTCGAGACCGAGCCGGTCGACACGCGCCTCGATCGTGAGCATCGGACTGAACAGCGCGGTGAGCAGCAGGACCAGGGTGATGGCGATCGCGGCGCCCAGCGCGAAACCGTCGAGCCGACGCTCCTGCACCCGCCCCCAGGCGACCAGCGCGAAGATCAGCGCGGCGAGACCGAGCAGCACGCCGAGTTGCTGGTCGATCGCCGGACGCAAGGCCACCGTCTCGCGCTCGAGCGCGGCGGCGCAGGCCCCGACCTCGGCACAGCCATGGCGCTCGAGCAGGGCCTTCAGCACCGGCGAGTGCTCGACCTCGGTGGGTGTGGCGGCGGTGAGCAGCCCCAGCAGCTCGGCGCGGATCGCCGCCTCGGTGCCCGGCCCCTCGAGCGCCGCGAGCAGCCGCTCGGCATAGCGTGGCGCCTGGGCGCGCAGGGCGTCGAAGTCGATCAACCGCGACTGCAACTGCTGGTGCAGCGTGCCCTGGAGCTGGGTCAGCCAGTCACCGCCACGGGGCGGCGCGTTGAGCGACAACTGGCGCTCGATCTCGCCGATCAGCGCCTTGATCGCCTCGGTCAGGGTGGCGAGGACGCGTGGCCGGGTGCGCTCGTCGAGTTCGAAGTCGGCGATGCGCTCGGCGAGCACGGCGCTCAACCGCCGGGTCCACTGCTCGGTGTCGAGCATGCCATAGCGGGCGTGACGCAGCTCGGCACGATCACCCTCGAGCCGCTGCAGCTGCCCGAGATCCTCCACCAGCCGGAACCCGAGCACCACGGCGCCGGCGAGCGCCAGCACCACCAACCCCCGCCGGATCATCAGCGCAGCCGACATCGGCGATCCCTCCACAGAGCAGTTTCTTCGGTGGGGACACTCTATCAGCGGCCAGCGGCCAGCGGCCAGCGGCCAGCGGCCAGCGGCCAGCGGCCAGCGGCCAGGGATTGAACCGCAAAGACACAAAGCGCGCAAAGGGGAACAGAGCCTCCAGCGGTCAGCCTCCAGTCGCCAGTTGCGCTGCCCTCAAAGACTGACGCCTGGAGCGTGGGCCACGCCGGATGGCAAGCGGCGCTGGCGCCGAGCGCGCACACCCACTGGAGGCTGATCGCTGATCGCTGGCAGCTTGAATCCCTTCGCGCCCTTGGTGTCTTTGCGGTTCAGTCTTTCCGGCTGGCGGCTGGCGGCCGAAAGCTGAAACCCGGCCCCCACCGACTAGACTGAACTTGGTCGAGCGAGTCATACCCTAATGAGGTCAGGACCGCCGACTCCGTCCGCGCAGATCAATGGGGTTCAACACCTCGAACCCCGGCCTGGTTGCGACCTGGCCCCGCGCGACGACCACGGCGAGACCGTTTCACCGGAGCCCGGCGATCACCGCGCGGGCCCGCCCAGGCGAACAGGAGACCGCCCGTATGTCCGACATGCCCCTCACCCTGCTCTGGATCCTCGCGGCGCTGGCCGTCGGGGTCGGCACCGTGCTGTGGCTGGCACGACGCCACCGCGAGCGCACACCCACCACCACCGACGCGCCAGCCGCGCCGGACTGGCACGCCTTCGATGCCGACGAGATCCTCACCCGACTCGACGCCCCGGCCGCGGGGCTGAGCGGCGCGAGCGCCGCGCGCCGCCTCGCCGAGCACGGTCCCAACCGGCTGCCCGAGGGCAAGCAACGCGGCCCCTGGGCGCGCTTCCTCGCCCAGTTCCACGACGTGCTGATCTATGTGCTGCTGGTCGCCGGGGTGGTCACCGCACTGCTCCAGCACTGGCTCGACGCCGGGGTGATCCTCGGCGTGGTGCTGGTCAACGCGATCATCGGCTTCGTCCAGGAGGGCAAGGCCGAGGACGCGCTGCGCGCCATCCGCGACATGCTCTCGCAACACGCCCTGGTGTGGCGCGACGGCCGACTGGTCACGGTCGAGGCGAGCGATCTGGTGCCGGGCGATCTGGTGCAGCTGCAGTCGGGCGACAAGATCCCCGCCGACCTGCGTCTGCTCAAGGTCAAGGGACTGCAGATCGAGGAGGCGGCGCTCACCGGCGAGTCGGTGCCGGTCGAGAAGGACATTGAGCCGCTGGCCAGCGACGCCGTGCTCGCCGATCGGCGCTGCATGGCCTACTCAGGCACCCTGGTCACCGCCGGCCAGGGCACCGGGGTGGTGGTGGCCACCGGCGGCGCCACCGAGATCGGCCGGATCAGCGCCCTGGTCGCCGGAGTCGAGCAGATGACCACCCCGCTGCTGCGCCAGATGGCCCAGTTCGGGCGCTGGCTGACCGCGGTGATCCTGCTGGTGGCGGGGCTGGCCTTCGCCTTCGGCGTGCTGGTGCGCGACTACACCGCCGCCGAGATGTTCCTCGCCGCGGTGGGGCTCGCGGTCGCAGCCATCCCCGAGGGACTGCCGGCGATCATGACCATCACCCTGGCGATCGGGGTGCAGCGCATGGCCGGGCGCAACGCCATCATCCGCCGCCTGCCGGCGGTCGAGACCCTGGGCACGGTGGCGGTGATCTGCTCGGACAAGACCGGCACCCTCACCCGCAACGAGATGACCGTGCGCACCCTGGTCGATGCCACCCAGACGGTCGAGGTCGAGGGCAGCGGCTATGACCCCCACGGCGGCTTCAGCGTCGCCGGGCAGCCGCTGCAACCGAGTGACGACGCGCTGCTCGGGCGCATGCTGCGAGCGCTCGTCTGTTGCAACGACAGCGCACTGGAGCAACAGCCCGAGGGCTGGCGGGTCAGCGGCGACCCGATGGAGGGCGCGCTGCTGGTCGCCGCCATCAAGGCCGGACTCGATCCCGAGACGTTGAACCGCGAGCTGCCGCGCACCGACCTGATCCCCTTCGACTCGGCGCACAAGTTCATGGCCACGCTGCATCACGATCACCAGGGCGAGTGCGTCGTCTTCGTCAAGGGCGCGCCCGAGGCGCTGCTCGAGCGCTGTGAACAGGTCCAGGGCGTCGACGGGCCGCAGGCGCTCGATCGCGCCGACTGGCTCGCGCGTATGGAGCGACTGGCCGACGCCGGCCAGCGGGTGCTCGCGGTGGCGCTCAAACCGATGCCGAGTGGCACCACTACGCTGGCGTTCTCCGACCTCGACCAGGGGCTGGTACTGCTCGGTCTGGTCGGACTCCAGGACCCACCGCGCAGCGAGGCGATCAGCGCGGTGCGCGCCTGCGCCGAGGCCGGCATCCGGGTGAAGATGATCACCGGCGACCACGCCGCCACCGCCAGCGCCATCGCCCGTCAGGTGGGGCTCGCCAACCCCGATGCGGTGCTCACCGGTGCCGAACTCGATGGACTCGACGAGCCGGCGCTGCGCGCCCGGGTCGGTGAGGTCGACGTCTATGCCCGCGTCACCCCCGAGCACAAGCTGCGGCTGGTCGAGGCGCTGCAGGCCGAGGGTCGGGTGGTGGCGATGACCGGCGACGGGGTCAACGACGCCCCGGCGCTCAAGCGCGCCGACGTCGGCGTGGCGATGGGGATCAACGGCACCGAGGCGGCCAAGGAGGCCGCCGAGATGGTGCTCGCCGACGACAACTTCGCCTCCATCGCCAACGCCGTCGAGGAGGGGCGCACCGTCTACGACAACCTCAAGAAGGCGATCGTCTTCATCCTCCCCACCAACGGCGGCGAGGCGCTGGTGGTGCTCGGCGCCCTGGTGATGGGCTTCCACCAGTTCCCGCTGACCCCGGTGCAGATCCTCTGGGTAAACATGATCACTGCCGTCACCCTGGCCCTGGCCCTGGCCTTCGAGCCGCCCGAACCGGGGGTGATGGCCCGCGCCCCGCGCGACGCCCGCGCGCCGGTGCTCGACCGTCGCCATCTGTGGCGCATCGGCTATGTCTCGCTGATCCTGATGATCGGCACCTTCGGGCTCTTTCTGTGGTCGCTGGCGCGGGAGGCGAGCATCGAGGAGGCGCGCACCGTGGCGGTCAACACCCTGGTGATGTTCGAGATCTTCTACCTGTTCAACGCCCGCTATATCGACGCCCCGGTGCTCAGCGCACGCGGCCTGCTCGGCAACCGCTATGCCCTGCTCGCGGTGGCGGTGCTGCTGCTCTTCCAGCTCGCCTTCACCTACCTCGGGCCGCTGCAGCAGCTCTTCGGCACCGCGCCGATCGCCGCCGGTGACTGGCTGGTGATCGCGCTGGTCGGCTCCACGGTGCTGTTCCTGGTCGAGCTGGAGAAGACCCTGGTGCGCCGGCGCCGGGCCGGCGGCTGATCAGGAGACGGCGCGCAGCGGCAGCGACGGCTCGCGCTGTGGCGCAGACCGTGCCGGGCGCTCGTAGGAGACCCGCACCGCACCGGCGCCGAGCAGCTGGCGCAGCCGCTTGAGCAGCAGATCGGTCGGCTGCACCCGCCAGGTCTCGCCGAGCACCAGCTCGCCACGGGCGCCGGGACGGCGATAGCGCAGCCGCACCGGCAGATCGCCGTCACGAAACTCGCCGAGCAGCGCGGCGAGCGCCTCGACCCGCTCCGACCCGGCGGCATGCGCCGCCGGGTCGGAGAGGTCGAGTTCGAGCATCAGGTGATCGGCACGCGAGGCGCGCGCCTGCTCGAAGGTGCGCACGTCGTCGGCACGCAGGCTCCAGCTGTCACGGTACTCGTCGAAGCTCAGGGTGCCGGTGATGGCGAGGATCTGGTCGGACTGCAGCAGGTGGCGAGACTCCTCGTAGAGATCGGAGAACACCGTCGCCTCGATCCGCCCGGTGCGGTCGTCGAGCACCACCGAGCCCATCCGTCCGCGCTGGGTCTTGCCGTGACGCACCCCGACCACCAGCCCGACCACGGTGCGCTTCTCGCGATCGCGACCGCGCCGCCCCTGGTCGCGATCGGTCTCGAGCAAGCGGCCGATGCGCAGCCCGACCATGGCGCCGAGTTCCTCCTCGAAGCGATCGATCGGGTGACCGGTGAGATAGAGCCCGAGGGTCTCCTTCTCGCCGAGCAGACGCTGCTCGTCGTCCCAGTCGGGATGCGGCTCACGTGCCAACTGGGGATCGGGCTCGGGGGCCGCGGCATCCTCCAGCGCGCCGAACAGGTCGCCCTGCCCGGCGGCCTCGGTGGCGTGCTGCTGCTCGGCGAACTTGAGCGCCAGCGGCAACTCCGCCATCAGCGTGGCGCGGTTGGCACCGAGTTCGTCGAGCGCGCCGGCGCGGATCAAGGATTCGAGCACCCGGCGATTGGCGCGGTGCAGGTCGATGCGCTGGCAGAAGTCCCAGAGGTCGCGGAAGGGACCGCCGGACTCGCGTGCGGCGATCATCGACTCGATTGCGCCCTCGCCGACGCCCTTGATCGCGCCCATGCCGTAGATCACGGTGCGATCGCCGGAGATGGTGAAGCGGTAGGCCGAGCGGTTGATGGTCGGTGGCTCGACGGCGAGCTTCATCGCTCGGCACTCGTCGATCAGGGTCACCACCTTGTCGGTGTTGTCCATGTCGGCGCTGAGTACCGCGGCCATGAAGGCGGCCGGATAATGGGCCTTGAGCCACAGGGTGTGATAGCTGACCAGGGCATAGGCGGCCGAGTGCGACTTGTTGAAGCCGTAACCGGCGAACTTGTCCATCAGGTCGAAGATGTAGGTCGCGGTGGCCAGCTCCACGCCACGCTCGACCGAGCCCTGCTCGAAGATGGCGCGCTGCTTGTCCATCTCCGACTGCTTCTTCTTGCCCATGGCGCGACGCAGCAGGTCGGCGCCGCCGAGCGAGTAGCCGGCCAGCACCTGGGCGATCTGCATCACCTGCTCCTGATAGAGGATGACGCCATAGGTGGGCTGGAGGATGGGTTCAAGCGCGGGGTGCGGATAGGCGACCTCGGCGCGGCCGTGCTTGCGATCGATGAAGTCGTCGACCATGCCCGATTGCAGCGGACCGGGACGGAACAGTGCGACCAGCGCGGTCATGTCCTCGAAGCTGTCGGGCTGGAGCTTCTTGATCAGCTCCTTCATGCCGCGCGATTCGAGCTGGAAGACGGCGGTGGTCTCGCAGCGCTTGAGCAGGCCGAAGGCGGTCTCGTCGTGCGGGTCGATGAGGTTGATGTCGAGCGGTCCCTCGCCGTGGCGCGCGCGCGTCTCGTTGATGGTCTTGAGCGCCCAGTCGATGATGGTGAGGGTACGCAGGCCGAGGAAGTCGAACTTGACCAGACCGACCTGTTCGACGTCGTCCTTGTCGTACTGGGTGACCAGGTTGTCGCCACCGGCCTCGCAGTAGAGCGGCGCGAAATCGGTGAGCACGGTCGGGGCGATGACCACGCCGCCGGCGTGCTTGCCGGCGTTGCGGGTCAGCCCCTCGAGCTTGCGCGCCATGTCGATCAGCGCCCGGATCTCCTCATCGCGCTCGTAGCTGTCGGCCAGATCCTCGCTCTCGAGCAGCGCCTTCTCCAGGGTCATGCCCAGCTCGAAGGGCACCATCTTCGCCACCCGGTCGACGAAACCGTAGGGGTGGCCCATCACCCGCCCGACATCGCGCACCACCGCCTTGGCGGCCATGGTGCCGAAGGTGATGATCTGCGACACCGCGTTGCGCCCGTACTTGCGCGCCACGTAGTCGATGACGGCATCGCGCCCCTCCATGCAGAAGTCGACGTCGAAGTCGGGCATGGAGACGCGCTCGGGGTTGAGAAAGCGCTCGAACAGCAAATCGTGCTCGATCGGGTCGAGATCGGTGATCTTGAGCGCATAGGCCACCAGCGAGCCGGCGCCCGAGCCGCGCCCCGGTCCCACCGGGATGCCGTGCTCCTTGGCCCACTGGATGAAGTCGGCGACGATCAGGAAGTAGCCGGGGAAGCCCATGCCGAGGATCACGTCGAGTTCGACGGCGAGACGCTCGTCGTAGACCTTGCGCTGCTCGGCGAACTCAGGCGCGCTGGTGTCGAAGGTACGCCCGAGTCGCCACTCCAGTCCCTGGCGCGACTGCTCGGAGAAGAAGGTTTCGATGGTCATCCCCTCGGGCACCGGGAAGTCGGGCAGCGAGTGGGTGCCGAGGGTCAGTTCTAGGTTGCAGCGCTTGGCGATCTCGACGGAGTTCTCCAGTGCCTCGGGCAGGTCGGAGAACAGCTCGGCCATCTCCTCCGGGGAGCGCAGATACTGCTCGGGGCTGTAGCGAGGGGTGCGCCGCGGGTCATCGAGGGTGCGTCCGTCGTGGATGCACACCCGCACCTCGTGGGCGTCGAAATCCGCCGCGGCGAGGAAGCGCACGTCGTTGGTGGCCACCACCGGGGCGTCGCAGCGCAGCGCCAGCGCCACGCTCGACTCGACCAGCCGCGCCTCGCGCGGTCGACCGGTGCGGATCAGCTCGAGATAGTAACGATCGCCGAATACCGCCTGCCAGCGCGCCAGACGCCGCTCGGCAAGCGCCGCGTCGCCGTCGAGCAGCGCCCGACCGACATCGCCCTCGGGACCGCCGGAGAGTGCGATCAGGCCCTCGGCGGCGGCCTCGACCCAGTCGCGCTCGACCATGGCCACGCCCTGGTGCTGACCGTCGACATAGCCGCGCGAGATCAACCGGGTGAGGTTGCGATAGCCGGTGGCGTTCTCCACCAGCAGTACCAGCCGAAAGGGTCGGTTGGCGTCGTCGGGGTCGCGGATCAGCAGATCGGCGCCGGCGATCGGCTTGATGCCGGCGCCGAGTGCGCTCTTGTAGAAGCGCACCAGCGCGAACAGGTTGCACTGATCGGTGATCGCCACGGCGGGCATCCCGGCGGCGGCGGTGGCCTTGATCAGCGGCTTGATCCGCACCAGGCCATCGACCAGGGAGTACTCGGAGTGGACGTGGAGATGAACGAAGCTGGGTTCCACGGGGGTCCTTCGCGGTTGTGTGTCTGGGGCGGTCGGGGCGCTCACGGCGACCCTAGTCTAAGCGGCCCGGCGGCCCGGGGAGTTCGATAAAACCCATCGCGATCCGCGCCGGGATAGGCGCCCGGGCGGACCGGGGGCCAGCCGCGCCGAGACCGGCGCGAACCGTTCGATCGGAGATCGGGACGGGATCAGGGCGAGGTCAGCGCACGGACCTGTTCGAGCACCTCGGGGGCGTCCCAGGCGAGGTCGCCGAGCAGTTCGAGCGCCACCCGCCCCTCGGGATCGATGACATAGGAGGTGGGCAGCCCGCGCACCCCGTAGTCGAGGGTCACCGTCGAGCCGGGATCGACCAGCAGCGGGAAACCGAGCCCGAGACGCGCGCCGAAATCGGCAACGGTGGCGGCGTCCTCGTCGACGTTGATGGCGAGGATCTCCACCCCGTCGCCGGCCAATGCCTCGTAGGCGCGTTGCATCGAGGGCATCTCGGCACGACAGGGCGGGCACCAGGTCGCCCAGAAGTTGAGGATCACCACCCGGCCACGATAGTCGGCCAGTCGCAGCGTCTCGCCAGCGGGGGTGTCGAGGCCGAATTCCGGCGCCGGCAGCGGCTCGGGCAGGGCGTCCAGGACATCAGCCCGGAGCGGTCCGACCAGGATCAACGACAGCAACAGCAGCACAGGCGCACGGAACAGGACAGTCATGGCTCGGGGACTCCGCATCAGGAAACCAGGGGACGGCGGCGCTGACGGACCGTCGCTGCCGCCTTGCATCGGTCGCCCGGACGGGTAGGATCGGGGCCCGGGAGACACGTCGGCGACGTGCCGGATCCCGCCGTGGGCGACAAGGATAGCATCTCGCGCCCGACAACGAACCGGGCCGAGACAACGATCATCGGGGCAGCCATCATGCAGGCCAAGACCGTCTTCGTCACACGACTGGAGCAGATACTGTGGAGCGAGCGCGGTACGCATCCACGCTGGCAGCGACCGCTGATCGGCCTGGCGCGGCTGGTCCACGCCCTCGCGCGCGATCTCACCGAGGGCAACCTCAGGCTCCACGCCATGGGGCTGGTCTACACCACCCTGCTCTCGCTGGTGCCGCTGCTGGCGGTGAGCTTCTCGGTGCTCAAGGGCTTCGGCGTCCACAACCAGCTCGAACCCCTGCTGCAGAACGCCCTGGCGCCGCTCGGCGAGTCGGGCCAGGAGATCAATACCCGGCTGATCGAGTTCGTCGATCGGATGCAGGTCGGGGTGTTGGGATCGGTCGGTCTGGCGCTGCTGCTCTATACCGTGATCTCACTGATCCAGAAGATCGAGCAGGCGTTCAACTATGCCTGGCGGGTCGAGCGACCGCGACCCTTCGCCCAGCGCTTCACCCAGTACATGAGCGTGCTGCTGGTCGGGCCGGTGCTGTTCTTCTCCGCGCTCGGACTCTCGGCCTCGCTCGGCGACAACGTCTATGTGCGCTCGCTGATGGAGGTCGCCCCGTTCGGGGTGCTGCTCGAACTGGCGCGCATACTCGCGCCCTACTTGCTGATCTCGCTGACTTTCGCCTTTTTCTACATGTTCGTGCCCAACGCCCGGGTGCGCATCGTCTCGGCGCTGGTCGGGGCGCTGGCCGCGGGGCTGCTGTGGGAGGGGGCCGGGGCGCTGTTCTCGACCTTCATCGGCGGCTCCACCCGCTACACCGCGATCTACTCCAGCTTGGCGATCCTCATCCTGCTGATGATCTGGATCTATGTCGCCTGGCTGATCCTGCTGGTCGGCGCGAGCATCGCCTTCTACCACCAGCACCCGCACTATCTCGATGGCCGCACCCGCGAGCCACGGCTGAGCAACCGGCTGCGCGAGCGCCTAACCCTGCAGCTGGCCACGCGGATCGCTCGCGCCCATCACTGTGGCCAGAGCGCACCGAGCCAGATCCAGTTGGCCGCAGCGCTGGGGGTGGCGGAGGGCGCGCTCGAGCAACCGCTGCGGCTGCTCGAATCACGCGAGGTGGTGCTCGCCACCGCCACCGAGCCGCCCGGCTACGTCCCCGCGCAGGACCCTGAGCGCATCACCATCGCCTGGCTGCTGGCGCGCATCCGCGGCTTCGAGGAAGAGGAGGACGGCTATCGGGCGCGACCACCCGAGGCGGCGCTCGACACCCTCGAGACACGTCTCGAACAGAGCCGCGAGGAGGTGCTCGGCGCGCTCACCCTGGCCGCGCTTGCCAGGGATGACGGCGACGCCCCCGAGAACGACGACAAGGCCACCGCCTGAGCCCGCCGGCTCAGAGCGTCACCTCAAGCGTCTCGGCGAGTCGGCGCACCGCCGTCTCGCCGCCACGGAAGTCGAAGTGCTCGACCGCCTCGCGCAGCGTCTCCACCGACGAGGCCCCGAGCAGCTCTTCGAGATCGGTGAGCAGCGGCTTGATCGCCGCCGGGCTGTCGCTGTCGAGGGCCGCGAGCAGCTCGCCGAGCAGCGCCCGCAGTCGCTCGCGGTCGACGCCCGCGGCGCTCGTGGTCGGGGATGGCCTCTCGGCATCCTCCGGGGCAAAGCGCTTGATGCTGGCAAAGGCCTGATCGAGCGCCCGCTGCAGACGCGCGCGCGCCTCCTCGGTGTCATCCCGCCCCTGGCGCTGGAGCTGGTTGAGTGCCATGGCCGCGTCGGCCACATCGCTCAGCCCGAGATTGCCGGCGGTCCCCTTGAGCTTGTGGGTCAGGCGCTCGCCCGTCTGGATATCGGCGGCACCGAGCAAGCTGGCATCCTCACCGTGATCGCGCACGAACTGGCGCAGATAGCGCCGATAGCGCTTGCCATCACGCCACAGCGTCAGCCCACGCTCGACATCCAGACCGGGGTAACATGGCGCGCGCTCGGGTTGGCGGCATCCCGCCCGCGCGGCGGTCTGGCGCCTGGTCAGCTGCGCGATCAGCGCCACCACCTCGTCGACATCGAACGGCTTGCCGACGAAGGCGCACATGCCGGCATCGAGCGCCGCCTGACGCTCGCTCTCGAGCACCCCGGCGCTGACCGCCACCACCGGGATCCGCTCGAGCGCCGGGTTGGCGCGGATCTGTCGCGTCGCCTCATAGCCGTCGAGGACCGGCATCTGGATGTCCATCAACACCAGGTCGACACCGTCGGGATGGGCGTCGAGCCAGTCGACCGCCTCGCGTCCGTTGCCGGCCTGCACCACCTCGGCTCCGACGTCGGCGAGAATGGTCTGGGCCAGATCGCGATTGATCTCGCTGTCATCGACCACCATCACCCGCAGCCCGACGAGGCTCTGCGTCTCGCGTCTCCCTTCATCTGCCCCGGAGAGGTCGTCAACGACCTCCTGAGCGGCGGGCACCGCAAGTCCCAGGGTGAACCAGAAGCGACTCCCCCGCCCCGGCGTACTCTCGACCCCGATGCGCCCCCCCATCTCCTCGACCAGCCGCTGACAGATCGCCAACCCCAGCCCGGTACCACCGAAGCGTCGGGTGGAGGAGACATCGGCCTGGGTAAAGGGCGAGAAGATATCGCGCTGCTGGGCCGGCGCGATACCGATGCCGGTATCGGTCACCGAGAAGCGCAACCACACCTGTCTCGCCTCGACCTCGCGCAGCCGTTCCACGGCTACCGTCACCTCGCCGTGCTCAGTGAACTTGATCGCGTTGCCGATCAGGTTGACCAGCACCTGCTCGATCCGCAGCGGGTCTCCACGCAGTCGCTCGCACCCCTCCGGGACCGGCAGCAGCCGCAGGGTCAGACGCTTCTCCGCGGCCTCGAGCGCCATCAGATCGCGGATCTGGCCGAGCAGCTCGGCCAGATCGAAGGGATGGTCGACGATCTCCACCGCACCGGCCTCGATGCGCGAGAAGTTGAGGATGTCGTCGATGATCCCCTGCAGGGCGCGCCCCGCCGTCTGGATACGCCCGACCAGCACGCCGGCGCGATCGGGCAGGGTCATCTTGCCGAGCAGATAGCTGAACCCGAGGATGGCATTCATCGGGGTGCGGATTTCATGACTCATGTTGGCGAGGAAATCGGCCTTGGCCCGTGTCGCCGTCTCGGCCGCCTCGGCACGTTGCTCGAGCGCCTGGTTGAGGCGTTCGATACGAAACTGCGAACGAGTGATCAGCACACACAACAGCGCCGCCACCAGCGCCATCGCCACGCTGACGCCCGCCACCGAGGTGATGATGCGACCATACATCGCCGCCAGGCGCTGGGGCTCGAGGCGCACCAGAACCGTCCAGCGGTGATCCCGTGGCCCCACCACCACGGCCCCCGTCCGCAGGTTGCGCGTCACCTCCCGCAACGGCACCAGTGTCTCCCAGGTCCACAGACCGCTCTTGTCCCGACGCTGGCCACGCGGCGATGTCTCGACCGCAGCCCAGACATCGGGATAGCGCGCCCCCAGGCTGATCTGCGTCCCGAGCGCAAAGCCCCACTCATCGACCGGATCCGGGCTGCGCAGCCAGGCGCCGTCCTGATCGATCAGCATCAACCGCGCGCCGTCCTCACCGACTGCGGCCACCACGGCGGCGAGCAGCGGCGCGCCGAGATAGTTGGCGATCAGGATGCCGCGCCGCTCGCCGGTGTCGCTGAACACCGGCATCGCCACCCGATAGACCGGCTTGAGCGGTCGCTCGATGATGCCGTGCTCGATATTGAGATCCAGCCGCGAGACATGGATCCCCCCCGAGGGGAGCGCGCTGGCGACCTGGAAATAGGGACGCCCCGACTTGTCCTGCAGCCGCGCTGCGGCGATCGCCCGAGGCTGCCCGTCGATCCAGTCGACCCGCATCCGCTCGCGACCATCGTTGCCGATCCAGCGCAGCTGATCGAATTTGGGATGAGCGATCATGTAAAGGGAGAACTGTCGCGCCAGCCGGGGCATGGCATCGGCGCGCCGCCCCGTCACCGCATCACGCAACGCCGGCAGGCGGATCAGGTACTCGACGTCGTTGATCGCATCGTGCAGATGCTGACGGACCATCTGCGCGGCGCGCGTGACCATCGCGCGATCGGCAACGGCCTTCACCGCGTGGGCATGACGAACTTGGGCATCGACGAAGAAGGCGACCCCGGCACCGATCAGCACCAAGGCACCGAGATAAAGCACGAAGAAGTTGCGCAGTGCGTTGCTCGCCAAGGTCTCGCATCTCCTGGATGCCGATGGACAGGGGCTGGCGTCGGAACCTCAGGAGCGACGAGCGCCCATGACAGGCAAGTTATCACTCCCGTCACTGCCCGCCCAGTCGCCCACCGCCAAGCGGCGGCGCGACTCAGCCGCCACGATAGCGCGCCTCGGCATCCTCGATCCGTCCGGTCAGGAAGGAGCCGGCCGGATCGACGCGGGCCGCGCCCGCGACCATCGCGGTACGCCCGAGCAACATGCGAAACAGCATCGACTCACGGTTGGTCAGGGTGAGTTCGATCGGCCACTCCCGTCCCGCAATCCGCAGCGGGGTCTGGATGACATAACGCTCCTCGCGATGTCCACCCGAGTCGCTCACCCGCCGCCGGTCGATCACCTCGGCCTCGGCATGGATCAGCAGATCGGCGCACTGCTTCAGCGGATGGACACCGAAGCGCACATAGCGGTTACCGCCCCGGCTGAAGGGATCGACATAGAAGGCGTGCAGCGCCGAGGTGCGCGCGCCGGTATCGATCTTTGCCTTGATCAGCGGCAACCCGAGTTCGGGCAACCCCAGCCACTCGCGCCAGCCCAGCAACAGCGGCGCGGATTCGGAAGGACGATGCATCATTTCAGGTCCATGGCCCCGGGCGGGGGTAGGGTTCAGGATCCCGACGATGCGTCCCGGACGCTCGCCGGCCACTCCGGCAACGCCTCGGCGGGAGGCGTCTCTCCGGTTTCGCGCAACAACGCCACCGCGGTCTCGACCGGGTCGCGATCGATCACACCATCGCGGACCGCCAGATGCGGATGCAACGAAAAGCTGGGGGCGGCGGCCACCGCCGTCAGCCAACCCTCGCGCGCGGCCGACTCGACCCACGGCTGCGGCAGATAAGCCGAACCCCCGATCTCGCGCAGCAGATCGAGCGCCGCTCGCCCCTGATCGACTCGCATCCGGCAGGCCATGTCGACGGCCAGACGCTCGGCGTGCATGGTGAGGAAGCGCGTCCCCCAGTCGACCAGGATATAGCTCTCGCCGAGCGCGCGCTCGAGTCCGATATCGGGGTCGCTGCTGGCCAGCACCAGCTCGATGCGCGCCAGCGGCTCGCTCGGACAGCAGCGCGACTCGACCGGCTCGCCGAGCAGCGCGAGATCCAGGGTGCCATCGGCCAGACGCTGCAACAACGTTGCCGCCGACAGCAGCTCCAGGCGCAGTTCCACCCAGGGTAACGTCCGGCGCAGCACGGCAATCCGCTCGCGCACCCCGAGCGACCACAGATCCGGGATGCAGCCGAGCGCGAGGGCGTGACGCTGCTCGCCGACGAGTTCGGCGCGCGCGCGCGCCCAGCTGCGCACGATGCGCTCGGCGTGCTGCAGCAGTCGCTGCCCCGGCTCGGTGAGGCGGATATCGCCGCGTCGGCGTTCGAACAACACCACCCCGAGCACCGACTCGAGCAACTTCACCCGCGCGCTCACCGCCGATTGACTGACACAGAGCGCACTGGCGGCGCGACCGAAGTGACGATGGCGGGCGACCTCGATGAAGGTCTTGAGCAGGGCGATATCCAAGGGTTCGACTCGATAGCAGGGACACGATCGGCGCCGGCGCGACCGAGGCCCGCGCAGCGCTCGGGGGATTGAACCGCAAAGGCGCGCGGGACACCAGCTACCAGCTACCAGCTACCAGCTACCAGCTACCAGCTACCAGCTACCAGCTACCAGCTACCAGCTACCAGCTACCAGGGGATTGAACCGCGAAGGCGCGAAGGGCGCAAAGGGGCTCAAGTTGTAAGCGACCAGTCTCCAGCAGCCAGTGGGAGTGCGCCCTCGACGACAGCACTGCTTGCCATCAGCCGTCACGCACGCTCTCGGTGCCAGCACTTGAGGGCAGGCAGCCACTGGCAACTGGCGGCTAATCGCTGGAGGCTCTTCCTCCCTTTGCGCCCTTCGCGCCTTCGCGGTTCAATCCCCGGCTGGCGGCTGGCGGCTGGCGGCTGGGGACCGATGGCTGACCGCTACCCTTCCCCGGTGTCCAGGTCGAGGGCCACGGAGTTGATGCAGTAGCGCTCGCCGGTGGGGGCCGGGCCGTCGGGGAAGACGTGACCGAGGTGGGCACCGCAGCGCCGGCAGTGGACCTCGGTGCGTTCCATGCCGTGACTGTGGTCGGCGGCGCGCGCCACCGTCCCCGGGGCGTGCGGGCTGTGGAAGCTCGGCCAGCCGGTGCCGGAGTCGAACTTGGCCGCGGCGTCGAACAGCGGCTCGCCACAGCACACGCAGCGGAACAGCCCCGGTCCCTTGTAGTCGTGATAGGCGCCGGTGAAGGCGCGTTCGGTACCCTGCTCACGGCACACCTGATACTGCTCCGGGGTCAGGCGTGCGCGCCATTCCTCGTCGCTCAGTTCGATTTCGTTGCTCATCGTTCATCTCCGAATTGCTGCCGCCACTGCACGGTGCGAGCGGGCGCGCCGGGCCGTCTTGAGCGCCCTGGGGACGCCCCGTATACTCCGAAAGCTCCCGACAGCGACCAGTCGCGGCAGATCCATCGCCCGCGCCCCGGCGCTCGCCATCAAAACGAACGACACCGGAACGCAGACCATGATTCACTCCTTCAATCCCCCCGCACGCACCTTGATGGGGCCGGGACCGGCCGATGTCCACCCGCGCGTGCTCGCCGCCCTCGCCCGTCCCACCATCGGTCATCTCGACCCGGCCTTCGTCGCCATGATGGACGAACTCAAGACCCTGCTGCGCGGCGCCTTCCGCACCGACAACGCGCTGACCATGCCGGTCTCGGCCCCCGGATCGGCGGGGATGGAGATCTGCTTCGTCAACCTGGTCGAGCCGGGCGATACCGTGGTGGTATGCATCAACGGGGTGTTCGGCTCACGGATGAAGGAGAACGTCGAGCGCGCCGGCGCCACCGCGGTGATGGTCGAGGGCACCTGGGGACGCGCCGTCGACCCCGAACAGGTCGAGCGCACCCTCGCCGCCCATCCCGAGGCGCGCATCCTCGCCTTCGTCCATGCCGAGACCAGCACCGGCGCCTGCTCCGACGCCCAGGCGCTGGCCGAGATCGCGCGCCGTCACGACTGCCTGACCATCTGCGACGCGGTCACCTCGCTCGGCGGCAGCCCGCTGGAGGTCGACGCCTGGGGGCTCGACGCGGTCTACTCGGGCTCGCAGAAGTGTCTCAGCTGCACCCCGGGGCTAGCCCCGGTGACCTTCAGCGAGCGCGCGCTCGACAAGGTCCGCGCCCGCACCACCAAGGTCAACAGCTGGTTCCTCGACCTCAACCTGATCATGGGCTACTGGAGCGGCGAGCAGAAGCGCAGCTATCACCACACCGCCCCGGTCAACGCTCTCTACGCCCTGCACGAGTCGCTGGTGATGCTCGCCGAGGAGGGCATCGAGCAGGCCTGGGCGCGGCACGCCCATCACCACCAGGCGCTGCGCGCCGGGCTCGAGGCCCTGGGGCTGGAGCTGATCGTGCCCGAGGCCGAGCGCCTGCCACAGCTCAACGCCGTGGCGGTACCGGCCGGGATCGACGAGGCCGAGGTCCGCACCCGGCTGCTCGCGCGCTACAACCTCGAACTCGGCGCCGGGCTCGGCAGCCTCGCCGGCAAGGTGTGGCGCATCGGGCTGATGGGCTACAGCAGCCGGCCCGAGAACATCCTGCTCTGTCTCGGCGCGCTCGGCACCGAACTCGGCGCGCTCGGCCACCAGACCGACACCGGCGCGGCGCTCGCCGCCGCGCGCGCGGTGCTGGGGACGGACTGAGGAGGGAATCGCGGTGCTGCTCGCCAATCGCCGCCCGCTGGCGGCACGCCTGATCCTGATGCTGCTCGCCATGGCGATACTGGTGCTCGGCTACCAGTGGGGGAACCAGTACCAGCGCCGTCATGCCGAGCCGCCGACGATCAGCGGGGTGCTGCTGCGCCCACCGCTGGCGGCCCCCGAGTTTGCCCTGGAGGACGCCCTCGGGCGTCCCTTCGACCGCGCCCGGCTCGGCGCCGACTGGACCCTGCTCGCCTTCGGCTCGCTCGCCGACGCCTCCGGTCAGCGCGCGCTGCAGCGCCTGATCGAGACCCGCAACCGGCTCGCCGACCGCCCCGAGATCGCCGGAGCGCTGCGCCTGGTGCTGGTCGACGGCGGCGCCGACCGCGCCCGGGCGCGCGACTTCAGCCGCCTCTCGCCGGCGCTCGACATCGTCTCGGGCCCACCCGAGGCGCGCGCGCCGCTCGCCGCGCTGGGCGACGACACGGACGCCGGATCGGCCCCGATCCTGGTGTTCGCGCCGCGTGCGCGGCTGCTGGCGATCCTCCCCGGCACCGCCGCCGGTGCCATCCTGGCCGCCGACCTGGCGGCGCTTCACGCCGCCGCGCCGGCGTTGCTCGCGGAGACCCCATGACCCGATCCGACTGGGGCGAACGGCTGTTCGTCGCCCTGCAGTACCTGCTGCCACAGCGTCTGCTCTCGGAGCTGATGCACCGTCTCTCACGGTTGCGCTGGCGCCCGCTGAGGCGCCTGCTGATCCACGGCTTCGCCCGCCAGTACGACATCGACATGCAGCAGGCCGCCGAGCCCGACCTCGACGCCTATCCCCACTTCAACGCCTTCTTCACCCGCGCGCTGCGCGCCGAGGCGCGACCGCTCGACCCCGACCCGCGTGCCCTGCTCTGCCCGGTCGATGGCGCGATCAGCCAGATCGGACGCATCGAGGACGGACGGCTGATCCAGGCCAAGGGCCAGGACTACGCCGTCGACACCCTGCTCGGGCTCGACCCCGGCGCGCCGCACCCGTTCGAGGGCGGACACTTCGTCACCATCTATCTCTCGCCGCGCGACTATCACCGCATCCACATGCCGCTGACCGGGCGCCTGCTGGAGATGACCCATGTCCCGGGCGCACTGTTCAGCGTCAACGCCGCCACCGCCAACCGGGTGCCGGGGCTGTTCGCCCGCAACGAGCGTCTGGTGACCCGCTTCGAGACCACCGCCGGCGAGCTGGCGCAGGTGCTGGTGGGGGCGATCTTCGTCGGTGGCATCGAGACGGTGTGGTCCGGGGTGGTGACGCCGCCGCACCGGCTCGGCCCGCCCAACCGTCTGGACTATCGCGAGGCCGCGCCGGTCGAACTCGCGCGCGGCGCCGAGATGGGCCGCTTCAACCTCGGCTCGACCGTGGTGGTGCTGCTGCCGCGCGGGCGCCTCGACTGGGAGACCGGGCTCGCCCCGGGACAGACGGTGCGTCTCGGCCAGCGCCTCGGCACCCTCGCCGACTGAGCGCCCGGCTCAGCCGCGCCCGCCGTGACGCGCGCGCGCGGCGCGGTCGAGCGCGGCGAGGCGTTCGAGCTTCTCGCGAATGCGGATCTCCAACCCACGATCGACCGGCGCGTAATAGCGCCGCTCGCCCAGCTCCTCGGGGAAGTAGCGCTCGTCGGCGGCATAGCCCTCGGGCTCGTCGTGGGCATAGCGATAGCGCCGACCGTGACCGAGTTCCTTCATCAGCCGCGTCGGCGCATTGCGCAGATGCAGCGGCACCCCCAGCGAGCCCGAGGCGCGGGCATCGGCCTGGGCGGCCTTCCAGGCGGTGTAGACGGCGTTGCTCTTGGCCGCGCAGGCGAGATAGACGGTCGCCTGCGCCAGCGCCAGCTCGCCCTCGGGCGAGCCGAGCCGTGCCTGCGCCTCCCAGGCGTTGAGCGCCAGGTCGAGCGCGCGCGGGTCGGCGTTGCCGATGTCCTCGCTGGCGATACGCACCAACCGGCGCGCCAGATAGAGCGGGTCGCAGCCGCCATCGAGCATCCGCGCCAACCAGTAGAGCGCGGCATCCGGCGCCGAACCGCGCACCGACTTGTGCAGCGCCGAGATCTGGTCGTAGAAGTCGTCGCCGCCGCGATCGAAACGGCGCAGCGAGGCGCTGGCCACCGCCGCCACCGTGTCGCGCCCGATCACCGCCCCCTCGTCGACCGCCGCGGCCGCCAGCTCCAGCAGGTTGAGCGCGCTGCGCGCATCGCCGTCGGCGCCTTCGGCGATCAGCCGCGCCGCCTCGGGGGCGAGCGCGAGCCCACGCGCAGCCAGCCCGCCGCGCGGGTCATGCAGTGCGCGTTCGAGCACTGCGACCAGGTCGTCGGCGTCGAGTGATTGCAGCACATAGACCCGGGCGCGCGAGAGCAGCGCGTTGTTGAGCGCGAACGAGGGGTTCTCGGTGGTGGCGCCGATGAAGGTCAGGGTGCCGTCCTCGACGTGCGGCAGGAAGGCGTCCTGCTGGGCCTTGTTGAAGCGGTGCACCTCGTCGATGAACAGCAGGCTGGCGGCCCCGTCAGCGGCCAGCCGCGCCTGGGCGCGGGCCACCGCCTCGCGGATCTCCTTGACCCCGGCGAGCACCGCAGAGAGGGTGATCAGCTCGGCCTCGGCGCGCGCGGCGATCAGCCGCGCCAGGGTGGTCTTGCCGGTGCCGGGCGGTCCCCAGAGGATCATCGAGTGCGCGCGCCCGGACTCGAGCGCACGCCGTAGCGGCTTGTCGGGACCGAGCAGGTGCGACTGCCCGCGGAAATCCTCGAGAGAGGCCGGGCGCAGGCGCTCGGCCAGTGGGGTCTGGGGGTTGTCGCGGGTCGCGGGCATGGCTCAGTCGAAGGAGAGGAAGTCGTCGACCGCGCTGCGATCGATCTCGAACAGGTCGGGTTCGAGCGCGAGGTTGCGGGTCGCCGCGCTGAAGTCGAGCCGGGTGTTCTGACCGAAGCCGTCCTCCATGATCAGGCTCTCGAGGCCATCGCTGCCGAAACCGAGCTCGATACGCTCGACCTCGGCGTCGGCGTCGAGCGGACGCAGCGCCACCCAGTCGCGCCCATCCGTGCTCGGCAGCTCGGTGACGGCGAAGTGCTCGGTGATCGGCGCGCCGCTGGCGAGCAGCAGCGCCGGGGTGCCGCGCAGCGCCCGCTCCTGGCTCTGGTGGGTGACCTGCTCCAGCTCCAGGTCGTGGACATAGACGCGCTTGCCGTCGGCGATGATCACCTGCGCCACCGGGTCGTCGTATTCCCAGCGAAAGCGACCCGGGCGCTGCAGATAGAAGCGTCCGTGCGATTCGGTCATCTGGGTGCGCGCGGCATTGAAGGTGTACTGCACGAAGTCCGCGCGCAGGCTGTCGAGACCGGCGAGATAGCGCTCGAGACGCTGCGCGCCTTCCCCGGCGAACGCCGCGACGGGCAACAGCAAGGCGAGCAGGACGGCGCCGAGGGCGCGGGCGGACAGGGTCGCTCGAATCACGCGATCACTCCTCCTGTGGCGGCGGGACCAGGACCTCGCGGTTGCCGTTGGTCTCGGCCGGGCTGACGATGCCGATGCGCTCCATCTCCTCGATCAGGCGCGCGGCGCGGTTGTAGCCGATCTTGAGCCGGCGCTGCACCCCGGAGATCGAGGCGCGACGGGTCTCGACGACGATCTGCACCGCCTCGTCGAACAGCGGGTCGGTGTCCTCGGTGTCGCCACCGCGCGGCTCGGGGTCGATCCCCGGCAGCGACTCGGTCGGCTCGCGCAACACGTCGTCGATATAGTCCGGACCACCGAACTGCTTGAGATGTTCCACCACCGCGTGCACCTCGTGATCGTCGACGAAGGCGCCGTGCACGCGATTGGGGAGGTTGCCGCCGGGCGGCAGATAGAGCATGTCGCCGTGCCCGAGCAGCTGTTCGGCGCCCTGCTGATCGAGGATGGTGCGCGAGTCGATCCGCGAGGACACCTGGAAGGCCATGCGGGTGGGGATGTTGGCCTTGATCAGCCCGGTGAGCACGTCGACCGAGGGGCGCTGGGTGGCCAGCAGCAGATGGATGCCCGATGCGCGCGCCTTCTGCGCCAGGCGCGCGATCAGCTCCTCGACCTTCTTGCCGACCACCATCATCATGTCGGCCAGCTCGTCGATGATGACCACGATATAGGGCAGGTGCTCGAGCGCCGGTGCGGCGCCGAGCGCGGGGTCGTGGAGCGGATCGGCGATCGGCGTGCCGGCGGCCTCGGCCTCGGCGATGCGCTTGTTGTAGCCGGCAATGTTGCGCACCCCGAGCTTGGCCATCAGCCGGTAGCGTCGCTCCATCTCGCCGACGCACCAGCGCAGCGCGTTGGCCGCCTCCTTCATGTCGGTGACCACCGGGGTGAGCAGGTGCGGGATGCCCTCGTAGACCGACAGTTCCAGCATCTTCGGGTCGACCATGATCAACCGCACGTCCTTGGGGTCGGCCTTGTAGAGCAGGCTGAGGATCATCGCGTTGATCGCCACCGATTTGCCCGAGCCGGTGGTGCCGGCGATCAGCGCATGGGGCATGCGCGCCAGATCGGCGACCACCGGCTGGCCGGCGATGTTGGTGCCCAGCCCCAGGGTAAGCGCCGAGCGCGCCTCCTGATAGGCGTCCGAGCCGAGCGTCTGGCGCAGGAACACGATCTCGCGCTGCTCGTTGGGAATCTCGATGCCGATCAGCGACTTGCCCGGGATCACTTCGACCACGCGCACGCTGATCGTCGACAGCGCGCGGGCCAGGTCCTTGGCCAGGCCGGTGATCTTGCTGACCTTGGTACCGGGGGCGAGGTCGATCTCGAAGAGGGTGACCACGGGACCGGGATAGACCTCCTCGACCCGTGCCTCGACGCCGAAATCGGCCAGGCGCAGCTCGACCTGACGCGACAGCTCCTCGAGCTGCTCGGCACTGTAGCCGCGGCCGCTCTTGACCGGCGCGTCGAGCAGCGAGAGCGGCGGACGCATGCCCTCGGCGGGGATGTCGCGCACCGCGATCGGCACCTCGGCCGGCGGCTCGGATTCGGGCGCTGGCGCAGAGACCGGTGCTGGCGGCGGCGCGGGTCGCGCAGCGCGGGGCGGCACCGCACTCGGCTCGGGAGCGGGAGCAGGCGCGACCGGGCGGCGCGGCGACGCTGGTTCGGGACGAGGCGCCGGTTCGGGTTCGGGCAGTGGATCGGTCATGGTCGCGCGCACCGCCTCCGGGAACCCGTTGGGGCGAGCGCGCGAGCGACGCCGGGCCTTCGCGCGGGGCGCGGGGCGCGGGGCGGGCGCAGGCTCGGGGTCGCCGGCGAACTCATCGGGGTCGATCAGGTTGAGCGCGCGCGGCAGCCCCTCGGGACTGAGCTCGGGACCTTCGCGCAACTGCTGCAGACGCCCCCGCGAGTCCTCGAGCAGACCGCGCGCGGCGCGCAGCGCCTGCAGCGCCGTGGCCCCGATGGCATCGAGCAGCTTCACCCAGGAGATCCCCCAGAACAGGCTGAGTCCGATCAACAGGGTGCCGACCAGCAAGAGGTCGGTCCCGGGAACGTTGAAGGCGCCGAGCATGGCCGTGCTGAGGCTGCTGCCGAGCGCACCGCCGGCGCCGTTCTGCAGCACCCCGCCGAGGGTCGAGAAGTGGATCGAGGCGATGCCGCAACCGGCCACCAGGGTCAGCGAGAAACCGATCCAGCGCAGCGACAGCACCCAGGGGCGCAGCACCACCGCCTCGCCACGGCCACGGAACACCACCCAGGCGCTCCAGCCGACCAGCACCGGGATCAGGTAGGCGAAGAAACCGAACAGATAGAGGGCGCCGTCGGCGAACCAGGCCCCGGTGCGACCACCGGCGTTGCTCACCCGCTCACCATCGCCGACATAGGACCAACCGGGGTCCTGGGGTGAGTAGGTCGCCAACGCGAGCAACAGATAGAGCGCCAGGCACATCAGTGCCCACATCGCCCCCTCGCGCAGGATGCGCTCGACATAGTCGCTCAGTGTCAATTGCCCACGGCGGGTAGCCTGTGCCATGAATCCCTCCAAAAATTACTCGCGCTATTATAACCTTACCAAAGGTTATTAGTGCGATTTATCCGGGACTCTGGCAGGCCACCGCAGGGCTCAGAGCACCTTGCTGACGAGCTTCACCGACATGTCCTGGGGATCGTTGACGATGCGGAAGCCGAGCGACTTGACCAGCGCCAGCATGCGGTTGTTGGCCGAGAGCACCTCGCCGTCCATCACCCGGAAGCCGCGTCGGCGCGCGTTCTGCATCAGCGAGCGCATCAGCCGCGCGCCGATGCCCATGTTGCGCCACTGGTCGGAGACCACGATGGCGAACTCGCAGGCCTCGCCGCCCGGGCGCGTCATGTAGCGCGCCACCCCGACCTGCACCTCCTTGCCCTCGTGCTCGAGCACCCCGATCAGCGCGATCTCGCGGTCGTAGTCGATCTGGGTGAAGCGCACCAGCATCTCCGGGGTCAGCTCCTTGATCGCCTGCATGAAACGGAAGTACTTGGTCTGCTCGGAGAGTCCGCGGACGAAGTCCTGCTCCATCTCGGCATCCTCCGGACGGATCGGGCGGATCACCAGATCGCGCCCGTCGGGCAGCTGTACCCGCTCGATGAGGTGGCTCGGATAGGGATAGATCGCCATGTGCCCGTAGATGCGCTGCTGCGGCGGGCGGTAGTCGACATGGATCGAGGCGTCGACCGCGATCACCTCCTTGTCGTTGCCGATCAGCGGGTTGATGCGCAGACCGATCACCTCGGGCAGCTCGCAGACCATCTCCGAGACGCGCTGCAGGATCCTCGCCAGCGCCACCCGGTTCATCGGCGGCATGTGCTGGAAGCTGCCCATCAGCCGCGCGATGCGGGTGTGGTCGATCATCGTCTGGATGATGAAGGCGTTGAGCGGCGGCAGGCCCAGGGCGCGGTCCTCGATCACCTCGATCTTGGTACCGCCGGCGCCGAAGCAGATCACCGGGCCGAAGATCTTGTCGCGGAAGACCTCGATCATCAGCTCGCGCGCGGCGCGGCTCGAGACCATGTGCTCGACAGTCACCCCCTCGAGCCGGGCGTCCGGGCGCAGCCGTCGGGCACGCTCGACGATCTCGGTGAAGGTGCGGCGCACCGACTGGGCGTCGGCGATGTTGAGCTTGACCCCATCGACGGCGGACTTGTGCTCCAGATCGGGCGAGTTGACCTTCATCACCACCGGGAAGCCGAGTGCCTCGGCGGCCATCAGCGCCTCGTTGGGGGTACGCGCCATCACCGCCTGCATGGTGGGGATGCGGAAGGCCGAGAGGATCGCCTTGGCCTCGACGGTGCCGAGCACCTTGCGCCCCTCGGCCATCACCCCCTCAATGATCAGTCGCGCCCCCTCGATGTCGGGCGGGTTCTCGAAGGCCAACGGCGCCGGCGACTGCATCAGCAGCTTCTGGTTGCGCTGGTGCACGGCGAGGAAGGCGAAGGCCGAGGCGGCGACCTCGGGGTTGTCGAAGTGCGGCACCCCGTTCTCGGCGAGCAGGGTCTGCGCCTCGGCCACGTACTGCCCGCCCATCCAGCAGGCGAGCACCGGCTTGCGACTGCCCTTGGCCGCGTCGATCACCTCCTCGGCGGTGGCCACCGGGTCGCCGAACACCAGCGGCGCGAGGATGCAGAGCACGCCGTCGACCTCGGGGTCGGCGAGACAGGCGTCGAGCGCGGCGCGATAACGCTCCGGGTTGGCATCGCCGATGATGTCGATGGGGTTGCCGTGCGACCAGTAATCCGGCAACACCCGCTCGAGCACCTGACGGGTGGAGTCGCTCAACTGCGCCAGGGTCAGGCCCAGCTCAACGGTGCGATCGGCGGCGAGCACACCGGGGCCGCCGCCATTGGTGATGATGGCGATGCGGTCGCCGGCGAGCCGACGGCGGGCGCCGAACACCTGGGCGGCGGCGAACAGCTGATCGAGGTCGTCGACCTGCACCACGCCGGCACGGTCGGTGACCGCGCGGAACACCTCCGCCGAGCCGACGAAGCCACCGGTGTGCGACTTGATCGCGCGCGAGCCGGCCGGATGGCGCCCGGCCTTGACGATCACCACCGGCTTGAGCCGTGCCGCGGCGCGCAGCCCGCTGATGAAGTGGCGCGCGTTGCGAATCCCCTCGACATAGAGCAGGATGCACTGGGTCTGGTTGTCGAGGGCGAGATAGTCGAGGATGTCGCCGAAGTCGACATCGGCCGCCGCGCCGAGCGAGACCACTGCCGAGAAACCGACCTTGCGCGGTTCCGACCAGTCGATCATCGCGGTACAGATCGCCCCCGACTGCGACACCAGGGCGACGTTGCCGCTGCGCGGCAGTGCCTCGCCGACACTGGCGTTGAGCCCGTGCTGCGGACGCATCACCCCGAGACAGTTGGGCCCGAGCACACGGATACGATTGCGCCGCGCCGCCTCGACCATGCGCTCCTGGAGCACCTCGCCACGCTCGCCGTGCTCGGCGAATCCGGCCGAGTGCACCACCGCCGCCTTGGCCCCGTAGCTGCCGCACTGATCGAGGATCGCCGGCACCCGCTCGGCGGGGATGGCGATCACCGCCAGGTCGATGTGCTTGTCGAGCGCCGTCAGGCTCGGATAGCAGGGCTGACCGGCGACCTCCTCGTACTTGGGGTTGATCGCATAACAGTGACCCTTGAAGCCACCCGCGAGCAGGTTGCGGAACACCATTCCGCCGATCGAGCCCTCCTCGTCGCTCGCACCGAACACCGCCACGGCACTCGGGGTGAAGAGTTGGTCAATGTCGGTCAAGCGCATGGGAACTGCCCTCCGAGGCAGGAAAGGGGTTAAGCTGCATTGAAACCCTCCGAGAGGGGCTGATTATCGGCCATCCCGGCACGCCCGGCACGGAAACCGCCCACACCGCCCCCGGGGAGTGACAGGTGCCCGGTCGGCGCCCGCCCGAAACGCTGGGGGAAGCCCCGCATTGACCGGGAATCCCCGCTGAGGCGAGGATGGGAGGTCGTGTCGGCGAGCGCGCGCAGCGCGCGCCGCCCCCCGTGCCAATGATCGCAGCCCGGATGCGTCCGCGTGGACGCCCTGTCGCGAAGAACGAAACCATGCCGGCGGCGCCTCCAGCGGACGCCGTGCTCGACGACCGAGGACCCGACATGAATCTCGCCTTCATCAGCCACCCGTCCTGCCTGGAACACCGCATGGGCGAGCACCATCCCGAGTGCCCCGAGCGGCTCAACGCGATCGGCGATCGCATGATCGCCTGCGGCATCGAGATGCTGCTGACCCACTACGACGCCCCCGCCGCGAGCCGCGCGCAACTCGAGATGGTGCATGAGGCCGACTATGTCCAGCACATCATCGACACTGCCCCGAGCGACGACTCGGTGGCCTGGGTCGACGGTGGCGACACCGGCATGAACCGTCACACCATGGAGGCGGCGATGCATTCCGCCGGCGCGGTGATCCTCGGCGTCGATCTGGTGATGAGCGATCGTCATCATGCCGCCTTCTGCTCGGTGAGGCCGCCGGGGCACCATGCCGGACGGCGCAGCGGCGGCGGCTTCTGTCTGTTCAACAACGTCGCCATCGGCGCCGCTCACGCCCTCGCCCACCACGGGCTCGAGCGCGTGGCCATCATCGACTTCGACGTCCATCATGGCAACGGTACCGAGGAGATCTTCCGCGGCGACGAACGCGTACTGTTCTGTTCGAGCTTCCAGCACCCCTACTACCCCAACAGCGGCGCCGACACCGACGCGCCCAACATTCTCAATCTGCCACTGCCGCGACTGACCGACGGGGCCGCCTTCAAGGCGGCGATCGAGCAGGCCTGGCTGCCCCGACTCGACGAGTTCGCGCCCGAGCTGATCATGATCTCGGCGGGATTCGACGGCCATATCGAGGACGACATGGCGCACTTCAACCTGCGCGAGGCCGACTTCGGCTGGCTCACCCGCGAGCTGCACCAGCTCGCGCTGCGCCATGCCGGAGAACGGGTGGTGTCCTGCCTGGAGGGGGGGTATACGCTGTCGGCGCTCGGCCGTTGTGTCAGTACGCATCTCGACGAGCTGATCGGCCACGTCTGAATCGGCGGGGTCGGGCCGCCGTGCTGCAACGCAGCATCAGGATAGACGGGCCGGATCGGGGTTGCAATCCGGCTTCGGGAGGACATATTGCCATCGCGACCATGCGCCCGGATATCCCCCTCAATGCGGGCCAGGTCCACGCCCGTCCCTGAGATCCGATCCGTACGGAGGGAAGGAGGATGCGCATCCCGTCGCTGCTCGCCGCCGTCGCCCTGCTCGCCACACTCGAGATCGGCGCCGCACCCCGCACCGAGACCCTGTTCTACACCGATGGCGAGATCCGCCTCGGCGGCTATCTCAGCCACGACGACGCCCACCCCGGCCCACGCCCCGGAGTGCTGGTGCTGCACGAGTGGTGGGGGCTCAACGATCATGTCCGCGCCCAGGCGCGACGGCTCACCGAACTCGGCTACGTGGTCTTCGCCGCCGACCTCTACGGCGCCGGTCGAGTCACCGAGCACGCCGCCGACGCCAAGGCATGGATGACCCAGCTCAGCGAAGATCCCGAGGCCTGGCGCCAGCGCGCCCTCGCCGGGCTGACGGTGCTGCGCGAGCGCCCGGAGGTCGACCCCGAGCGTATCGTCGCGCTCGGCTACTGCTTCGGCGGCGCCACCGCGATGCAGCTGGCCTATGCCGGCGCACCACTCGCCGGCGTGGTCAGCATCCACGGCTCCCTGCCCCCGCCACCGCCCGAACTCGGCCATCTCTCACCCGCGGTGCTCGCGCTGCACGGCGCCGCCGACCCCATGGTGCCGACGGCTCGCGTACACGCCTTCGAGCGCGGCCTCGAACGCCTCGGCGCCGACTGGCAACTGGTGATCTACGGCGCGGCCCGTCACGGCTTCACCAACCCGGAGGCCGACCGCTACGGGCTCGACGGCGTGGCCTACGACGCCCGCGCCGCGCAACGCGCCTGGCGCATGCTCGAGACCTTTCTCGACGAGGTGCTGACAACCGCGCCCTGAGCCGGTGCGCTCGAACACGCCCGGATCGGCTACCATCGGCATTGCGCGTCGCCGGCGGCGACGCCGTCCGTTCACACCCACCGATCAGCACCACATCATGTCCGATACCATCATCGTCTGGTTCAGACGCGACCTGCGTCTCGATGACAACCCCGCGCTCGAGGCCGCGCTGCGCGCGGGCGCGCGCATCCTCCCGGTCTATATCCATGCCCCCGACGAAGAGGCCCCCTGGGCCCCAGGCGCAGCCAGCCGCTGGTGGCTGCACCACAGCCTCGAGTCACTCGATGGCGCGCTGCGCGCGCGCGGTGCCCGACTGTGGATCGGCCAGGGCAAGAGCCTCGCGCTGCTGCGTCGACTGGCCGAGACCAGCGGCGCCCGGGCGATCCACTGGAACCGTCTCTACGATCCCGCCACCCGAGCGCGCGACACCGAGATCAAGCAGCAGCTCCGTGCCGCCGGACTCGACTGCGCCAGCCACAACGGCGCGCTGCTGTTCGAGCCCTGGGAGGCGGCCACCGGCAACGGTGGTCCCTACAAGGTGTTTAGCGCCTTCTGGCGTCACTGCGCGCCGCGCCTCGCCGAGCACCCCGATCCGATCGCGGCCCCGGCACGGATCCCCACCGTCGAACTCGACGGCGGCGCCACCGTCGCCGAACTCGGGCTGCTGCCACGCCTCTCCTGGGACCAGGGCTTGGCGGCGAACTGGACTCCCGGCGAGGACGGCGCGCGGATGGCCGCCGAGCACTTCCTCGCCGGCCCTCTCGGCGGCTACGGCAAGCTGCGCGATCATCCCGACCGACCGGGCACCTCACGGCTCTCGCCACACCTCCACTTCGGCGAGATCGGTCCGCGCCGACTGCTCGCGCTGACCCGCGCCGCGCTTCCCGCCCCCCCGACCCTGGGTGAGGATGCCTTCGCGCGCGAACTCGGCTGGCGCGAGTTCGCCTATCATCTGCTCTATCACTTCCCGCAGACCCCGGAGCATCCGCTCGATGCGCGCTTCGCCGACTACCCCTGGCGCGAACCGTCCGATACCGAGCTGCTCGAGCGCTGGCAACGAGGACGCACCGGCATTCCCCTGGTCGACGCCGGGATGCGCGAGCTGTGGCACACCGGCTGGATGCACAACCGGGTGCGCATGGTCGCCGCCTCCCTGCTCACCAAGAACCTACGCCTGCCCTGGCAGCTCGGCGCGCGCTGGTTCTGGGACACCCTGGTCGATGCCGATCTCGCCTGCAACACCCTCGGCTGGCAGTGGACCGCCGGCTGCGGCGCCGACGCCGCACCCTACTTCCGGGTCTTCAACCCGGTGCGCCAGGGCGAGCGCTTCGACCCCAATGGGGACTATGTGCGCCGCTGGTGCCCGGAGCTGGCACGCCTGCCCGACAAGGTACTGCAACAACCCTGGACCGCCACCAATACCACGCTGGCACGCGCCGGCGTTGGTCTCGACCTCAACTATCCGGCCCCCATGATCGATCTGGCGCAGTCACGGCGCGAGGCACTCGCCGGCTGGGAGCGTATCAAGACGACTCCCTGAGTCACATGCAGCATCGTCAATGTCCCCTTAGAATTGAGGGGGACTTCACCGAGGAGCGCCCCGATGCGCCGAACACCACCGATGCCGAACCACTGCCCGGCCAAACGACGACGCTGACCCTGGAGTCGGAACCCATGCCCGTCGCGCCCAAGCGCCCACATCTCACCTCAAATCGCCCGGCGCTGGGATTGTTGCGCGCGCTCTTCGACGCCTGCCACGAAGGGTTGATCGCAGTCGATCCCGACTACGGACGCATCCAGCTCGCCAACCTCACCGCCTGTCAACTGCTGCGTCTGGACGAACACGAGCTGCTCGGCCAGCGTCTCGAGCCGCTGCCCTGCTGGCCAGCGGAGCGCGGACTCGACGACGAGCTGGCCGCAGTACGCATCGGCGAGCGGGTGCTCGAGGCCCCGGGACCGGACCCGCGCACCCCGCTCGAAGTGCGACTGCGACTGATCGAGAACACGCCCAGCGGTCCGCTGGTGCTCGTGGTGCTGTCGCATCGCGAGCGCCGCCGCATCGAGTCGGCGCTGCGCGAGAGCGAGGCACGCTTTCGCGGCATCCTCGAGAAGCTGCCGGCGATCGCAGTACAGGGCTATGACGAGCAGCGCCGCGTCACCTTCTGGAACCGCGCCAACGAGCGTGTCTACGGCTACACCCCACAAGAGGCGCTGGGGCGACGGATCGAGGAGCTGATCATCCCGCCGGAGTTTCGCGAGCAGATGACCGGATTGATCGATACCTGGCTGCAGAGCGATCGCGACCCGCCGGCCAGCGAGTTGCGGCTGCGCCGTCGCGACGACTCAGCGGTCGAGGTCTTCTCCAGCCACGTGATGCAGCGCTACAGCAGCGGCCGGCGCGAGATGTTCTGCGTCGACATCGACCTCACCGAGATCCGTGCCGCCGAGGAACGGCTACGTCTGGCCGGTACCGTCTTCGACAGCACCGCCGAGGGGATCTACATCACCGACGCGAGCGGTCGTATCCTCGAGGTCAACCGCGCCTTCACCGCGATCACCGGCTATGAGCACGACACCCTGCTGGGTCGACCGATCTCGCTCCTCAAATCGGCCCGTCACCCCCCGGGGTTCTTCCAGGCGATCCGCCGTGCCCTCGCCGAGACCGGCTACTGGCGCGGTGAGATCTGGATCTGCTATCGCGATCGCAGCGTCCATCCGGCACTGCTGCGCATCAACCAGGTCTGCAACCCCCAGGGCGAGACAGCGCACTTCGTCGGCGTCTTCTCCGACCTCAGCCAGGTCCGCCACTCCCAGGCGCGGGTCGACTACCTCACCCATCACGACGCCCTCACCGAGCTGCCCAACCGGCTGTTGTTCCAGGCCCGGCTCGAGCACGCCATCGGGCGCGCCGAGCAGGGATGCGGCCAGCTCGCCGTGCTGTTTGTCGATATCGACCGCTTCAAGGGGATCAACGACGCGCTCGGTCACGCCGGTGGCGACGCCCTGCTGCGCGCCGTCGGTCGTCGCCTGAAGGCGCGACTGCAGCGCGACGACACCATCGCCCGCTTCAGCGGCGACGAGCTGATGGTACTCACCGAGCACATCGCCGACGAGGCCGACAGCGCCCGACTCGCCGAGCAGCTGCTGCGCGCCATCGCCGCACCCTTCGAACTCTGCGACGACGAGCTGTTGATCACCGTGAGCATCGGCGTCGCGCTCTACCCGCGCGACGGCGCCGACAGCACCCAGCTGCTGCACAACGCCGAGGTCGCGCTGCGTCAGGCCAAGCATGCCGGCGGCAACAGCTATGCCTTCTTCACCGCCACCCTCACCCGCATCGCCCGCGATCGCGCCCAGCTCGAACACGAACTCAAGCGCGCCATCCGCGACGGCGAACTGCTGCTGCACTACCAGCCCCAGGTCTCGCTGCTCGACGGCGCCCTGGTCGGGATCGAGGCCCTGGTGCGCTGGCAGCACTCCCAGCACGGTCTGCTGCCGCCAGGACGCTTCATCCCCGTCGCCGAATCGAGCGGTCTGACCCTGGCGCTCGGCGAGTGGGCGCTGCGCGAGGCCTGCCTCCAGACACGCCGTTGGCTCGAGGCCGGAATCGCCATCGGCCGGGTACACGTCAATGTCGCCCATGCCCAGATCCAGCGTGGCGCGCTTTATGACACCACCCGACGCATCCTCGACGAGACCGGGCTCGATGCCCGCCATCTGGGGCTGGAGATCACCGAGGGTGTGGTGATGGAGCACGATATCGATGTCATCACCGAACTCGAACGACTGCGCGCCGACGGCATCAGCCTCTCGATCGACGACTTCGGCACCGGACACTCGTCGCTGGCGCGGCTCAAGCAACTGCCGGTCGATCTGCTCAAGATCGACCGCTCGTTCGTCGGCGGGATCGACACCCAGGGACAGGATCGCGACATCATCCGCGCGATCATCGCTCTCGGCGAGGCGCTGGGGCAGGAGATACTGGCCGAGGGCATCGAAACCCGTGAGCAGGCGCGGGCGCTGCGCCGACTCGGCTGCCGACTCGGCCAGGGCTATCTGTTCGCCCGACCGCTCGCCCCGGAGGCGCTGCCGGACTGGATCGTCTCGCGCGCGCGAGCGGACTGAACCGCTCAGCCGGCGTCCGTCCCCTCGAGCAGGCGCCGGATCACCACCCCGGCGAGGGTCAGACCGAACAGCGCCGGCAGATAGCTGATGGTGCCGTTGACCGCGCGCGCGCGACCCCGGCCGACCGGCTCGGGCGACGCCGGCGGGCGTGGCTCCTCGTCCGACCAGACCACGCACACCCCGCGCCCGACCCCACGACGGCGCAGCTTGGTGCGCACCGCGCGCGCCAGCCCGCAGACCTTGGTGTCCATCAGGTCGCCGACCTGGATGCGGGTGGGATCGAGCCGCCCACCGGCGCCCATGCTGCTGACCACCGGCACCCCGAGGCGCAGCGCGGTCTCGATCAGCGCGAGCTTGCTCCCCAGGCTGTCGATGGCATCGACGAGCTGGTCCGGGCGCTCGGCGAGGAAGGCATCGGCGCCCTCGGCGGGCAGGAAGGCGGCATGGGCGCGGACCCGACACTCGGGGTTGATCGCGGCGACGCGCTCGGCCATCACCTCAACCTTGGGGCGACCCAGGGTGGTGGCGAGCGCCACCAGCTGACGATTGAGATTGGAGGGATCGACGCGGTCGTGATCGACCAGAGTGAGGGTGCCGACCCCGGCGCGCGCCAGCGCCTCGGCGGCGAAGGCACCGACCCCGCCGAGCCCGGCGACGAAGACGTGCGCATCACGCAGTCGCGCCACCCCATCCTCGCCGACGAGGATCCGGGTGCGGTCCCACAGCGGCTGATCCTGGCTCATAGCGCCAGCACCTCGCGGGCATTGGTCGTGGTGTGGGCGGCGAGCAGCTCCGGCGACTCGTCGCGGACCTCGGCGAGGGCGGCGAGCACCTGAGCGAGATAGGCCGGGCTGTTGCGCTCGCCCCGGTGGCGGGCCACGGTCATGTCCGGGGCGTCGGTCTCGAGCACCAGGGCGTCACGCGGCAGCGCTCGCGCCAACCGCCGCAGCCGGGTCGAGCGCGCAAAGGTGAGCATGCCGCCGAAGCCGAGCCGGAACCCGCGATCGAGATAGCGCCCGGCCTGCTGCTCGCTACCGCCGAAGGCATGCGCGATGCCGCCCTCGACGCCGACACGGGCGAGCGCGGCGAGCACCTCCTCGTGGGCCTTGCGCACATGCAGCAGCACCGGCAGCCCGGCCTCGCGGGCGATCGTCAGCTGGGCCTCGAACAGCGCCAGCTGGTGGTCGCGATCGGCGTCGGCACGATGGAAGTCGAGCCCGATTTCCCCGATCGCCACCGGCCGCTCGGCGGCGACCAGCGCGCGCAACGCCGTCAGTGCCGATTCGGCCGCCTCGGGCGGCGGCAGATAGAGCGGGTGCAGCCCGAGCGCGACCCGACAGGCCGGGCGCTCGGCGGAGGCGGCAGCACGCTGCGCCAGCACCGCCGGCCAGCCGGCGCGCGCGATCGCCGGGATCACCAGGGTCTCGACCCCGACGGCGCGCGCCGCGGCCAACACCTCGGCCCGGTCGAGGTCGAACACCGGCAGGTCGAGATGGCAGTGGGTGTCGATCAACGACGGCCCGCGCTCAGTCATGGTGTCGTGGATCACGGACATAGAGCACGCGATGGGGGCCACGCCCGACCTGACGCGCGTCGAGTTCGAACAGCTGGATGGCGTTGAGCAGCTCGCTGAGCTTGCGGTAGCCGTAGTTGCGCGCGTCGAACCCGGGGCTGCGCTTGGCGATCGCCGAGCCGACCGGCCCCAGACCGGCCCAGCCGGTATCGTCGGCGGCGCTGTCGACGGCGCTGCGCAATAGATTCACCAGCCGGGTGTCGCACTTCAGCTCCTTGGTGCTCTTGCGCGCGCCGTCGTCCTCGTCGGCGTCCTCGCGCAGCACTTCGGTGAAGACGAACTTGTCGCAGGCGGCGACGAAGGGCTCGGGGGTCTTGCGCTCGCCGAAGCCGTAGACGGTCATCCCCGATTCGCGCAACCGCGAGGCCAGGCGGGTGAAGTCACTATCGCTGGAGACGATGCAGAAACCGTCGAAGTTGCGCGAATAGAGCAGATCCATGGCGTCGATCATCATCGCGCCATCGGTGGCGTTCTTGCCCTTGGTGTAGCTGAACTGCTGGATCGGCTGGATCGAGTGACGCAGCAGCGTCTCCTTCCAGGAGCCGAGGTTCGGCGAGGTCCAGTCGCCATAGATGCGCTTGACGTGCGCGGTACCGTACTTAGCGACCTCGGCGAGCAGCCCCTCGACGATGCTCGCCTGAGCGTTATCGGCATCGATCAGCACCGCGAGCTTGAGATTGACCGGTTCCGTCATCGGCGACTCCATGCAGGATCGAGGCGTGAGCGGCGCAACAGACTCACCACATCAGGTCGTCGGGCACCTGGAACTCGGCGTAGGGATCGTCCTCGTCGGGCGTCTCCTCGGGCCGGTTGAGCACCAGCACCAGACGTGCGTTGCGCTCGAGCAGGCGCTCGGCGATCTCCGCCGGCACCAGCTCGTAGAAATCGTCCTGACGCACTACCGCGAGCCGGCCCGCGACCAGTTTGGCGTACTGCGCCTTGTTGACGTAGATCCGCTTGAGCTTGCTGCCGTCGGTGAAGTTGTAGGCGACGTCACCACGCTCGCGCACCACCCGGTTGCTGTGGATGAGCTGGCGGACCTCGTTCTCGGCGGCGCGGCGCGCGGCCTCCTCCTGACGCTGGCGGTTGAGCGCGCGATCGCGCTCGAGCTTCTCGCGCCGGGCACGCTCTGCGGCCTGACGCGCGGCCTCGTCACCGGCCCCGCCCTTGGGGTTCTGCTTGACCTTCTTGCGCTTGGCCGAGCGCGCTTGCTTGACTTTCTGTTCGTTGACCAAGCCCGCCTTGAGCAGTTGGTCCTGGAGCGAGTTGCCCACGTTGCGGATCTCCGGAAAAGCTGTCCGCGCCTGCCATGACGCGGTCTGTCTGTATCGAGGGGGGTCGGTCGGCGACCGGATGCGGTCGCGCCCGGACGTCTGGACCACGACGACGAACGAGGCGCCTCGACACCTTCCCGCCCCCATGCCTGTCATCATCGACCCCGACGCCCCCGAACCCGCCACCGCTCAGGGTGGCACAAGCGCTCGAGGACGCAATGGCGGTGAAGTTCCGTATATTGTCGCTTTCCGTGGTGATTTTCGCCAGGGTCGCGGATACCGGCCAGGCGCACGCCCCTGTGACGCGATCCAGCGCCCTGGCTTAGAATCCCGCCGGGGCCAGAGGCCCGAACCACCGGCATCGACGCCGGATCCCCAGATACCCGAGACCACCCCGGAGTCCACACATGAGTCGTCCGCTTCAGACCACAGCCCTGCTGCTCGCCCTCGCCCTGCCCCTATCCGCCCTCGCGGGACCGAGCGTCGGCTATGTCGACATGCAGAAGGTGCTCGAGGAGAGCCGTATCGGTCAGCAGGTGCAGGAGCAGCTGCGCAAGGACTTCGAGCCACGCGGACGCGCCCTGGCCGAGGAAGAGCAGACGCTGATGCAGATGCAGCAGTCGCTCGAGCGCGACGCCCCGCTGATGAGCGAGGCACAGGTCGGCAAGCAGCGCGCCGAACTCAAGGAGCGCATCGCCGCCTACCAGAAAGAGGCCGCACAACTGCAACGTGAACTGATGAAGGCCCAGCAGGAGAAAGGGCGCGAGATCGTCGTGCCGGCGCGCGAGGTGGTCAACGCCATCGCCGAGAAGCGCGGACTCGACATGGTCGTCGAGCGCGGCCAGAACGGCCTGCTCTACATCGACGAGGAACTCGACATCACCGAGGCGGTGATCGAGCGTCTGGACGACAAATGACCCCGGCGGCGACCGGCCGCGCGCGGCCGGTCGCCACACCTATACTCGGGGCAAAGATCTCGCACAGTCATCAGGAGGAGCGGTCCATGCTCGGTGAATCCCACGACCTGCTGCACGAGTTCCCCGACCTGCACACCCGCATCGCCGTGCTGCGCGCGCGCGACCCCGGTTTCGCCCGACTGATGGACGAATACGACGAACTCGACGTCCGCGTCCGTCAGCTCGAAGAACTCGGCGCCCCGGTCGCCGACGACACCCTGGAGGTCTTGAAGAAGCGTCGTCTGCAACTCAAGGACCAGCTCTACGCACAGCTGCGCGCCTGACCCCGGACACGCCGGGCTGGACACCCGGGCACGGGGCTGCGAGCATCCGCGCGCATCGATCCAATCAGCCCGACGACAGCCCAGTGCACTACCAGATCCAGCCCGTCACCTCCTTCCAGCAGAACTGCACCCTGGTGTGGTGCGATCGGACCAAGCGTGCCGCCATCATCGATCCCGGCGGCGAGCCCGAGGTCATCGCCACCCTGGTCGAGCAGCTCGAACTCGTCCCCGAGTACCTGCTGCTCACCCACGGCCACCTCGATCACGTCGGCGCCAGCGCCCCGCTCGCCACGCGGTTCGGGGTGCCGATCCTCGGCCCGCACCACGACGACGCCTTCCTGATCGAGACCCTGGAGCACCAACGCGAGCTGTTCGGGTTCCCGCCGGTCGAGCCCTTCACCCCGCAGCGCTGGCTCACCGACGGCGAGACCATCGCCCTCGGCGAACAAACCCTGGAGGTGATCCACACCCCGGGCCACACCCCCGGACACCTCGCCTATTACAACCGCGCGAGCGGCCTGATCCAGCTCGGCGACGTGCTCTTTCGCGGCTCGATCGGTCGCACCGACTTCCCCCGCGGGGATCACGCCCAGCTGATCGCCTCGATCCGCGAGCGGCTGTTCCCGCTCGGCGACGAGGTCTCCTTCATCCCCGGGCACGGCCCGATGTCGACGCTCGGGCGCGAGCGGCGCACCAACCCCTTCGTTCGCGACCCCGCCTGAGCACCACGACGGACCGGAGTCGCCGCGCTCGGTTACACTAGGGCGGCGCCGGCCCCGAGCGATGGCGTGGGCAGGGAGACGCCCACCGCCGCGGCCGGACGTCCGGCCCGGAGCGCGCTGTCGGCGAGACGGCGCGCCCCGGAAGAACCGATCGACTCGGAGCCGACCGAACCCTCGCGACGGCTCCGTCATTGACACCTTCAGCCACGGGCGCGGCGACGTCGCGCGCCGCGCGGGCTCGAGCGCAAACCTGGGTGGGACCGAGATGTTACTCAAACGCTTTCTCAAGCGGCGCAAGACCGACGCAACCGCACACCCGAGGACGCCACCGGCATCCCTCGAGCGTGAACCGGCCGAGACGCCGCCACCGCCGGTCGAACCAGGCGACCTCGACCGCCTCGCCGCAACCCTCGTCAGCGCGACGGCGGCGAGCGAGCGCGACGCCGCCGCGACCCGTTACGGCGAACTCCTCGCCCGCCTCCAGCCGGCCACCGAGCGCGCGCCGCGCCTGGCGGCGATCACCGCCCCCGAGGCGCTCGCCAGCCTCGCCCGCCGCTGCCCGGATCCGGCGTTGCGACTGTCACTCATCGCCCGACTCGACGCTCCCGAGGCGCTCGCCGAGTGCGCCCTCGAAGACCCGGTGGCGGCCAACCGCCGCGCCGCGATCGAGCGACTGGAGAGGCGCGAGGCGCTCGAACGCGTGGTGCGCGAGATCGGCAAGCGCGACAAGGTCGTCCACCGTCGCGCCCGCGAAAAACTGCGCCTGATCGCCGAGCGCGAGGCCGAGCCGCAGCGCATCCGCGAGCAGTGCAGCGGGCTGTGCGAACGCGCCGAGCGGCTCGGTCGGCTCGGCAACTGGACCCAGGACCGCGCGCTGCTCGACCATCTCGACCAGCAGTGGGGCGAACTCGAGACGCGCGCCGAACCCGAGCTGCGCGAGCGCTACCAGCAAGCGCGCGCGCGCTTCATCGCGGCCTTCGAGACGGCCAGCTCGGCAGCGGCCCGGGAGCAGGCCGAGCAGCAGGACCAGGCCGCGCGCGCCGCGACCTATCAGGCGCTGCTCACACGGCTCGAGACCCTCGCCGACGCCACCGCCCCGGAGGCCGCCGAGCTGAGCCGGATCGAGCAGGAATGGAGCGCGCTCGACCCGCTACCCGAGACCGAACAGGCGCCGCTCGAGGCGCGCCGCCGCGCACTCGCCAGCCGCATCGCCGATCGCGGCAGCCGCGAGCGCGCACAAGCCCAGGCGCGTACCCAGCTCGCCGAACACCAGGCGCGCATCGGCGAACTGCTCGACAGCCCCAAGCCGCTGGTCTGCCACCGCGCCGAGCGGCTGCTCGAACGCACCCGCGACTGCTGCGCGACCCTCGACGACGAACCGGTGAGGGCCGCATGCGGCACGCTCGTCGACCGGCTCGCCGCACGCATCCGCACCCAGCGGCGCAACGCCGAGCAGCGCCGCGACCAGCTCGGCGGCAAGCTCGCCGAACTCGAACAGCGTCTCGAGGCCGGCGAGCTGCGCAAGGCCGACGCCCTCTTCCAGAGCCTGCAGGCCGGGCTCGAACTGGTCGAGACCAGCGGCTGCGCCAACGCCGACAGCGTCCGCGCCGCCGAGCGGTTGCGTCAGCTCGCCCCCCAGCTGCGCGAGCTGCAGCAGTGGCGCCGCTGGAGCGCCGACCAGCACCGCGAGGCGCTGTGCACCGAGATCGCCGCGCTCGAGGCCGAGGCGCCGGCGCTCGAACAGGCCGCCGAGCAGCTGCAGTCGCTGCAACAGCGCTGGAAGGAACTCGACCGCTCCGGGGCGCGCGCCGACGAGACGCTGCGCGCCCGCTTCCAGGAGACTGCGACCCGCATCCGCGAGCGCTGCCGCCCCCATCTCGAGGCCCAGGCGGCCGAGCGCGCGGCCAACCGCGCCGCCTGCGAACGGCTCTGCGACCAGCTCGAGGCCTTCATCGAGGGTGTCGACTGGGAGCAGGCGGACTGGAAACAGGTGGTGCAGACGCGCGCCGACACCCGTCGCGCCTGGGCGGCGATCGGCCCGGTCGAGGCGCGTCACCGCCACGTCCTGGAGCGCCGCTTCCACCGCGCGCTCAAGCGTCTGGAGCGACGGCTCGAGAGCGAGCGCAAGCGTAACTTCGCCTTCAAGCGCGCGCTGATCGCCGAGGTCGAGACGCTGGTCGAGCACCAACCGCTCGAAGAGGCGCTCGAGCGCACCAAGGCGCTGCAACGCGACTGGCACACCACGGTCGCGGCGCGTCAAAAGGATGAGAACCGCATCTGGCGCGAGTTCCGCGCCGCCTGCGACGCGGTGTTCGCCCGGCGCGCGGCACTGCAGAAGGCCCAGTTCGCCGAGCTGGAGGACAACCTCGCCCGGCGCGAGGCACTCTGCACCGAGGCCGAGCAGAGCGCCGCGGACGAGACCACGCCGGAGCGACTCGACGCCCGCCTGGGCGAACTCGACGCGCGCTGGCGCGAACTGCAGTCACTGGCGGTACCGCGTCAGGCCGCCGGCGCACTCAAGGCACGCTGGCAGGCGGCGCGCGAGCGGCTGCTACAGGCACGACAGCACGCGCGCGACCGGGAGCGGGGCCGGACCATCGCACTGCTCGAGCGCCAGGAGATGCTGTGCGCCCGAATCGAGCTGGCAGCGATCGCCGAGCACGGACAGGGCCTCGATCGCGCCGCGATCGAGGCGGAATGGACCGCGCTCGGCGCGCTGCACGATCAGGCACTGCAGACGGCGATGGATGCGCGGCTGCAACGGGCCTGCGAAGCACTCGCCGATGCCGCGACGGCGCAGACGCTCGCCGCGGAGCTGGATGCACACGGCGAGCAGCGTCAGCAGCTCTGTCTCCAGCTCGAGATCCTCACCGGTATCGACTCACCGCCGGCGTATAGTCAGCAGCGTCTGGCGTATCAGGTGGCGCGGCTCGCCGAGCGCATGGGCGATGGCGAGAGCGACCCGCTCGGCGGCACCACCGAGCTGCTGCGCGACTGGTATCTGAGCGCGCCGGCGCCGGCCGACGCCGCGCTCGCCGCACGCTTCGCCCGAGTGGTCGCGGCACTGACCCCGGAGTCGGCGCACGATACCGGCACACCGGCCTGAACGGGAGCGGACGACACGGGGCGCGCGCCCCGTGTCGCGCTCAATCCTGGCCGAGTTTGACGCAGAGCACGTCGCAGTCGGGGTTGCGCAACACCTGCCGGGCGGTGGCGCCGAACAACCCGAGCAGGCCGTGACGGCCATGACTGCCGATCACCACCAGCCCGACGCCGAGTTCGGCGGCGACCTCGTCGATCACCTGACCGGTGGCGCCGACGCGCACCAGACGATCGGCAGCGGGCACGCCAAGACGCTCGCCGAGCGCGGTCATCTCCTGCTCGGCCACCCGCAGCAGCTCGGCCTCGAGCCCGGCCTCGCCGCCGATCAGCGGGTCGCCCGAATAGCCCACCGGCATGTAATCCATCGACGGCGGCACGTACTCGACCACGTGCAGCAGCGTCAACCGTGCCCCAAACAGCGCCCGCAGCCGCACCGCGCGCGCCACCACCGGCTCGCTCTCGGGTTCGAAATCGGTGGCGAGCAGCAAGTGCCCATAATCCTCTGTGTCCATCACACACCTCGCAGGACTTGACCAGGGCGGACCTTGCGGCGACACCCACGGCATCGCTAGACTGCCCACCCGCCCCTGCACTCCAGGGACATGCCGATTATCGACCATCGCCACCGGGATCGGCAGATATCCCCATCATCGACACCGCGGTTGCCCGGTCGCCGCGCGCCCTTCGACAGCCCCGCCATGCTCGAGATCACCCCGCAGATCCGTATCGCCGAGTCCGAACTCCAGGAGCGCTTCATCCGCGCCCCCGGCCCCGGCGGCCAGAACGTCAACAAGGTCGAGACCGCCGTCCAGCTCAGTTTCGACATCGCCACCAGCCCGTCGCTGCCCGAGGCGGTGCGTGCCCGGCTGCTGCTGCGCAACGATCGGCGCATCGACCAGTCCGGGGTGGTGCGCATCGAGGCCCACCGCCACCGCACCCGCGAGCGCAACCGCGCCGACGCGCGCGAGCGCCTCGCGGCGCTGATCCGCGAGGCCACCGCCCGCCCCCGTCCACGCATCGCCACCCGTCCGACCAAGGGCTCGCAGCGGCGCCGGCTCGAGGCCAAGCGCAAACGCGGTCGCGACAAGCAGCTGCGCCGCGTACGCCCCGGCGAGGACTGATCGCTCAGTCGCCGAACTCGGCGACGATACCGCCGCCCTCGGGGGTGATCACCAGCACCAGACGCCCCAGGGTGGGATGACGCAGGGTGAGTACCTCGACCCCGGCGCGGGTACGCGTCTCCACCAGCTCGCACTCTCCGCGCAGATCCGCGACCAGCGCGGGTTCGGCTTCGAACAGACGCATGACGGTCTCCTTCGGCTGACCGGCCGGCACGGCCGGTGGTGAGCGGACCGGCGACGCCTCCGCTGCGGCGCCGGGAATGGGTCAGAGCATGTCCAGGTCGTCGGCGATCGCCGCCAGCCCGGCGCGCGCGCAAGCCTCGTCGGTCGCACCGTCGGGCGCACCGCTCACCCCGACAGCGCCGACCAGCGCCGAGCCGGCGGCATGGATCGGCACCCCGCCGGGCGACATCACCAGCCCGTCGACCCGGCCGACGGCGCTCTCGGCGCGTTCGGCCAGCGCCGAGGTCGCGGCGTTGAAGTTGGCCGCGGTGAAGGCCTTCATCCGGCTGATGTCGACGGTGATGGGCGCGGCGATGGTGTCGCGCAGCACCACCTGCACCGTCCCTTCGCGATCGACCACGGTCGCCGCGATCTGGATGCCGCGCGCACGGCACTCGGCCACCGCGCCCTCGGCCACGGCGCTGGCCGCTGCCAGCGACAGCCGCTGCAGCGGCACCACCAGGGGGTCCTCGGCCCTGAGCGGACCGGCCATCGTCAGCATGGTCGCGATCGCGACCGGGATGATCGGCTTGCGCATCACTCGCTCCTCCGTCTGCTTCGATGTGCGGCGCCGCCCGGCGGCGGCGACCGGTCAGCGCGCGCGGTAGTGACGCTCGATGTAGTCGTCCACCATGCGCTTGAACTGCTCGGCGATGCCATCGCCCTTGAGGGTGGCGACCTTCTCACCGTCGACGAACACCGGCGCGGAGGCGCGCTCGCCGTTGCCCGGCAGGCTGATGCCGATATTGGCGTGCTTGCTCTCGCCCGGGCCGTTGACCACACAGCCCATCACCGCCACCTGCATCTGCTCGACGCCGGGATAGTTGCCACGCCACTCAGGCATGCGTTCGCGCAGATAGGCCTGGATGTCCTGCGCCAAGTGCTGGAAGGTGTCGCTGGTGGTACGGCCACAGCCGGGACAGGCGGTGACCATCGGGGTGAAGGAGCGCAGCCCCATGCTCTGCAGGATCTCCTGCGCGACCTCGACCTCGCGGGTGCGGGCCTCGCCCGGCGCCGGGGTGAGGGAGACGCGGATGGTGTCGCCGATACCCTCCTGGAGCAGCACCGCAAGCGCGGCGGTCGAGGCGACGATACCCTTGGAGCCCATTCCCGCCTCGGTCAGCCCGAGGTGCAGGGTATAGTCGCAGCGCGCGCCGAGCATACGATAGACGGCGATCAGGTCCTGCACCCCGCTCATCTTGCACGAGAGGATGATGTGGTCCTTCGCCAGCCCCAGCTCGACGGCGCGATCGGCGCTGGAGACGGCCGACTCGACCATCGCCTCGTACATCAGCTGTTGCGGCTCCTTGGGCGTGGCGGCGCGGTTGTTCTCGTCCATCATCCGCGCCAGCAGCTCCTGGTCGAGACTGCCCCAGTTGACACCGATGCGCACCGGCCGGTCGTAGCGACAGGCGGTCTCGATCATGCTCGCGTACTGCGCGTCCTTCTTCTCGCCGCGACCGACGTTGCCGGGGTTGATGCGGTACTTACCCAGCGCCTCGGCGCAGGCCGGGTGGTCGTTGAGCAGACGATGGCCGTTGAAGTGGAAGTCGCCGACCAGCGGCACCGCGCAGCCCTGGGCGTCGAGCGCCTCGCGGATGCGTGGCACCGCGCGCGCCGCCTCCTCGTTGTTGACGGTGATGCGCACCATCTCCGAACCCGCCCGCGCCAGCGCCAAGGTCTGACGCACGGTGGCCTCGACGTCGACGGTATCCGTGTTGGTCATGGACTGGATCACGACCGGGGCATCACCGCCGATGGTGAGGTGGCCGACGCGTACGGGGACGCAGGCGCGTCGCTGGATGGAGGATCGATCTGGGCTCATGTGCTGTTGATTCCGCGGAATGGATGAGGTGATGACTGCCGGGCTGGGCGGCTCAGCAGGGCAAGGGCGAGCGCAGCCCCTGGATGAGGGCAAGATAGTCCGGCTCGTCGGGCGCGATCAAGCCATGACGAATCAGGAAATCGATGACGACGAGGTTGCAATTGAGCTTGAACTCGTCGCTATCGCGCACGATCTCCACGACCTCATCGACCGGCATGCGATAGAAGGCCTGCACCTCGCCGTCGGTGCAGCGGGGCACGAAGTCCTCGGGCAGTTCGAGATCATAGCAGTACATGACATCGGGCTTGAGCCCGCGCTCGGAGTCGCGACAATAGCTCACCGCGCCGACCGGCACCGCCAGGTCGGCCAGTGCTGCGGCCATCCCGGCCTCCTCGGCGCACTCCTTGCGCAGGTTCTCGCGCAACCCCAGGCCGTGCGGCAGGCCGCCGCCGACGAGGTTGTCGAGCCGGTTGGGATAGAGCCTGCGATCGGCGGCGCGCCGCCCCACCCACATCTCCAGCCCGTGCGCGGTGCGCACGAAGCCGTTGAGGTGCTGGCCGAAGGCGCGGATACCGAAAAAGGGACCGGCGGCGCGATCGAGCACACAGCAGGCACGCTCGCGCCCGTTCGGGGTCACCGGGTAGAGTTCGCCGTGGGCATAGGGGATCTCGCCCTGCGCCACCAGCGTCTCGACCACCTCGGCGAGCAGCGCCGAGCGCGCCGCGAAGTCGCGTGGCGCGTTGACCCAGTGCACCGCCTGCGGCTCGACGCGGAACCAGCGCGGCCAGCGCGTCAGCGCCCGCGCCGCGGCATGGCGCAGGGTGCCGATCCGCACCCCGTCGAGCAGCCAGGGCACAAAGTCTTCCGGGTCCCAGCGATTACAGGCGAGGATCTTGTCATACAGCCCCATCAATCGGTCTCCGTCGCGCGCGCCCGACGGCGCGCCATGTGATGATTCAATTCCGCTCCTCCCGCTTGACCTCGACCCACAGCCGCTCCATCTCGTCGCGCAGCTCGGCGGCGGGCGCCTGCCCGGCCTCGCGCAGCCGCGACTCGACCGCGCCGAAGCGCCGCTCGAAGCGCTGTCCGGCCTCGCGCAGCGCCTGCTCGGCGTCGACGCCGAGATGACGGGCGAGGTTGACGCAGGAGAACAGCAGATCGCCGACCTCGTGCAGTCGCTCGGGATCGCCCGCCGGGCGCGCCAGGGTCTCGCGACACTCCGCCAGCTCCTCCTCGACCTTGGCGAAGACGCCAGCGGCGTCGTCCCAATCGAAGCCGACCCGCGCCGCGCGCCGTTGCAGCTTCTCGGCGCGCAGCAGCGCCGGCAACGCCCGCGCCACGCCGTCGAGCGCCCCGGACGGCGCGGCGCCCGCGCCCTTGGCAGCGCGCTCGGCGGCCTTCACCCGCTCCCAGTGCTCGCGCACCGCCGCGCCGTCGTCGAGCGCGGTATCGGCGAAGACGTGCGGATGACGCCGCACCAGCTTCTCGCAGATCGCCTGCACCACCTCGGCGAAGGCGAAGCTGCCGCGCTCCTCGGCCATGCGGGCGTGAAAGACCACCTGCAGCAGCAGGTCACCCAACTCGTCGCGCAGCTCCGGCATGTCGTCGCGCTCGATCGCATCGGCGACCTCGTAGGCCTCCTCGAGGGTGAAGGGCAGGATGGTGGCGAAGGTCTGGGCGAGATCCCAGGGACAGCCCGAGCGCGGATCGCGCAGCCGCGCCATGATCGCGAGCAGGTCGTCGAGGTCGTAGCGGCGCGGCGCCACGGGAGCGGAATCGGTGGAGGACATCAGAAGAACAACCCGAGCAGCATGGAGAGCAGGATACCCCAGCCCCAGACCCGGAAGGCGATGCCGATGAAGGCCTCGGGCATCGCCGGCGCGCCACGGCGCAGACGCGCCCAGAGATAGGGGCCGGAGAGGAACCAGGGCAGGAAGCCGAGCAGCGCCGGCAGCGCGATCACACCCGGCACCGGCGCCTGCAGCAGCAGCGATATCGCCGCCACCGGCCAGAACACGAAATAGGCCGCGCTCAGACGCGCCTCGAGATCGCAGACGCGCACTCGCACGGCCAGCGCCAGCGCGACCAGCACCCAGCCGGAGACGATGGCGATGATGATCAGACGCATCTCTTCTCCCCTGTCGGATCCGGTTCACAACGGCGCGACACGGCACGGCGCCACCGCGTCCGATGGTAGCGGATCGGCCGCGCGAGGGTCCATCGACGAAACGGATCGCGATCAGGGGTTGACAGCACGGACGAAGGCCGGAATAATTGTCGCCTCTTCGGTGTTCGATGTCGGCAACGACGCCACTGAAGCCGCTCAATCAGCCTGCAGGCATGCGAGGCTGGATAGAGCCTCCAGGGATGGAGCAAAATTCACGCGCCCGTAGCTCAGTTGGATAGAGTACCTGGCTACGAACCAGGTGGTCGGAGGTTCGAATCCTTCCGGGCGCGCCATACAGAGATCGCCTCAGATCATCATCTGAGGCGTTTTCATCAGGGCCCCACCGAGCCCTCGGCCTCACGCCGCAATCGCTGGAACACGATGCGCCCGTAGCTCAGTTGGATAGAGTACCTGGCTACGAACCAGGTGGTCGGAGGTTCGAATCCTTCCGGGCGCGCCATACAAGATCAACGGCCAGTCGAGCAATCGACTGGCCGTTTTTCGTTTCTGAAGGGCAAAAACTCGGACAGGCCCGCGCAACCCTGCCCGGCTACGGCGCGCAAAGGCCCGCCCCCATCGCTGCCGACTCCAGCACGGGCGCATCCGCCCCGCCTCTTCCACGGCGCGGCTCATCAGTCCTCTCGGCGCAGATAGGCGGCCAGCACCGGGATACCCAGCCCGCCGTCGTCGGTGATCAAGCAACGACGGCGCAAGCGGCGCCGTAGGCGCCGGTCCAGCAGGCCAGGGTCCGGCGCCTCTCCCGCGGCAAGGGCCACCAGATACTCAAGACCCGCTGCGGGAATGTTCGCCTTGCCCACGATATATCGGAAGTAGGCCGCGCCCTGACCCAGCACCTCCGGCTCCACCGCCGCGCAGTCGGCGACCTCGGCCCGACGCCGCTCCAGGCGATTGAGCCGCATCAGGATGAGCTGACCATAGAGCTGAACCAGATACGGCTGCCCCAGGGTACGGCACCACACCGCCTCGGCCACGGCGGCAGGCATGACCTCCGGCGGGAAATCCGCTGTCGGCCGGGTCAGCAGCTCGATCACGTCGTCATGCGCCAGATGCCCGATGGCGATCTCGCGCAGGTTGATGAAGTGATCGTCCCACAGCTCGCCGAGTTCATCGAAGGGGGCCGCGCCAGAGACCAGGATGCGCACCCGACGCCGGTGTTGGATGGTCGCCCGCACCAGCCCCATGAATTGGCGCAGGGCGTGTTGATCATTGGGGAAGAGCGTCTCCAGGCGCTCGAACTCATCGAGACAGATCAGGACCCGCGCCTCGCCCTGGAGATGCTCCAACCGATCCAGCCACTCACGCAGAGCCTCGAGGGGCGCACCGGCGGGCAGCTCCGGGAGCATCAGCCGCTGGTCGCGCCGGGCCTGCTCGCGGGCCGTCTTGACGAGGGCCGCGACCAAGGCCCCTGGCGTCTCCACCGGATGGTCCTGCAAATCGAAGAAGACGGTGGTGATGTCGGGGAGCTTGATCGGCAGCATCTTCAACAGCGAGGTCTTGCCGCAGCGCCGGGGACCGATGAGGGCGATCGAGGCGGCACTGGAAGCATCGCCGAGAATGGCCTCGAGGTGAGAGACCAGGATGTCGCGGCCGCGAAAAAGCTCCTGCCCGAATTGCGGGTCCAAAGGTTGTCCGGCGCGGAAGGGGTTGGGCAGCTCATGCGCCCCCTCGGCCTCGGTCTCGGCATGCCAGTGCTTGACGAAGGCGATCCAGCGCTCGACCAGCGCGCGATAGGGACCGGACTCCAACCCGGATTGGTCCAGCAGTCCGTTGGCGACGGCACGCAGCTGACCCTCCGCGGCGGCGAGCCGCTGAGCGCGCTGGCCGTGCAGGCGTGTCAGCGCCGCCGCGCGCAGCTGCCGCGCCGTCTCACGCAGCGCCGCAAGCGTGGCATCCGCCGAGTCGGAATCCGGCAGCCAGTCCCCGCGCAGCTCGGCCAGGTCGTCGAAGGCGCGCGCCTCCAGCAGCGCGTTCAGCTCGCGCACCCGCAACTCGACCAGGGCGCGGCGTCCCGCCCGGCGCTGTCCGGGCGCCACCGCGCAGGCGTCAAGCGCGCGCCGCGCCAATTCGGGATCGCGCGTGGCGGTGTCGAGTATATGAGCCGTGAGCGCGGGCAAGGGCAGATAGCTCAGCTCATGGTGAAGGACCGGGCTCCAACCCAGCGTCACCGCACCGCCATGACGCTGGAGACCGAACGACAGGAGCTGCCAGGGCCACTCGAACAGATAGAGTGGCAGTCGTAAATAGCTTATAATGATGGCCACGCCCCCGGCCACGCCCCCGGCCACGCCCCAGGCCACGCCCCCGGCCACGCCCCCGGCCACGCCCCAGGCCACGCCCAAGGCCATCTCGCCGATGTCGATATCGACGCCAACCAGCGCAAGCAACAGCCCAACACCACCGACTAGGCCGGGCATGCCAATCGTCAGCAGCAACAGCATGCGCAGGAGGTACACCCGTCCAGGACCACCCTCACGCCACAAGCGCCAACCGGCGGCCTCGGGGTCGATCCCGTTGGCCTTGAGGTGATGGTGCAAACTGATCGGGCGCAACAGCAGCCAGCGGGCGAGTCGCCCAAGCGTCGGCACCGTCTCCACCGCTAACCCGTCTCTTTCAGCCATGCGCTCAACACCCGTCCGAACGGTCTGCCATCCGCCGTCATCAGCCCCTGGGAGCACAGACGAAAGTCTGGGGCCGGTCGATCAAGACCGCGGCGCAGCCGCTCCCGCTCACCGGCGCCGAGGATCTCCCACCAGCTCGCCAGTTGACGCTCGGCCTCGTCGCGAAAGCGCGCCAAGGCCTCGGCGCGCGCGTCCCCGCCCCCATCGCCGCGGGCCTCGTACAATCGACCGGCGAGCAGCATGAGATAGAAGGGATGCCCTCCCGCCCACTCGAGCAACCACTCGGCATCCCCTTCGCGCCAGCGAGTCTCGCCACGCGCAATCAATTGGCGCGCCTCCACGGCCCCGACCGCGACTGTCCGCCCGGCCGGTGGCGGGATCTCTGCCGCCTGACACCCCGCCTCATCAAGCAAGCCCACTCGACACAGTTCCAACAGATTCAAGAAGGGCGAGGTCCGTTGATCCTCGTGGTAGATGGCATCGATGCTCTGACGCGAGGCGAGCACCAGACACAGACGCCGATCGGTCAGCATCCCGCGCAGCCGTTCCAGAAAGCGCACATCACAGCGAAGGAGGAAGGGCTTGGCATCGTCGAGCAGGATGAGCGGGCGTCGGTAAGTGGCCTCACGCCGCTGGTCACACCAGCGTGACAGGCAGTCAGCCGCCCCGTCCGGCGACTCGGGGACCTGACCGATCGACGATGTTTCCGCAAGGATGGCCTCCACGAAGGCCTGATGATCGCGCCCCGCCACGCCATAGCCAGAGAGCAGGTGGACACAATGGCCGAGCCCGGATGCTTCAGACCGCCAGGTCTCGAGAATGGAGCTCTTACCGATGCTGCGCGCGCCCACCAGCGAGACACCACGCCCCTCATTGAGGGCCAGCTCGAGACGACGCAGGATCTCGTGCCGACCCACGAAGCGATCGCCATATGCCGGAGAGAGATGATCAAAGGGCGTGGCCTTGTCAGCATCCTCCGCTTGACCGGACAAGGCCCGATGCGGGCGATACAGCGCGCTCACCTCAACCCCGAGCGCATCGGCGATCTTCTTCACCGTTGACGGGTGCGGGCAACGCGTTTTCCCGGAGGCCAACCGCTGCAGCGTGCGTGCATCCAGATCGACCACACGCGCCGCAAGCTGCTCGATCGAAAGGCCCTTTTCCTTCAACAGCCGCTTCAGCGCCTGCCGCTCAAAGACGTCTTCATCCTGCTTCATCCTGTCTCCCTGATAAGACCCGGACGCACCACGCCATCAAGCCACCTCAGGCGCACCGGACGGGCGAGAACACCTATCGGCCAAAACCTTTAACAACAGAAGGGAATTCCTGTCAATTGCCGGTGATTTGTCCAGGCGCATCCATCAGCCAACGGATGACGGCGAACAGTGGTCGATCTTGCCGGGAGATTGTCGTCGCGAGAGGGCTCGACGAAGGGGGTTTGCCGATGGTTTGGTGCCCTGATGGGGGCGCGCCCGAATCGGGAGACTGAAGGCATGTCCACAACCACCGACGAGGTGCCGCATGCTCATGCTCACATTCGCCAAGGCGATCTGCTACATGGCCCTGGCCATGCTCCATCTACTCCCCAAATGGGTGTTGCAGCAACACCAGCGACTGCTCATCGGCCTGCTCTATCTGCTCCAGGCGGCCTTGCTGCTGAGCGGGTCGCTGCTATAGGGTCGCGCTCATCCACCCGCCTCCACCCGCCCCGCCCGCAGCAGCGGCTCGACCTGCTCGGCGGAGAGCGGGCGGCAATAGTAATAGCCCTGGGCGACGGTGCAGTGGTGGGCGAGCAGGAAGCGGCGCTGGGCCTCGGTCTCGACGCCCTCGGCGATGCGTTCGAGACCGAGGTTCTCGCCGAGCCCGATGATCGCCTTGAGGATGGCGGTGGCCTGGTGAGGCAGTTCGGGGCGCTCGTCGATCTCGGCGAGGAAGGAGCGGTCGATCTTCAGCGAGTTCACCGGCAGGCGGTTGAGGTAGCTCAGCGAGGCGTAGCCGGTGCCGAAGTCATCGAGCGCGATGGCGAAGCCGTGATCGCGCAACTCCGTCACCACTGCCACCGCGCGCTCGATCGAGCGTATGGCGGCGCTCTCGGTGATCTCGAACTCGAGCAACCGGGGGGCAATGCCGAAGGATTCTGCGGTGTCGGCGAGACGCCGCGCCAGACCGTCCTGGAAGAGTTCGTTGGCCGAGAGGTTGACCGCGATCGGCACCGGCGGCAGGCCGCGCGCGCGCCAGTCGACGAGACGGCGGCAGGCAAGCTCGAACACGATGGGGCCGAGCTGGAGGATCAGCCCGGTGCTCTCGGCCAGCGGGATGAAGCGTCCCGGCGGGATCAGCCCGCGCTCGGGATGCTGCCAGCGCGCCAGTGCCTCGAGACTGAGAAGACGTCCGTCACGCAGATCGACCCGCGGCTGGAAGTGGAGCAGGATCTCGTCGCGCTCGAGCGCCAGCCGCAGATCCTGCTCGAGCTGGAACTGCTCGTGCAGCCGCTCGTTGGTCTCGGGGGTGAAGAAGCGATAGCTCCCTCGCCCCTCGGACTTGGCCATGTGCAGGGCGGCGTCGGCATGCCCGATCAGCTCATCGGAGGTGGCGGCGTCGTCGGGATAGAGCGAGATGCCGATCGAGGCGCTGATCAGTACCGAGCGGTCCTCGATCGCCACCGGCGGGGCGAGCACGCCGCGGACCTGTCTGACCAGCTCGATGCAGCCCTCTGCGCGCGGCTGCTCGGCAGTCAGCCAGATGAAGTTGTCGCCGCCGAAGCGCGCCAGGGTGTCGTGCGCGCCAAGGATACCGAGCAGCCGCTGCGCGACCTCGCGCAACACCTGATCGCCGGCCTGGTGGCCGAGCGAGTCGTTGATCAGCTTGAGGTTGTCGAGATCGATGGAGAGCAGCGCCAGACCACGCCCACTGCGCGCCCCATGAGCCAGGGCGCGATGGATGCGTTTACGCATCAGTCGACGGTTAGCCAAGCCGGTGAGCGGGTCGTAGTGGGAGAGGAAGGCGAGCTTGTCGGAGAGGGTCTTCTCGTCGCTGATATCGACCAGTCCGCCGTAGTAGCAACGCACGCCGGGGGCGTCGGGATCGGCCTGGCACTCGGTGGTGGCACGCACCCAGCGCAGCGTATCGTCCTTGTGACGCAGCCGCAGCTCGCAGGTCGAGGTCTGGCCGGGTTCGAGATCGGCGATGTTGTCGTCGAACAGCTCACCGTCCTCCTCGATCACCATGAAGCGCCAGCTGCGCTGCGCCAGCACCTCTTCGAGCGTATAGCCGGTGAGCGCGAGGATGGAGTCGGTCATCCACTCGATCCAGAACAGTCCGCCCTCGCGCCGCTGGCTGGCATAGGCGACATCGGTCATCACCGAGGTGACCTGGCGGTAGCGGGTCTCGCTGAGCAGCAGGTCGCGCTGGATCTGCTGGCGCACCAGCAGATTGACGATGGTCTCGCCGAAGACCTGCAGCACCTGCCCCTCGTCGTCGGTCCAGGCCCGCGGTTCACGCGCGCTCTCGAGCCCGAGGGTGCCGAACAGCTGACCATGGCTGGTGAGGGCGACGACCAGCAGCGCTCGGGTGCCGCGCGCGCGCAGCATCGCGCGCTCGAGGTGCGCCTCGGGCGGCAACCGCTCGATGTCGGGGATGGCGATCGGCTCCTGGCGCTGGATCTGGCTCATCCGCCAGGGCGTTTGCGACAGTGGCGCGGCCTGCAGCGACGGGCGGCTGGGCGGAATACCTTCGTGAAACCACTGGTGCTGCAGACGCAGGGTCTGGGTCTGGCTGTCGAGACGGGAGAGGATGCAGCGGTCGGCCCCGAAGAAGCGACCGATGCGCTCCAGCGCATGACGCATCAGCCCCTCCAAGGCATCCGAGGAGGCATTGAGGAACTGCGTCGAAAGCTCTGCGATCAACTGCTGGAAAGCGAGCTGGTGACGCAGCGCCTGCTGAATGTGCTCGCGCTCGGTGATGTCGGTGATCAAGCCCTGGAGATAGAGGATCCGCCCCTGCTCATCGCGCTGGACGCTGGTGTCCTCCTCCACCCAGTGCACCGAGCCATCGGCCCAGAGGATGCGATAACGCTGGGTAAAGGCCGGCTCCTCGGCGCCGAGGAAGCTGTCGAACCCCTGTTCCAGCGTGGCGCGATCCTCGGGATGGACCAGGTCGACGAAACGCATCTCGCCGGAGCCTACCTGCTCGAGCCGATAGCCCCAGCGCCGGATGTTCTCCGAGGCATAGCGGATCGGCCAGCCCGACTCGGGCGACCAGCGAAAGGCGACGATGTTGCTCGCGTCGATGATCTCGGCCGCGGCGCTGAGCTTGGCATTGGCCTCGACCAGCGCCTCACGCTGAGCGATGCGCTCGGTCTGGTCGACGATGTTGCAGATCAGCTCGCACTCGTCGGTGTTGGGGATCGGCAAGCGGATCAGTACCAGGTCGACGATCAGCGTGCCGCCCTCGCGCCCCTGCAGCTCGACCTCGCGACAGCTCGCCTTGCCGTCGTCGAGGGCGCGCTCGAGCGCGGCGCGCAGAAAGGGCTGGTGTCCGGGCGCGGCCAGACGCTCGAAGCGCCGGTGCTCGAAGGCGCACAGCCGGGCGGCCGCGGCATTGAGATCACGGACGTCTCCCTCCGGGCTGATCCTGAGCGTCGGTTGCGGCTGCTCCTGATAGAGCCCGCGGAAACGTTGCGAGGCGATCTCGCTGGCCTGCTCGCTCTCACGCAGCGCCTCTTGCTGCAGTTCGAGTTCGGCATGATAGACGTGCAACTCCTCGAGCAACGCGGTGATATCGACATCACCCTGCCCAATGGCCTCGAGCACATGAGCGAACCGGCCTTCGCGCAACACCTGTCGGGCGCGCTCACGCAGTGCGTCGCTGGACTTCGGGGGGGTCTCACTCATCGTCTCACCATGGATCACCGCGACATCGCCCACCACCGGTGTCGGCGGCAACCGGCGGAGGGAAGCTGCGCGCCCGGCGACATCGATACGACTCGGATCGCGCCGAGCGCCGCGAGCACCCCACTCCCGACACACCAGCAACGGCCGGGCCGTGCAATCAATCGGGTTCGCACTCAGAGGTGAGGCTGACGCCGAGCGATCCCAAGCATCATCGCACCGGCGCGCCCCGCAGCGGCGACAACCGGCTCAGCCGCTCTCGGCCAATACCCGCCAGCCCGCCTCGGCGCGCCCGAAACACCAGTACGCCGCACTCGCGAACCCGGCGCCGTCCCAGGACCGCATCTCGACATGGATGCGGCCCTCATCGGCGCGGATCCAGTTGAAGGCGTTGGGCTCGCCCTTGCAGCGGGTGGAGATCGCGGTACCCGCCTGGGCCACCACCACACCTTCGGCGACCCCGGCATAACCACGATGGAGATGGCCGCCGAGGATCAGGTCGATGCGCGCGCGGCGCAATCCTACCAGGGTACGACGCGCACGCCCGACCAAACCACGGCGACGCAGCTCGGTGGAGAGCAGGAAGGGATGATGGGCGACGAGGATCCGCACCGCGCCGGGCTCGACCTCTGCCACCAGTCGCTCGATACGCGCCAGCTGAGCGCGGTTGACGCGTCCGCGCGACCAGTCGGGGTGCGGTCCCCAGCGCCGCGCGGTGTTGATACCGACGGCGATGAAACCGGCGCCGGCCAGTTCGGGCTCGAGCGCGCGATCGAGTCCGGCGCGCCAGCGTCCCCAGGGGTCGATGAAACGCAGCAGCGGTCGCCATCCGGGTAGGTCGTGATTGCCCGGCACCGCCAGCACCGGCGCCGGTAGTCGGGCGATGAACTCGGCGACGGCGGTGAACTCGGCGCGCCGCGCGCGCTGGGTGAGGTCGCCGCTGAGCACCACCAGGTCGGGCGCCAGGGCGTGGAGTTCGACCTGCAGCGCAGCGGCGCGGCCGGGGACGTCGCGACCGAAGTGGAGATCGGAGAGGTGGGCGATACGCATCGTCTCAGACCGTCCGCGGCACCAACATCGCCACCGTCGCGCGCTCCAGGGTGAAGCGCAGCGGCGTGCGCAGCCGCACCCGCTCGCCGTCACACATCACCGACACGGCGCGGCGCCGACCGACGCCGATCTCGGCATGGCTGGCCGCGGTGGCGAGCAGCGCATCGTCCTGCTGCCAGGTGCCGAACATCAACCGCACCCCCAGACGCATCAACTCGATGCCCGAGGCATCACGCACGGCATAGAGCCCGAGCTGGCCGGCGTCGAGCCGAGGGCGGCACGGCACCGGGCCGGAGCGGTCGTCGATCAGGTTGGCGGTCACCACCAGCGCCCGTGCGCGCAGTCGCTCGTGGCGCTCGTTGGTATGCAGCCGCAGGCGCAGGTGGCGATAGCGCTGGATCAGCGACAGCCCTCGCCATGCCAGCTTCGGCCACAGCACCCAGGGATTGCTGTCGCGCGTGCGCTCACGCTCGCGCCAACGCGCCAACAAGGAACCGAAACCGACCATACAGGCGCAGAGAAAGGGTTTGCCGTTGACCCGACCAAGGTCGATATGACGCACCTCGGCGTCGAGCAGTGCGTCGATCGCCGCCCCGGGATCGAGCGGGATGCCGAGATCGCGCGCGGTCCAGTTCATGGTACCGCAGGGGATGATCGCGATCGGCGTCGGGCGACCGGCCAGGGCCTCGACCACCGCCAGCACGGTGCCGTCGCCACCGGCGACATAGATGGCTTGATAGGTCACGCTCGAGAGCGCCGCGCGCAGCATCTCCTCGACCCGTCCGGCGACCAGCGCCAGCTCGTCGACCCAACGCCCCCGCTCGCTCAGGCGTTGACGCAACAGGTCCACCGCAGCCTGCGCCTCGGTACTGCCCGAGGCCCGATTGGCGACCACCAACACTCGCCCGTCGGCAGGCACCTCGAGCGCGGCGGCACGGGGCTGGGGTGGCGCTGCGGCGGCAAACATGTAATGACTCCTCCTCGTCGGCTTGCGGTGGCACGGGGCTGCATTGATACATGGGGACAGATTCGGTCGATATGAACCTCGTCATCGAACCGACGCTTGATCCCCGGACAATGCGCTTATAACCTGATCCGCGACGCGGCGAGGTCGTCACCAGGATATCGTCGCGCGCATGACACCGAGCGCCCCGCCCTGCCGCGAGGGTGCGTCAAGGATCGCGCGGCGCCGTCTGGCAACCCCGCCGACGAGCGGCACACCATTCGAGGTGTTCCATGACCGAGTCGTTCGCCAGCGGTGCCCGGACCACGCACCAGACACATCGAGCCCGCCCCCCGGAGATCAATCGGGTGGTCCCCATCCTCGCCGGCGGCGGCACCCGACTACCGGCCCACGTCGGCGTCATCCAGGCACTCGACGAACTCGACATCGACTGCCAACACATCGTCGGCGTCTCCGGCGGCAGCATCGTCGCCGGACTGTTCGCCGCCGGGTGGTCGGCCGAGGCGATGAGGGAGCTGGCCATCAGCGTCGATTTTCGCCAGTTTCGCGACTTCAGCCTCTATCAGCTGCTGTTTCGCGGCGGGCTCTCGTCCGGTGACGGCTTCGAGCGATGGATGGACAAGATGCTCGAGGGCGCGCGCTTTCGCGATCTGTCGCGCACGCTCCATGTCGTCGCCACCGATGTGCGCAACGGCTCGCCGGTGGTCTTCGATCGCGACCACGACCCCGACATGCGCGTCTCCCAGGCGATCCGTTATTCGATGGGGATCCCGCTGCTGTTCGCCTATCGCGAGTATCGCCAGCACCTGATGATCGACGGCTGCATCCTCTCCGAGGACGCGCTGCGGCGCGACTGGGCCGGCGACGGCACGCCCAGTTGCTGCTTCCGGCTGCGCGCCAACGAGCAGAACGAACGCCCGGTGGAACGCCGCCGGGTACCGTTGCCGGGCTATCTGCAGATGCTCATCCGCGCCTTCATGACCTCGCTCTCGCGCGAGTTCGTCCAGGACGCCTTCTGGAACACCACGGTGGTGATCGACACCGGCGAGATCTCGCCACTGGAGTTCCGTCTCAGCCCCGAGACCAAACTCACGCTCTACCAGACCGGCTACCGCACTACCCTCGAGATCCTGCCGGTGAAGCTCGGCAAGCTCCTCGCCCAGCGCGGAACCGAGGCGCCCGGCTGACCCAGGCCTCGCCCCCGCCCGGCGGCGAGAATGCCAGTCACTGCAACCGCGAGGAGATCCGCCCATGTCCATCGGACCACGTTCACCGATCCTGTTCGGCGCCGCACTGCTGGCCGGCTGCTCGGCCCCGGGTGAAGACGTGCGCGTCACCCTGTGCAAGGGACTGGTGCTCACCCAGGGCGCGGCCAGCGACTGGCGAGTCGAGACCGATCAACCCGGCCAATATCAGGATCTCGAGATCAGGCTGCAGTTCACCGACGGCGCCGGACGGCGGGCCAATGCGCAATGCCTCTACCCCTACCGCGCGGTCGAGGACGACGCCCTGGCGCTCGCCGATCCGCTCTCGGTCTATGGCACGGCGCCGACGCGGTTGCGCATCGACGGACGCGAATTCTCGCGCCGGGCGCTCGCCGAGGCGGTGAGCGCGGCGATGGGGGCGCAGGCCCGGGAGTGGGCGGACGGGGTGCGAGAGGGATTGGAGCAGGCCGCGCGCGAACTCAGCGGCGACTGAGGCAGCGCCCCCGGCGCATGCCGGGGGCGGGCGTGACGGATCAGCGCGAGATGTGCGAGCGGGTCATCAGCTTGAGGATCTTCCAGTTGATGACGAGAAAACGCACGATCTGCCAGATCAGCGAGGTGCGCATGTAGCGGGTGAGCCCGGTGGGCACCGGCGCGTAGTACTCCTGCTGGTAGGGCTCTTTGTTCTTGATCGGCATGACGGTCTCTCTGTTTGGGTCGTCACGGGGCGCACCGCGCCCCGCCATGACAAGGGTTGCGCTCGAGGCGGCGCCACTCAGTCCGGCAGCACCGACCAGCCCGGACGCAGCTTGGCCTGATAGATGAAGACGTGGTGCAGCAGATACTTCATCCAGTGTCCGGCCAGTCCAACCTCGCCGAAGGTGAGGTTCATGTCGCGACCGTACTCGGGATAGCGCTCATAGTCCGGCACCACCGGGAAGACGGTCATCGTCGCCGCGCTGCCGGTGAGCAGACCGGAACCGGTCGAGGCCACGCAGGCGGCCCCCATCTCGGCCATCGAGGCGGTATGGGTCGGCTCCTCGGCACCGTTGAGCATGTCGCGGATACTGGTCGCCACCGCCTTGCCCATGGTCGCCGAGGGCATGCCGGTGCGCGGCGGCGTGGGACTGATCGGGGTACCGTTGGCGCTCTTCATCGGCTTGCTGATCGGGTGCGGCGGAGCGAAGGCGATGCCAACCGAGAACAAGTTGCGATAGGTCGGATTCTGATAGGTCTTGGGCCAGTCCTCGGTGACCCAGTCCTCGAACGCCTTGGGGGTGTAGTCGGCATCGACCTTCATGAAGCCGCTGGGCGCGAACAGGGTGCTGGAGATGTCCTCGCCGGCCTTGTCGAAGGCCTTGAGCATGGCCCCGGCGAAGGGCGGGATGAGCATCGCGAAATCGAACGGCAGCTCGCCATAGCTACCGTCGAGCAGCTCGTAGTGGATCACCTTGGGCTCGACCTTGTAGACATGGGCGCGGGTGATCCACTCCACCCCGCGCTCGGCCATCAGCGACTCGGCAAAGGTCTTGCCGTTGGTGACATAGCCACCGCGGGTGATGTGCACGCCGCCCATGCCGAAGTCACCGAGTTCGTACTCGTTGCTGATCCACACCAAGCGACCGAGCTGGCGCACCCCGGCATCACGCAGACACTGGTCGATGTTGTAGATGTATTCGAAGGCCGCGCCCTGACAGGTGCACATGCCATGCCCGGTGCCGACCACGAAGGTGCGGCGCTCGCCTTGCTTCATCGCCGCGATCGCCTCCTGCAACTGGGCGTTGGCCTCGAGGGCATGACCGGCGGTGCACACCGAGGTGGTGTAGCCGCCCTCCGGTCCCAGCCCGGGAGTGGCGCCGAAGTTGAGCCTGGGACCGGTGGCGTTGACCAGGAAGTCGTAGTCGAGCGTGTCGATCTGCCCGAGGTGCACCGGATCGGTGTACTCGATGGTGACATAGGGCCGCTCGCCCGCTTCCCCACCCTCGGGATGGATCGAGAGCGCCTTGGCCTGACGGAAGTCGATGTTGAGCTTTTTGTAGACCGGAGCCAGCTCGAAGGTGACCTGTCGCTCGGTCATCTCGCCGATCCCGACCCAGATATTGGAGGGAATCCAGTTCCATTTGGCGTTGGGCGAGACCACCACGACCTGGTGCTTGCCCTTGACCCACTTACCGAGATATCTGGCGACCGTGTGCCCAGAAATCCCCGCCCCGAGAATGACGATACGCGCCATGTGCTAACTCCACAGTGCTTGACCTGGCGGCTGCCGCGAGACCCGTGATCCGGGCGCGAAGGAATCCGTCGCGTGTGCGCCTGCTTCCTCCAGGGGAGTCATCGGTCACACCTCGACCCACCCCCACCGCACCCCGACACACTCGCGCCGAGCAACCTCAAACGATTGATTAATAAAGGGCATCAACGATACAACAACGACACCCCGCGCCGCGTCCGCTCGCCCTGGACCGGCGATCGGCATCGCGGCAGAAAAACCATGAAGTCGCGGTGGATGTCAAATCTCGTTGACGCTGCTGCCGACGCAACGCTATGGCCGCGCCGTCAACACCTCAGTGTGACCACTCGGGCTCGAGGATGTTGCGCAGGGGCTCGGGACGGCCGATGAAGTAGCCCTGGACGAAGTCGATACCGATCTCATCGAGCAGCGCCAGGGTGGCGTCGTTCTCGACATGCTCGGCGATGGTGCGCTTGCCGAGGATCTTGCCGATGTCGTTGATCGAGCGGATCAGCGCGAGATTGGCCGAGTCGGTGGCGATGCCCTGGACGAACTCGCCGTCGATCTTGAGGAAGTCGACCTCGAGGTCGCGCAGATAGAGATAGGAGGCATAGCCGCTGCCGAAGTCATCGAGGGCGAAGCGACAACCACGCGACTTGAGTCCAGCGATGAAGCGGCGCGCCGCCTGCAGGTCGGAGATGGCCACGGTCTCGGTGACCTCGAAACAGATCTTGCCGGGAGAGGTGTCGAAATGACTGAGCTGCTCGAGCACATAGTCGAGGAAACCGCGACTGCCGAGCGAGTGGCCGGAGAGGTTGATGGTGACATAGCCGAAACGGTCGAAGCGCTCGGCATGCTCGGCGAGCATGCCGAGCACCGAGCGCACCACCCAGCGATCGAGCCGCACCGACAGGCCATAACGCTCGGCGATCGGCAGGAACTCACCCGGCGAGATCAGATCGCCGTCCTCGCCCTTGAGGCGCAGCAGGATCTCGTAGTTGATCGGCTCGGCGGTGACATGCGGGGTATTGGCGGTGGCCACGATCGGCTGCGAGAACAGCTCCAGGCGGTCCTCCTCGAGCGCCCGCACCAGTCGCGACAATGCATGCGCCTCGTTGTTGCGCCGTTTGAGCTTGCCATCGTGCTCGCGATACAGCCAGACGTTGCCGCCGCCGACCTCCTGGGTCGAGAGACAGGCCGAGTAGGCCTTGCGCAGCAGCTGCTCGCCCGAGTCGCCATCACGATACTCGGCCACGCCGATGCTCAGGCTGATGACGAAACGATAACCGCGAAAGTTGAACTGGAAGTCGTCGACTGCATCGCACAGCGACTCGGCCAGGGTCTCGACCCGCTCGGCCGCCCCACCCTCGAGCAGGATGCCGAACTCGTCGTTGCCGAGCCGCCCGAGCAGGCTCGCCTCGGCGAAGTGCTCGCGCAGCAACTCGGCGAGCACCCGGATCAGTTGATCGCCGGCGGCCTGACCGGCGGCGTCATTGATCACCCGGAAGCGATCGATATCGATATGGATCAGCGCCCACCCACCGGCGCCGGGCGCAACACGCCCCAGCGCGCGTGCCAGCTCGGACTCGAAGGCGGCGCGATTGAGCAACCCGGTGAGTGCATCGAGTCGCGCCAGCCGATCGCGCAGCCGAGACTCGCGCGCCAGCGCCGACTCGGCCGCCGAGCGCCGACGGCGCTCGGCATCGAGCCAGGCGTCGCAGTGACTGAGCGCGCGGCTGCGCTCGGCAATGGCCTCACGCTGGCCACGCACCAGCCGTCCGTGGTCGAGGGCCTGCGCCAACACGTCGCAGACCAGTTGCAGCAGGCGTTCGTGCCAGCGCGAATAACGCCCGGCGGCGGGATGGCCGACCACCAGCACGCCCTGCACCCGCCCTGCACCGGCGAGCGGCGCGGCCAACAGCGAGCCATGCGTCTCACCGGCGCCGCGCAGGATCTCGCCAGCGGCGCTGACACGCGCGGCCAGCTCGTCGAGTGCCGCGTCGGGCCTGTCGCTATCTTCGAGGTCGCGGCGTACGTACGCCGCGCAGGTCTGAGCACCTTCGTGCTGGAGATAGAGGGCGCAACACTCGAGATCGCGATGCGTGACACAGGCGCGAACGGCGTGCGCGCACAGCTCATGCTCGCCGAGCGCCGTGGCATCTGGCACCACCAGGCTGCGCAGCATGCTCAGGGATTCGATCAGGGAGAGAATGCCGGAGTCCCCGCCGGCGTCCATTGCACTGGGTTGGAAGATATCCATGTCGACCTCTAACTGAAGGCATCCGCCATCTCGCACAGATGCCCGATCCGGGCGCACCAGCGCGAAGCGGTCCGCCGCCATTCCTCGGCATCGATTCCCAGCGCCTCTGGCGGTGCCAGGTCCAGATCCCCGACCGTCTCCGGATAACGCTCGGCCAGCGTCCCGAAGCGCTCGGCAAAACCCACCAGCCGCGCCAACCGCCAATGCCCGCCGACATAGTCCGGCTCGCCATGACGCGCCATCGCCACGGCGAGTTCCGGCGGCAGCTGCCAGACGCGAGCCAGCGCGGCACCCGCCAGGCAGTGATCGAGCCCCAACCGTTGCCGGGTCAACTCGGCGACCCCACGCTCGGCATCGTCAGCGGCGGCGACGAAGATCTCGCTCATCACCTCCGGCGTCAGGTGCACCAGCACCAGCAGTCCGAGGTTGTGCAACAAGCCGGCGAGATAGACCCCGGCGAGGGTCTCCTCGCGATCGCCCGACATCTTGGCCGCGAGCGCCTCGGCGAGCGTCGCGGTAAGCATCGCACGGCGCCAGTAGCGCCCCGAGTCGAACGCCGGACAGCGATCGCGCTCGAAGGGTGCGCTCAGCAGTAAACTGATACTGAGATCGCGCACCAGGCGCAACCCCAGCACCCGGATCACCGCATCGCTGAGATCACGCGCCGGGATGGGGCCGGCGAAGAAGGCCGAGCGGGCGATCCCGAGCAGCCGCGCGGCGACCGGCGGGCTCCGCTCGATCAGCTCGAGCACCCGATTGACATCGAGTTCGGGGTCAACCAACTCGGCGAGCAGCACCTGCGCCTGCTCGGGAAGTGGCGGAAGGGACTGCAACTCGCGGATCAGCACGCCGAGCCGGGCGGGCTGCGGCGAGCATGACGGAGATACGGCGGAGGGAGCGTCTGTCACTCGGTACTCGGTACTCGCGACATGCCCCGGCATATCGGGTCAACACCCCGGGGCATCAAAAACTCGGGCTAGCGCGCAACTCTACACTTGATTCGGCGCACGTGCAGGACCCAGATCGCAAAATCTCATATCTCTACAGCGGCTGACTATCCTTGGACCGACCGCCCCTGCTCGTCACGGGGCCAACGCCTCGCCGAAGGGAGGAGCCGACATGCGCCTGGAACAGCGACTCAACGCCCTGCTCTCGACCCTGTTCCGCTTCACCGAGAAGCTGGTGCTCACCGGCGTCGGCGTGCTCGCGCTGATGGGCATCGCGCAGCTGGTCTGGGAGATCGGCGCACACCGCGAGGTGCGCCTCGAGGACCTGCTGCTGATGTTCATCTATATCGAGATCATGGCGATGACCCACGTCTATTTCGTGCGCCACGCCGTGCCCTTCACCTATCCGATGTTCATCGCCGTGACCGCGCTGTCGCGACTGATCGTGCTCCAGGGCAAGAACATCGCCCCCGAGAACCTGCTCTACGAGGGCGGCGCCATCCTGCTGGTGAGCCTTGCCATCCTCATCGTGCGCTACAGTCAGCGCTACAGCATCGACGCCACCGGCGAGGCGACGCACCACGAGCCCGAACCGACCGAGCACCGCTGACCATCGCCTTGCACCGGCGCAACGCGTAAACTTGCGCCCCGGCCGCTACCGGCGGTCTGCTTCAAATCAGGAGATACCAAGAAATGCCAAGCGCCCCGAGCCGTTCGCTCGAGACCTTCCCCAACCCCCAGCCCGAACGCGACTACACCATCCGCATTCGCGTGCCCGAGTTCACCTGTCTGTGTCCCAAGACCGGCCAGCCGGACTTCGCCGAACTCACCCTCGAGTACATCCCCGAGGCCCGCTGTGTCGAACTCAAGGCGCTGAAGAACTACGTCTGGTCCTATCGCGACGAAGGCGCCTTCCACGAGGCGGTGACCAATCGCATCCTCGGCGACCTGGTGGCGGCCACCGAGCCGCGCTTCATGCGTCTGACCGCGGACTTCAACGTGCGCGGCGGCATCTACACCAAGGTTGTCGTCGAGCATCGCGCCGCCGACTGGCAGCCCCAGCCCCAGGTGCAGCTGCCCTGAGGCCGATGCGCGGGGGTGCGGCCTTCATCGGGATCGACCTCGGCACCTCCGGGTGCCGTGCGGTGGCGATCGATGCCACCGCCGAGCCACTCGCCGAAACCCGCGCCGCACTCCCCGACTCGGCCCGATCGGCCTCCGGTCGGGCCGAACAGAACCCCGAGGACTGGTGGCGGGCGCTCACCGAGGTGCTGCGCGCGCTGGTCGCCACACTCCCCGATCATCGCCCCGCAGCGCTCGCCGTGGCCGCCACCTCCCCTACTTTGTTGCTCGCCGATACCGCCGGCGACCCGCTCGGCCCGGCGCTGATGTACGACGACCAGAGCGGACACCGGGCCGCCGCGCAGATCGCCGCCAGCGCACCGGCCACCAGCATCGCGCGCGGTCCCGGCTCGGGCCTGGCTAAGCTGCTCGCGCTCCATGACCGGCTCGCCCCCACAGGCCCGTTCTGGGCGCTGCACCAGGCCGATTGGATCGCCGCCCGACTGACCGGCGTGCTGGCCGCGAGCGACTGGCACAACGCCCTCAAGCTCGGTCACGACCCCGAATGCGCGGACTGGCCCGACTGGGTCGGCGCACTGCTGCCACCCGGCGCACGGCTGCCGCGGGTACTCGCCCCCGGCACCCGGATCGCGCCACTCACTCCCGCTGTGGCCGCCACCACCGGACTGCCCCCGACCACCCAGGTGGTCGCCGGCACCACCGACAGCACCGCCGCAGCGCTCGCCGCCGGACTCGCGCGACCGGGCGAGGCGCTCACCAGCCTCGGCACCACCCTGGTGGTCAAGGTGGTCTCGCCGCACCGCATCGAGGCCCCGGACCACGGCGTCTACAGCCACCGCTACGGCACGCACTGGCTGGTCGGCGGCGGCTCCAACAGTGGCGCCGGGGTGCTGCGGCGCGAGTTCGACGATGACGCCCTCGTCACGCTCAGCGCACGCATCGACCCCGAGCGCGACTCCGGGCTCGACTACTACCCGCTGCCGGGGATCGGCGAACGCTTCCCGCGCCCCGACCCGCATCTCGCGCCCCGACTCGACCCCCACCCCGGCGACCCGGTACGCCGTCTCCACGGCCTGCTCGAGGGCATCGCCCGGATCGAGGCCGAGGGCTACGCCCGGCTCGCCGAACTCGGCGCGCCACGGCCACGCCACGTGCTCAGCATCGGCGGCGGTGCATGCAATCGCACCTGGACGCGGATACGCGAGCGCCTGCTCGGCTGCACCGTACTGCGCGCCTCACACCAGCAAGCGGCCTTCGGCGCAGCATTGCTCGCCCGAGCAGGTGCCGCCGACGGCTGAGACAGCCATCGAACACCGTCGCGCCACCCCGCAACGGACTGCTAACATGCAACGATGCGTGGCCACGACGGCCCGGCCGACGTCCGCTTTCTCTCACTTGACCCAAGAAGGAGCTTCCTGCCGTGACCTTCGATTCGGACCTGCAAAACCTGCGTATTGGCATCATCGGACTGGGTTACGTCGGCCTGCCGCTGGCCGTCGAGTTCGGCAAGCGCTACGACACCGTCGGCTTCGACATCGCCGCGGCGCGCATCGCCGAGCTGCGCGCCGGACGCGACAGCTCGCTCGAAGTCGAGCCCGAGGAGCTGCGCGCGGTGACGCGACTGAGCTACACCGAACAGGCCGACGACCTGGCCGAGTGCCGGGTGCTGGTGGTCACCGTGCCGACCCCGATCAACGAGCACAAGCAGCCCGACCTCCGCCCGCTGGAATCGGCCAGCCGCGCCATCGGCGAGATCATCCGCCCCGGCACCGTGGTGGTCTACGAGTCGACCGTCTACCCCGGCGCCACCGAGGAGGTGTGCGTACCGATCATCGAGCAGATCTCGGGGCTGACCTACAACCAGGACTTCTTCGCCGGCTACAGCCCCGAGCGCATCAACCCCGGCGACAAGGAACATCGGCTGCCGACGATCAAGAAGGTGACCTCGGGCTCGACCCCCGAGGTGGCTGACTTCGTCGATGCGCTCTACGCCTCGATCATCACCGCCGGCACCCATCGCGCCAGCAGCATCCGCGTGGCCGAGGCGGCCAAGGTCATCGAGAACACCCAGCGCGACCTCAACATCGCGCTGATCAACGAGCTGGCGCTGATCTTCGGCAAGCTCGGCATCGACACCCAGGAGGTGCTCGAGGCGGCCGGCAGCAAGTGGAACTTCCTACCCTTCCGCCCTGGCCTGGTCGGCGGTCACTGCATCGGCGTCGACCCCTACTATCTCACCCACAAGGCGCAGCAGATCGGCCACAACCCCGAGATCATCCTCGCCGGGCGGCGGCTCAACGACAGCATGGGCGCCTATGTCGCCGGTCAGGTGATCAAGCTGATGGCACGACGCGGCGGACTCGGCAGTGCCCCGCGGGTGCTGGTGCTCGGGCTGACCTTCAAGGAGAATTGCCCCGACCTGCGCAACACCCGGGTGGTCGACATCCTCGCCGAGCTGGCCGACTATGGCATCGCCTGCGACGTCCATGACCCCTGGGCCGACGCCGCCGCAGCCGAGGACGAGTACGGCATCACCCTGGTCGACGACCCGGCCGCAGGCGTCTACGACGCCGTGGTGCTCGCCGTCGCCCATCGCCAGTACGCCGCACTCGGGGCCGAGCGCATCCGCGCCTACGGCAAGCCCGGCGCCGTGCTCTACGACGTCAAGCAGCTGCTGCCGCGCGATCAGGTCGACGGCCGGCTCTGAGCCCGCGCCCGCCCGGGCCGGGCACACGCCCCCATCCCCCCGACCCGGCGCGCCCCCCGGGCGCGCCCTGGAGCGAGAACACTATGAAAGTCATGGTCACCGGCAGCGCCGGTTTCATCGGCTCGGCCCTGTCGCTGCGCCTGCTCGAGCGCGGCGACGAGGTGATCGGCGTCGACAACCTCAACGACTACTACGACGTCAACCTCAAGCGCGCCCGATTGGCGCGCACCCAGGACCATCCGCGCTTCCACGACCTGCGCATCGACATCGAGGACGGCGCGGCGCTCCATGCCGCCTTCGCCGAGCATCGCCCCGACCGGGTGGTCAACCTTGCCGCCCAGGCCGGAGTGCGCTACTCGATCGAGAACCCGCTGGCCTACGTCAACACCAACCTCGTCGGCTTCGCCAACATCCTCGAGGGCTGTCGTCATCACGGCGTCGAACACCTGGTCTACGCCTCGAGCAGCTCGGTCTACGGCGCCAATACCGAGATGCCCTTCTCGGTGCATCACAACGTCGACCACCCGGTCAGCCTCTACGCGGCGAGCAAGAAGGCCAACGAGCTGATGGCCCACACCTACAGCCATCTCTACCGGCTGCCGACCACCGGGCTGCGCTTCTTCACCGTCTACGGTCCCTGGGGCCGGCCCGACATGGCGCTGTTCAAGTTCACCCGCGCGATCCTCGCCGGCGAGCCGATCGATGTCTTCAACTACGGCAAGCACCGTCGCGACTTCACTTTCATCGACGACATCGTCGAGGGCGTGATCCGGGTGCTCGACCGCGTCCCCGAGGGCAATCCCGAGTGGAGCGGCGCGGCCCCAGACGCCGCCTCCAGCGCCGCGCCCTACCGCATCTACAACATCGGCAACAACAATCCGGTGGAGTTAATGGAGTACATTGCGGTGCTCGAACGCTGTCTCGGGCGCGAGGCCGAGAAGAACCTGCTGCCGCTGCAGCCCGGCGACGTGCCCGACACCTATGCCGACGTCGCCGATCTGGTGCGCGACACCGGCTACCAGCCCAATACCTCGGTGGCCGACGGCGTGGCGCGCTTCGTCGACTGGTATCGCGACTTCTATCAGGTGTGATCGGGGAGACGGCCCGCACCGAGGGCGGGCCGAGAGGGGAAGACGCCGGGCGAAGACGCCCGGCGTCGGCGGCTCAGATGCCGGCGCGCGCCTCAGCGAGCCCGAACACGTCCTCGAGCCGCGCGAGCAGGTTGCGCAGTTGCAGCGCGAACAGCGCGAACTCGGTCTCGAAGCGCACCGCCGGGTCCTCGATCTCGTCGTCGAGGGTGTCGAGCAGCTCCTCGGCCATGCGCAGACGCTTCAGCGACAGATCGTCGGCGAGGGTGAAGCTGAAGCGCTCGTCCCAGGTCAGCGCGAGCTTCACCGCGCGCTTGCCGGCGCGCAGATGGGCGAGCACCTCGTCGCTGCTGAGATCGCCACCGCTGATCCGCACCACTCCGCTCTTCTCCTCGGCGTCGCGCAGCTCGCAGGCGTCACCGGCGACGAAATCGGCCGGGGCGCTGTCCTCGAGCAGCCAGCGCGAGAGCACCTCGGCAGGGTGCTCGGCCGGCGCCGGCAGCAACGCCGGCAGGCTGCCCAGGGTCTCGCGCAGCAGCGAGACGACCTCTTCGGCCTGCTTCTCGCTGGCCGCGTCGATCACCATCCAGCCACTCTCGGTATCGATATAGGCGCGGGTGCGACGCGAGCGGGTGAAGGCACGCGGCAGCATCTCGTCGACGATCTGCTCGCGCAGCCGACGCCGCTCGGTGCGCCCGACCTCGCGCGACTCGCCGGCCTCGATCTCGCCGATACGCTCCTCCAGCGCCTCCTTCACCGCCGCCGTCGGCAGCAGACGCTCCTGCTTGCGCGCGCAGATCAGCAGACAGCCCTCGAGGGGGTGGACCAGGGCACCGCCGTCCTCGCCGAGCGGCGCGCTCCAACCCATGGTCGCGGTCTCCAGCGGACCGCAGGGACGGAACCGGCGTCCGTCGAGCTGGGTCTCGAGTTCCTGTCCGTCGATGCGGACGGGCTGCTCGAGACGATAGAGTCTGGCGTTCTTGAACATTGGCTTTCCCGGCAAAAAGCGCTGAATTATGCCCGACACGGGAGGAACCGCAAGGACACAGGGCCAGCGGTCAAGGAGGCTGTTGAACCACAAAGACGCGAAGGACACCAAGGGGGCGGGTGTTCAAAACCTCGGTGTTGCCGTGACGGTCCGCTGGTGGCTAACAGCTGGTCGCTCTTATTCCTTCGGGCCATGTCGCTTGCCAGCCCGTGGTGATTCGCTCCCACCGCGCCAGATTGAGGCCGCTCGATGGCGACTGCAGGCCTGGACCTTGCCGCCAAGATACACCCCTTGGCGATTCGGATCCGCCGCCACCCACCAACAACCAGCCACCAGCGGGGCTCGCGCCGAGGCCTTGAGCATTGGATTCCTTTGCGCGCTTCGCGCCTTTGCGGTTCGACCTCTCCGGCTAGCGGTTGATATCCGGCGGCTGAAAAGGCGACCACCGCGGCTTTACGTTAGAATCCAGCGCCGGCACCGGGATGCCCAGCGCCGCCCCGACACGCCCAGGCGTACACCCTGCACCACCCGACCCCGATCCATCGCAGCGCCCCAGCTACCACTGATCACCGACCATCGGTAACCCAACGTGAACGATTTTCCCCTGCCCGGCCTGTTCCTGATCCTCTTCCTGCTCATCCTGCTGTCGGCCTTCTTCTCGGGTTCGGAGACCGCGCTGCTCACCCTCAACCGCTACCGGCTGCGCCACCAGGCCGACCAGGGCAACCGCGGGGCGCGGCGTGCGCGCAAGCTGCTCGATCGTCCCGACCGGCTGATCGGGCTGATCCTGCTCGGCAACAACTTCGTCAACATCATGGCCTCCTCGCTGGCCACGGTGATCGCCATCCGTCTCGGCGGCGAGGCGGCCATCGGCATCGCCGCCGGGCTGCTCACTCTGGTGATCCTGATCTTCGCCGAGGTCACCCCCAAGACCTATGCCACGCTCCATCCCGAGCGTCTGGCCTTCCCCGCCGCCTATGTCTACGGCCCCTTGCTCAAGCTGCTCTATCCGGTGGTGTGGCTGGTCAACCTGTTCACCAACAACCTGCTGCGTCTGATCGGCATCGCCCCCGAGGACGGCGGTCAGGGCACCGCACTCAGCCGCGAGGAGCTGCGCACCGTGGTCAGCGAGGCCGGGGCGATGATCCCCGAGCGCAGCCGCTCGATGCTGCTCGGCATCCTCGATCTCGAACGCGCCACCGTCGAGGACATCATGATCCCGCGCAACGAGGTCGACGGCATCGACATCCAGGACAGCGAGGAAGAGATCATCCAGGCGATCCGCAACACCAACTACACCCGTCTGCCGCTGTACGACGGCAGCATCGACAACGTCATCGGTGTCTTCCACGCCCGCAACGCGCTGCACGCGATCCTCGAGAAGGGACTCGGCAAGGAACACCTGCGCGCCATCGCCCGTCAACCCTACTTCGTCCCCGAGGGCACCCAGCTCTACCAGCAGCTGCTGAACTTCCAGCACACCAAGCAGCGCGTCGGCCTGGTGGTCGACGAATACGGCGACTTCCTGGGGCTGATCACCCTCGCCGACCTGCTCGAGGAGATCGTCGGCGAGTTCACCACCGACCCCTCGGACAGCATCTCCGAGATCCAGCCAGCCGAGGACGGCTCGCTGCTGATCGACTGCGGCATCGGGCTGCGCGAACTCAACCGCGTGCTGCGCTGGGAGCTGCCGACCGACGGGCCCAAGACCCTCAACGGGCTGATCCTCGAGTACCTCGAGACCATCCCCGAGCCCGGCACCAGCCTCAAGCTCTCGGGACACCCGATGGAGATCATCCAGACCGCCGACAACGGCGTGAAGACGGTCAGGATCATCCCGCGCCCGACACGACGCCCGCGGCGCTGAGGGGGCGCGATCAGGGCGTGCGCGCCACCACCCAGACCTCGATCTCGCGCCCCCCGGCACGCCCCAGCACCCGCGCCAGCGCGCTCACCGTGGCGCCGGAGGTCATCACATCGTCGATGATCGCCAGACGCCTGGCGGGCAGCGCCTGGGCCAAGGTGAAGGCGCCCGGGCCGATGTTGCGCTGGCGCGCGCGGCGCTGCTGGCCGACCTGCGGCGGGGTCGCACGCACCCGCCGACAGAGCCCGGGGTCGACCGCCACGTCGAGCGCGGCGCCGGCCACCCGCGCCAGCTCCAGCGCCTGGTTGTAGCCCCGCTCACGCTGGCGCGCCGGGTGCAGCGGCACCGGCACCAGCAGCTCGGGCAACGGCGGCGCGAGCGCCGCGCGCGTCTCGGCGAGCAGCCGCCCGAGCAGCACCGCGCGATCGAGCCGGGCGTGGAACTTGAGATCGGCGATCAGCCCCGGCACCAGCCCCTGATAGCGCAGCGGCGCATGACAGCGGACAAAGGGCGGCGGGCGCGCCACGCAGCGCCCGCACCAGCGCCCGGCACCGAGGTCGCCGTCGAAGGGCTGGGCACAGCGGGCGCAGCAATGGTGGTTGACCGGCAGCTCGGCGCGACAGCCGGCGCAGAGATCGAACCCGGCCTCGCCGGGTGCACCACAGAGCACGCAGGTCGGCGGATAGAGCCCCTCGGTCAGACACCCCAGCAGCGTCATCGCGGCCTGCCCCGGACGATGCGCGGTAAACCAGAGGCATCCTCAAAAGTTGACAAGCCAGCAAAAACCGATAGCATCTGATGGATTTTGTCAGCCATCCGGACCCTCCCATGTCAGCCACCCTGCAAGCACCCCCGATCCGCACCGACTGGACCGTCGACGAGGTTCTCGCCATCCTCGAGCAACCGTTCAACGACCTGATGTTCGAGGCCCAGTGCGCCCATCGCGCCCGCTTCGACCCGCACCAGATCCACGTCAGCACCCTGCTCAACATCAAGACCGGTGCCTGCCCCGAGGACTGTGGCTACTGCTCGCAGAGTTCGAAGAACCACACCGGGCTGGAGCGCGAGCGGCTGCTCGAACTCGAGACCGTGCTCGCCGCCGCACGCGCCGCGCGCGATCAGGGCGCGACCCGCTTCTGCATGGGCGCGGCCTGGCGCAACCCCAGTGACAACAACCTCGAGCACGTCATCGCCATGATCAAGGGGGTCCACGACCTCGGGCTCGAGACCTGCGTCACCCTCGGCATGCTCGACGCCGAGCAGGCGCGCGCACTCAAGGACGCCGGGCTGGACTACTACAACCACAACCTCGACACCTCGCCCGAGTTCTACGGCCAGGTGATCACCACCCGCACCTACGAGGACCGACTGCGCACCCTCGGACACGTCCGCGAGGTCGGCCTCAAGACCTGCAGCGGCGGTATCCTCGGCATGGGCGAGTCGCGCCGCGACCGCGCCTCCATGCTCCAGCAGCTCGCCACCCTGCCGGCCCACCCCGAGTCGGTGCCGATCAACATGCTGGTGCAGGTCGAGGGCACGCCGCTGTTCGGGCGCGACGCCATCGACCCGTTCGAGTTCATCCGCGTCGTCGCCACCACCCGACTGGTGATGCCGGCCTCGCACATCCGGCTCTCCGCCGGGCGTCACGACATGAGCGACGAGATGCAGTCGCTGTGCTACCTCGCCGGGGCCGACTCGATCTTCTACGGCGACCACCTGCTCACCACCAAGAACGCCGGCACCAACCGCGACCGCGACCTGTTCGCGCGGCTCGATATGCACTTCGTCGAGGACCACGGCGAGCGCGAGGAGCCCGGCGCCTGCAAGCGTCACGTCAAACTCGAAGAGATGCTGCCGAGCGACGCATGAGCCTCGATGCCCTCGCCCCCGAACTCGAGCGGCTGCGCGATGCCGACCTCTACCGCCGGCGCCGCGTCCAGCAGGGTCCGCAGCAGCCGCGCGCCCGCATCGACGGGCGCGAGCTGCTGAGCTTCTGCAGCAACGACTATCTCGGGCTGGCCAACCACCCCAAGGTGATCGCCGCGCTGCAACGCGGTGCCGAGCGCTGGGGTGTGGGCAGTGGCGCGGCGCACCTGGTCAACGGCCACAGCGCCGCGCACGAGGCGCTGGAGGAGGAACTTGCCGCCTTCACCGGGCGCGAGCGCGCGCTGCTCTTCTCCACCGGCTACATGGCCAACCTCGGGGTGATCAGCGCCCTCGCCGGGCGTCGCGACACCCTGCTCCAGGACAAGCTCAACCACGCCTCGCTGCTCGACGCCGCGCAGCTCTCGCGCGCCACCCTGCGCCGCTACGCCCATGCCGACGCCGACGCGCTCGCCGCGCAGCTCGAGCGTCACCCGGAGACCCGGCTGGTGATCACCGACGGCGTGTTCAGCATGGACGGCGATCTCGCCCCGCTGCCCGCGCTCGCCGAGCGGGCGCGGCGCGCCGGCGCCTGGCTGATGGTCGACGACGCCCATGGTCTCGGCGTGCTCGGCCCCGGCGGGCGCGGCTCGCTCGCGCACTTCGGGCTCGATCAGGACGCGGCACCCATCCTGATGGGCACCCTGGGCAAGGCGCTCGGCGTCTCCGGCGCCTTCGTCGCCGGCCCGGCGGTGCTAATCGAGACCCTGATCCAGCGCGCCCGCAGCTATATCTACACCACCGCCACGCCGCCGGCGCTGGCCGAGGCCACCCGGTTCAGCCTGCGTCTGGCCGAGCGCGAGACCTGGCGTCGCGAGCACCTGCAGGCGCTGATCATTCGGCTGCGCGACGGCGCGACCCGGCTCGGTCTCGAACTGATGGCGAGCGCCACCCCGATCCAACCGCTGGTCGCCGGCAGCGCCGCGCGCGCCCTGGCCTGGAGCCGGGCGCTCGAAGAACGTGGCATCCTCGTCGGCGCCATCCGGCCACCGACCGTGCCCGAGGGCAGCGCGCGACTGCGCATCACCCTCTCGGCCGCCCATACCGAGTCCGACGTCGACCGGCTGCTCGCGGCGCTCGCCGAGCTGCCCCGCGCCGATCGCGCGGACTGACCCCACTGCATCGTAAGGAGACCCGCGTGTCCACCGGATCCAACCCGTCCCTGCCGCTGGTACTGCTCCACGGCTGGGGCATGAACGCCGCCGTCTGGGACGGCCTGCCGCCACAGCTCGGCGGCCTGCCGACCCAGACCATCGAACTCCCCGGCCACGGCGCCCGGACGCCCGCCCGCGCCGACCTCTGGGCCTGGGCCGATGCCTGCCTGGAGGCCGCCCCCGAGGAGGCGGTGTGGCTCGGCTGGTCGCTCGGCGGACTGGTCGCCCAGGCCGCTGCGCTGCGCGCACCCAAGCGGGTGCGCGGACTGATCCAGCTCACCGCCACGCCGCGCTTCGTCCAGGCCGCCGACTGGCGCCCGGCGATGGCCGAGGAGACCCTCGGTCAGTTCCACCAGGGTCTGCTCGACGACCCCAGCGGCACCCTCTCGCGCTTCCTCGCGCTCCAGGTACGCGGCAGCGACGCCGCGCGCGAGACCCTGCGCACCCTGCGCCAGGAACTCACCACGCGCCCCGAGCCCGACCCGCGCGCACTCGCCGACGGACTCGACCTGCTGCGCGACGAGGACCTGCGCGGCCAGCTCCCCGACATCGCCTGTCCGGCGCTGTGGCTGTTCGGCAGTCACGACGCCCTGGTGCCGGCGGCGGTGGCCGAGCGCATCGAGCTGATCATGCCTGGTGCCCGCACCCAGGTGATCGCCGGCGCCGCGCACGCGCCGCACATCTCGCACCGCCGCGAGACCCTGACGGCGATCGAGGACTTCGTCGCCGAGGCATTGGGCTGATGTCGACGCCCGACCCACGGCTGGCACCGATCGACAAGCGCCGCGCCCGCGCCAGCTTCGCGCGCGCCGCGCCCGGCTACGACGCCGCGGCGGTGCTGCAGCGCGAGATCGCCGACCGCCTGCTCGAACGACTCGACTACATCCGTCTCCAGCCGCGTCGTATCCTCGACCTCGGCGCCGGCACCGGCTACTGCACCGCCGCGCTGCAACGGCGCTACAAGCGCGCCGAGGTGGTGGCGCTCGACTTCGCCCAGCCGATGCTGCAGCAGACGCGCCGGCGCGGGCGCTGGTGGCGCCGTGCGCTGTGCGTCTGCGCCGACGCCGAGTCGCTGCCGTTGGCCGATGACTCGTTCGACCTGATCCTGTCGAGCGCCACCATCCAGTGGTGCAACGACCTCGAACACACCTTCGGCGAGTGTCTGCGCATCCTCCGCCCCGGCGGTCTGCTGCAGTTCACCACCTTCGGTCCCGACACCCTGCGCGAGCTGCGCGCGGCCTGGGCCGAGGTCGACGGTCACGCCCACGTCAGCCCCTTCACCGACATGCACGAGATCGGCGATGCGCTGGTACGCGCCCGCCTCGCCGACCCGGTGATGGACGCCGAGCGGCTGACCCTGACCTATCCCACCACCACCGAGCTGATGCACGACCTCAAGGCGATCGGCGCACGCAACGCCAGCCGGGACCGCCCGCGCGGCCTGACCGGGCGGGCGCGACTGGCCGCCGTCGCCGAGGCCTACGAGCGCGAACGGCGCGACGACGGGCGCCTGCCGGCAACCTACGAGGTGCTCTACGGCCACGCCTGGGCGCCCGAACAGGCGCCCCAGTCGAGCACCGCCGACGGCGCCGTCGCGGTGCCGCTCGAGCAGCTCAGCCGCCAGCTCGGCGGACGCGACTGACCCACCCCCAGAGACAAGGAGTATCCAGCCGATGCCAGGCCTGTTCGTCACCGGAACCGACACCGACTGCGGCAAGACCGCCGTCAGCCAGGGGTTGATCGCCGCGCTCGCCGCGCGCGAGCAGCGCGTGCTGGGGATGAAGCCGATCGCCTCGGGCTGTGTCGAGACCGCCGACGGACTGCGCAACGACGACGCCGAGCGGCTCGCCGCCGCCGGCTGGTGCGAACAGCCCTATGCGCGGATCAACCCCTATGCCTTCGCCCCGGCGATCGCGCCGCACGTGGCCGCCGCCGAGGCCGGGGTGGAGATCGCGCTGGCGCCGATCCGCGACGCCTATCGAGCGTTGTGCGACGAGACTGACTGGGTGGTGGTCGAGGGCGCCGGCGGCTGGCGCGTCCCGCTCGGCGACCGACTGTCGATGCGCGACCTGCCGCGCGCGCTCGACCTGCCGGTGGTGCTGGTGGTCGGGGTCAAGCTCGGTTGCATCAACCACGCCCTGCTCACCCAGGACTCAATCCGCGCCAGCGGCTGCCCGCTCGTCGGTTGGGTGGCCAATCAGGTCGACCCGACCATGACCGCCTCGGCGGCTACCCTCGACACCCTCACCCGCGCCATCGCCGCCCCCCGGCTCGGCGTGATCCCCTGGCTCGACCAGCTCACCCCGGCCAGTGTCGCCGCCCATCTCGACCCGACGCCGTTGCTGTGACGGAAGGGGCAAAGAACTTGAACCGCCAAGACGCCAAGCACGCGAAGTTTGCGTCGATTGAGTGACCCCTCCGTCCACCGTTTCATCGAAAAAGCGACAAGCCCGTAGAAGTGGCAAGCCCGAGGACGGGAGACCCGACATCGGCGCTCGATCAGCAGACGTTGAGACATGCGTTAGGTTGTCACCGGCAACCCAACCTACGCGCTGAACAAAAAACCTTCGTGCCCCTTGGCGCGCTTCGCGCCTTGGTGGTCAATCTCCCCTCTCCACCACAGCGTGCCTGGGCTATGCTGTGCGCCCGACGGTCCGGCCCGGTGCCGGGTACCCTGATGCCACTGACGACGAGCGTCCGATGATCGCACTCCATTCATCCCGTCGCCGCGCCGCACTCGTGCTGGGCGCGGCCCTGTTGTGTCTGAGCGGTCTGGCGCACGGTGCCGATCCACTCGCCACCGTGCGCGGGCTGGAGCACGCCAGCCTGCTGCTGGTCGAGCCCGACGACACCACCGCGATCGACCAGGGCGCGACCACGCCACGGGTGCCGGCCTCGACGATGAAGCTGCTCACCGCCTATGCCGCACTCGAGACCTGGGGGCGCGAGCATCGCTTCCACACCGATATCCGCTTCGACGACGACGGCGTCCTCTGGGTGGTCGGGCACGGCGATCCCTACTTGGTCTCCGAGGAGCTGATGCGCATCGCCACCGCAGTACGCGCGCGCGGCGTCACTCGCATCAACGGGCTCGGGCTCGACACCCACGCGCTCGGCGCCGATACCGAGATCCCCGGGCGCTCACACACCAGCAACCCCTACGATGCCCCGCTGAGCGCGCTCGCGGCCAACTTCAACACCGTGAGCCTGGTACGCGAGGCCGATGGCCGGCTGCGTAGCGGCGAGTCGCAGACGCCGCTGACCGCCACCGCCCGGGCGCTGGGCGCAGGACTCGGTGCCGGACGCCATCGCGTCAATCTGGTCGACCGCGCCCGTGCCGAGCGTCACTTCGGCGAGTTGTTCGCGGCCCTGCTCGAGCGCGCCGGCGTCAGCGTCGTCGGGCCGATCCGTCAGGCCCGGGCGCCACGCGGTGCGCGGCTGCTCTACCGGCACCACAACAGCCGCACCCTCGCCGAGATGATCGCGCCGATGCTCGAGTACTCGACCAACTTCATCGCCAATGGCTTGTTCATCAAGCTCTCCGACCCCAAGGACAAGGGAGTCGCGGGAATGGCCGAAGCGCGACGCACGGTGACCCGGCTGGCGCGCGAACGTCTCGGCTGGCGCGATGCGGTGATCGACGATGGCGCCGGACTGTCGCGCGCCAATCGGTTGAGCGCACGCCAGCTCATCGAGTTGCTCGATGCCTTTGTTCCCTATCGCGACCTGATGCCGCGCCAGGACGACGACCCGCGAGTGCTGGCCAAGACCGGCACCCTGACCGGGGTCAGCAGCTATGCCGGCTATGTCCGGCGCAATGGTGGCTGGGGACGCTTCGCGCTGCTCGTCGAGCAGCCGGTCGATCGCGGCCTGCGCCAGCGGCTGGCCAGCGCGTTGGCGCGCTGAATCACGGGAGGTACAGGTGTTCGACCCCTTCGTCCGTCACCGCGTCGTACTGGTGGCGCTGGCCGTGCTGCTGACGCTCGGCGGTTGCGCCCAACCTCGGACCACCGACCAACGCCAGTTCTCCGCGCCCGAGTTCGCCGGCTTCCCACACCGCAAGGCCGGCGCCGACTATCCCTCACTGGCGCCGCTGATGCGCGAGATCACCCCGGCGGTGGTCAACATCGCGGTCGAGGCCGAAGTCTCGGCGCGCGCTCATCCCTTTCTCAGCGACCCGGAGTTCCGCAGCTTCCTCGAGCGCTTCGGACTGCCACTACCCGAACCCGGCGAGATCGAGCGCCAGCGCAACGTCGGCTCCGGGGTGATCGTCGACGCCGAGCGCGGCTATGTGATGACCAACGCCCATCTGCTGCAGGGCGCCACCAGCATCCGTGTCACCCTCAAGGACCGGCGCAGCTTCCACGCCCGACGCATCGCCGCCGACACCGACACCGACATCGCCATCCTCCAGATCCCAGTGGTCGAGGTACGCCCACTGCGCTTCGCCGACTCCGACCGGCTCGAGGTCGGCGACTTCGTCATCGCCATCGGCAACCCCTTCGGTCTGGGTCAGACGGTGACCTCGGGGATCGTCAGCGCGGTCGGGCGCAGCGGCATCGCCGACAACCGCTTCGGCGAACTGATCCAGACCGACGCCTCGATCAACCCCGGCAACTCCGGCGGCCCGCTGATCGATCTCAGCGGTGCCGTGGTCGGCATCAACACCGCTCTCATCGGCCCGACCGGCGGCAACGTCGGCATCGGCTTCGCCGTCCCCGCTAACCGCGCCCGCGCCATCCTCGCGCGACTGCGCTAGAGGTAGCGCCGGGAGCCGGAAAGGGTGAACCGCAAAGACTCGAAGGGCACGAAGAAACGCAAAGGGATTTGATGTCCAACTCCCCCGGCGTCGGCGCAACGTCTCACTGGCGGCTGACGGCAGAAAGCTGATCGCGCTTCTTCGTCTTCGCGTCCTTTGTGGCTTTGCGGTTCAATCCACTGGCGGTTGGTAGCGATTTGCACTCACCGCCCCCCTGTTCTAGAGTGCGCCCAGAGAGCCTCGCGTCATCGAAGGATCCCTGGGAGAGACCGATCGCGACGAACAACGCAACCGATCGGATCGACCCGTCGCCGCGTCCACCACTCGGGCCTCGGCGGGGCGCCCTCCCCTCGGTGGAGCGACCGGTCCCGGCCGGCGTCCCGTTCCTTCGATCGTCTCGCGTCTCCCGCAGACCGCAAGACGGCGCGATTCGTTACCCTCCCAGCCCTCGACCCGAGACCTCCGTTCGCTCGCCTGCCGGACAGCCCCGGTCGGCGCAATGCACCCCAAACTCCGGGAGACCATCCCATGTCTGAAGCCAAGCTCGGCGATACCGTCAAGATCCACTACACCGGCACCCTCGAGGACGGTACCCAGTTCGACAGCTCGGTCGGCAACGAGCCGCTCGAGTTCACCATCGGCGCTGGCGGCATCATCCCCGGCTTCGAGGAAGCCGTGAAGGGCATGAACGTCGGTGAGAACAAGACCGTCACCATCCCCTCGGCCCAGGCCTACGGCGAGTATCGTCCCGAGATGACGCAGGAGGTGCCGCGCTCGGCCATTCCCGCCGACATCGACCTGCACGAGGGCATGGTGCTACACGCCCAGGGTCCCGATGGTCAGCACGTCTCCTTCACCGTCAAGGCGTTCAACGACGAACAGGTCACCATTGATGGTAACCACCCGCTCGCCGGCAAGGACCTGACCTTCGCCCTGGAGCTGGTCTCGATCTCCTGACCGCTGGTCGGGCCGCGTACCCTGGCGCGGCCAGGCCAGGGGAACAGTCGCTCTCGACCTGGTGCAGGGACGCACCACCACCTCATCGACGCTTGCCCTCGATCGGCCAGACACCGATACTCTCCCCCCAGGACGGTCAGCCGACGGCGACAGACGCGCCCCGTCCAACAACGCCTTATCCCGAACCCAGGCCGGCGCCCGCGACCTGCTCAAACGGCGGGACAGCCCAGGCCCACGCTCGCCCAGATCAGTCGCGGGGCAGATCGCCATGGACAACACCACCACCCCCGAGCCGGACACCCAGGTCCAGGCCACACCAACGGCGTCCGACCCCAGGTCCGGCGCCGAAGACGTCGCCGCTCGGACCCGGATCAGCCAACAGGCCGCACAGATCGCCAAGCTCGCCGTCGGCGTCGCCGAACAGCGGCGCGATCTCAAGCAGCTGCAAGACACGGTGCTGGACCGGCTCGGCGACATGGACGAGGATCGTCGTCTCACCACCGCTCAGCTTCAGCGCGCCCTGCTCAACCATCGCACCCTGCTCGACCGTCGGCTGCGCCACTGGCGCACCCTGATGTTCGCGACCCTGGTGGTGGTACTGATCGGCATCGCGCTCGCCCTCACCCTCGCCTACCGCCAGCTCGATACCCAGCGCCAGGCGCTCGCCGAGCGCGTCGAGCGCATCGCCGCGATCCAGGGTCGTCCGAGCGGCGATCCTCAGTCCGATGCCCTGGTCCAGCGTGAACTCGACGCACTCTCTGTCACCATCGAACAGCTCGCCCGCGAGCTGCGCGCCGCGCCCGCGCCCGCGCCCGCGCCCGCGCCGACGACGACCGCCGAGCCCGCGATCACTCCCCCGGCACCGGCCCGCCCCTCGGCCTCGCTCACCGACAGCGTCGCGCTCAACGAGACGCAGCAGCCCCTGCGCCTGACCCGACAAAGCCTCCCTCCGGCCCCGGTCACGCCGAGCCTGCCGACGGTCATCGAGACCGACGAGACGACGACCCCGACGATCGTCGAGACCACACCGCCCGCCACCGAGCCGGAACCCCCGGCACCATCGAGCGTCTCAGCGGAGCCCGAGACACAACCCGCCGAGCCCACGCCTGTCCAGGCCGAGACGATCGCGCCAACACCCGCCGCCGAGGTGGCGCCGGACGCCCCGACCGAGGCCGCAACAACCGAGACGCCCGAGACGCCCGCCACCCAACCGGCGCTCGACGACAACGCCCCGATCATCACCCTCGACGCGCCGAGCTACGCCATCCAACTGCTCGGCGCCTTCTCCCGCGACGGATTGGAAACCTTCATCCGCGAACAGGACCTGCCCGATCGCCTCTACTGGCGTCAGGAGACCTACCAGGGCAAGCCCTGGTACGTGCTCATCCATAGCCTGTATCCCACCCGGGCCGAGGCCGTGACAGCGCGGAAGGCGTTGCCGGAGGGGATTCGGGGGTTGGATATTTGGGTGAGGAGTTTGGGGGTTGGGGTGGATGTCAAAACTATCAATACAAGAAATTAATTTACAAAAAATCAATCACAAAAATAAAATCAGAGGAAAGTCACTTGAGCGCAGAATCTATATCAATCATTGGGACAATATTCTCAATATTATCCCTAATAGTAGGGATAACAATATACAGAAAAAAAAGCAAATTCTCAATCAAAGGAAATAAAAACATAACCGCCGGAAAAAACATAACAATCAAAAAATAAGAGGAAAACATGGAATTCAAAAAAAACGACATCTCAGTTGACGGAAGCTCAAACCTGACGGCAGGGCAAAATATTATAATAATAAGGGGTTACGCCAACGGCATCGAAACAAACATCAATCTTCAAGAATACTTTTCAAAAATAGATAAAATTTTCAGAGAGACCATAAAAAAAGAAGGCACAATAATTCAAGCAGGAAAAAAAATAGACTATTCTTCAAGAAAACTTTTTGAATCACTCATGCACATAGGCATGCCACTAGAGGTAGCAATAGAAATACCAAAAAACATCATTCCAATGCTAGAGGAGGAAAAAGAAAAAGAACCAAAAAGAGATTTAACTACGGCCGATATCAGACTATCTGTAGCAAGGTGCATCGACAGGTTCAGCCTCATTGAAAACAAAGAAAAAGGTTTCGACAAAGAAGACGTCTACCGTTGGTCTGCGGCTTATATAAGAAGGTACGGAAATCCAAAATCACAATTCATAAAAGTAATTGACTGCGAAGAAGAAAAAGAACTCAATTACGACTACATACAAAAAAAAATAATACCGCACTTGCTGCGCAGAATTATGGGTTTAGACGCGAAGACCAGACCAGAAAAAGAATTCCAAAAAGTATTTACCAAGGAAACTCAAGGAAGAATATCTCGCGAAATACTCTGCTTTTCAAACAAACTAGAAATATATCAAATAAGATATAAAACACTAATAAATATCCTTGAAGATGTCGCGCTAAACCCCCCTCACCCATGGATAGTTAACAAAGAAACCATCAGCAGCGTCATTGACTACAATATCGAAAGGGCCGAAAAACATTTAAAGGAAATAAAATCTCAAAAAAACAAAGACATTGAAATAATTTACGACTTATCCACCGCGGACTGCATAATGCATTTATGCGCAGCAATCTTAGCAAACTATGGCGCCTTCCTTGGGGTAGGAACTAAATATGGATTTTTGGAATTAAGAAGGATATTAGACCTAAAATCAAAAAACCCTGCATTCTGGAGTTACTGCAAAATAAAAGAAATAGACAAAGACCTGGAGAAAATAGGCTGGTGCATAGAATCCTTTTCAGAAAGACTCGAAAAAATAAAACATTGCTCTGACATAAAAGACCCAAAAAAGAGATGCGAAGAACTAAAAAAATCAGCTTTCGAACTCGCAGAAATAACAACAGCATTTTTTGAAAAAAACAACGATAAAATAAGCATTCAAGGACTAAAAAGCACAATCCAAAACAGCTAATCATTGGTATTAGGTAGGTAGGTATTGGTACTGAGGCGGTACTGAGACGTACTGAGGGACACCCACTTATTGAGACGTACTGAGGGACACCCACTTATCGTTCTGAGGGACACCCACTTATCGTTGACGCTCCCAAGGCACTCTCCTACGCTTCACCCAACACCTCCAGCGGAGATGCCCCATGACTCGTCCCCGCGCCGCGCTCGTCTCCTTGTCCGATACGCCCTGGTATCACGTCGTCACGCGGTGCGTGCGCCGGGCGTATCTCTGCGGCTTCGATCGGCTGACCGGGCGGAGCTTCGAGAACGTTACGTTTTGTACGAAAAGTAATGCCTGAGGCATCTACGGATGCAAGCAAGCGTGAACATTGCCGAGAAGCTGGTCGCCAACTTGTCGTAACGGGTGGCGATTCGTCGGCAGGACTTGAGCCAGCCGAACAACCGCTCGATGACGTTGCGTTTGCGATAGCTGGGCTTATTGAGTATCCGAGGACGGCCAGGCCTGGGCTTGCGCACGCCCTGGCGCTGCGGGATCACCGGACGGATGCCGCGCCGATCGCAATAGCGGCGTAAGTCGTCGGCATCGTAGCCCTTGTCGGCGAGCAGTTGGCGGCAACGGGTGCGCGGACGACCTCGATGAGCGCTGGGCAAGCGGACCTGATCGAGCAGCGGTTGGGCATGGCGAATGTCGCTGTGCTGGCCTGGGGAGAGCAGAAAGCTCAAGGGAACGCCCTTGGCATCGCAGAGCAGGTGGATCTTGGTCGTCAGGCCGCCGCGACTGCGCCCGAGCGCATGGCTCAGCGGCTCCTGCCGCCCCCCTTTTTTCCGCCGCCAGCGGCGGCGCGCGTGGCACGGATCGAGGTCGAGTCGATCATCCAGGTCTCCAGATCGATCAGCCCATCCTCGCGCAACCGGATGTGCAACCGCTCCAGGACCTTGGTGAAGGTGCCGTCGTCACGCCAGTCGCGAAACCGCTGGTAGACCGTCGACCAGGGACCGAAGCGCTCAGGCAGGTCGCGCCACGCCGCACCCGAGCACAGCACCCAGAAGATGCCGTTGAGCATCAGGCGGTCATCGCGGCGTGGGCGACCGGTACGCTGCGGACGGGAAAACAGATCGGCGATCAGCTCCCAGGCCTCTTCTGGGAGTTCGTAACGTCTCGACATCTGGCCTCTGCTCCTGCAAGAACGAGGTCAGTGTATCAAGCAGGGTTTTCGTACAAAACGTAAGAACGTTACTGATGGACACCCACTTATCGTTGACGCTCCCAAGGCGCTCTCCTACGCTTCACCCAACACCTCCAGCGGAGATGCCCCAGAAGAAATAAGGACACCCATTTATTGTTTATCATTATCTTATCATAAGGGACACCCATTTATCATAAGGGACACCCATTTATCGTTGACGCTCTCGAGGCCCTCTCCTACGCTTACTCCAACACCCCCCAGCGGAGATGCCCCATGACTCGTCCCCGCGCCGTGCTCGTCTCCATCTCCGATACGCCCTGGTACCACGTCGTCACGCGGTGCGTGCGCCGGGCGTATCTGTGCGGCTTCGATCGGCTGACGGGGCGGAGCTTCGAGCATCGGCGCGGCTGGGTGGAGCTGCGGCTACGGCAGCTCGCCGGGGTGTTCGCGATCGATGTCGCGGCCTATGCGGTGATGAGCAATCACGTGCATCTGGTGGTGCGGGTGGATGCGGATCGGGCGGCGGGGTGGTCGGATACCGAGGTGTTGCGGCGCTGGCGGTGTCTGTTCCGCGGGCCTGTAGTGGTGGAGCGGTTTCTGTCGCCTGCGACGCGGACGGAGATGACCGAGGCGGAGCTGGATGGGGTCGCGGAATTGGTCGCGACCTACCGGGTGCGGCTGGCGGATCTCTCGTGGTTCATGCGGGTGTTGAACGAGTCGATCGCGCGGGCGGCGAATCGGGAGGATGGGGTGCGGGGGCGGTTCTGGGAGGGACGCTTTCGCTCGCAGGCGATCCTCGATGAGACGGCGCTGTTGGCGGTGATGGCCTATGTCGATCTCAACCCGATTCGGGCGGGGATCGCGGAGACGCCGGAGGAGAGTGCGCATACCGGGATTGCGGCACGAATCGCCGCGTTGCGGGCGGGTGATGATGGCGCGGCGAACGGGCGGCCTCTCGTCGTGGCGCCGTCACCCGATACAGCAAGACGAGCACCGCCAGACGTCCATCCCGGCTCGCAACGCGCGCACGCTACCCAGGAGACCGCGACGTCCGAGACTGACACCCCGCCAGCCACGCACGCGCCCTCACCTGCCGTGACCGATCACGCCGACAGCTCGCCAGACGCTCGCAGCACTCACCTCTGGGAGACCGTCCTCAATCGCCTGCCCCCTGCCCCACTACTGCCCTTCGGCAACCCCGCCGAGGTCCCGGCAACGATCCCCTTCACCTTCGACGGCTATCTGACCCTGGTCGACTCGCTCGGCCGCGCCCTGCATCCACGCAAGCGCGGGGCGATCCCGGCGGAGCTGCCTGACATCCTCTCCCGACTCGGTATCGCGCCGGACCGTTTCGTCGAGCACGCGGTTTTCCTGCTCAAGGGGTTCGGTGCCGCTATCGGCGCACCGGAGCGGATGACGGCGCTCGCCGCACGACGGGAGTGTCGCTATCTACGCGGAATGACACGCGCCAGGCTGTTATTCGGCCAGCCCCGGCAGTACACCCTTACACCTATCAGTTGGCATAGCCATAGCGCCTAGCCGCTGGAGCCGTCAGATCAGCAATCGTTGATAACTCTGAATCGCTGAAATCAGGGCGATAGTAGGTTGGCTCGGTCAGACGTTGCATATAACTGGCCTTGACCTTGAAAAACGGCTCGGGATCCAGCTCGCAGAAACCCAGCAGTTGATCGATCTGGTTTGCCGAGTCACGACACAGGTCTTCATAGCGCACTACCAGCGAGCGCGCAAACAGGCGCTTATCTGCCTGAAGTCTTGCATCGATGTCAAGATAGACCGCATTCCAGTAACGGGCGCACGCCTGCACGACCTGCCCAGCCTTCCACTCCTCCGAGATCTGTTTGACGAGAGCATCATCACCAAGATTGATGAGGGATCTTGCCGGACCAAACTCGCGATGGCCAAGACCGCAGAGATAATCCTGCCAACGCGGATCCTTGTCATTCAGTGCATTGAACAAGCGGTCCTGCTTCAGGTAGGACGCAATATGGTGGACAGGATCACGGATGACGAAGACAAACCTTGCATCCGGGAACAACTTCGAGAGATAGCCGGTACGGCTGAAGTTGTAGTTATTCTTGGTCAGATAACGATTAGCGCTGCGACTCAACAGCATCTTCTTGATGTGGTTGCGATAGAAGCGCTCGAAATCCGGGTGATGAGTGTTTTTATCGAGTACCGATGAGCGTGATTCATCATGGATGAAGGGGAAAAAAGTCGTCCAGAAGATTTCCTCCACCACATCCGGGCTTGTGCGGGTGACGGTCAGCTTATCCTTGTGCACACGCTCGAAGGGGCGATCCTGACCCAGGGGGACGAGTGGATAGATCCGGTCCAGCCAATAAGGCAGATACGGCTGTACGTATTGATAGTTGCGATGACTTGCCACCGCGCCGTGTTGGGCCAGCATCTCCAGGAGGATGGTCGTTCCCGATCGAGGGAGCCCGGTGATGTAGAGGGGCTTGATGATGTCGACCCGATCCAACCTCGACCTCAGCAGCCGACTCTCGACCTTGCTTAACGCACGATAGAGTGGCGTCATCACTTTTCGGGTGCGAGTAAAAAACAAGACTGACTCAGGCAGCTTATCCATAAGCGCTCCCAAACTCATCGATGATCGACAGCGATTAGCAGCGGCCTTGCCGTTACATATCAGAGACAGCGCTGTCGTACAGTTACGCTTGACTAATGACGAGCAAGGTACTGAAGTGACGCCAGAACGGGGAGCGCTGTAGATGTTCGTTTCATGAACAGCGAACTCATATCCCGAGGCGTCGGATGATTGTAGTGTATTTCCTCGATCGCGCACCGCCCCACCAGGATGGAGAAACGCACGGATCGACCATGCCCATGACGATCGAGTCGCCGGGCTGGATGTCGCGATACGCGCACGACCGGAACCGCTCGTTCACGGCGGCGGATGCTGTTATTCGATCTCGAACAGCTTCGGCCCGATCATGATGCAATCGAGCACTTCGACCACGGACGCAACGACAACCGCCAGGGCGGCCCCTGGCGGCGAGATCCTCACCAGTCGATGGCATTGCCATCCCTGAAGAAGCCACCACTCGGACCGTCATCGGGTAGGGTCGCGGCCCAGACGATGCCACGGGCGCCTTCCTCGATCGAGCGCTCGGCCTGAGGTCCGCCCATCTCGGTGCGCACCCACCCCGGACAGACCGAGTTGATCTTGACCCCGGTCTCGGCCAGTTCGGCGGCGAAGATACGGGTGACGGCGTTGAGCGCGGTCTTGGAGATGCGGTAACCGGGGATGCCGCCATCCATCTCGGTGAGCTGGCCGAGGCCGGAGGAGACGTTGACCACCCGCCCCTGTTCGCGCATCAGCGGAATCAGTGCCTGAGATAACAGCAGTGGGGCTAGCGTATTGGTCTCGAGGCCACGACGCAGGGTCTCAACGTCGGTCGAGAAGACACTCTCGGTACCCGAGCCCGGCGGTGGGTCGGGAAAGATGCCGGCGTTGTTGACCAAAACATCGAGCCGACCAAAGGTGTCGCACACATAGTCGGCCAGCGCCTGGATGGAGCCGAGGTCGGTAACGTCGAGGACGTGGAAGCGCACATCGTGCCCCTCGGCTCGCAGCGCCTCGGCGGCGGCTTCGCCGCGATCGGCGCGGCGCGCGGTGAGCACCACCCGGTAACCCCGACGGGCGAGTTGGCGACAGACCTCGTGGCCGAGACCGCGATAGGCGCCGGTGACCACGGCGATGGGTGAATCCGACATCGAGCTTGCTCCTTCGGTTGACGGCTAAACGGTGGGGTCAGCTTTTTCGCGGCTCAAGGCGCATGGCGCCTCACTCCGGCAGCTGCGGCATCGACTGCGGCGCAGCCCAATCCGCGGCATCCGGGCAGCCCGCCCCCACCGGGCCTGATTTGGAATCGGCCCTTGAGTCCTTTACCTTAGGGGAAGCGGTCGCCCTCTGCATCCACCTCACCATTGCCGGAACGATGGACGCCGAGGTCGCCGCAACACGGGCGTCTGGTCACGCCCGCGCACTCGGAACGGTGCGCAACACGGGTGCCCCTCATGTCATGTCCCCGTCCCGGCGCGCGGATCTGTCATGACCGATCCGGAAACCGCATTTGCATCGCAAGTGCGCTTTCCCGATCCATCCGTCGTCCATGCATCATCTCAATACGCCGCACCCGGGTGGGGGGACGCCACCTACCGCGACGATCGCGGCCGCCTCGCGGCCCCGCCAGCCACGGCCACGGGTACGGCACCGAACTCGAATGGGCCCGAACGACGATGTATATCCTGCTCCTCAGTATCCACGGCCTCATCCGCGGCCATGACCTCGAACTCGGGCGCGACGCCGACACCGGCGGCCAGACCAAGTACGTGGTCGATCTCGCCCGCGCCCTGGGAGAACGTGACGACGTCTCCCGGGTCGATCTGGTGACCCGCCTGGTGCGCGACCCGGCGGTCAGCCCCGACTATGCCGAGCCGATCGAACAGCTCGACGACAAGGTGCAAATCGTGCGCATCGAGGCCGGCCCCGATGAATACATCCCCAAGGAACAGCTCTGGGACCATCTCGACAGCCTCGTCGACAACCTCAGCGTCCATCTCCACGACCTCAACCGCTGGCCGGATATCGTTCACAGCCACTATGCCGATGCCGGGTATGTCGGGGTGCGACTGGCCAACCTGACCGGCGCGCCGCTGGTCCACACCGGCCACTCGCTCGGCCGCGACAAGCGCCAGCGACTGCTCGCCAGTGGTCTTGACGGCAAGCAGATCGATGCTCGCTACAACATGGTGCGACGCATCGATGCCGAGGAATCGGTGCTCGCCACCGCCGATCTGGTGATCACCAGTACCCATCACGAGATCGAGGAGCAGTACGCGCTCTACGACTACTATCAGCCCGAGCGCATGGAGGTCATTCCACCGGGCACCAATCTCAAGCAGTTCCACCCGCCCGGCCCGAAGGATCCCAAGCCCGACTGCGCCGCCGAGATCGAGCGCTTCCTCGACGATCCCGGCAAGCCGCTCATCCTCGCCCTCTCCCGCGCCGATCACCGCAAGAACATCATTGCCCTGGTCGAGGCCTACGGCGAGTCGCCGGCCTTGCAGGCATGCGCCAACCTGCTGGTGGTGGCGGGCAATCGCGATGACATCCGCGAACTCGACGAGGGCGCGCGCACCGTGCTCACCGACCTGCTGATCACCGTCGATGCCTACGACCTGTTCGGCAAGGTCGCCATCCCCAAGCATCACACCCCGGATCAGGTGCCCGAGATCTACCGCATGGTGGCGCGCTCCGGCGGCGTCTTCATCAACCCGGCGCTCACCGAACCCTTCGGTCTGACGCTGCTCGAGGCCGCCGCCACCGGGCTGCCGCTGGTGGCCACCGAGAACGGCGGACCGGTCGACATCATCGGCAACTGCGACAACGGCATCCTCGTCGACCCGCTCGACCGCGAAGCGATCGCCGACGCCCTGCTGAAGATCCTCGAGAACCGCAAGACCTGGCAGAATTACTCGCGCAAGGGTCTGGCAGGGGTACGCGAACACTATTCCTGGCAGGCCCATGCCGCCGCCTACCGGCAGCGCATCGAGCCGCTCGCCGAACAGCGCGAGCCGCTGCCCGACACCCCGCCGATGCGCCGCAGCATGATCTATCGCGACCGCGCGCTGTTCACCGATCTCGACCAGAGCCTGCTCGGCAACCCCGAGGGGGTGGAGCGCTTCGCCGCGATGATGCGCGCCAACCGTCGCTGCACCAATTTCGGCATCGCCTCCGGGCGTCGGCTCGACTCGCTGCTCACCGAACTCAAGCGTCACGGCCTGCCGATCCCCGATGTGCTCATCACCAGCCTCGGCACCGAGATCCACTACAGCGCCCGACTGGTCCCCGACGCCTACTGGCAGGAGCACGTCGACCACCAATGGACGCCCAGGGCGGTACGCCGCGCGCTCGCCGACATCCCCGGACTGATCCCGCAGGCGCGCGGCGAACAGAGCCGGTTCAAGATTTCCTTCCACTACGACCCCAAGATTGCGCCCTCGGTCGAGGAGATCGCCACCTTGCTGCGCACCCAGGAGCTGACCGTCAACGTGGTCCACGCCTTCGGCCAGTTCCTCGACATCATCCCGATCCGCGCCAGCAAGGGGCAGGCGCTGCGCTATGCCGCCCACCGCTTCGGTATCCCGCTCGAGCACGTGCTGGTGGCCGGCGGCTCCGGGGCCGACGAAGACATGATGCGCGGCAACACCCTGGCGGTGGTGGTCGCCAACCGCCATGACGAAGAACTCTCCCAGCTCGAGGAGATGGACAACATCTATTTCGCCGAGCAGTCCCACGCTCTTGGCATCATCGAGGCCGTCGAGCACTACGACTTCTTCGGCGCCTGTGCCATCCCCGGTGAATCGATGGAGATGCCCGAGCCGAGCTGACTCGCCCTCTTGGCGTCACCGCACCGAGACGGTGGCGCCCCTCTGCCAGTGGCCGCAGACCCACCGACCAATCGACGTCTCCCGAGGAGGACACGATGAGCAGCCCATTGCTGCTGTGCACCGATCTCGACCGCACCCTGATCCCCAACGGCGCCGACCCCGAGTCGCCCGCCGCCCGCCCCTGGTTCCGTCGGCTGGCGGCGCTGCCCGAGGTCACCCTCGCCTATGTCAGCGGACGCCATCGCGCACTGGTCGAGGCGGCGATCGCCGACTACGATCTGCCGATGCCGGACTATGTGGTCGGTGACGTCGGCACCAGCATTCACGCCATCGACGGCAACGACTGGCAACCGCTCGTCGACTGGCAACAGCGCATCGGCGCCGACTGGGGTGGCGCACATGCCGCCGCACTGCGTCCGCTGTTCGCCGACATCGCCGAACTCAGCCCGCAGCCCGATGATCGCCAGGGCCCGTTCAAGCTGAGCTATTTCACCCCGGCGCGCCTCGATGTCGCAGCGCTGCGGGCGCGGATGCGCGAGCGACTCGAGGCGCGTGGCATCCGCGCCAGCCTGGTGTGGAGCGTCGACGAGGCAGCCGATTGCGGACTGCTCGACCTGTTGCCGACCAACGCGACCAAGTACCATGCCGTCGAGTTTCTGATGCAGCGACTCGGCCGCGACGTCGCGACCACGGTGTTCGCCGGCGACAGCGGCAACGATCTCGAGGTGCTGGTCAGCCCGGTCCCGGCAGTGCTGGTGGCCAACGCCCACCCCGAGGTGCGCGCCGAGGCGCGGCAGCGCTGTGTCGACCCGGCGCGACTGTATTGCGCGCGCGGTGGCTGGCAGGGGTTGAACGGCCACTATGCGGCCGGAATCCTCGAGGGGGTGGTGCACTTCCATCCCGAACTGGCCGAACGACTGCTCGCGGCCCCGAAGACGCCCGCCGGATCGCCGGCCCTGTGAACGAACCCTCCAGCGAGGAGCCCGCTATCGTGCACACATCGCCACTCTGTATCTTCGGCGAGGTCCTGTTCGACCACTTCCCAGACGGTCGTCAGGTCCTCGGCGGCGCCCCCTTCAACGTCGCCTGGCACCTCCAGGCCTTCGGCGCCGACCCGCGCTTCGTCAGTGCCGTCGGCGCCGACGCCGAGGGCGCGCGGGTGCGCGCCGCCATGGCCGACTGGGGGATGGACACCGGCGCACTGCAGACCGCCCCAGCGCACCCCACCGGGCGGGTCGAGGTCAGCCTCGAGCGCGGCGAGCCGAGCTACGACATCGTCGCCGATTGCGCCTACGACCACGTCCGCGCGACCTCCGAGCCGAGCCCCTGCGGCCTGCTCTATCACGGCACCCTGGCGCTGCGTCACGCCGACGCGCGCGCGGCGCTGGAGGCGGTCCGCGCCGCCGGGGTCGATCAGGTCTTCGTCGATGTCAATCTGCGCGATCCCTGGTGGTCGCGCGAGCAGACCCTAGCGCTGATCGACGCGGCCGACTGGGCCAAGCTCAACCACGACGAGCTGCTGATGCTCGACGACGCCGACAGCGATGCCGACACCCCCCTGGCCAGCCGCGCCCGGACCTTCCTCGAGCGTCACCGGCTCAGTGGACTGCTGGTCACACTCGGCGGCGACGGGGCGCTCGGACTCGGGGTCGACACGGCACCGATCCACGTCGCCCCGCAACCGGCGCAGGAGGTCATCGACACCGTCGGCGCGGGCGATGCGTTCGCCGCGGTGACCATCCTCGGATTGCTCCAGGACTGGCCGCTGCAGACCACCCTGGAGCGCGCCCAGGCCTTCGCCTCGCGCATCGTCGCCCAGCGCGGCGCCACCGCCGCCGAGCCGGATCTCTACCAGCCGTTCATCGAGCGCTGGGCACTGACCACCTGACCCGACCGACCGCCGACCGTCCGGCCTGCCAGGCCCGGGCGGACACGCTGCCGTTCATCTGGAGCATGCATGTACGAACAGGTTTCACACGCCTTGCTGAACGACATCCTCGATGCCTTCAGTCATCGCTTCAGACGTGAAGACCTCCGGCACTTCTATACCCGTCTGGGGGCGAACTTCTACGCCATCCACTCGCTGTTCGGACACCTCTACGGACACCGTCAGGACTTCAAGGAACAGACGGTCCGGCTCACCGAGCGGCTGGCGCGCGCCTATATCGAGCGCCCGGCGGCGCTCAAGGCACTCGACATGGCGCGCGAGGCCGACCACAACTGGTTTCTCGATCAGCAGTGGGTGGGGATGGCGCTCTATGCCGACGGCTTCGCCGGCAACCTGCCGGGACTGATCGAGCGCCTGCCCTATCTACAGGAACTCGGGGTCAACATGGTGCACGTGATGCCGATCCTGCGCTGTCCGCAGGGGGCGAGCGACGGCGGCTACGCGGTGAGCGACTTCCGTGACATCGACCCGCGCATGGGCACGGTCGAGGACGTGCGTGCGCTCGGCGCGCGGATGCGCGAGCACGGCATGCTGCTGACCCTCGACGTGGTGGTCAACCACACCTCCGACGAACACGAGTGGGCGTGCCGCGCGCGTGCCGGCGAGCGTGCCTTCCAGGACTTCTACTACACCTTCCCCAACCGCGACGTGCCCGACATGTTCGAGGCAAACCTGCCGGAGATCTTCCCCGAGACCGCACCGGGGAACTTCACCTGGAATGCCGAGATGCAGCGCTGGGTGATGACCGTCTTCAACGACTACCAGTGGGATCTGAACTACGCCAATCCGGCGGTGTTCATCGAGATGCTCGACATCATCCTGTTCTGGATCAATCAGGGTGCCGACATCATCCGCCTCGACGCCGTGGCCTTTCTGTGGAAGAAGATCGGCACCACCTCGCAGAACGAGCACGAGGCGCACCTGATCCTGCAACTGATGAAGGACTGCTGTCAGGTGGTCGCGCCGGGGCCGCTGTTCATCGCCGAGGCGATCGTCTCACCCTCGGAGATCATCAAGTACTTCGGCGAAGACGCGGTGATCGCCAAGGAGTGCGAGATCGCCTACAACGCCACCTTCATGGCGCTGCTGTGGGACGCGGTGGCGACCAAGAACGCCAAGCTGCTCAACCAGGGCATCCAGAGCCTGCCGCACAAGCTCGACCGCGCCACCTGGCTGAACTATGTGCGCTGTCACGACGACATCGGCCTCGGCTTCGACGACGCCGATATCCGCGCCAGCGACTACGACCCCTATCACCACCGGCGCTTCCTGATCGACTGGTTCACCGGGGTCTACGAGGGCTCGCCGGGGCGCGGCCGTCCCTTCGGCGTCAACCCCAAGACCGGCGATGCGCGCATCTCCGGGGCGCTCGCCTCGCTCGCCGGACTAGAGGCCGCGCTTGAGGACGGCGATCAGCAGCGGATCGACCAGGCCGTTGACCTGATCCTCACCCTGCACGCGATGATCCTCTCCTTCGGCGGCATCCCGCTGATCTGGTACGGCGACGAACTCGGCACCCTCAACGACGACTCATTCCTCGAGGACGTCAACAAGGCCTGTGACAACCGCTGGGTCCATCGTCCGCGCATCGACTGGCAGCGCGCCGAGCGCCGCCACCAGCCGGGCACGGTCGAGCAGCGCATCTTCGACGGACTGAGACAGCTGATCGAGGTGCGCAAGCACACCCCGGCGTTCGCCGACTTCAACAATCGCGAACTGATCGAGGTCGCCAACCCGCATCTGTTCGTCTTCCTGCGCACCCACCCGACGCTGCAGGGCGGCTCGGTGGTGGTGGCGGCCAACTTCGACGCCAACCCGCAGTTCCTCGATCTCGACGTGCTCAATCAGCGCGGGTTGTTCCGCCAGGGCCAGATCGAGGACCTGATCACCGGCGAGTCACCGGCGCTGTTCAACAACCGCATGGTGATCCCGCCGTTCCAGTTCTACTGGCTCACCAACCAGCGCGCCCGCGCCCAGCTCTGAGCCGGGCGACATCGGCTCAATACCCCCAGCCACCCGGATGGGGGTGCTGAACCGGGTGGTGCGGCGGATAGGGCGCCGGCATCCCGCCATGCGGTGGATAGGGCGCGGCGGGATGACGCGGCGGGTAGTAGCCCTGCGGCGGATACCAGGGCGTCTGCGGCGCGTTGACGGCGGCGGGGACCGCCGGCGCGGCGCGCTCCTCGCCCGCCCCGGCCGTCGGGCGCACATCCGGCGCGCCAGCGGCATCGTCCGCAGACGTCGGCGCGACGCGCGGCTCATCGGTGACGGCGCCTTCGACCTCAGCGCCACGCGGCGACGCCACCGCCGTCCCGGCGCGCGTCAGCGCAGCGCCCTCCGACGACTCGTCACGCTCAGCCCTCACCTCATTCTCGTCTCCGGCGCCGCTGCGTGAGGCCGCCGGCTCGGCCCCAGCCTCCGCGTCATCGGCGGTCGTACCGACCGCCTCACCCCCGGTCTCGGCAGCCCCGGTGGCGGGCGCCGGAGGCTCGTCCGCGACAGGGGCCGGCGAGGCCTCGGGGACGACTGCGGGCGCATGCACCACGCGGCCGACCGGCGCGAGCGAGGGCGCCTCGCCCTCCGCCTGCGTCCACCACTCGGGATGGAAGTCGATCAGGTAGACGTAGACGCCCCCGAGCAGGGTCGCCACCAGCACGGTGCGCACCAGCAACCGCTCCCAGTCGAGCCGACGCAGACGATCGAACAGATTCAGCAACGTATTCATCACTCTCGATGCGAGAACCCGGTCCAGCGAACCAGGGGGATAGCACCCGCCCGCGAGCGGCCTCTCTCGCTTACCTCCTTCGTGATCGACGCTATCTCTTTGGTGAATGTGTCCGACGACCAGGACGCCGGCACGGGGGATTGAACCGCGAAGTCGCGAGAGACACAAAGATCGAGGATCTCAATCCTTGCGGCAAAGTCCAGACCTTCAGGGCGCAATCGAGCTGCCTCAATCTCGCATGGTGGGAGCTAACCACCACGGAGTGGCAAGATACAAGGGTGTGATGCTCAATGTTCCGCCAGCGGCCTCTCTCGCTCGTGGTGGCTGCAATCCAAAGGGGCGCCCGTCGAGCGTTGCGGCGCTCCGGGCCGTACTTGGTGGGGCGAGTGACAGGGCGTGACGCCGGGCGGGAGCCTGGTCGCACGGCCATATAGTCCGACCCAACGGGGTGGAGCTGCGGCCAGCCGGGAGCTGGCGCCAGGATATCGAGTCAAAACCCTTCGCACGCTCCGCGACCGCGCAGTCCAACCTTTCTGGTCGCTGGCCGCCAGCCATCGGCCACCGCCTCTACCCTTCGTGGACGGAGGCGTTATCATATAGGGTTTCCCACGATCAAGAGCCTCGAGCAGACGCCACCATGACCAACCCATCCCAGACAGGTGCCTCCATCTTCTTCGACGTTCTCGCCGACCTCGGGGTCGAGCACCTGTTCGGGCACACGGGGGGTGCCATTATCCCGCTGCACGTCGAGCTCAACCGGCGCATGCGTGCCGGCCAGGCGACGCCCCAGTTCGTCCTCTGTCGCCAAGAGGGTGGGGCCGGACACGCCGCCGAGGGCTATGCGCGCGCCAGCGGTCGGGTCGGTGTCTGCATCGTCACCTCCGGCCCCGGAGCGACCAATCTCGCCACCCCGATCGCCGACGCCTACAAGGACTCGCTACCGACCCTGTTCATCACCGGCCAGGTGCCGAGCGCGGCGATCGGCTCCGACGCTTTCCAGGAGGTCGACACCGTCGGCATGACCCGACCGATCTCCAAGCACAATTATCTGATCAAGGACGTCGGCGATCTCGAGTGGGTGTTGCGCGAGGCCTATGAGCTGGCCACCCATGGCCGCCCCGGCCCGGTGGTGATCGATCTGTGCAAGGACGTCCAGCTCATCGAGCGCACCCGCGTCAATCCGCCGCGGATCCGTCACCGGGAGCAGCCGAGCTTCGACACCGCGCGCGCCGATGCCATCCTCGAGGCCCTGTCTACCGCCAAGCGCCCGGTGATCAAGGCCGGCGGCGGGGTGATCCACGCCGATGCCGCCGCCCGACTGGCACAGCTGGCCGAGCGTTTCGAGGTGCCGGTGACCACCACCTTCAACGCCCTCGGCGCCCTGCCCTTCGAGATGCCGCACAACCTCGGCATGCCGGGGATGCACGGCACCATCCCGGCCAACTATGCGCTACGCGAGGCCGACTTCATCCTCAGCCTCGGCGGGCGCTTCGACGACCGCGTGGCGGTTAAGGGCTTCGCCGCCGGCAAGCGCATCGCCCATATCGACATCGACCCCTCGGAGATCGACAAGACCATCTCCAGTCATCTCAACCTGGTCGCGCCGCTCGACGTCTTCCTCGACCACGCGCTCGCCACCAACCGCTCGGCGAGACACCCCGAGTGGCTCGCGCAGGTCACCGCATGGCGCGAGCAGATGCCCAAGTCCTATGGCGAGGGCGACTACATCAAGCCGCAGGCGGCCATCGAAGTGATCTCCGAACTCACCGACGGTCTCGCCACCGTCTCCACCGGCGTCGGCCAGCACCAGATGTGGGCGGCGCAGTACTATCGCTTCCGTCGTCCGCGTCAGTGGATCAGCTCCGGTGGTCTCGGCACCATGGGCTTCGGTCTGCCGGCGGCGATCGGCGCCTGGTATGCCGAGCCCTCGCACCCGGCGGTGCTGATCGACGGTGACGGCAGCTTCCAGATGAACATCCAGGAACTCGGCACCGTGGTCGCCAACCGCATCCCGCTGAAAATGTTCGTGCTCAACAACAGCTTCCTCGGCATGGTACGCCAGTGGGAGGACATGATGGACGGCGGCCTGCACTACGAGACCTGTCTGGCGCGCAACATCGACTGTCCGCCCGACTGCACCGCACTCGATCAGACCTGCCGCCGCCAGATCCCCGAACTCAGCGGGCTCAAGCACGTCTACCCGGGGTTGAAGACGATCCGGATCAAGCACGTCGACGAGCTGCTTCCGGGCATCGCCGAGGCCCTCGCCGAACCCGGCCCGGTGGTGGTCGACGTGTGGATCGACAAGGCCGAGAACGTGGTGCCCATGGTGCCGCCGGGACAGGGCCTCAACGAGATGATCATCGACTGCTGAGGACACTCTGCCAGCGCTTCGGGCCAACCGCCCGGGGCGCCCGACTCCGCGTCGTCACATCCCTCACCCACCATTGCGGCAGCATTGCATTGCCATTGCGAATCCTCAAGCTTGAGAGATTCAATCCCTTGATTGTTGCACCTGCGAAAAGCGACCTGATCTACTGCTGACCCTGGGTCGGACAGGCCATGCGTGCCCGTCCCGGGCGTGCGGCGTCCCGCGAGCGTGCGCCCCGGTCGGCCCGACGGCGACACCGAGGATCATCGAATCGCCCCTCGTCGCGCGAGGGAGGGAGAGGTAGCTAGGATGAACGAACGCATCGAGATCGGCGGTCTGCGCATCGCCACGCCCCTGTACGCGCTGGTCCGCGACGAGATCGCGCCCGGCACCGGGATCGACCCCGAGGCCTTCTGGCACGCCTTCGGCGAGCTGGTCGGCGACCTGACGCCGCGCAACCGCGCGCTGCTCGCCACCCGCGACCGGCTGCAACGCCAGATCGACGACTGGCATCGCGCCCGTCGCGGCCAGCGGCACGACGCCGCGGCCTACCAGGCCTTTCTCACCGAGATCGGCTATCTCCAGCCCGAGGGGCCTGAGGTCCAGATCGAGACCCGCGACGTCGACCCCGAGATCGCCACCCTCGCCGGTCCCCAGCTGGTCGTCCCGGTGAGCAACGCCCGCTATGCGCTCAACGCCGCCAACGCCCGCTGGGGCAGCCTCTACGATGCGCTCTACGGCACCGACGCCATCGCCGAGGACGACGGCTGCGCGCGTGGCGCCGAGTACAACCCCAAGCGCGGCGCGGCGGTGGTGGCGCGCGCCGCCGAGCTGCTAGACCGGGCCGTACCACTCAACCGCGGCTCGCACAGCGACGCCTGCGCTTATCGAGTGCTCGACGGCACGCTGCTCGTCGACCTCCCCGACAACAGCCAGACCATGCCGCGCGATCCCGCCCAGTTCGTCGGCTATCGCGGCGACCCCGCGCAGCCCGAGGCGATCCTGCTGGTCAACCACGGGCTGCACATCGAGCTGGTGATCGATCCCGAGCGCGGGGTCGGGCGCGAGAGCAAGTCGGGGCTGGCCGACATCCTGCTGGAGTCGGCGCTGACCACCATCCAGGACTGCGAGGACTCGGTCGCCGCGGTCGACACCGAGGACAAGGTCGGGGTCTATCGCAACTGGCTGGGGCTGATGAAGGGGACGCTCACGGCACGCTTCGACAAGGGCGGACGCAGCCTCGAGCGCAGTCTCGCCGAGGACCGTCACTACACCCGCCCCGACGGCGCCGCACTGACCCTGCCCGGGCGGGCGCTGATGCTGGTGCGCAACGTCGGCCACCTGATGACCACCGACGCGGTGCTCGACGCCGCCGGCGAGCCGGTGCCCGAGGGCATGCTCGACGGCATGGTGACCACCCTGTGCGCGCTCCACGACATCCACCCCGAGCACGGCCTGCACCGCAACTCGCGCGCCGGCAGCCTCTATATCGTCAAGCCGAAGATGCACGGCCCCGAGGAAGTCGCCTTCGCCGTCGAGCTGTTCGCCCGCATCGAGGACGCCCTGGGGCTGGCGCGCAACACCCTCAAGATCGGCATCATGGACGAGGAGCGGCGCACTACGCTCAACCTCAAGGCATGCATCGGCGCCGCGCGCGAGCGGGTGATCTTCATCAACACCGGCTTCCTCGACCGCACCGGCGACGAGATCCACACCGACATGGAGGCCGGGCCGGTGCTGCGCAAGGCGGAGATGAAGCAGGCCGAGTGGCTGCGCGCCTACGAGGACTGGAACGTCGACGTCGGGCTGGCCTGCGGACTGCGCGGACGCGCCCAGATCGGCAAGGGCATGTGGACCATGCCCGACGAGATGCGCGCCATGCTCGAGACCAAGCAGGCCCACCCCGCCGCCGGCGCCAACTGCGCCTGGGTGCCCTCGCCCACCGCCGCCACCCTGCACGCGCTTCACTATCACCAGATCGACGTCGCTGCGGTGCAGGCGGAGCTTGCCGCCAATGGCCCCCGCGCCCGCCTCGAACAGCTCCTCGAGATCCCGCTCGGCGACCCCGCCGGCTGGACCCCGGAGCAGATCCAACAGGAGCTCGACAACAACTGCCAGGGCATCCTCGGCTATGTGGTGCGCTGGATCGACCAGGGCGTCGGCTGCTCCAAGGTGCCCGACATCACCGACGTCGGGCTGATGGAGGACCGCGCCACCCTGCGCATCTCCAGTCAGCACCTGGCCAACTGGCTGCACCACGGGGTGGTCGATCGGACCCAGGTACGCGCCGCGCTCGAACGCATGGCCGCGGTGGTCGATGCCCAGAACGGCGCCGACCCCGACTACCGGCCGATGGCACCCGGTTTCGACGGCGTCGCCTTCACCGCCGCCTGCGAGCTGATCTTCGCCGGACGCGAGGCGCCCAGCGGCTACACCGAGCCCACCCTCCATGCCATGCGCCGGCGCTTCAAGACGCAGCAGACCGCCGTCTGAACCCGCCCACCGCCCCGGCCGCGCGCCGGGGCGGAACATCTCCAGCCCGCGCCTACACTAAGTCGGTACCGGTCCCGGTCCGCCACCCGCCGTGCGACCGGCGCGGGTCGCCCCAGCCTGGCCCGCGCGGAGCCGTCCATCAGGGAAGAGCCGTCAGCGACAACGGGCGGCAGCCAACCACCACAGGAGCCAAGCCATGACCGCTACCCAGATCGCCGGTCGAGCGCTGGAGTTCGACAAGAAGGGACACCTGGTGCACTTCGAGGACTGGGACCGCGAACTCGCCGAGGCCCTGGCCGAGGAGGAAGGACTGACCCTCGGCGAGTGCCACTGGAAGGTGATCGAATTCCTCCGCGCCTACTACGCGATGCACGAGATCCCGCCCTCGCCCAAGGTGGTGATCCGCAGCATCGGCAGCGAGGTCTCGGCCCACGTCCCCTGCACCCGCAAGCACCTCGAGGGGCTGTTCCCCGGCGGCGGCTGCAAGCAGGCCTGCCGGATCGCCGGACTGCCGCGCTACTATTGTCACTCCTGCTGACCCGATGAGCCGGGGCGCGCGACGCGCCCCGCCCCGAGCCGATGACCACACCCACCGACGCGAAGAAACCACGCCGCCGCCAGCTGTGGCGCTGGGGCCTCAACCTGCTGCTGTTCGTCGCCGCGCTCCAGGCGATCGACTGGTGGAAGACCCGGCCGCTGCCGAGCGGCGAGGCGCCACCGCTGCAGGGCATCGCCCTCGACGGCGAGAGACGCGCGCTCGCCGACTATCGCGGCGCGCCACTGCTGGTGCACTTCTGGGCGAGCTGGTGCCCGATCTGCCGGGTCAGCGAGGGCGCGATCGCCGCCGTCGCCGAGAACCACCAGGTGCTGACGGTGGCGATGCAGTCCGGCAGCGACGCCGACATCGCCGCCTATCTCGACGCCCAGGGGCTCGATCTGGCGGTCATTCCCGACCCCGACGGGGCGATCGCCGCGCGCTGGGGCGTCGGTGCGGTGCCCACCAGCTTCGTGCTCGACGCCACGGGCGCCATCCACAGCTCGACCATGGGGCTGAGCACCGCCCCGGGGCTGCGCGCCCGACTGTGGGCGGCGGCACAGGGCGCACCCGCGGCGGAGACTTTGCCGGCCCCCGCGGCTCGCCTATAATCACCCGCATTAGCATTCACCGATATACCAGACCAGACACGGAGTGCAGCGATGCCGACCTACGACTACCGTTGCGATGCCAACGATCGGGTGATCGAAGTCAGCCACCGCATGAGCGAAACCCTCTCGACCTGGGGCGAACTGTGCGCGCGCGCCGGCCTCGAGCCCGGCGACACCGCGCCCGAGGCGCCGGTACACCGTCTCGCCACCGGCGGCAACCTGGTGGCGAGCACCAACCTCGGCAGCGGCACCGCCCCGGCCTGTTGCCCCAGCGGCAGCTGCTGCAGCAACGGCATGTGCGGGCTCTGAGCCACGTCACGGCGCCGGGCGCTCAGCGCCCGCGCGCCACCAACCACCCGGCGAGCAGGATCGCCCCGCTCCCCAGCAGTTCACGCCAGCCCAGCGCCTCGCCGGCCAACCAGGCCGCGGACGTCACCCCCACCACCAGCTCGAGCAGCAACACCAGCGACGACAGCGCCAACGGCAGGCGCGTCATGCCGTACTGCAACGCGGCCATCATCAGCCCCACCCAAAGCGCACCGACCGACAGCGCGACCAGCACCGGCGCGAGCGCCGAGGGCGGCGGGGTCCCCAACGCCAGCGCCAACCCCACCGCCAGCGGCGGCGCCAGCGCCCAGGCGGCGAGGTTGCGCACCGCCGCCGGCAGCGCGCGCGCGGCGCGCACCTGCACCGTGGTCAGCGCGAAGCCGACCCCGGCGACCAAGCCGAGGGCGGCGCCCCGCCCCGCATCGTCCCCGGCGAGCGCGGCACCGCCGAGCAGCGTCCACACCCCGAGCAGCGCCACCACCAGCGCTGCCAGGGTGCGGCGCCTCGGGCGCTCGCCGAGCAGCGCCCAGCCGAGCAGCAGGGTCCACAGCGGGGCGAGATAGAAGAGGATCAGCACCGGTGCCACCGCGCTCTCGAGCACCCCGAGGCTGACGGCGAGCACCGAGCCCGCGGCGCTCGCGCCGATGCCGAGCAGCCGCCAGGGCGCGCGCCGCGCCACCGCCAGCTGGTCGCGGGCGAACCACAGCCCGATCAGCGCCGCGCCGCCATAGAAGAGCGCCACCGCCCAGGGCCCGTCGACCCCGGCGCCGGTCACCAATCGCAGCGGCAGCCAGTAGAGTCCGCACAGGGTGGCGCCGAAGACCAGCGCGAGCAGCGCCCGGCGACGCGCTGCGATGACGGGATCGGCGCGCGACATCAGGCGTGCGGCAGCTCTCGCGGCAGCCCGACCCCGGTCTGGGGCAAGCCCTCACCGAGGATCACCGACAGCGAGAAGCGCTCGCCACCGCGTATCACCTCGAGTTCGATGCGATTGCCCGGGGCATAGTTGTCGAGCACATCGAGCAGATCGTCGAGCGAGCGCACCCGCCGCCCGGCGGCGACGACGATGAGGTCGGCTGCAACCAGCTCGCCCTCGCGCGAGATCAGCGCCGAGCGCAGCCCGGCGGCAGCCGCCGGCGAGCCGGGATCGACCTTGAGCACCACCACGCCGGCGGTGCCGAGCAAGGCGCTGACACGCTCGCTGAGCGCGCGGTTGGTGACCACCCCCAGGGTCGGACGCAGATAGTGGCCCTGAGCGATGAGCCGCGGCACCACCCGGTTGATGGTGTCGACCGGGACGGCGAAACCGATCCCGGCGAAGCTGCCCGAGGGACTGAAGATCGCGGTGTTCATGCCGATCAGACGCCCGGCGCTGTCGATCAGCGGGCCGCCGGAGTTGCCCGGGTTGATCGCCGCATCGGTCTGGATGAGATGATCGATGGTGCGCCCGTCGTCGCTCGGGATGCTGCGATCGAGCGCCGAGATCACCCCGGCGGTAAGGGTGTAGTCGAGCCCGAAGGGGTTACCGATGGCGAACACCTTCTGCCCCACCCGCAGGTCGTGACTGCTGCCGAGCGAGAGCGGTGGCGGACCGGCGATCGAGGTGGCGATGCGCAGCACGGCGATATCGTGCTCGGGGCTGACCCCCACCAGCCGTGCGGCATAGGTGCGCTGATTGGAGAGACGCACATAGGCCGCCTCGATGTCGGCGACGACGTGATAGTTGGTCACCACATGGCCGGCGCGGTCCCAGACGAAGCCCGAGCCGGTGCCGCGCGGCACCTCGAGCACGTTGCGGGTGAGCAGGTCGAGCACCCGCGCCGAGGTGGTGATATAGACCACCGAAGGGTTGGCGCGCTCGAAGATCGCGATGGTGGTGCGCTCGTCGGCGGCGAGTTCGCCGCGCGCCTCGATCGCGCGCGGCTCGGCGTAGTGGGCGAAGATCAGGTCCTCGACCCAGGGGCGCAGGAACAGCGCCACCAGGAAGAAGACCACGAACCAGAAGAGAAAGCGAGAGAGCGCGAAGGCGTGCATGGCGATGGCCGGCCGGTTGCGTCGGTCAGCAATTGTATACCGGCGCCGCTCATCGGTGGCCTCAGGCCGGACTCGGCGGACCGCCCTCGACGCCGGAGCGCGGCCAGGACGAGAGGATCGCCTTGACCAGGGTCGCCAACGGGATAGCGAAGAACACCCCCCAGAAGCCCCACAGTCCGCCGAACACCAAGATGGCAACGATGATCGCCACCGGGTGCAGATTGACCACCTCGGAGAACAGCAGCGGCACCAGTACGTTGCCGTCGAGTGCCTGGATGATGAAATAGGCCACCGTCAGCCAGGCGAAGGACGGTCCCCAGCCCCACTGGAACCAGGCCACCAGCAGCACCGGCACGGTGACCACCGAGGCGCCGATGTAGGGGATGATCACCGACAGTCCCACCAGCAGCGAGAGCAGCATCGCGTAGTTCAGGCCGAAGGCGTAGAAAGTGGCGTAGCTCACCCCCCAGACCACCAGGATCTCCCAGACCTTGCCGCGCACATAGTTGGAGATCTCGCGGTCGACGTCCTTCCACACGTGCCCGGCGATCCCGCGATGACGCGGCAGCAGACGACGGAACCAGTCGAGGATCAGGTCCTTGTCCTTGAGAAAGAAGAACACCAGCAGCGGCATCAGGATCAGATAGACCATCACCGTGATCACCCCCACCACGCTCGCCAATGACCAGGACAGCACCTGTTGGCCGAAGGAGATGACCTCAGAGCGGATCGCGGCGATCAGCTCCTCGATCTGCTCGACGGTGATCAGCTCCGGGTATTCCTGCGGCAGCGCCAGCAGCGCGTCGGTGCCCTCGGCGATCATCGAAGGCAACTGCTGGACCAACTCGGTGATCTGACGCGAGACCAGCGGCATCACCCCGAACAGCACCAGGGCGACGAAGGCGATGAACAGCAGATAGACCACCAGCACGGCGGGCAGGCGCGGCAGACCGCGCCGCTCGAAATAGCCGGCGAGCCCCTCGAGCAGATAGGCGATGACGATGCTCGCGAGCACCGGCGCGAGCGCGTCGCCGAGGAAGAAGACCACGGCGAAGACCACCAGCAACAGCAGCGCGAGAAACACCACCTGGGGGTCGGAGAAGTGACGACGGAACCAGTCGGCGATGATGTTCATGGGTCGAGGTGCTCAATCCTGCACGGGCGCAGCCGCCCGCAATTGCTGATAGTGGCGTTCGAACAGGGCCTCCAGGTCGTCGATCACCGCAGATGCCGGACGCCCCTGCAGCACGTGCTCGGACATCAGCGCCGAGGTCTCCTCAAGCATGGCCGCGCGATCGAGCATGGGATAGCCGCGCGACAGACGCTTGATCGCCGCCACCACGCGCTCGTCCTCGGGGCGCGGCTCGGGGTTGGGTTCGGGCTCGAGGGCACCTGCCTCGTCCACCCCACCGGCGCGATCGACGAGGAACTCGGCGAAGGCGAGCAGGGTCTCGCGCTCGGCGGCGGGCAGCACGCGGAACAGTCGCAGCAGCCGGGCGGCGGGTTCGGAGCGTGGGGTGAGCGGCGTCAGCATGCGCGCGCGCCTCGCCCGGGGCACCGCCGACCGTGCCGCGCCGGCTCACTCGACGCGGCACGACGGACGTGGAGCAGAATCATGATTCGTCCTGGGACTGATAGTGGACCTGGAAGTAGGTGCGCGCGAAGTCGAACAGCTCGTCCACCACGCGCAACCGGAACTTCTGTTTCTGGTGCACGAATGAGAACGGACGATACAGCGGGGGGTCAAGCGGAACGGCCGCCAGGGTGCCGAGCTTGAGTTCCTTGGCGATGGTGGCGCTGGAGAGCACCGAGACCCCCATCCCGGCCTCGACCGCGCCCTTCACCGCCTCCGGGCTACCCAGCTCCAGCACCACCTTGAGCGCCTCGAGACAGAAGCCCTGTTCGCGCAGGTACTCACGGATCACATTACGCGTCCCCGACCCCTCCTCGCGACAGATAAACGGATGTTCGAGCAGACGCTCGAAGGGGACCGCTTCGAGCGCGGCGAGCGGGTGCCCCGGGGGCATGATCGCCACCAGGCGATCGCGCTGACAGGATTCGACGACCAGGTTCTTGTTGCCCACCGGGGCTTCGACGATGCCGAGATCGATAGCGTTGGTCTCGACCAGCGACACCACGGTATCGGTGTTGGCGACCTTGAGCTGGATGGAGACGTCGGGATAGCGCGCCTTGAACTCACCGAGCAAGGGGGGCAGCAGATATTCGGCGATGGTGGTGCTGGCGCCGACGGTGAGGGTACCGCTGACCTCGCCGGTGATCTCGCGTACCGCGTTCTCCATCTCAGCATAGAGTTCGAAGATACGGTCGGCGGCCTCGTAGACCACACGTCCGGCGTCGGTCAGGCTGATGCGGTTGTGGGTACGATCGAACAATCGGGTGTCGAACTGCTCCTCAAGCTGGCGCACCTGGAAGGTGACCGCCGGCTGAGTCATGTGCAGGGCCTCGGCTGCCTTGGTGAAACTCAACAAGCGGGCAACCGTGTGGAACACCTGGAGTCTGCGATCCGCCATCTCGATCCGGGCCTGATCCGATTTAACTGAATAAAAAATGCTTATATCACAATGAAATGATATCTACACCCCCGAGACCACCCATTCCGTTCGAGCGGCACCAATGTACACCCTAAGTATCCGCTCGATGTATGCGCCGATGATTCCCCCGATCCATGGGTGGATTAGCGTCAGCGCTTCGCATACAGTTGTGCGCCGCCGCCCGGGAGTAACAGATCGGCAACATGGCGCAACCCGTATCCCATCCGTGCGCCCGCTGCCTGTCGGCGGTTCTCGCGAACCCGCTGTTTCGCCCGACCGGCCCCGCGGTCGAGAAGACCGTCCCGAGACGGCACCGACACGGTCACCGGCCAACAGAGATCACCGTCGATTCGACCTCATCCAGAGACAGCAAGCACAGAGGGATATCCATGTTCCAACGCCAGCTCCCCCATGCGGTCGCCCTGACCGCAGCCGTCGGCGCACTCGCCGTCCAGGCCCCGGCACAAGCCGCCGGCTTCGCCCTGCCCGAGGCCTCGATCGCCGGTCTCGGTACCGCCAATGCCATGGTCGCCAATCCCGACGAGACCGGTGCCTTCGCCTACAATCCGGCGGCGATCGCCTTTCATGACAACTCGAGCATTGCCGCCGGCGGGCTGCTGATCAGTCCATCCTTCTCGGTGCGCACCGCCAGCGGCGAGCACGAGAGCCAGGGCGCCGACTGGCTCGCCACCCCGCAGCTGCAGATCGCCGCGCGGATCAACGAGCGCTGGAGCCTGGGGCTCGGGGTGAGCGCACCCTTCGGGCTCGAGACCCGCTGGGAGGACGGCACCTTCCCGATGGTCAGCGGCACCCGCACCCTCGCCGTCCCGGCGCCGCTCGACCCCGAGGTCCCGCTCGGTCAGCCGACCGCGAGCAAGCTCGAGGTGATCCAGATCGCCCCGACGGTCGCCTATCGCGTCAACGACACACTCAGCGTCTCGGCCGGGCTCGACCTCTACTGGGGCAAGAGCGCCAAGCTCAACTCCACCGCCGGACAGCTCAGCGGCGACGGCGCCGGTGTCGGTTTCAACCTCAGCGCGCTCTACGTCCAGGGCCCCTGGAGCCTGGGCGCCTCCTTCCACTCCGCCTCCAGCGTCGGGCTCGACGGTCACTATGTCGTCAACAGCCAGACCTTGGTTGCGATCGGCGCCGCCGAGCAGAGCCAGGCGGCCAAGATCGACTTCGATCTGCCCTGGCGCCTGCAGCTCGGCGTGCGCTACGAGTTCAACCCGCAGCTCGCCGTCGAGTTCGACTGGACCCGCACTGGCTGGACCGAGTTCGACACCCTGGAGATCAAGGGCCGCACCACCGGCGACCTGATCTTCGCCGACACCAATGGCTGGACCGACACCAACGCCTACCGTCTCGGCGTGACTTATCAGCTGCGTCCCGACACCCAGCTGCGCTTCGGCTATGCCTTCGACGAGACCGGCCAGGGCGATGACCACTTCAGCGCGCGCGTGCCGGACAACGACCGTCATCTGTTCAGCATCGGCGTGGCGCACAGCCTCGACCGCGGCCTCTCGCTCGAGGCCGGCTACATGTACGTGATGGCCGAGGATCGCAACTATCGCAGCAACACCGCCTACAGCGGCCACGGCGTCAACGGTACCGATGCCCTCGACGGCGACTACGAGATGGATGCCCACATCTTCGGACTCGAAGTGGTCAAGGTCTTCTAGACAGCGACAGGCGCGGACCGAGCAGCGAGCCGCGCCGGAAACGAAAAGCGCCGCCCATGCGGGCGGCGCTCGAAGGCAACGGCGAACGATCCGCCGAGATCAGATATAGAGACAGATGTCGCTGTCGCCGGCGAACTCGAAGAAGGACGTGGCTCCCGCGTACTCGACCCCATCGATGAAGTCATCGGTATCCATGTCGAACAGATCGACGGTCATCTGACAGGCGATCAGTTTGACTTCGGCCTCGAGACAGAGTTCGCGCAGCTCCTCGACGCTCGCCACGCCCTTGCTCTGCATCTTCTTCTTCATCATCGCGGTCATCATGCCCTGCATGCCGGGCAGCGCCAGCCCCAGCACCGGGAACCACTTGTCCATGCCCAACGGCATCGGCATCCCCGGGTTGCCCAGTGGCGTGACTTCGAGCTTGGGCTCCTTCTTCAACAATTGCAGCCCGTAGAAGGTGCAGAAGATCTGGGTCTCATAGCCCAGTGCCGCCGCGGTGGATGCCAGAATGAAGGGCGGATAGGCCCAGTCGAGCGAACCCTTGGTGGCGATGATCGCCAACTTCTTGTCTTCCATTCAGTCCTCCTCGTGGGTCACATCGGGGCGCGCGGGCGACGCGCGCAACACGCCGGCGTCGTCAGGACTTCTTGATCAGGAAGTGGAACTTGCCTCCATCCTCCTTGGAATCCATCAGCTCATTGCCGGTCTGCTTGGCAAAGGCGTCGAAATCGCGCACCGACCCCGGGTCGGTCGCCACCACATGAAGCACCTGACCGGCACTCATCGCATTCAGGGTCTTCTTGGCGCGCAGGATCGGCAACGGACAGTTGAGACCGCTCGCGTCCAGTTCTTGGTCGAAGTCTGCCATCGGGTACCTCCGGTTCAGGGGCTGGTGGGTGAAGGGACGGGTATGAATCCGAGGGTTCGGCGTTATAGGCGAAACCCATTGAAAAGGCAACATATCGAATTGATTAGTCGTCTTTTTCCTGATCGAAAAGGCCCTGATTCCAGGCTCACGCAGGTGCCACGACCGGATAACCGTGACGTGCCCAAGCAATGATCCCGCCACGCAGATTGATGACGCGGTCATAGCCCTGTTGCTGCATGTAGGCACAGGCCTGATAGGAACGCGCGCCACTGCGGCAGTAGAGCACGATATCGCGATCACGCGGCAGTTCGGCGAGACGCAGTGGAATCAGGTGCATCGGCAATTGCATAGCATCGGGAATCATGCCCTGCGCCATTTCGGCGGGCGTGCGGATGTCGACCAGCAACTGATCCTCGCCATCGCTGATGCGCTGCTGTAATGATTCGGAGTCGATCTCGTTGATCACCGGGGCTTCTACCACAATTCTAAGTATTTAAGTATATTAATGACTTTTGACAACCAACTCAATGACGCTGTGGGGCCTAAACCCCTGAGATGACCATGGAACTTCTCCCCATCTTTCTCGACATGCAGGGGCAGCCCTGTCTGGTGGTCGGCGGCGGCACCACGGCGGCACGCAAAGCCGGCAACCTGCTGCGCGCAGGCGCCGAACTCACCCTGATCTCCCCGGCCCTGAGCGACGAACTCGCCGAGCTGGCCGAGAGCGGTCGGCTACGCCATCTCGCGCGTTGCTTCGGCCCCGAGGACATCCCCGGCAACCGGCTGGTGATCGCCGCCACCGACGACCGCGACACCAATCATCGCGTCGCCGAGATCGCCAAGGGACACGGTATCCCGGTCAATGTGGTCGACGACCCCGAGGCCTGCAGCTTCCTGCTGCCCTCGATCGTCGACCGCTCGCCGGTGGTGATCGCCGTCTCCACCGGACGCGCCTCGCCAGTACTCGCCCGATTGCTGCGCACCCGGCTCGAGGGGCTGATCCCGGCCGGCTATGGACGGCTCGCCGAACTCTGTCGGCGCTACCGCGCACCGGTCAAGCAGCGCTTCGACGATGCTCGCGATCGGCGCCGATTCTGGGACCGGGTCCTGCTCGGCGGCGTCGCCGAGCGTATCTTCGCCGGCCAGCAGGACGAGGCCGAACGACTGATCCGCCAGGAGTTGGACACCGACCCCGAACACATCGAGATGGGCGAGGTCTATCTCGTCGGTGCCGGTCCCGGCGACCCCGACCTGCTCACCTTCCGCGCACTGCGACTGATGCAACAGGCCGACGTGGTGGTCTACGACCGTCTGGTCTCCACCCCGATCCTGGAGATGACCCGGCGCGACGCGCGCCGCATCTATGTCGGCAAGCAGCGCAACCATCACGCCATGCGCCAGGAGGAGATCAACCAGTTGCTCGCCGAACTGGCCAAGGACGGGCACCGGGTGCTGCGCCTCAAGGGCGGCGACCCGTTCATCTTCGGGCGCGGCGGCGAGGAGATCGACACCCTCGCTGCCGAGGGCGTGCCCTTCCAGGTCATTCCCGGGATCACCGCCGCCTCCGGCTGCGCCTGCTACAGCGGCATCCCGCTGACCCACAGAGACTACGCGCAATCAGTGACCTTCGTCACCGGGCATCTCAAGGACGGCACCATCGACCTCAACTGGTCGGCGCTCGCCCAGCCCAACCAGACGGTGGTCTTCTACATGGGCCTGGCGGGGCTGCCGGTGATCGTCGAGCGGCTGCGCGCGCACGGCGTGGCGGGCGACATGCCGGTGGCGCTGGTGCAGCAGGGCACCACCCACATGCACCGGGTCTATGCCGGCACGCTCTCGACCATCGTCGAGCAGCTCGCCGCCGACCCGCCGGAGCCGCCGACGCTGATCATCGTCGGCGAAGTGGTACGCCTCCACGACAAGCTCGGCTGGTTCGAGCCGCCCGAGACCGCCGCCCCGGCCACCAGCGCCCCCACCCCCTGACCTCATCGATCCGCGCCATCGGGCGCGGCTCGACGGCCACCTCGCGGCCTCTGTCGAGCGCGCGCCGCCGGACGGGTCCCGCAAACATCCCCTTTTCCCGGATGGTCGCGCCTCGCTGCCCGAACGCCACCCGCGCGCCGGACTCGACGGCCTGATCGTCCCGGGCACGGCGGGCAGCACCCGACTGCACCACTGACTTCAGGCTTCACCGCAGCGGGTTCAGCCCCCGAACAGCAGCCTCAACCGCGCTCGCGACGACTTCGCACGAAACGCTCCGAAGACCTCGTCGAAGGCGGCGCGATCGTCCTGCTGCTGCGCCAGCAGCTGACCGATCAAGGCGCCGACAGCAAGCAGGGTGTCGCTGTCGGCCTCGCCGGCCTCGAGCATCCGCCGCGCCAGCACGCGCAGACGCTCAGCCTGCACCGCCCGATCCTGGAAACCACCGAGGTTGTCAAGGAGGTCCTTGGTCTGACGGATCGCCCTGCGGATCTCGCGGCGTGGATAGAGGCTGTGGAAGAACTCCATCATGTAGCGCAGCTTCTTGCAGCGCTTGCGCAGCGCGTGCAGCGCCTCCGGCGGTGCGTCCGCGCCGATCGCCGTGCCCTCGCGCAGCACCTGACGCACCAGCCGCCGCAACCGGGCGTCGACCACCGCCTTGACCGGGCGCCGCGCGGCGGGACCCAGCGCCTCGGGCGCGAGCGGGGTGTCGAGGAAATCGTGCCAGTCGGCGAGCAGGCGCGCGCAGGTCTCGCCGCCGAGCGCATCGGCCAGCGCCCGCTGTGCTGCGGCGTGATCGGCGAGCAGACGCTCGAGCAGGGGATCGAGCGCACCGCGCAGCGCCTCGGGCAGCCCGGCGCGCTGGTGCGCGAACTGCTCGAGCTGGACGTCAAGATCGCGCACCGGCCCGGTGACCCGCTGCAGCCAGGCAAACCCCTCGCGAAAAGGCCGCAGCCGCGTCTCCGGGAAGATCGCCCCGAACTGACCGAGCGCCGAGCGGGTGCGCCGGGTCGCCACCCGCAGGTCGTGGAGGAACTCGGGATCGATCGCCGCGCGTGCACCCTCGACATTGGCCTCCAACGTTCCGAGCAGCTCGCGCAACACCGCGCGCGCGGCCTGCTCGGCGCTGGTCTCGGGGGCGATGTCGAGACCGAGCTTGGAGGAGTAATCGCCCGGTCGCCGCCCGATCGCCGCCAGCGCCTCGACTACCACCGACGCCTCGGTCGAGCGCAGCTCCAACGCCCGTTCGAGCCCGTCGATCAGACGCTCGCGCTGGCGCCGCGCGCCCTGACCGGGCAGCACCCGCAACCGCGGCGCCAAGCCCCCTGCCACGGAGCCGTTCGGGTCGCGATAGCGCGTGCGCTCGATGGCAAACCTGAGCAAGGTGTGATCATCATCACTCAGCACGCGATGGATCTCGGCCCGAGTATCGAGCTGGATCAGCGGTAACAGACGCCGCTCCCCACAGCAGCCGAGCAACCGTTCGCGCAGCGCCCCCGCCGGGAGATGCGCCGGAAAGCCCGGTGGTGCGTCGAGTTCGAGCACCAGCTGACGCTCGCGCGGATCGAGTGGCAGGCGGATCAGGTGCCAGCGTGGACCACGCCCCTGACAGGCGAGCATGGCGCCGTCGCCATGGACCGCCCAATCGAAGGTGTCGTAATAGACTCGTCGGGTCGACTCGGTCGAGGACGGCGCCAGCCGTCCCTGCCCCCGGACCCAGGTCTCGAGACGTGCAAGCGAGACACCCGCGGGCAACAGATAGTCATCAGATTCCGATTCGCGCATGAACAGCTCCTGCAGACGGCACCGGCCCCGATTGACACAGCAACCGCTGGCGCGAGGCGTGCATTCAACGGGGTGTCGGTGTCATTATGGAAAATTTTCCGGGCAAGGGTGTGCCGGTCCGGCCCGCAGAATCGGAATCGTCACCATTTTGGGCTAGGGTCAATGGAACCGGCGGCGCGGCGACGCGCCCTAAATTCATCGACCTCATCCCGAAATCCATACAAGGACATCACATCATGAGCAAGCTCGATCAACTGCGCTCCATGACCACCGTGGTCGCGGACACCGGCGACTTCGAGTCGATCGTCGAGTACCGCCCCCAGGACGCCACCACCAACCCCTCGCTGATCTACAAGGCGGCGCAGATGCCGCAGTACCGCGAGCTGGTCGAGGACGCGCTCGATTTCGGCCAGACCAAGGGCAAGGGCGAGGAACGCACCCGCTGGACCATGGACAAGCTGGCGGTGAACTTCGGCACCGAGATCCTCAAGATCGTCCCCGGCCGGGTCTCCACCGAGATCGACGCGCGGCTGTCGTTCGACACCGAGGCCACGGTGCGTCGTGCCGAGGGCCTGGTCGAACTCTACGAGGCCGCCGGCGTCGATCCGCGCGAGCGGGTGCTGTTCAAGATCGCCTCGACCTGGGAGGGCATCCGCGCTGCCGAGCGACTCGAGCGTCAGGGCATCCACTGCAACCTGACCCTGCTGTTCAGCTTCGCCCAGGCGGTGGCCTGCGCCGAGGCCGGGGTCACCCTGATCTCGCCCTTCGTCGGTCGCATCCTCGACTGGTACAAGAACGCCGAGAACGTCGCCGGCTACCCCGCCGACGAGGACCCGGGCGTGTGCTCGGTCACCCGTATCTACAACTACTACAAGCGTCACGGCTACCAGACCGCGGTGATGGGCGCGAGCTTCCGCAATCTCGACGAGATCCTCGAGCTTGCCGGCTGCGACCTGCTGACCATCTCCCCGGCGCTGCTCGGCGAGCTGGCCTCGACCGACGGCGAGGTCTGCCGCCGACTCGACCCCGAGCGTGCCCAGGGCATGGAGATCGAACGGGTCAGCTTCGACGAGACCAGCTTCCGCTGGGCGCTCAACGAGGATGCCATGGCCACCGAGAAGCTCGCCGAGGGCATCCGACTGTTCGCCGCCGACACCCGCAAGCTCGAACAGTTCACCCGCGAGGTCTGCAAACATTGCTGACACCACACCAGCCCCGTAAGCGCTTCGGGCAGAACTTCCTCCACGACCAGGGCGTGATCGCCCGTATCCATGCCGCCATCGCCGCGCGCCCCGGCGAACGCCTGGTCGAGATCGGTCCCGGCCAGGGGGCGATCACCGCCGGACTGCTCGAGGCCGTGGGGGAGCTCGACGTGGTCGAACTCGATCGCGACCTGATCGAGCCGCTGCGCGCGCGACTCGGCGGGCGCGGCACCCTGCGCATCCATAACGTCGACGCGCTGAAGTTCGACCTCTGCGCGCTGCGCCAGGGGCCGGAGGAGCGGGTGCGAGTGGTCGGCAACCTGCCCTACAACATATCCACACCGCTGCTGTTCCACTTCCTCGCCCAGTCGCGCTGTCTCGCCGACCTGCACCTGATGCTGCAGAAGGAGGTGGTCGATCGCATGGTCGCCGAGCCCGGCAGCAAGATCTATGGCCGGCTCTCGGTGATGGTGCAAACCCAGTGCCGAGCGCGCAGCCTGTTGCGCATCGGACCCGGCGCCTTCAACCCAGCCCCCAAGGTCGACTCCGCGGTGGTGCGCCTGGAGCCGGTCGCCGAGCGCTATCCGCTCGCCGACCCCGAGCACCACGCCCGCATCGTCGCCGCTGCCTTCGGCCAGCGACGCAAGACCCTGCGCAACAGCCTCTCCGGGCTGGTCACGCCCGAGCAGTTCGCACGCGCCGGGATCGATCCGGTGCGGCGCGCCGAGACCCTCTCGGTGACCGAATACGCCACCCTGGCCAACGCCGCGACTTGCAAAGCCCCGCGGGAGACAGAAGACTAAGGGTTTTTTCGACGACAGACTCGAAGAGGTTCACACATGCCGGATGAGCGATTGGACGAGGACGACGTGATCGAGGCGGAGGCCGAGGAGACGGCCTCGCGTTCGGAGCCGGTCACGCTCGCACGCGCCAACGACGTCCTGCCGACCGAGCTGCCCCTGCTGCCGGTCGCCGCCCGCCCCTTGTTCCCCGCTCAGGCGGTGCCGCTGACGATGAGCGCCGAGCACTGGGCGCCGACGCTGCAGCGGGTGGCCGACAGCGAGCACAAGATCCTCGGCGTGGTACTGGTCGGGGCCGAGCGCTCAGAGGAGGCCGGCGCCGATGACTTCTACACCATCGGCACCGCCTGTCGAGTGCACCGTATCCATCACCAGGACGGCCAGCTGCAAGTGCTCGTCGAGTGCCTGCAGCGCTTCCGGCTCGCCGGCTGGCTCGCGCGCGAGGCACCCTTCAGCGCCCGGGTCGAGTACCTGCCTGAGCCCGACGGCGGCCCCGACAGCGAGATCAAGGCCTATGCCATGGCGGTGATCAACACCATCAAGGAGTTGCTCCCGCTCAATCCGCTCTATGTCGAGGAACTGCGCATGTTCCTCGATCGCTTCGGCCCCGATGATCCATCGCGACTGGCCGACTTCGCCGCCTCCAGCATCACCACCTCCAACGCCGAGCAGCTCCAGGACGTGCTCGAGACCCTGCCGCTGCTGCCGCGCATGGAAAAGCTGCTGGTGCTGCTCAACACCGAACTCGAACTGGCGCGCGCCCAGCACAAGATTCGCCGCAGCGTCGAGGAGAAGATGCAGAAGCATCAGCGCGAGTTCTTCCTCCGCGAGCAGCTCAAGGCGATCCAGAAGGAGCTGGGCATCGCCAAGGACGACCGCACCGCCGAGATCGATCGCATCGAGGCGCGCATCGCCGAACTCGATCTCACCGAGCAGGCGGCCAAGCGCGTCGAGGAAGAACTCGACAAGCTGCGTATCCTCGAGACCGGCTCGCCGGAGTACGCCGTCACCCGCAACTATCTCGACTGGGTGAGCCTGCTGCCCTGGGGCCGACACTCGACCGACAGGCTCGATCTCAAGCGCGCACGCCGCGTGCTCGATCGCGACCACTACGGGCTCGAGGACGTCAAGCGACGCATCCTCGAGTTCCTCGCCGTCGGCATCCATCGCGGCGAGATCGCCGGCTCGATCATCCTCCTGGTCGGCCCACCCGGTGTCGGCAAGACCTCGATCGGGCGCTCGATCGCCGACGCCCTGGGTCGGCGCTTCTATCGCTTCTCGGTCGGCGGCATCCGCGACGAGGCCGAGATCAAGGGGCATCGACGCACCTATATCGGCGCCATGCCCGGCAAGTTCGTGCAGGCGATGAAAGACGCCGGCACCGCCAACCCGGTGATCCTGCTCGACGAGATCGACAAGATCGGCGCCTCCTACCACGGCGACCCAGCCTCGGCGCTGCTCGAGGTACTCGATCCGGAGCAGAACGGCGATTTCCTCGACCACTATCTCGACCTGCGCCTCGATCTCTCCAAGGTGCTGTTCGTGTGCACCGCCAACCAACTCGACACCATCCCCGGCCCACTGCTCGACCGCATGGAGGTGATCCAGCTCTCCGGCTACATCGCCGAGGAGAAGCTGCAGATCGCGCGCAAATACCTGCTGCCGCGCCAGATTGAGCGCGCCGGTCTGGAGAAGGGCGCGGTCAAGCTCGACACCCGCACCCTGCGCGCGCTGATCGAGGGCTATGCCCGCGATGCCGGGGTGCGCCGACTCGAGAAACAGCTCGGAAAGATCGTGCGCAAGGTCGCCGTCGAGCTGCTCGAGGACGCCGAGGCCCCAGTGGTGATCGGTCGCGACCAGCTCCAGGGTTATCTCGGCAGCCCGGTGTTCCGCGACGAGCGCAAACTCTCCGGACCGGGCGTGGTCACCGGGCTGGCGTGGACGGCGATGGGCGGCGCCACGCTGTCGATCGAGGCGGCGCGCACCCACGGCTTCAACCGCGGCTTCAAGCTCACCGGCCAGCTCGGCGAGGTGATGAAGGAATCGGCCGAGATCGCCTACGGCTATCTGGTCGGCAACGCCGCGCGCTTCGGTGTCGACCCGGACTTCTTCGAGCACGCCTTCATCCATCTCCACGTCCCCGCCGGGGCCACCCCCAAGGACGGTCCCTCAGCCGGCATCACCATCGCCAGCGCGCTGCTCTCGCTGGCCCGCGGCGAGCCGATACGACGCATCGCCATGACCGGCGAGATCACCCTCACCGGCGAGGTCTTTCCGGTCGGCGGCATCCGCGAGAAGCTGATCGCCGCGCGCCGCGCCGGGATCAAGGAGATCGTGCTGCCGGTCGACAACCGGGGTGAGTTCGACGAGGTCCCGGAGCATGTGCGCAAGGGCCTGACGGTGCACTTCGCCACGCACTTCGACGACCTGCTGCCGCTGCTGTTCGCGCCACGCGGGCGCAAGCGCGGCTGAACCCCGCCCGCCCCACGGTGGACGTGGGGCCGCCCGCGCCGACGACCAGATCGACGAGGCGGACTGACAAGGCCGGGGCTGTCTCCAGCGCGCTGTCGGAGCCCCCTCACCCCTCGGCCAGCTCGTGCGCCAGCGCGCCGAGCCGGCGCAGCGCGCGTTCCACCGCCGGGGTCCAGGGCACCGCGGCGTTGAGCCGCAGACAGTCGCGATACTTGCCGCTGGCCGAGAACATCGGCCCGGGGGCGATGCTGATCCCCTCGCGATGGGCGCGCGCGTGCAGCGCCATGCTGTCGATCCCCGCCGGCAGCTGCAGCCACAGCAGGAAACCGCCGCTCGGTCGGGTCACCCGGGTGCCGGGCGGGAAATGCCGCTCGACGGCATGACGCATCCGCCCCACCGCCAGCGCAAACCCTGCGCTGACTTCGCGCAGATGACGCAGATAGGCACCGCTGGCGAGCAGCTCGGCGAGGGCGAGCTGGAGCACCGAGGGGGCGGCCAGGTTGGTGGCGTACTTGAGGAACTCGATACGCTCGAACTCGACGCCCGGCGCGACCCAGCCCACCCGCATCCCCGGCGACAGGGTCTTGGAGAAGGAGCCGCAGTAGATCACCCCGCCGCCCCGGTCATAGCGCTTGGCGGTGTCCGGGCGCACCCCGGAGAAGGCCAGGTCGCCGTAGATGTCGTCCTCGATCAGCGCCACCCCGTGAGCGGCCAGCAGCTCGGTCAGGGCACGCTTGCGCGCGCTCGAGAGCACCGCGCCGAGCGGGTTGCTGAAGTTGGTGGTGACGATACAGGCGGCCACCGACCACTGCTCCAGGGCGAAGCCGAGTGCCTCCAGACTGATGCCCTGGGCCGGATCGGTGGGGATCTCCAGCGCCTGCAGCCCGAGCGCATCGAGCGCCTGCAGCAACCCGTAGTAGGTCGGTGACTCCACCGCCACCACGTCGCCGGGACGGGTGAGCGCGCGCAGCGCCAGGGTCACCGCCTCCAGGCAACCGCTGGTGATCAGCAAGGCGTCCGGGTGCAAGGGAGTGCCGTGTGCGCTCAGGTGGCGGGCGACCTGACGACGCAGCGCCTCGAGCCCGGGCGGGAAGGCGCAGTCGATGGCCGTGTCGGGGTGGCGTCGGTAGGCGGTGGCCACCGCTCGCGCCAGCGCCTTGCGCGGCAGCAGCCGGGGATCGGGCACCGCCGCGCCGAGCTGGACGAAAGCCGGGTCGTTGGCCGCCTGCAGCAACCGCAACACCATGTCCTGTCCGCGCACCGGCGCCGGTGCCGGGGGCGGCGTCGAGATCGCCGGCTGGGCCGCCTGGGTCGGCGCCTGCACGTAATAGCCTGAACGTGCCCGCGCCCGCACCCGCCCCTGCGCCTCGAGCCGGTGCAACGCCTCAAGCACGGTGCCGATGCTCACCCCGAACTCGCGTGCCAGTCGTCGCACCCCGGGCAGCCGTTCGCCCGGGCGATAGAGCCCGTCGCGCATGCGCGTCTCCAGCGCGGCGGCGATCTCGGCATAGCGATAGGATGTCGACATAACAGGTACAGTTTCCCGACAACCGACCGGTACAGATGGCACGAGAGCGACAACTGTACCAGTCATTTTCCTTGGATTTGTCTCTGTGCCCGCTGCAGCGTGACGCCTAGCCTAATGACTCGCAAGCTTAGGCAGGAGGAGGACGGGATGTCGACATCGAGGGGACGACAGGCACTGGGATGGCTCGCGGCGCTCGCGGCACTGCTCGCCATCGTCGTGCTGGGCACGGAGATCGGCCCGCCGGTGGCCGGGGAGACAGTGCCCGCGTGCCGCGCCTGTCCGTGAGCGGTGCGGGTGCGGCGACGGCGCCCGGCGGGCGACGGCGCCACCGGAACGGCGGTTCAGTCGAGTTCCTCGAGACACTGCACCAGCGAGTCGCGCCAGTGTGGCATCGCCAGCCCGAAGGTGCGCTCGAAGCGACCGTTGTCGAGCACCGAGTAGGCCGGACGCGGCGCCGGCGCAGGATACTCCGAGGAGGGGATCGGGGTGAGGTTGCAGCCCTCGCCACAGGCCTCGAGGATGGCGCAGGCGAAGCCGTACCAGCTCACCTCGCCGCCGCCGGTGAGGTGATAGAGACCGCCGACCTCGTCGAGATCGAGTTCACCGCGCAACACCCGGTAGAGCACCTGGGCGGTCATCTCGGCGAGCATCCGGCTCCAGGTCGGTGAGCCGATCTGGTCATCGACCACGCGCAGCTCGTCACGCTCGGCGAACAGTCGGCGCATGGTCAGCAGGAAGTTCGCGCCGCGCGCGCCATAGACCCAGCTGGTGCGGAACACCAGGGCGCGGGCACCGGAGTCGAGCAACGCGCGCTCGCCGACGAGCTTGGTCTCGCCGTAGACGTTGAGCGGATCGGGCTGGTCGTCCTCGGTGTAGGGACGCCCGAGGGTGCCGGAGAAGACGAAGTCGGTCGAGTAGTGCACCACCGGGACGGCGCGCTTGGCGAGCAGCACGCCGAGTTCACCGACGGCCTCGGCGTTGATCCGCCGCGCGCTGTCGCGATCCTGCTCGGCGCGATCGACCGCGGTATAGGCCGCGGCGTTGATCACCGCGTCGGGACGCGCCTCGTCGACCAGCCGCGCCAGCGACTGCGGATCCATCAGGTCGATGCTCGGCCCGTACTCGCCCTCGAGCGACGCGGCCACCACCTCGCCCAGTCCGGCGAGGGTGCGACGCAGCTCCCAGCCGACCTGGCCGTTGGCGCCGATCAGCAGCAGGCGTGGACGCTCGGGGGTCTGGTGTTTCTGACTCATGCGTAATCCTCGTAGCCGGGGAGACGATCCGCCGGGATGTCGGCCAGGCAGTGTGCCTCGCTATCCTTCTGCGACAGCGACGGCACGCCCTCGAGCGGCCATTCGATACCGATCGCGGGGTCGTCCCAACGGACGCTGAACTCGGTCTCTGGACTGTAGTAGTCGGTGTTCTTATAGACGAACAGGGCATGCTCGCCGGTCACCACGAAGCCGTGGGCGAAGCCCGGCGGGACCCAGAACTGGCGCTTGTTCTCGCCCGAGAGGGTCACCCCGGTCCAGTGGCCGAAGTGCGGTGAGCCGCGACGAATGTCGACGGCGACGTCGAACACCTCGCCCTCGAGCACCTGTACCAGCTTGCCCTGGGCGCGCGGGTGCTGCACGTGCAGGCCGCGCAGCACACCGTGGGTCGAATAGGACTGGTTGTCCTGCACCAGCGGCGGGATGCCGAATTCGGCATAGCGGTTGGCGCGATAGGTCTCCAGGAAGTAGCCGCGCGCATCCCCGAACACCTTGGGTTCAAGGATCAGCACGCCCGGCAGTTCGGTCTCGATCACCTGCATCATTGCACCCGTTTCAGCAGTCCCAACAGATACTCGCCATAGCCGCTCTTGCGCAGCGCCTCGCCGGTGGCGCGCAGGGCCGCGGCGTCGATCCAGCCGTTGAGGTAGGCGACCTCCTCCGGACAGCAGATCTTCAGCCCCTGGCGCTTCTCGATGGTCTCGATGTACTGCCCGGCCTGCATCAGCGACTCGTGGGTGCCGGTGTCGAGCCAGGCGGTACCGCGACCGATGCGGTCGAGATAAAGCTCGCCGTGTTCGAGGTAGCGCGAGTTGAGATCAGTGATCTCCAGCTCGCCGCGCGCCGAGGGACGCAGCGTGCGCGCCCGCTCGCAGACCTTGCCGTCGTAGAAATAGATTCCGGTCACCGCCCAGTTGGATTTGGGGTCGGTGGGCTTCTCCTCCAGCCCGATCACCCGGCCATCGCTGTCGAACTCGGCCACGCCGTAGCGCTCGGGATCGGAGACGTAGTAGCCGAACACCGTCGCCCCCGACTCGCGGGCACTCGCCGCCTTGAGCTGATCGACCAGACCGTGACCGTAGAAGATGTTGTCGCCGAGGATCAGACAGCTGGGGTCACCGGCGATGAACGCCTCGCCGATCAGGAAGGCCTGCGCCAGTCCGTCCGGGCTCGGCTGCTCGGCGTAGGAGAGCTTGATGCCCCACTGACTGCCGTCGTCGAGCAGCGCGCGAAAGTGCGGCAGGTCGCGCGGGGTGGAGATGATCAGGATGTCGCGGATCCCCGCCAGCATCAACGTCGCCAGCGGGTAGTAGATCATCGGCTTGTCGTAGACCGGCAGCAATTGCTTGCTGAGGGTCCGGGTGAGCGGATAGAGACGGGTGCCGGATCCGCCGGCGAGGATGATTCCCTTTCTGTTCATGCGTCGCTCCTCAGTTGTCGGCACCACCGAGACGCTCGCCGCGATAGCTGCCGTCGGTCACCCGCGCGCACCACTCGGGATGACCGAGATACCACTCGAGGGTACGGCGCAACCCGCTCTCGAAGGTCTCCTGCGGCGTCCAGCCAAGCTCGCGACGGAGCTTGGAGGCGTCGATCGCATAGCGGCGGTCGTGACCGGGACGATCCTTGACGAAGGTCTTGAGCGCGGCGTGGGGGCGGTGCGGGGCCTCGGGCAGCAGCTCGTCGAGCAGCGCGCAGAGGGTGTCGACCACCTCCAGGTTGGTGCGCTCGCTGTTGCCGCCGACGTTGTAGACCTCGCCTGGGGTGCCGGCCTCGAGCACCCGCCAGATCGCCCGGCAGTGGTCCTCGACGAACAGCCAGTCGCGCACGTTGCCACCGTCGCCATAGATCGGCAGCGACTCGCCACGGCTAGCCTTGAGGATCATCAGCGGGATCAACTTCTCGGGGAACTGGTAGGGGCCGTAGTTGTTCGAGCAGTTGGTGGTGAGCACCGGCAGGCCGTAGGTGTGGAACCAGGCGCGCACCAGATGATCCGACCCGGCCTTGCTCGCCGAGTAGGGCGAGTTGGGGGCATAGGGCGTGGTCTCGGTGAAGGCCCCGGTAGGGCCGAGCGAGCCATAGACCTCGTCGGTAGAGACATGGAGGAAGCGAAAGCCCTCCGGCTCGCCGCGCTCGACCCAGTAGGCGCGCGCGCTCTCGAGCAGATTGAAGGTGCCGACCAGATTGGTCTGCACGAAGTCACCCGGGCCGTCGATCGAACGATCGACATGGCTCTCGGCGGCGAAGTTGACCACCGCGTCGACCTGATGTTCGCGCAGCAGCCGCGAGACCAGCTCGCGGTCGCCGATGTCGCCCCGCACGAAGTGGTGACGCGGCTCGTCCTCGAGGTCGGCGAGCGAGTCGAGGTTGCCGGCATAGGTCAGCAGGTCGAGGTTGACCACCCGGACATCGGGCTGGGCAAGCGCCAGGCGCACGAAATTGCTACCGATGAAACCGGCGCCACCGGTGACGAGCAGGGTCTGCATGGGTCTCTCCTTATGGGTCTCTCCTCGAGGTTCGGGTCAGAACGGGATGTCGTCGTCGAAGTCCGCCCCGCCGCCGAACCCGCCCGAAGGGGCGCCACCCGAGGGCGCGCCGCCGCTGCCACCGCCGGAATAGCCGCCACCGGAGTAGCCTCCGCCCTGGGATCCACCCTGAGGTCCACCCTGGCGACCGCCCCCCTGGGGCGCGCCGCGCGGCGGCTCATCGTCGAAGGGCGCGGAGCTGCCGTAACCGCTGCCACCGCCGGCGCGGCCATCGAGCATCTGCATGGTCCCGCTGATGTCGACCACCACCTCGGTGGTATAGCGATCCTGGCCGTCCTGACCCTGCCACTTGCGGGTGCGCAGCTTGCCCTCGATATAGACCTTCGAGCCCTTGCGCAGATACTGCTTGGCGACCTCGGCGACCTTGCCGAAGATGGCCACGCTGTGCCACTCGGTGCGCTCGCGGGTCTCGCCGGTGGCGCGATCGCGCCAGCTCTCGCTGGTGGCCAGGCGCAGGTTGGCCACGGCGTCGCCGCTGGGCATGTAGCGGACCTCGGGATCGGCCCCGAGGTTGCCGATCAGGATCACCTTGTTGACACCACGTGTCGCCATCTCTTCCTCCCGCCTGACGCGGCGCGCCGGGCGTGTTGCATTCGTTTCGAGTGATACAGGAGGATCGACGCGCACCCGTTCCCGGGCGACGCCGATCCGATATTCGGTTCGTCTCCGTCGTCACCGCCGCGGGCGACGACCCTGCGGGGTCTGCGCGGGGTCGGATCTCAGGCGCCGGCCGAAAGGGTCTGCAATCTTGCCCAATCGAGTCGACGACTGTCCACCTTGAGGTAGGCGACACCCTCGTCGAGCGCCACTACCACCTCACGCACCCCGGGCTCGGCGAGCAACCGGCGCTCCAACGCCGCCGCGTCCCCCGCCCCCGGCGCCAGCGTCAGCACCCGTCGCCCCAGATCCTCGGGCATGCGCATCCCCGTCAGCAGCGCGACCCAGGCCAGCGACACCAGCACCCCGACCAGATAAACGGCATCCGGGCCGAAGCGCTCGTGCGCCCAGCCACCGAGCACGCCACCGAGGAAGGCGCCGACGAACTGGGCGCTGGAGAACACCCCCATGGCGGTGCCCTTGGCGCCGGCGCGCGCGCGCTTCGAGACCAGCGAGGGCAGCACCGCCTCGAGCAGATTGAAGATGGTGAAGACCACCACCAGCAACGCACCGAGCACCCACAGCGATTGCCCGAACAGGGCGAAGCCGAGCAGCGCCGTCCCGAGCGCGATCACCGAGCCGAGCAGCACCTCGCGCGCCCGGCCACGGCGCTCGGCGAGAACGATGAAGGGCACCATCGCCGGGATCGCCAACAGCACCACCGGCAGATAAAGTCGCCAGTGCGACACCGCCTCCAACCCCGCAGCCTCGACCGAGAGCGGCAGCACCACGAACAGGCTGACCATGGTCAGGTGCAGCATGAAGATCGCCAGATCGAGCCGCACCAGGGTCGGGTCGGCGAGCACCCCGCGCAGCTGGTCGAGCGCCGGCTGGGCGTCGCGATGGAGCTGCGAGCGCTCGGGATCGGGCACCAGGGTGTAGAGCAACACCATCCCCGCCACGGCCAACGCCGCGGTGACCCAGAAGATGCCCGAGACCCCGATCCAGCGCGCCAGCACCGGACCGAGCACCAGCGCCGCGGCGAAGGACAGCGCCACGCTGATGCCGATGGCGGCCATGCCCTTGGTGCGCACCTCCTCGCGAGTCAGATCGGCGGTCAGCGCAATGATCGCCGCGGCGATCGCGCCGCTGCCCTGCAGCACCCGACCGATGATCACCCAGTGGATGTCGTCGGCCAGCGCCGCCACCACGCTGCCCACGGCGAACAGCAGCAGGCCACCGAGGATCACCGGTTTGCGCCCGATGCGGTCGGAGAGCAGTCCGAGCGGGATCTGCAACAGCGCCTGGGTCAACCCGTAGGCGCCGATCGCCAGTCCGACCATCAGCGGGGTGGCGCCGGCGAGTTCGTGCGCATAGAGCGCGAACACCGGCAAGATCATGAACAGACCCAGCATCCGGGTGGAGAAGATGGCGGCGAGTCCGGCGGCAGCGCGCCGTTCGGTGGGTGAGAGGGACGGGCTCGGTGTCTCTGTCTGGCTCACGGCCACTGGCCTTTGCTTCTGGTACGCGAAGCTTCGCATAATAGCAGTTTGCCCTGGGCCGGCGCAGGCCGGACCATCGGCGTGGCGGCGAGCGCGCCTCCTGCCATCGACATCGAGACCTCTGCGGCCAGCCCATGGACACCATCCGCATCCGCGGCGCACGCACCCACAATCTCAAGGGGATCGACCTCGATCTGCCGCGCGAGCGGCTGATCGTCTTCACCGGGCTGTCGGGCTCGGGCAAGTCCTCGCTCGCCTTCGACACCCTCTACGCCGAGGGTCAGCGGCGCTATGTCGAGTCGCTCTCGGCCTATGCCCGGCAATTCCTCTCGGTGATGGACAAGCCCGACGTCGACCACATCGAGGGGCTCTCGCCGGCAATCTCGATCGAGCAGAAGACCACCTCGCACAACCCGCGCTCGACCGTCGGCACCATCACCGAGATCTACGACTATCTGCGCCTGCTCTTCGCCCGCGCCGGCGAGCCGCGCTGCCCCACCCACGGCGTGGCGCTCGCCGCCCAGACGGTCAGTCAGATGGTCGACCAGGTGCTCGCCCGCCCCGAGGGCGAGCGGCTGATGCTGCTCGCCCCGGTGGTACGCAACCGCAAGGGCGACCACCAGCGCCTGCTCGGCGAGCTGCACGCCCAGGGCTTCGTGCGCGCGCTGATCGACGGTGCCATCCACGAGCTCGACGCCCTGCCGGCGCTCGACGCCAAGCGCCGACACGACATCGCCCTGGTGGTCGATCGCTTCCGCGTGCGCGCCGACCTCGCCAGCCGTCTGGCCGAGTCCTTCGAGACTGCGCTGGCGCTCACCGAGGGCGTCGCCAGCGTCGTCGCCCTCGACGCGCCCAATCAGCCGTTGCTCACCTTCTCGGCCAACTTCGCCTGCCCGCACTGCGGCTACAGCATCACCGAGCTCGAACCCCGCGCCTTCTCCTTCAACAACCCCGCCGGCGCCTGCCCGGAGTGCGACGGTCTCGGCATCGAGCAGTTCTTCGACCCCGACAAGGTCGTGATCCACCCCGAGCTGAGCCTCGCCGGCGGCGCGGTGCGCGGCTGGGACCGGCGCAACGCTTATTACTTCGGGCTGATCCGCGCGCTCGGCGCGCACTATGGCTTCGACGTCGAGACCCCCTGGCGCGAGCTGCCCGAGACGGTGCGCGAGCGGGTGCTGTTGGGCAGCGGCGAGGCGCGCATTCGCGTGCGCCTGCCCAACGAGCGCGGCCCGGGGCGCGAGCGCCCCTTCGAGGGGGTGATCCGCAACATGGAGCGGCGCTACCGCGAGACCGAGTCGAACACCGTGCGCGAGGAGCTGGCGCGCTATCTCTCCCACCAGCCCTGCCCCGCCTGCCAGGGCTCGCGCCTCAACCAGGCAGCGCGTCACGTCTTCATCGGCGAGCACAACCTGCCGGCGCTGACCGCGCTGCCGGTGGGCGAGTCGCTGCGTTTCTTCGAGGGACTCAGGCTCACCGGCGCGCGCGGCGAGATCGGCGCCAAGGTGATCGGCGAGATCGCCACCCGGCTGCGCTTCCTGGTCGATGTCGGCCTCGACTATCTCACCCTCGAGCGCAGCGCCGACACCCTCTCCGGCGGCGAGGCCCAGCGCATCCGCCTGGCCAGCCAGATCGGTGCCGGGCTGGTCGGGGTGCTCTATATCCTCGACGAACCCTCGATCGGGCTGCACCAGCGCGACAACGCCCGGCTGCTGCGCACCCTCACCCATCTGCGCGACCTCGGCAACACGGTGATCGTAGTCGAGCACGATGAGGATGCGATCCGCGCCGCCGACCAGGTCGTCGACCTCGGCCCCGGCGCCGGTGCCCACGGCGGCCAGGTGATCGCCCAGGGCAGCGCCGCAGAGATCGCCGATGATCCCGCCTCGCTCACCGGACGCTATCTCAGCGGCGCCGAGCGCATCGCCATCCCGACCCGACGCCAGCCCCCCGACCCCGAGCGCCAGCTGCGCATCCTCGGCGCGCGCGGCAACAACCTGCGCGCCGTCGACGTCGCCATCCCGGTCGGCACCCTGTGCTGCGTCACCGGGGTGTCGGGCTCGGGCAAGTCGACGCTGATCAACGACACCCTCTACCCGGTCGCCGCGCGTCACTTCAACGGCGCCAGCCTGCGCCCGCGCCCGCACGGCGCGATCGAGGGGCTGGAGCACTTCGACAAGGTCATCGACATCGACCAGAGCCCGATCGGGCGCACCCCGCGTTCCAACCCGGCGACCTACACCGGGCTGTTCAACATGGTGCGCGAGCTGTTCGCCAACGTCCCCGAGGCCCGCGCCCGGGGCTATGGCCCGGGGCGCTTCAGCTTCAACGTCAAGGGCGGGCGCTGCGAGGCGTGCAAGGGCGACGGGCTGATCCGCGTCGAGATGCACTTCCTCCCCGACGTCTATGTCCAGTGCGAGACCTGTCAGGGCCGACGCTACAACCGCGAGACCCTGGAGATCCGCTACAAGGGCAAGCGCATCGACGAGGTGCTCGACCTCACCATCGCCGAGGCGCTGGAGTTCTTCGCCGCCATCCCGCTGATCCAGCGTCGGCTGCAGACCCTGGTCGATGTCGGCCTCGCCTATGTCCGGCTCGGCCAGAGCGCCACCACCCTCTCCGGCGGCGAGGCGCAGCGTGTCAAGCTCAGCCGCGAACTGGCCAAGCGCGCCAGTGGCCGCACCCTCTACATCCTCGACGAGCCGACCACCGGGCTGCACTTCCACGACGTGCGCCAGCTGCTCGAGGTGCTCCACCGGCTGCGCGACCAGGGCAACACCGTGGTGGTGATCGAGCACAACCTCGACGTCATCAAGACCGCCGACTGGATCATCGACCTCGGCCCCGAGGGCGGCGACAAGGGCGGCGAGATCGTCGCCACCGGCACCCCCGAGGCGATCGCCGCCGAACCGCGCTCGCACACCGGGCGCTTCCTCGCCCCGCTGCTCGCGCGCGGCTGGTGAGCCGAGGCCCGCTTCACACGACGCCGGCGCAACGAGGCCGGCGAGGAGTCCGTTCCCAGGTGCAAGAGACACCCCTGCAGATCCTCAACCGCGTCTTCGGCTACGAGCGCTTCCGCGGCGACCAGGCCAAGATCATCGACCGCCTGCTCGACGGCGACGATGCGCTGGTACTGATGCCCACCGGCGGCGGCAAGTCGCTGTGCTACCAGATCCCGGCGCTGCTGCGCCCCGGCACCGCCATCGTGGTCTCGCCGCTGATCGCGTTGATGCAGGATCAGGTCGACGCGCTGCGCCAGCTCGGCGTCGCCGCCGCCTATCTCAATTCATCCCTCGACCCGGAGGCGGCGCAGGACGTCGAGCAGGCGTTGCGCGCGGGCACCCTGGATCTGCTCTACGTCGCCCCCGAACGGCTGCTCACCGAGCGCTTCCTCGCTCTGCTCGGCGAGGCGCGCATCGCGCTCTTCGCCATCGACGAGGCGCACTGCGTCTCGCAGTGGGGGCACGACTTCCGCCCCGAGTACATCCAGCTCGGGCTGCTCCACGCGCGCTGGCCCGAGGTGCCGCGCATCGCCCTCACCGCCACCGCCGATGCGCCCACCCGCGCCGAGATCGTCTCGCGCCTGGGGTTGGAGCGGGCACACCAGTTCGTCTCCAGCTTCGACCGCCCGAACATCCGCTACCGAGTGGTGGAGAAGGCCAGCCCGCGCCAGCAGCTGCTCGACTTCCTCCGCCGCGAGCACCCCCAGGACGCCGGCATCGTCTACTGTCTGTCGCGCAAGCGCGTCGAGGAGACCGCCGCCTTCCTCGCCGCCGAGGGCTTCACCGCCCTGCCCTATCACGCCGGGCTCGCCGCCGAGCAGCGCCGCGCCCATCAGGCCCGTTTCCTGCGCGATGAGGGGGTGGTGATGGTCGCCACCATCGCCTTCGGCATGGGCATCGACAAGCCCGACGTGCGCTTCGTCGCCCATCTCGACCTGCCCAAGAGCCTCGAGTCCTACTACCAGGAGACCGGCCGCGCCGGGCGCGACGGCCTGCCCGCCGACGCCTGGATGACCTACGGCATCGGCGACCTGGTCACCCTCAGACGGATCATCGAGGACTCCGAGGCCGACGAACGCTTCAAGCGCATCGAGCGACAGAAGCTCGACGGCATGCTCGGCTACTGCGAGACCATCGCCTGTCGCCGTCAGGTGCTGCTCGAGTACTTCGGCGAGCACCTCGCCGAGCCCTGCGGCAACTGCGACACCTGTCTCGAGCCGGTCGCCACCTGGGACGGCACCGAGGCCGCGCGCAAGGCGCTTTCGTGCATCTATCGCACCGGCCAGCGCTTCGGCAGCGCCTATCTCACCGACGTGCTGCTCGGCAAGGACCACGAGCGCATCCGCCGCTTCGGTCACGACCGGGTGAGTACCCACGGCATCGGCCAGGAACTCGGCGCCGCGCAGTGGCGCTCGGTCTATCGCCAGCTGGTCGCCGCCGGGCTGGTCGAGGTCGACCACCAGGGCCACGGCGCGCTGCGCCTCACCGAGCGCAGCCGCCCGCTGCTGCGCGGCGAGGCCCGCATCGAGCTGCGCCGCGACCCCGAGCCGCGACGCGCCCAGCGCGCCCGCCAAGGCGCCGTCGAGACCGCGCCGCGCGACGCCGAGGCCCAGGCGCTGTGGGAGGCGCTGCGCGGCCATCGGCGCGAGCTGGCCCAGGCCAACAACGTCCCGGCCTATGTGATCTTCAACGACGTCACCCTGCAGGAGCTGCTCGCCCACCGCCCGCGCGATCTCGACGAACTCGCGCGCATCAGCGGGCTCGGCGAGGCCAAGCTCGAACGCTTCGGCGCCGGACTGCTCGCCGTGCTCGAGGCCCACGCCGCCGAGCACGGCCGCCCCGCGGGCACCGCCGCGCCGCCACCGCGCGCCACCCCCCGGCCCCGCGCGCCGCGTGGGCTCGGCGACAGCGAGCGCGAGACCCTGACGCTGGCGCGCACCGGCGCCGATGTCGCCACCATCGCCGCGCGCCGCGGTCTCAAACCGCGCACCATCCACGGTCATCTCGCCCGCGCGGTGGCCGCCGGCGAGCTCGACGCGGCCACCGCCACCGGGCTCGACGCCGCCAGCCTGAAGCGCATCGAGACGGCCTTCGCCGCGCTGCCCGAGAACGCCATCAGCCCGCTGCGCGCGCTCCACGAGGCCCTCGGCGGTGAGTTCGACTACGGCGTGCTACAGTGCGTGCGCGCCGCCCTGGAGCGTGATTGACCCGATGTCCCGTCTGATCCTGCTCAACAAGCCCTATGGCGTGCTCTGCCAGTTCTCCGGCGAGGGCCCAACCCTCAGCGACCACGTCCCGCTGCCCGGCGTCTATCCCGCCGGGCGGCTCGACAAGGACAGCGAGGGGCTGCTGCTGCTCACCGACGACGGCCAGCTCCAGCACCGCATCAGCCACCCCCGACACAAGGCCTGGAAGACCTACTGGGTGCAGGTCGAGGGCACCCCCGAGGCCGCACAGCTCGAGGCGCTCGCCGCCGGCGTCGTGCTCAAGGACGGCCCGACCCGTCCGGCGCGGGTGCGTGCCATCGCCGAGCCGGCGCTGTGGCCGCGCGAGCCGCCGGTACGCTTTCGCAAGTCGGTGCCCACCGCCTGGATCGAGATCGCCATCCACGAGGGGCGCAACCGTCAGGTGCGGCGCATGACCGCCGCCGTCGGCCTGCCCACCCTGCGGCTGGTGCGCATGGCCATCGGTCAGTGGCGGCTCGACGGGCTCGAACCGGGGCGCTTCCGCGTGCTCGACCTGCCGGCCCCGAGCCGTCGTCGGTACGCGAACCGCAAGGCCACAAAGCGCCCCCGCTGAATCAGCTCGCGCATCACGATCCCCGATACGGATGGGCGACGACCCGTCGCGGTATTGCGTAAACGCAATAAATCGACGCATCTCCCAGGATGCCCACCCCGATCGTCATACACTGGGCGACCAGGGCGCTGCCGAAGCGGCCCGCGCCCTGCTCAACCAAGGCCCAGGTCTCCAGCGTCCCGCCGCGGAGACCTGGGTCGACAGCTGCATACCGGATGCGAAGACCGGGGCCCGTGCGCCCCTGCCCGGCACGCTCTCAGGAAGGAGACGACCGCCGCATCTGGCCGAAGTCAGGACATCAAGTGTTTCCGGCACAAGGAGAACGCCTTCATGGATAGGCTCCACCACCACCTCCCGGCGCTCGCGCTCGGCGATACACTGCATCATCTCAACATCGGCCTCACCCCGATCTGCGACCCACGCCCGAGCGCGGCCGATCATCTCACCCTGAGCGCCGCGATCAAGACCGGTCAGGCGCACCTGCAGACGCACGACGCCCGCGCCCAAGCACCAGGGGCCAGGCTCGACAACCAGGGCGCGCGTCCACTGCTGCTGCTCGAGGGCGAGTCGCTCAGCGGCGCGGCGTCGGACCAGGTTCTCGAGCACAGCCTGCTGGTACCGCCCCGCAGCACCATCGGACTCGCCCTCTCGCCGCTCGGACGCTCACCCGCTCCACAGCCCCGCGACCGCCCCCGATCCTCCGGCCAGCTGCTGTTCGCCAGCGCCCGCGCCCGCAGCGCCGCGCGGCTCAGCACCCGACTGTTCGGCGAGCCTCCCTATCCGGGACAACCACAAGCACTGTGGGAAGAGGTCGCGCACAAGCGCGCGCGCATGGACTGCAACGATCCGGCACGCCCCGGCCTCGAAGCGCTCTACGACGAATACGCTGAGTTCATCGCGCAATACGTCGCGGCCCTGCCGCCGCAACCGGACCAGATCGGCGCCATCCTCGCGATCAATGGTCGAGTCTGCGGCTTTGAACTCTTCGCCCACCCGGCCATCCTCCATGAACTGCTGCCACGGATCATCGCCAGCTATGCGCTCGACGCCATCGAGTGCCTGAACTTCACCCTGCAGCAGCCCCAGCCGGAGGTCCCCGGCACCTTGCTCGACGCCCTGAGCAGCGCCCCGGTGATGACCCTGCCGCTCGGCGCCGACAGCGAACTGCTGCGCCTGACCGCGCCGGGGCTGAGTGGCGGCGCGCTGATCGCCGAGGGACGACTGCTGCACCTGCACGCCTATCGCAGCCCCTTCCCCGCTCAACCCGAAACCCCTCTCAGCGCACCACCACAGCTCAACGGCTGAGGGACAGCGACGAGCTTCCAGCCGCCAGCCGCCAGCCGCCAGCGACCAGTAGGTGCCCGACCCCACCGTCGCCGTCAGAGACACGCGCTGACCGGCGGCTGATCGCTGAAGGCTGGCGGCTGACTTCCCCGTCGCCTTGTCGCAAACCCCGCAAAGACGTCGGTTGTCCGACAGCGCATCACATGCTTGGTGCCGATCACGTTTGCGATTCAATCGGATAGGAGACGGCACGATCCGTGCTGCTGGCTCTTGCCGTAAAGGAATTCGCCAGGGGTGACCGATGAAGCGGAAAGAGATCACGGCGCTACTCGACGAGCCGGCCTGTACGCACAACCACAAGGCCAAGCCGGGATGCGTGCGACTCAAGCCGGGCGCGACCGCCGGAGTCTGTGCCTTCGACGGCGCGCAGATCGCGCTGCTGCCGATCGGCGACGTGGCGCACCTGGCGCACCTGGCGCACCTGGCGCACGGCTCGATCGCCTGCACCGGTAACTCCTGGGACAACCGCAGCGCACGTTCGAGCGGTCCCAACCTCTATCGCATCGGCATGACCACCGATCTCACCGAGGCGCCGATCGCCCGCGAGGAGGTCGCCACCGACACCTGCCAGTCCATCGAGGAAGGCAAGGCGTACATCCGCACCCTGATCGGCGACCAGGGCACGCACGACATCCTCTTTGAACTCGCCAACCTGCTGCTCGGACTGGAGCACGACGAGATCCACCCCTATCGCTCGCGGCTCAAGCAGCGGCCCGAGCACGAACGCACGACGGCCTAGCCGGGAGACACGGATGCAACGACGACTGAGACTGCTCGAGAGCGCCACCGCGACGACCGAGCGTCCGCTGCGCGTGGCCTTCGCCAGCAGCGATCGCGAGCGTGTCGATCAGCACTTCGGCGCCGCCCGAGCCTTCACCATCCACGGCATCGACCGCACCAGCCACCGGCTGCTGGAGGTCATCGAGTTCGCGCCGGGTGGGCGCGACGGCAACGAGGGCAAGCTCGGCGAACGCATCGTCGCACTCGAGGGCTGTCTCGCCGTCTATTGCGAGGCGATCGGTGCCTCGGCGGTCAGACAGCTCTGCGCCGTCGGCGTCCAACCGTTCAAGGTGCCCCACGGCACCCGGATCCGCGCCCAGATCGCCGCCCTGCAGGGCGAGCTGCGCGGCCGTCCCAGCCCCTGGCTGGCACGCGCGCTCGCCCCGCTCAGGCGGGGTGAAGCGGAACACCCACGTGTCGACCAGATGGAGGTCGAGGGATGGAGCGAATGATCGAGACCGTCGCAGTGGTGACCGCGAGCGCCCCGCCACGCGCCTGGGTCGCACCCGGCAACACCAGCGCCTGCTCCGGCTGCGCCCAGTCGGGCTATTGCGCCGGGGCCACGGCCGGGCGCCGCGGGCGCGGCCGACAGATCGTCATCGACGACCCGCTCGGACTCAGCCCCGGCGAGTCGGTGGTGATTGGCATCCCCGGCGCCGGGCTGCTGCGCGCCGCCACCCTCGCCTATCTGCTGCCGTTGCTGGCGCTGGCCGCGACCGCCTGGGCCGGCACCCGCTTCGCGCTGCCGCTGTGGGCCACGCTCGGCGGCGCGCTGCTCGCGCTCGGCGCCGGGCTGTGGCTGGCCGAACGACTCGGGCGCGACGCACCACGCCCGGTGGTGCTGCGCCGCCTGTCCTGATCCATCCCCAGATCCCAGCAGGAGAGAACACGATGACCGACACCCCAACCGCGCCACTGCCCACCCGAGGGCTGCTCGAGAGCGACTTCATGGTCGAGATGGTGCGCCAGATGCGCGCGATCGACGCCTATGGCCAGTACGAACACCTCTCCAACGCCGATCTGCTCGAACCCTTCGTACTCACCAAGGAGATGCGTCGCGGGATCCCCATCGTCGGCGATCCCGACGAGATCGTGGTCGAGCGGGTCAAGGCCTTCTACAACGCCATCGCAGCACTGATCGAGGCCGAGTGCGGACTGATGGCGGTGCCCTTGGTGCATCTCAGTCACGAGGGCTTCGGTCGAGTACTGATCACCACTGGCAAGCTGGTGGTGCTCGATCGCACCCTGCGCGACGTGCACCGCTTCGGCTTCCCCAGCCTGTCGCGGATGAAGGACGAGGCCGACAAGTATCTCTCCGTCGCCATCGAGCTGATCGGCGAACACTCCAAGGTTGCCGGACTCTGAGCCGCCCTGACACAGACGAGACAGACACCATGGATCCGCAACACCGTCAGGGGCTCGAGCGCGCCGCGCGCAAGGCCAAGCGCATCGCCAACGAGCGCGCCGCCGAGCTGCACGATCTGGTCGAGGAGCGTCTGCCCGGCGCCTATGCCGAGCTGCCGGCGCTCGCCCAGACCACCTACGACGCCTGTCTAGCGTGGGCCGAGGCCGACGCCAGACTCAAGGCCGCCGACGGGGCCTGACCCCGTCGCGATCATCGAGGATCAACACGCGACCGGCCCGGCGCCGATCGCGCCAACCGTACCGCGCGGCCAGTCGAGAGCCGCGGATTGGGAGCACTGCACCATGACTGTCATCACCGGTATCACCCGGGGCGGGGTCGAGTGGACACCGTCGTTCGTCATCACCATCGACCAGACCAGCTGCATCGGCTGTGGCCGCTGCTACAAGGTCTGTCCCCGCGAGGTCTTCGAGCTGATCGATCGCGACGAACTCGATCTCGACGCGATCGAGGACGATGACGACGACTTCGACGACGCGCCCGGCATGGTCATGAATCTCGCCGATGCGCTCGATTGCATCGGCTGCGCCTCCTGCTCGCGGGTCTGTCCCAAGGGCTGTCTCAGCCACCAGCCGAGCCCGGTGGCGGCCTGAGCCCGACGCGGACCAACGGGTCCGCGTCCTCCCCTCTCCCCGGGTTCAGCCGCGCTCGTCCATCGGCACGTAGTCGAGCGACTCGGGTCCGACATAGAGCTGACGCGGACGGGCGATGCGCCCGCCCGCGCCGGCCTGCTCCCACCAGTGGGCGATCCAGCCCGGCAACCGCCCCATCGCAAACATCACCGTGAACATGTTGGTGGGGATGCCCACCGCGCGGAGGATGATGCCGCTGTAGAAGTCGACGTTGGGATAGAGCTGGCGCTCGACGAAGTAGGGATCCTCGCGCGCGATCTCCTCGAGCCGACGGGCGATGTCGAGCAGCGGATCGCGCCGCCCGAGCTGGGCGAGCAACCGCTCGGCCACCCGGGCGAGGATCTGCGCGCGCGGGTCGAACTGCTTGTAGACCCGGTGACCGAAGCCCATCAGCCGCACCTTGCTGTCGCGGTCCTTGGCCAGACGCACGTATTGCTCGGGGGTGATCCGTCCCTGATGGATCTCCTCAAGCATTCGCAGCACCGCGACATTGGCACCACCGTGCAGCGGCCCCCACAGCGCGCACACCCCGGCGGCACAGGCGGCGAACAGGTTGGCCTGGCTGGAGCCGACCATGCGCACCGTCGAGGTCGAGCAGTTCTGCTCGTGATCGGCGTGGAGCAGCAGCACCAGGTTGATCGCGTCGCGCACCAGCGGCTCGCAGACGTACTCGGCATAGGGGTCGGAGAACATCATGTGCAGGAAGTTGGGCACATAACGCTGCTCGGGGTGGGGATAGATATAGGGCCGCCCGATGGAGTGCCGATAGGCGTAGGCGGCGATGGTGCGGATACGGCTGATCAGCCCGGCGGCGGCGGCGCGGAAGCGCTGCTCGTCCTCCAGCTCAAACAGCTCGGGGTGGAAGCAGGAGAGCGCGTTGATCATCGCCGAGAGGATCGCCATCGGCGGTGCGGCGCGCGGGAAGCCCTCGAAGTGATGCTTCATCCCCTCATCGAGGTTGGCGCAGGCGGTCAGTTCAGCGGAGAAGTCGGCGTATTCGCGGGCATTGGGCAGATGACCGAAGATCAGCAGCCAGGCGACCTCGACGAAGTTCGGGCTGTGCTCGAATTGCTCGATGGGGATGCCGCGATAGCGCAGGATGCCCCGTTCGCCGTCGATAGAGGTGATGGCGCTGCGACAGCTGCCGGTATTGGCATAGCCCGGATCGAGCGCGATCAGCCCGGTGCGGGCGCGCAGCGTCTGGATGTCGAGCGCGCGCTCGCCGGTGCTGCCGGTGACGATGGGCAGTGAGTGGTGCGCGTCACCCAGGATCAGGGTCGCTTGGTCGGACATGGAGAAAGACTCCGAGAAGATGCACAGGGACCGGGTGGCGCGCCCCGGAGAGGGCGCGCGCGCTCGGGATCGGAGTCGATGGTGTAGCGCGATCGCGCCCGTCTGGCAAGAGGCCGGATGGCGGGGCGATCGCAGGCCCCCTTGGGGCGTCGGCCGGCGGCCCGAGGGCCAGCGCCGCGAACAGGCTAGGTCAGCCCCTTGACGAAGGCTGCCATGTCGCGGGCGCGACCGGCCGCGCCCCGTGCCTTTCAGATCTCGGCGACGAGCTTGTCGTAAAAGCCGAGGAAGTCTTCCGGGGTCGGGCCCTCGCGCCACTCGATCGCCGGACGCGGGTGCTGGTTGAGCTGACCGGTGAGGTTGTAGGGCAGCGACGGACCCCAGTCGAGCTCCTTGCGCAGCGGCAGCATGTACTTCTGGATCACCTCGACGATCGGCCGGACGTCGAACTTGGGGTTGCGCAGAAAACCGAGCAGCAGCTCGGTGTGGCAATTGCCCGCGCCACGGCCGAAGCCGTAAATGGTCGAGTCGACGCGGTTGCAGCCGAGGATGATCGCCTCGATGGTGTTGGCGAAGGCCAGCTGCAGGTTGTTGTGGGCGTGGATGCCGATCTCCATGCCCTTGCCGGCGAGCGCGTCGGTGTACTTGTGGTAGAGCCGGTCGATCTGTTCGCGGTAGAGGTAGCCGAAGCTGTCGACGATGACCATGGTCGAGGCCGGAGTGTGGGAGACGGCCTCGAGGACCTTGTCGATCTCCTCCTCGGTGATGTTGGAGACGGCCATCAGGTTGGCGGTGGTCTCGTAACCGAGTTCGTGGGCGTGGTGGATCATGTCCACCGCCTCGGAGACCTGGTGGGCATAGAAGGCCACGCGGATCATCGACAGCGGGCTGTCGGCCGCCGGCACCAGGTCCTGCTCCCAGTCGCTCTTGCCGGCATCGGCCATGGCCGCGAGCTTGAGCCCGGTCTTCTCGGCGTCGTGGTCGCCGACGATACGGCGCATGTCGGCCTCGTCGCAGTGACGCCAGGGGCCGAACTTGTCCTTGGGGAAGACCCGCTTCGAGTTCTTGTAGCCGATCTCCATGTAGTCGATCCCGGCATCGATACAGGCATGGTAGACGGCGCTGACGAAGGCATCATCGAAGCGATGGGCATTCACCAGTCCCCCGTCCCGAACCGTGCAGTCGAGGACCTTGAGTTCCGGCCGGAAGGTGATCCATGGGGCCTTTTCGGACATCGTTCGTTTCTCCGCGAATTCCAATGGTTGACAGATCATTATTGAGCGCCCCGGCCCGCTGATCAAACCGATCTGGGCCGAGGGTGGACGACGGGTCGGGGCAATCCCGCCGCAACCGATCCGCAACCGTCCCGTCGCGGACGTGCCACGCCACGGTCATTTCCCCAATCTATCCTGACGCGACCTGCGTGAACACGCATTGCGAAAACCCGATCCGGTCCATCCGCCTGGAGCCCTCGCTTGAAAACAGCACCGACACTCGCCGACCGCATCGACCAGCGGGTCTTCGACGCCATCTACTCGCGCGCCCTGGTCTACAACACCTGCTGGGAGGACCCGGCGGTCGACCGGCTGGCCCTCGAGCTGACCCCGGACGACACCCTGCTGGTGATCACCAGCGCCGGCTGCAACGTGCTCGACTACGCCCTCACCGGGCCGCGACGGATCCACGCGGTGGACGCCAACCCGCGCCAGAACGCACTGCTCGAACTCAAGCTCGCCGGCATCCGCAGGCTCGACTTCGACGACTTCTTCGCCGTCTTCGGGCACGGCTACCACTCGGCGTTCCGCGACCTCTACCACGACGCCCTGCGCCAGACCCTCTCGCCCTTCGCCCGTGCCTTCTGGGACCGGCGCGCGGCCTGGTTCGGCAACCCCGACGGCAGCTTCTACTTCCATGGTCTCTCCGGGATCGTCGCGCGGCTGTTCAACACCTATCTGCGCGCCCGACCCCGGCTCGCCGAGAGTGTGCGTGCGCTGTTCGCCAGCGCCGATCTCGACCATCAGCGCGAGATCTACGACACCCGCGTCCAGCCGCTGTTCTGGACCCCGGCGCTCAACTGGACGCTCTCACGCCAGCTCACCATGAGCCTGCTCGGCGTCCCCCATCCGCAGCGCAAGGAGGTCCAGGCACAGCATGCCCAGGGCGTCGCCGGTTTCATCCGCGAGGCGCTCGAATACGTGCTGCGCCAACTGCCGATCGCCGACAACTACTTCTGGTCGGTCTATCTGCGCGGTCGCTACACCCCGACGTGCTGTCCCGAATATCTCAAGCGCGACAACTTCGCCGCGCTCAAGACCGGGCTGGTCGAGCGCATCGTGCCGCACACCTGCACCGTCACCGAGTTCCTCCACGCCAGCGACGAGCCCATCTCCAAGTACGTGCTGCTCGATCACATGGACTGGATGAGTTCCTACCACCCCGAGGCGCTCGCCGAGGAGTGGCAGGCGATCCTCGACCGCGCCAGTGCCGATGCGCGGATCATCTTCCGCAGCGCCCATGTCGCGCCGCGCTATCTCGAACGGCTCGAACTCGGCCCCGAGCGTACCCGCTTGAGCGAGCGTCTGCGCTTCCACCCCGAGCGCGCCGCCGCGCTCAACCGCCTCGACCGCGTGCACACCTACGCCGGCTTCCACATCGCGGATGTGCGCGCATGATCGGCAGCGACGCGCGCATCCTCCTCCACCTGCTGCGCGGCCAGCGTCGCCAGGGCTCGCACGCCGAACGGCTACAGCACTTCTACGCCCCCCAGGCGGTGCACTACGATCGCTTCCGCGAGCGCCTGCTGCACGGTCGCGCGCAACTGATCGCCGCACTCGACCCGGCGCCCGGCGCCTATCTGGTCGAACTCGGCGCCGGCACCGGACGCAACCTGCTCTATCTCGGCGAACGCCTCGACAGCCTCGGCCGGATCGACCTCGTCGACCTCTGCCCGGCGCTGCTCGAGGAGGCACGCCGGCGCACCGCCGGCCTCGCCAGGGCGCGGGTGATCGAGGCCGACGCCGCCGACTACCGCCCCGAGAGGCCGGTCGACTGCGTCTACTGCGCCTACTCGCTGACGATGATGCCCAACTGGCAGGCGGTGCTCGCAAACGCCCTCGCCATGCTCCGCCCCGACGGCACCCTGGGGGTGGTCGACTTCTACGTCTCCGACGCCCGAGGCGGCCCCGGCAACGCCCGCCACAGCGCCCTCGCCCGCGCCTTCTGGCCCCGCTGGTTCGCCCACGACGGCGTCCACCCCAGCCCCGAGCCGCTGCGCTGGCTGCGCGACCACCTCCCCGATCACCGCCTCGACGAACACCTCGCCCCGGTCCCCTACCTCCCCGGCCTGCGCGTGCCCTACTACCGCTTCGTCGGGCGCAAGTCGCCGTCAGCCGGAAGGACTGAACCGCAAAGACACCAAGGACGCGAAGGGGAATAAGCCGCCAGCCGTCAGCGATCAGCCCCCAGTGGGTGCGAACCCGCGCCGCCTGCGCCTCACGCCGACATCACACGTCACTCACTTCGCGTGCTTCGCGGCTTTGCGGTTCAATCCTGGCGGCTGGCGGCTGGCGGCTGGCGGCTGGTGGCTGGTGGCTGGTGGCTGGTGGCTTGGGTCAACCGTCCGTCCACTGCCCCATCGACGAGCCAGCGATGCTCGTCGACGGTTAACCCAACACAGACGCTCAGAGCATCGACTCGGGGGCGGCGATCAGGGCCATGACCTCGTGCTCGCACGGGCTGAGTTTGGCCAGGCGCATGGCGATCTGGGCACGGGTGGCTCGGGAGGCGCGGTGACGCTCGTCGTAGTCGAGGGCGCTACAAATGCTGTCGCTGGGCGGATCGCACTGACAGCTCCCGAGACCCGTCGCCTGCTCAAGGCGCTGCTGTGGCGCGAACGCGCCCCGCCTGATGCCGTCATCGCTTGGTCGGATTGGCGACGACGACATCAAGCACGGGCCAGGACCTGTGACTATCGAGCGCGCGGGGCTGGGCCGCCGTGAAGATGTGCAGCTGTAGTACTAGTGGGCATCGAACGTACCCTCGAAGCTGTCATAAGAGTTCGCTACGGCGAAGCCCACGTTGGTTCCCAGCGCCTTGAAATGCGCCTTCCCGCAGTCGATTTTGCCTTGCTCAGTCGGGCGAAGCGCATCGGTGAGCAGGCTGCCCTTGGTCTCGACAATGAAGAACAGTCGTTCGACGTCCTCACGCTCAACCAGCACGGCCCAGTCGGGGTTGTAGGTGCCGAGCGGGGTTTCGATCTTGAACCAGTCCGGAAGCTTGGCGAAGACCTTCACGTCACCGCTCTGATCGAGCCTTTCGGCAAACTTGCGCTCGACGTCCGAGTCGTAGACGACGTGGTCGTAGACCGATTTCTCGGTCTTCACCATATTCTTGCTGAGGTAGCCGAAGAGTTCCTGGTCCTTGAACAATTCTTGCCCGTAGAAGGCGTCATCACCGATGCGGTGGTATTTGATGCCGTCGACAATGAACAAGCGCATTTGGCTCTTAATGATCTCGGAGACCTGTTCGATGAACTTGTTCGGGTTGCGCTTGAAATCCCCGAGCCGACCGCTGCGACGCAGGATCTCGACGATGGATCGCCGGGTCAGGTTCGTCTCGTTCTGGAGAAAGGAAACGATGTCTGGCGGTCGCATGTGCTCGGCATCGTAGCTGTAGGTCTGCTGGAACGCCTCGCCCATGCCGATGCCGCCGCGACTGATCTCCGTTTTGCTCTTACGGTAGACGAAGCGTGCCTTGGTCACCACCGGGCTCTTCTTGATTTCGTCGGCGCAGGTCTCGATAAGCGCTTCGGTATCGAAGCTCACCTGGAAAGTTGTCTTGTACTTGATGCGGTCCCAGAGCGCCTTAAAGTCTTCGCCCAGGAAGCGCTCCTTGTTTAAGCTGACCTTGGTACGTTCCTCGGCGTTCTTGACATTAAGGCTACCGGCCACCTTATTGAGCAAGGCGGCGATCTGTCCAGCCTGCTCGGCTACCTCGTTGGGCAGTTCCAAGCTGTCGTCATTCAGGGCGCGTCGGAGTTTATCAGTTACCTTGCCTCGATTATCGACGTATCCCTCTTTCTTGAGGTGCTCCCAGACTTTCTTAGAGGTCTCGACACCGAGCGGCTGCTGTGCCCCGTTCGCATCCTGTACCGGGATATTGGCGAAGAGGTGCTGTTCGACCAAGCCGAAGCGAATACCGGTGTCTTCCTCGATCTCCTTCTGCAGCTTGCGGGCGAATTCCTCGTAGGACTCGTTCGCCATGACTGTCAGCGTGTTGACCTCGAAGCCGTAGACTCGCTCGCCCTCCTGGTCGACGCAGATCCGCAGCCCGCGCCCGATCTCCTGGCGCTTTTTCATTACCGATGAGGTCTCGTTCAAGGTGCAGATCTGGAACACGTTCGGGTTGTCCCAACCCTCCCGCAGCGCCGAGTGCGAGAAGATGAACTTAAGCTTCGAGTCGAAGCTCAGCAGCTTTTCCTTGTCCCGCATGATCAAGTGATACGCACCTTCGTCATCGGCGGTGGTGCCACCGCCCTTGGACTCCTTGAGTCGGGCATTGCCACTAGCATCCTTCTTCTTGTCCTGGGCGAAGTAACCATTGTGAACACCGTCCGCCGCAGTCTTCAGATCGACGTCTTCGAAGAGCGTGCTGTACTTCGGCTTTTTGATCGCCTTGGCGTATTCCTCCTCGAACATCAGGGCGTATTTGCCCTTCACCGGGTTGCCGTCGGCATCGTAGGCACGGTAGTTGGCCACACGGTCGATGAAGAACAGGCTCAGCACCTTGATGCCCTTCGGCCTTAGGCGGAGTTCCTTGTCGAGGTGCTCGTCGATGGTTTTGCGGATCTGCAGGCGCTTGTACTCATCGTCGTCGACCTCGCCGATGGTCTGTCCAAGCCGTACGACGGTCTCGGTGCCGGTAAAGCTGATGTACTCCTGACCCTCGGCGCAGTAAATCTCCTCAATGATGTAGCCGTCGTAGACGTCGCGTCCGCCGGATAGCTCCACCAGGTCGACGCCGGTCTTGACCTTCTTCTGCTCCCGCTTGATCTGTCCCTTCCGGATAGCGTCGTATTCGATACGCGCGGAGATACCGTTCCTATTATCGACGCTAAGCAGTCGGACGTAGGCGTTGTTATGGCTGTCGGCAACTGTGACGCCCGCCACCTCGATCTGCTTTACCAATTTGCGCTCGTAGGCATCCACCGAGTCCAGCCGGAAGACCTGATGGTGCTTGTCCTGATGCGTTGCCGAGTAGCGGAAGGTGCACAGCGGGTTGAGCGACGCGAGGGCCTCGGTACTCTTCTTTGTGGTATCGACACTCTGCGGCTCGTCGATAATGACGATGGGGTTGGTAGCCTGAATGAACTCGATGGGCTTGGCCCCGGTCATGCGATCGTTCGGCCGGTGGATGATGTTGGCCTTCGACTCCTTGCTGGGGTCGGCGAAGCTCCGCCGGAAGGCATCGATGTTGATGACCATGATCTGAATGCAGTCGCTGGTCGCGAAGTTCCTAACCTGGCCGAGCTTCTGGGAGTCGTAGACGAAGTAGTCGAAGCGGACGTTGTCGAAGAGCCCCTTGAAGTGCTCTTCGGTCATCTCGAGCGACTTTTTGACGCCCTCCTTGATGGCGACGGAGGGCACGACGACGATGAACTTGGTGAAGCCGTATTTGCGATTCAGCTCGAAGATACTGCGCAGATAGACATAGGTCTTGCCCGTCCCAGTCTCCATTTCGACGGTGAAGTTGAGATCGCCCAGGGCCGTTGAAGGCTTGAGGCCGTTACGCAACTGGACCTTGCCGATGTTCGCGAGGATGTCCTCGTTGAGCAGCTTGAGGTAGTTGCCAATGCCGGGACTGTTCTCACTGATGCCCAAGCTCAGCTGTGGCGTTGCGTCCATGGCGCCGACCGTAAAGTTGGTCTGGCAGGTCTCCTGGCCCTCGAACAGATCGACGATGGACGCGATGGCATCCGCCTGGAAGTCCAGATCGGGGTTGAACTTGATCTTCATCCGGATCTCCCTAGAGCGACTTCACGTCATCAATGCCGGCCTGCCTCAAGATTTGAACGGCATTGGTCTTAACCACGTCGTCGGCAAAGCCGGCGTCCTTGAACACCACCCGCATGACTTCGGGCTGAAACTCATCCTTCAGAGCGGTGATGCCGGATACCACCTCCAGCGTGATGTTGTCGGCGAGGCAGACGATCAGCGCACCGGCGCCGATCACCGTGACCTTCCGTCCCTCGATGTCTCGGGTGTCGGTCGGGATGGCGAGGTCGAGACCGTACTTGAGCAGAAGCTCGTAGAGCACGTCGTCTTCGGAGCGGTTGGGTTTGATGTTATCGACGGACTCCACAAGGTCTTGATCAATCGAGTCGAACTCGGCGTCCCAGGGCTTGATGTTGCTACTGGAGAGTTTGAAAGCTCGAAATCCCCGGTTTTCAACTGCCACTTTAGCAGAGGCGGCACGGAGTCGAGCAATACTAATGCTAGCGACAGACCCGAACCTCTCGTCGTCAATGTGCTCCGGAAGCTGTACCAAAATAAAGCGCCGGTTTCCCCCATCGTCCATGTTTTGTTGCATCACAGCGTCCCCCGTGGACCCCGACCCGGCGAAAAAGTCTAGTACGATATCGCATGAGTTGGTGTTTGTTGATAGCCCAAGCATTTTACGGATCAGCCGTGTTGGCTTAGGATTATCGAAAACAGCTTTGCCATCGAAGAGGGCTTTAACCTCAAGCCCCCCTTCATCCGTGGTTCCAGCCTCCTTGTGGTCCCAGATGTTCACCGGAACCATTCCCTCCGCCTCCGAAAGGAATATCTTCTTCCGCGGATACTTGGCGTCCCCGTCTTGGCCCCACCACAGCCGGTTCTCGGAAACGAGCCGACGATACTCCTCCTCGGAGTTCTTCCAGGCATGGGTGGGGTGTTCGACGACTCTCCCGTCAGGCGCAGTGATGGGATATACGAGGTTGGGACGCTTCTCCTTCGTCGCAGGATTGACAAAAGAAGAAGTTGTCCAGTCCCCTCGCGGATCTTTATCAGGATTGCTGTAGCCTGAGTCAGCCTTTTCGGTCCTAGTTTCTCTTAGATGCTCGAGCACATCGCTTCGGCGGTAGACGAGCAATGTATCTTTTAGCGAGTAGAACGCTTTAGCGTTGTTACTGCGCGTATATCGCTTTTCCCAAGCGATAGCGGCCATGAAGTTCTCGACCCCAAACACCTCGTCTAAGATATGACGTAGATTATGTGCCTCATGGTCATCGATGGATACAAAGAGTAGACCATCATCGCGCAATAGATTCCGAGCCAGCTTCAGCCGCGGATACATCATATTCAGCCAGTTCGTGTGATACCGGCCTGATGTCTCCGCATTCGCCGACACCTTGAAGCCCTCGTCGTCCACCTGCCCGGTGTAACGGAGGTAGGTGTCGAGATTGTCCTGCCACTTGTCCGGGTAGATGAACTCCTTGCCCGTGTTGTAGGGCGGATCGATGTAGATCATCTTCACCTTGCGGTGATAGCTCTTCTGCAGGAGCTTCAGCACCTCCAGGTTGTCACCCTCGATGAAGATGTTCTTGGTGGTGTCCCAGTTGACCGACTCTTCGGGGCAAGGGCGCAGCGTCCCCATCGACGGTGTCTGGGCAATCTGCTTGGCTCGGCTCTTGCCGTTCCAGGTGAAGGAGTAGCGCTCTTCCCGGTCGTCCACGTAATCGCCGAGCGTCTCCTTGAGTGCGTCGAAGTCGATGAGGCCATCGGCGAAGACCTCCGGGAAGAGTTCCCGCAGTCGCTCGATGTTGTCCGCCACCAGGTCTGGCGATGCCCCGTCTTCGCGCGTCAGCTTCTTCATGCAATCGTTCCTTTACTTACAGCTCGGCCTTGGTTCGGACCAGTCGGTCTTCGAGTTCTTTGATGCGTGTATTCAGTTCGACCTTCTCGGCGAACTGGTCTTCTTTGGCGATGGCGACCCGGAGACGGCGGATGTCCCGTTCCATCGTGTGGCACTGCTCGAGCCGTTGCCGGCGATCCTGCTCGGGCTGCGTGGCGTCGACCACGAAGGTGCCTGTCAGCTCACCACAGGTCCGTGCCAGTACGGCATCGACCATGCCGCGGTAGAGGGCGTAGAAGTCGACCCGCGAAAGGCTGGGTAAGGCCAGTGCCTCGCAAAATGCCTGGTCGATCTCGGACAGCGGCGGCTCGATCCACGGTGAGCACAGAAAGCCTTCGGCCACGATGGCGCCTTGCTCCGCTCGGCTGAAGCGCTTGTGGGCGACGCTCACGCAGAAGGCATCTCCTTCCACCATCACCAGCAGGACCGGATAGGGGATCGCGCGTTGGAGCAGCTCGGCGATGCGTGGGGCTCGGCTGCGATGGCTGAGGTCTGCCTCGATGAGGTCGATTTCCAGGTACTCTCGGTCCGAGTCCTCGTAAGGGAGCACCTGCACCGTGTCGGCCTTCAGCGTGTATTTCCAGGTCAACTTGTCGACATCGCTCGACAGCGTCTTTTTGTCGGCGCTCGTCAGCTGGCCGTGCTCCAACACCATCTTCTTGGCAATGCGTTTATCGATCAGACCGACGTCTGGCAGCCCGAGCTGGGCGTAGAAGGCGTCCTTGTCGAAGGCCATGGGGTCTGCGTTCATGCGCCCTCCGCTGCCAGCACGGCCAGATAAGCGACAACCTCGAAGTCATCAAGCCCGCGCTGGTTGCCCCGGCTCATGGCGGTGCCGCCGCGATGGAACAGGCTTTCCACGCCCTGCTCTTCGGCCTTTCCCGAGATTGCAGCGACCGCTTGCTCCAGGAGCGTGTGGTAGTGGGCCATGTCCGCGCCTTGCCGCGTGCGCTCGGCGAGCAACCGCTGGGCTTCGGCGTCGGGTTGCGAGCGACCGAGGGAAAGCTTCTTCACCAGGTCTAGGATGCGTCGGGTCTGCGAGAAATTGAGGACCACCTCGCCGTCATCGGCGACAAAGACGAGGAAGTGCGGACTGAGGGCGTAGGTAGAGTCCACCGTGACCTTGGCGTTTTCGCTGCGCAGGCAAAAGAAAGCCCCCGGCTTGATCTCGGAGTCCGCCAACAGTGCGTCGTCGATGGTAACCGAGCAGGCTCCCGGCGGTAACCTGGCCAGCTCCTCCTGGTGGTGCTTGAGGTAGTTGCCGAGGTCCATCTTGAAGTCGTTCAGGGTCAGGTCGGTGATCGAGATCCCGCCACCGAGATCCTCGATGTCGATGACCTGCTCTTGCAGCACCTCGAACTGATGCTTGCGGTAGGCCAGATCGTTCATCTGCTCCTGGGGGCTTTCCTCGATCACGTTCTCCTCACCGGTCGCCGAGATGTCGAGCAGCACCATGCGGCCCGACACGCGGGCCTCGAGGTTGATGTACTCGTCGAGTTCCATGTTCGGCCAGAAGTTGACGAGCTGGATGCTGTCGTTGCGTGAGCCGAGTCGATCGATGCGCCCGAAGCGCTGGATGATTCGGACCGGGTTCCAGTGGATGTCGTAGTTGACCAGGTAGTCGCAGTCCTGGAGGTTCTGGCCTTCGGAAATGCAGTCAGTGGCGATGAGGAGATCGACTTCCGTGGTCAGGCTCGCGTCGATCTGTGCCCGTTCCTTCGAAATGGGCGAGAAAGCCGTCAGCACGGAGTCGAGATCGGTGCGCAACCCCTTGAGGTTGCTTTTGTTGCGCCCGGAGCGACCGGTCACGATGGCGCTATGCAGGCCGTACGCCTGCATAGCCCAGTCGGCGATATGCTGGTAGAGATAGTCGGCGGTATCCGCGAAGGCGGTGAAGACGAGCACCTTGCGGTTGTCCGGGTTGATCGGGTTGGTGAGCTTGTCGCTGATGAGGGCCTTGAGTCGGCGCAGCTTCTCGTCGCGCTCGATGCCCACCTGTCTTGCCTCGCGCAGCAGCCCGGTCAGAATCGCCTGGTCCTCCTGCAGGTCCTGCTTCCAGCGGATCAGATCGACGTCCTGCAGCAACACCTTGACCTTGGCTCCAACGAGGTACTGGTCGAAGTCATCATTGTCGAGATCGATGTCCTCTATGCTCTGCTCTTCGATCGCGGACGCGTCGTGCGTGTCGATCCGCTCGATGAGGTTGTTCACCTTGCCGAGCAACTTCTCGACGGTCTGGGCGAACGAGTGGATGGAGCTTTCCATCCGTTTGAGCAGGTTCACCCGCATCAGGTGAATCAGGCTCTCTTCACGGTCCAGTTGTCGGAACGAGCGCCCGCCCGCAAGCTCCATGTCGTAGCGCCGGCTGTACTCCTCGATCTTATCTGGCAACACGTAGCGCATCGGGGCGTAAGCGCTCAGCGTCAGGCGTCGAATGTCCCGATTGACCTCTCGCAGCGGAGGAAATAGATCGGCCGTGTCGATGTCCGCCCTGACGTTGATGGGTTTGTTGCGGTGCGGGAAATCTCCGATCTCGGCCAGGTCGTAATATTTCTCGATATGCTTACGTGAGCGCGCAATGGTGAGCAGGTCGAGGAGCTTGAAGTAGTCGAAATTCAGCGACTCCAGCAACGCGGTCGTGGTCCGCCGATCGGCGTCCAACTTGAGCCATTGGTTGAAGCGTGCCTGCGCTTTGCGCAGCGTCTGCTCGATGCTGACAATACCCCCTGCATCGAGCGCGTCGTCGCAGCCCTCGGTGATGAAGGCAACCTGGTTCTTCAGGTCGTTCATCCGGTTATTGACCGGTGTCGCCGACAGCAACAGCACGCGCGTTTTCACGCCGGCGCAGATGATGTCGTGCATCAGCCGCTTGTAGCGGGTTAGACCGTCTTTCTTGGGCGGATTGTTGCGGAAGTTGTGGGACTCGTCGATGACCACGAGGTCGTAGTTGCCCCAGTTGATGCTCTCCAGATTGACCTCGCCGGACTGCCCCTGTTGGCGGGTCAGATCCGTGTGGTTGAGGACGTCGTAGTTGAAGCGGTCGGAGGCGAAGATGTTGCGTTTGTCGTTGACCGTGTAGAGGGTCCAATTCTCGCGCAGCCTTTTCGGGCACAGCACCAGTACCCGGTCGTTACGCAGCTCGTAGTATTTGATGATAGCCAGGGCCTCGAAGGTCTTTCCGAGGCCGACGCTGTCGGCAATGATGCAGCCGTTGTAGCGTTCGATTTTATCGATTGCCCCAAGCACGCCGTCGCGCTGGAAGCGGTAGAGCTTCTGCCAGACCAGCGTGTCACGGATGCCCGTCTTCGCCTTGACGATTTGGTCTTCCTCAAGCTGGTCGAGGCTGTCCTCGAACAGGGCGTGCAGTATGGCGAAGTAGATGGTCTGAGCGGACTTCGGCGCAAAGATCCGTTGCAGCTCGGCCAGCATCTGCGGCTTCACGTCCCTGGTGAGGTGGCGGTCGTTCCACAGGCCGTCGAAGAGGGCGAGTCGACCGCTAACCTCCGCCTCGCCTTCGAGCTGTGTGTTCATCTCGAAACGCGTGGATGGGACGAGGCCAAGTCCCGGAGCGATGAACGTGGAGCTGCCTTGAATGGCCATACGGCGGTGGCTGTTGGAGGCGAGGTACAGGCTAGCCGGGACGGGCGCCTGGACACCGCTGACGTCGACGCGATGCTCGATCCAATCCGCGCATTTCCGAGCAACGTTCTCAGCCATGAGTTTGTTGCGGTAGCTACGCTCCTCGACGCCGCCAAGTAGCCGAGATGCGGCAGGCGGGGCTTGGTCTCCCGAGAGGCCGGGCGTGAGAAGAAGTCGGATGTGATTGGGCGTTTCAAGTGCCCCGCGCAGCTCATCAAAGGCGAAGATCGAAAATTCGCTGGTGAGAATTGCGACCTCGGCCGCGCCGTCCAGCGCCTGCCGGAGCGCATCGATGACCCGGCCATGGGCCTTATTGTCGAGCAACGCGGCAGTCGGCTGAGGCTGGTTGTCTGCTTGTGCGGTTACCGTATCAACCTCGACGGCGGTCGACGGATCGGAATGTAGATGCTCTCCCGGCGCGGGCAGTGCATCGTCGGTGAGCTGCGCGCAGGGAATCCAGTTAACGAAGGGCGAGTCATCGGAGGTACGGGCGATGCGGGCCTTGTACACCTGTCCCCGCTCGGCCTCCTTGAACGCGGAATAGAGATCCACTTCGCCCGAACGAAGCTGTGCGAGGCGGCGAGGCGATAACGCCGTCAGTAGCCACGTCTTGTGATCCGGCGTCTGCTCTGACAGTAGTGCGAGGTAGAGCAGTTCTGTCAGGTCTCGACAGACGAACAACACCGGTTCGTCATAGAACTCGCAGACTTCGACCAGGTCCATGTCGCCAATCTGCGGAAAGGAGAAGTCTGCCATCAACCTCTATCCTTCATGTCCGCAGGGGCGATGACACGGAAAGTCGAAGACGGATCAAAGCTGTCGGAAAGCCAGCATGACCGGTGGAAGGGGCTCGTGTTGGACGGAGTGGATTTGGTTGATCCCATGCCATTTCGTAGCTGACCGCTTGCAACTGGCTTGCCCCGATAAGCGGGGACTCGTCTCCGCAGGCGCAGCACGCCATCCCTGTCGTCGAAGACGGAAACGCTGCGTGACTGACAGGCCTTACTTGGAATGATCCAATTGTTCTTGATGCCCCAGGGGCGGAAGTCTTGAGCTGTGGGTGGGTCATTGACAAAAACCCGCATGACGACTCCGCTTGCATCGATTACTTCGACTGGCGGACACCCTTCAGGGAAATAGTCTGCCCAGGCGGTTTGGCAGAGTGCCTGCCTGCTATCCGGCCCCGATGTTATGCATTCTAGTGAATAGCCTGTCGACCGATTATCCATTCTTTCTTCGCGCTCCCTTTTCCACTTCCCCGCCGCTATCCAGCCAAACGATGAGTTTTTCTCGATCCACCCGCCACTTCCCCCCGACCTTGGAGATACCCGGCAGTCGGTCCGTTCGACACATCGAATAAATAGTCCGATCGCTTAGCTTGAGAAGGTGGGCTACCTCTTGAACGGTCAGTAGCTCAGCCAATGTCGGCCTCCGAGTTTTCCATGATATTCCAGCCTTTACCAGGCGAGCAGCCTAAATTGTCAAGGCAAGTGGGTCAATGCGGGGAGGGCATTGAGGTTCACACACTGAGCTTTCCCCCACCCGAATTTCATCCTCCAGGGATTGACGTAGACTGACGATCAACGCTTAGAGCACACGATGCAAAAGATCCCGAAGCGGGTTTACACGCTGGAGTTTAAGGGGCGGGCGGTCAGGCAGGTGCGGTCGGGGCGCAGTATCGCCTCGGTGGCGCGCGAGATGGGCCTGGTAGAGCAGACGGTACGCAACTGGGTGCGGCGCGGCGTGGCGGGGAAGCTGGAGTCGAGCGCGGGCCAGGCGGTCACGCCCGAGGAGATGGAGCTGTCGCCGCTGCGCGCCGAGGTTGCCGAGCTTCGCGAGGAGAACACGATCCTGCGAAAAGCGACGGCGTACTTCGCGAAGGATGCGCTGTGAAGTACGCCTGGGTCGACTGGAGCGACGAGGGCTGACTCTATCTGGCCGTCGTCCTCGACAGAGGTTCCCCTGTTTTTTCGCCCCCAAGCCTCGTAGGTTGGGTCAACCGTCCGTCCACTGCCCCATCGACGAGCCAGCGATGCTCGTCGACGGTTAACCCAACACAGACGCTCAGAGCGTCGATTCGGGGGCGGCGATCAGGGCCATGCGGACGAGTTCGGCGAGTGAGCCGGCACGCATCTTTTCCATCACCCGGGCGCGGTGGGCCTCGACGGTCTTGGCGCTGACGCCGAGCGCGGCGGCGATCTCCTTGTTGGACTTGCCGTCGGTGACCATCGCCATGACCTCGTGCTCGCGCGGGGTGAGTTCGGCCAGGCGCATGGCGATCTGGGCGCGGGTGGCCTGGGAGGCGCGGTGACGCTCGTCGTAGTCGAGGGCGTTGCGGATGCTGTCGAGCAGGTCCTCGTCGTGGAAGGGCTTCTCGATGAAGTCGAAGGCGCCGGCCTTCATCGCCTTGACCGCCATGCTCACGTCGCCGTGGCCGGTGATCAGGATCACCGGCAGACGGTAGCCCTCGCGGGCGAGATAGCTCTGCAGCTCCAGCCCGCTCATCCCCGGCATGCGCACGTCGAGCAGCAGGCAGCCGGCGCGCCCCGGGTAGTGGTTGGCGAGGAAGGCGTCGGCCGATTCGAAGGTCTGTACCGACATCCCCGTGGACTCGATCAGCCACTGCAGCGAGGTGCGCATGGCCTGGTCGTCGTCGACGACGAACACGGTCGCATCATGATGCATTGCTATTCCCAACTTGCGATGGTTGCTGCGCCGTCTCCTCCGCCTCGGCGGCGGCGAGCGGCAGCGCGATGAAGAAGGTCGAACCGCGCCCGGGCATCGACTCGGCCCAGATACGGCCCTCGTGATTCTCGATGATGGTCTGGCTGATCGCCAGCCCCATCCCCATGCCGCTCTCCTTGGTGGTGACGAAGGCGTCGAACAGCTCCTCGATGCGCTCCGGGACGATGCCCGGGCCGCTGTCGCGGATCGCTACCCGCGCCTCGTCGCCTTCCTGCCAGGTGCGGATGCTCAGCTGCCGCGTGAACGCGTCGACCTCTTCGAGCGCATCGAGCGCGTTGCGCACCAGATTGAGCAGCACCTGTTCGACCTGGACCAGATCAACCCGCACCGGGATCGGCTCGGGCGCCAGCGCCAGCGCGATCGCCAGATCCAGGCGCCGGGTCTCGAACTCGACGAAGGAGCAGACCTCGCGCACCAGGTGGTTGAGATCGGCCTGGGCGCGGATCGGCGGTTGCTTGCCGACCAGGGCGCGCAGCCGGCGGATGATCTCGCTGGCGCGCTGCGCCTGGGCGGTGATCTGCCCCATGGCGCCGATCAGCGCCTCGGTCTCGCCCGCCCCGCCCTGCAGCCGCCGCGTGCAGCCGCTGGCATAGTTGACGATCGCCGCGAGCGGCTGGTTGAGTTCGTGGGCCATGCCGGTGGCCACCTCGCCCATGGTGCTGAGACGACAGACATGGACCAGCTCGGCCTGGTGCTGGCGCGACTCCTGCTCGGCGCGGCGCACCGCGGTGATGTCGCGGGCGTAGATGTTGACATAGCCGAGGTCGGCGATGGGCGCGAAGAGCAGCGAGAACAGCTGACCGGCGACCTCCAGCTCGCACTCGCGCTGCTCGGCGCCAGCGAGCGTCTGGGCGACCTCGGCGCGCCACGGCTCGGGGAGCAGGTCGCCGGGCTGCGCCGCCCAGGCGGTGAGCAGTGGACGCGAGGCGTTGTTGGCATAGACCAGCAGCCCGCTGGCGGTGACGCGCAGGATGGGGTTGGGGCTCTCGCTGGCGAAGCGCGCCAGCCCCTTGATCTCCTGCTCGGCCTGCTTGCGCTCGGTGATGTCGTGGATATAGAGGGTGTAGAAGCGCTCGGACTCGAGCACGATCGGGGCGATCGAGATCTCCACCGGCACCTGCTCGCCGTCGGCGCGGCGCGCGCGCAGCTCGCCACGCCCCTGGGGTCCGGCGTCGGGACGACGCGAGCGCTCGAGCAGCGCGCTGAAGCCCTCGCGCGCGGTCTCGGGCAGGCACTCGCGTACGAACACCAGCCCCAGCGCATGTTGACGACGGTGGCCGAGCAGGCGCTCGGCGGCGGGGTTGAACTCGATGACATGGCCGGCCTGGTCGAGGGTGACGATGGCATCGAGCGAGGCCTCCATCATCGCCGCCTTGAGCGCCTCGCTCTCGCGCATCTCGGCCTGGTGACGACGGTTCATCTCGTCGCGCGCGGCCAGCACCAGCTGACTGAAGTGCTGGATCCACTCCTCGAGCAGCACCAGCTGGTTGCCGCCATGGTAGTCGAAGCCCGGCTCGGCGATGCCGAGGGCGCGCTGGGAGAAGCGCGTCATCCGTTTGAGCACCTTGTTCAGTCGCGAGGAGACGAGATAGATCACCGCGGTGAAGACGATGATGAACACCGCTGCGGCGATCCCGCGCTGGCGCCGCTCGAAGATACTCACATGGCGCGACATCTTCTCCACCGCCGCCTGCGAGACGAAGGTCGCGAACAGCAGGTTGGAGTCGGCGCCCTCGTACTCGGGCAGAGTCTGGGAGGTGATGACATAGAGCGCGTGCCAGCGATCGAGCGTAGTGCCCGGCGGCAGACTCGCGGTATCGAGACTGGCGACGATGCGCTGGTCGTCACCGTCGACCAGCGCCACTGCGGCGCGACCGACATCGACCCCGCGCTGCGAGGCGGCGAGGAAGTCGTCGTCGACCGGCACCAGCACCACCAGATGTCCCATGTCGTAGCCCCCGGCATCGGCCACCGAGTCGCTGACGATCAGATAGAGTCGGTCGCCGAGACGGTCGATCACGGTGCGCACGTCGCGGGTGTCGAGCAGATTGGAGGGCACCTGCGCGGCAAGGCGCCGGGGCACCGGATGCTCACCGCCCTGATAGGTCTCGCGCACCCGCCCCTCGACATCGGTGAGCAGCACATGACTCGGCGGGCTGAGCGCGTCGCGCTCGAAGAAATCCGGCAACCAGTGCGGGCGGAACTCCTTGTAGAGCACCGGCGGATCGGTCGTCTCGCGTGACCAGAACAGCGGCTCCAGATACTCCGAGAGACGCTGATAGTTGGCCAGCAGCCGAGTGGTGGCGGCATAGCTCGAGAGATAGCGATCGAAGCGGATCAGGCTCTCGCGGGCACGCAGCTCGAGCTGCGCCTCCAGCTCCTGACCGAAGATCTTGTTGACCTGCCGACTCTGGATCTGCTCGAGCATCGCCCACACCACTAGCCCCGCCGTCAGCCCCACCACGATCGAGATCAGCGGCATCGGCACGCGTCGCAACAGACGGAACAAAAATGGTTTAATGACGATCCGCTTCAAGCTTGGCAACTCAACTCAACACTCAACCAACACAACCAATGGACACCATGGACTTCGATATCACCCGCGCCCAGAGCCCTTCCCTGCTGCGACGTCTCGGTGCGATCTTCTACGACAGCCTGCTGCTGGTCGGCATCCTGATGATCGTCACCGGACTCGTCGCCATCCCCTACGGCCTGATCACCGGCGGTAACTACTACGAGAACGCCATGGCGATCAACCTGCTGCGTCTGCTCATGGTGCTGGTGGTCGCCGCCTTCTTCATCTACTTCTGGACCCACGGCGGCCAGACCCTGGGGATGCGCGCCTGGCGTATCCGCGCGCTCGACGGCAACGGTGAGCCGCTGACCTTCCACTCGGCCCTGCGCCGCTTCATCTGGGCCTGCATCGGTCTGCTGCCGGGTGGCATGGGACTGCTGTGGTGTCTGTTCGACCGCAACAAGTTCGCCTGGCACGACCAGCACTCGCGCACCCGTCTGGTCCTGCTCGCCAAGCAGTGAAGCACGCCGCCGGGCACCACGCGGTGCCCGGCGGGCTCAACCGACGCGGCGCAGCAACAGCAGCGCCCCGGTCCCGAACAGCAGCGGCGGGGCCAGTGCCGCAAGCAGCGGACTCAAGCCGAAGAGCAGCGCCAGATAGGCCAGTGTCCGGCTGATCAGATAGTACAGGATGCCGATCAACACCCCGGCGAAGATCCGTCGCCCCATCCCCGTGCTGCGTGCCGAGCCGAGCAGGATCGGGATCGCCACGAAGATCATCGACAGCGTCAGTACCGGGTGCAGCACCTTGCCCCAGAAGGCAACTTCGTAGGCGCCAGCGTCCTGACCATTGACGCGCATGAAGCGAATGTACTTGTAGAGTCCCCACACCGGCAGTGCCTGGGGCTCGGCCACCACCACCTTGAGCAGCCCCGGGTCGAGCATCGAATCCCAGCGCGCCTGGGCGATACGCTCGACCACCACCCCGCCGGGCCGCACCCGGCTGCGCGCAATCCCCTGCAGCACCCAGCCATCGTCGACATAGCGCGCCCCCTCGGCATGGGTCGACACCAGGGTGCCGGCGGCAGTATCGAGCTGGAAGATCGAGATGTCACTCAGACTGGTACCGGAGCGGATCTCGCGGATGTTGACATAGGCGCCGTCGTCGACCGCCCAGAAACCGTCGGCGGTCTGCTGCGCCACCTCACCAGAGAGCGTCTCGCGTCTGAGTTCGGCGCCGCGCTGCTCGGCCAGCGGGGCGAGCACCTCGCCGAGCACCACCGCCAGCAACGCCAGCAGCAGCCCACCGAGCAGCGCCGCGCGCACGATCTGCGCCACCGACACCCCGGCGGCGCGCAGCGCCACCAGCTCCGAGCGGCTCGCCAGCGTGCCCAGACCGACCAGGGCTCCGATCAGGGTGGCGATGGGAAAGAGCTGATAGGCATAGCCGGGCAGGCTCAACAGCATGAAGGTCATGGCCCCACCGAAACCATAGCCGTCGACCCCGGCGGCCTCCATCTCGTCGGCGAGCACGAAGAACCCGAGCAGGGGCAACAGCACCCCGAGCGTCACCAGGGTGCCAACGACAACGGCGCCCCCGAGGTAGCGATCGATGATCCGCATCGCTCAGTCCCGCCCCAAACGGGCGCTGCGGAACGAGCAGGAGGTCAGGGAGCCGAGTTTCAGCACGCGCATTTCTTCCGGTAGACTCGATGCCCACATCCTAACATCCGCGCGCGCCGACCCTCACCCGATCACCTCGGCGACGCCGGACGATGCGCGTCGAACGCACACCTCTCGCGGCCCCGACACCGGCACCCGACCGGGTTGCCGACCCGTGCCGCCATTGCAGGAGCCCTAGCATGGAATTCAAGATCAAGACCGGCGACCTCGCCAAGCAGAAGACCCCCTGTCTCGTCCTCGGCGTATTCGAGAAGCACAAGCTCGGCGCCCCCGCCGAGGCCGTCGACAAGGCTTGCGACGGCAAGCTCGCCGCACTGCTGAAGAAGGGCGACATGCGCGGCGAGAGCGGCCGCACCCTGCTGCTCTACGGCCTGCCCGGCGTCGCCGCCGAGCGGGTACTGCTGGTCGGCTGCGGCAAGCGCAAGGACTTCGATCGTGCCGCTCAGCGCAAGGCCGTCACCGCCGCAGTCGACGCCCTCGCCAAGCTCAATGCCAGCGAGGCGCTGTGCGCCCTCGCCGAGCCGCTGTCACGCGAGGATGATCGCTACCTGAGGCTGCGTGACACCGTGGTCGCCGCCGCCGCGCGCGACTATCGCTACACCCACACCAAGGACGCCGACAAGCTGCCCAAGGTCGCGCTCAAGCGCCTCGCGCTGTGGATCGAGAAGAAGACCGAACAGGCCATCGCCACACAGGCCATCGCCCATGGCCGGGCGATCGGCGACGGCGTCGCGCTGGCGCGCGAACTCGGCAACCTGCCGGGCAATATCTGCACCCCGAGCTATCTCGCCGAACAGGCCGAAACGCTGGCTGCCGATCACCCCAAGCTCACCACCGAGATCCTCGACGAGGCGGCCATGGCCGAGCTGGGCATGGGCGCGCTGCTCTCGGTCTCGCGCGGCAGCCGTCAGCCAGCAAAACTGATCGTGATGCACTATCGCGGTGGTACCGAGGAGGCCAAGCCGGTGGTGCTGGTCGGCAAGGGGCTGACCTTTGACGCCGGTGGCATCTCACTCAAGCCCGCCGCGCAGATGGACGAGATGAAATATGACATGTGCGGCGGTGCGAGCGTGTTCGGCGTGCTTCAGGCCGCTTGCGCGCTGGAGTTGCCGATCAACCTCGTCGGCGTGGTACCGGCCTCGGAGAACCTGCCCGACGGCGCGGCCAACAAGCCCGGCGACATCGTCACCAGCATGTCGGGCCAGACTATCGAGATCCTCAACACCGACGCCGAGGGTCGACTGATCCTCTGCGATGCGCTCACCTACAGCAAGCGCTTCGAGCCTGAGCTGGTGGTCGACATCGCCACCCTCACCGGCGCCTGCATGATCGCGCTCGGCGCTCATGCCTCCGGGCTGTTCACCGCCGACGAGGCGCTCGCCGACGAACTACTCGCCGCCGGCGAGCGTGCCAATGATCGCGCCTGGCGGATGCCGCTGTGGGACGACTACCAGTCGCAGCTCGACAGCAACTTCGCCGACATGGGCAACGTCGGCGGGCGCGAGGGCGGGGCCATCACCGCCGCCTGCTTCCTCTCGCGCTTCACCAAGGACTACCGCTGGGCACACCTCGACATCGCCGGTACCGCCTGGCTCGGCGGCAAGCAGAAGGGCGGCACCGGTCGTCCGGTGGCGCTGCTCACCGAGCTGCTGCTGACACGCGCCGGGGTCGCGCCCCAGGCCGGCTGAACGAGACGCGCCCCGCCGGACCAGATCCGGCGGGGCGCGCACCGGGTCGGGGGGGCTCCCTCCGATCAAGACGACCGTCTCCAGCCTCGGCGCGACCAGTCGCGCGCCAGGGACTCGCGCAGGATTGCCTCGGCGTCGACCCACTCCAGTGTCTCGTTGAAAGCCTGACGCCAGCCCCTCCCGGCGTAAGAACATCTGCAGTCCGCCGCCACCGGTCCCGCCCTTGCGCATCTCCTCACGGTTCACGCGCCACCGGATCATCGAGCACATGGCTGTCGATCACCGCCCCAGCGAACGCGCCCGGTTCGCCGGCGGACGACACTGGACGATGCCGCTCACTGCCAACTCGATGACACGCTCACGGATCAACCCGATGACACGATGGTGCGCGCACGCCAGGAATCGGCCGGCGATCCAGCACCAACCGGGTGCGGCACAAAGCTCGCCCAGACCGCCAGCACCAGATGAGCAGCGGCACGATCAATAGGTCTCGCATCAGTGCTGGCCACACCACCTGATACGGCGACGCGGTCTCGGCGCGAGCGCAGGGAATGGCGTCTTCGGCCACCGTTGCGACAATCACCAGATGGCCGATCTCAGCGCGCTGGATCCCGTCGATGGTCGTGATCGCAAAGTCCCACAGCGATTTGGCCAGAGCGCTCTCCAGGCGCTCGAGAGCGGCACCGATGTCATGTTGCTGACGCGCGGTCTCGATAGCCTTGGTCCACATCGTGAACACTCTGACCGAGCAGTCCCAACGAGACTGCCAGGATCGTTACCGCCTCCAGCCCACGTATCATCGTCATCACATCCTTATTCGGTGACGCTCGAATAGCGATAGCGACGGATCAGGAGTACGCCCCGGGGCGTTCGGCACATCACCGTCGACGCGCGATCACGGTGTCGAAGGCGCGACCGAGCGATCCAGCCAATGGTACGAAACGGTGAAAGAGGCGAGCGGACACAACACGCGCGACCAGAGCGACAGACAGCCGCTGCCGATGGCCATCACCCGTATCCAGACTATTCTCTAATAGATGCATCATGGCGAGGGGGCTGGATCGGCGGAGACGGATAGACACCGCTTGACAACGGCCGAGGCGACATGACTTACGACAAGATTCCTTGCGCATGCCGAGCAGCGAGCAGCGAGCAGACAGCCGCGCGCTTCACGCGGGAACAGCGAGGACGACCCGAACCCGGCCGGACGCGATGGCGCCCCCCAAGGGCCGCACGCATCACCACACACCCAATGTCGCGAACTCAACGACCAGGACACCGCCTCACGCCCGACACAGTCTCCACCGGCGGTCGAGGAGTCCGCACACGACCTTGTACCACCCATGGGGTCGCAGACTGAGACGTTGAGCCGCATGCTCCATAAGAATTCAATAAAATTCAAATTGATATTCGTGATCTCGGTGATCACGCTGCTGCTGATGTGCGTCCTCTTCTTTCTCCAGCTCTACAACTCATTCCGGCTCGAATCAGAAATCGAACGCAGCAGCCTCAGCACCCTGCAGGATCATATCGAGCAGGAGCACGCCGCGATGGTCGACAGGTTCGAGGAGGACATCGAGCACTATCTGCAGATGATGGCCCTCACCGTCGCCCACGAACTCTACAACCTCAACCTGCTCTCGCTCCAGGACAAGACCACCAAGCTCGTCCAACACCAGGCGCTGTGCTCGATCGCGGTGGTCGACAACCTCACCCACGAGGCGATCGCCAGCGCGCGGCGCCAGGAGGTGGGCGGCTGCATGCCGCGCACCTTGGAGATCGTCTACAACGACGAGTCGATCGGTCGGCTCGAGGTCGAATACACCCTGGCCCCGATCCAGCAACTCATCGAGGAGAAGCGACGCCAGTTGCACGAGACCCGCGCGCACCTGCACCAGGACATCGCCAGCGCCACCCGCGAGAGCATCATCGTCCAGACGCTGATCTATCTGTTCGTCACCCTGATCCTGGTTCGCCTGACCGCGCGTCAGATCAATCGCAACATCATCAACCCCATCTACGCTCTGATGGACGACATGCAGCGGATGCACAGCCAGGACCCGGTCGCGCTGCAACTCAGGAGCCGTCCTCACAGTAATGACGAACTCGGCAAGCTCAGCCGCTATTTCTACGACAACATCGCCGAGCTGATCTCTCAGCTCAACCAACGCGCCAACTACGACAATCTCACCCGCCTGCTCTCGCGCCAACGCCTGATCTACGATATCGAGCACGCCGCCAGCTTCAACCTCGCGATCCTCGACATCGACCGCTTCAAGGAGGTCAACAACTTTCTCGGCATGAACGCCGGCGACGACTTCCTGCGCTCGACCGCCACCCTGCTGCGCCAGTTCTTCGCTCACCAGCCCTACGCCATCTATCGACTCAACGGCGACGAGTTCGCCATCTTCGACAGTCGGGGCGATGAGGTGGAGGAGTTCGAGATGCACATCCAGGCCTTCGTCGAGCGCTTCGGCAACAGGGAGCAGACCGTCAAGGGCGAGACCATCACCGCTTCGATCAGCGCCGGCATCGCCAGCAGCCGCCACTCCAGCCCGATCGTCGCCGCCACCACCGCCCTCAAGTACGCCAAGCTCAAGCACACCAAGGTCGCCACCTTCCAGGAGGACCTGCCCATCCTCAAGGAGTACCAGCAGAACCTGAAGACCACCCGGGTCATTCGCAAGGCGATCACCCAGGACTGGATCACCCCTCACTTCCAGCCGATCCAGGATGTCCGTACCGGCCGAGTCTGCAAGTACGAGGCACTGATGCGCATCAGCGACGCCGAGGGCACTCTCTACCTCCCCGCAGAGTTCCTCGCCGTGTCCAAGCGCTCGGGCAACTACAAAGAGCTGTCGGCGAGCATGATCCGCAAGTCGGTCGCCTGCTTCAGCGCCACCGAGCTGGCCCTGAGCATCAACCTCGCGATCGAGGACATCGAGGAGAGCGACATCCTCGACACCCTCGCAACACTGCAGCGCCAGTACAACGTCATGGACCGGCTGATCTTCGAGATCACCGAGCAGGAAGGCTTCTCCAGCCCGGAGCGGATCAAGGCCTTCATCGACCAGGTCAAGCGCCTCGGCGCACGGGTGGCGATCGACGACTTCGGCAGCGGCTACTCCAACTTCGAGACCCTGATCCATCTCGACATCGATTTCCTCAAGATCGACGGCTCGCTGATCAAGAACATCCTCACCGACCCCCATGCCGAGGTCATCGTCGAGACCATCGTCGACTTCGCTCGACGGCTCGGCATCAAGACCATCGCCGAGTTCGTCAGCGACGAGGCGATCTATCGCAAGATCGCCTCCCTCGGGGTCGATTTCGCCCAGGGTTACTACATCGGCAAGCCCGCCCCACTGATCAACCACAGGATCAACAGCCTTGATCGCCGAACGTGATTCACTAGGGTCGGATGGAACAGCTGCGGTATAATCCGCGACCATGAATCCGTTCTCGCTGCCGCACCTCTCCTCCGGCACGATCCGCAACCGTCTGTGGCGCGACCTGCTGCTGCTGGTCGCCGGCACCGTCGCGCTGCTGGTATCGATCAACATCCTGCTGATCAACGCGATCAAGCAGGATCTCGCCGGCACTCGCATCGAGTCCGCCGCCGCCCTGGTGCGCGACGAGGTCCACGGACTCCTGCTCCCGGTGCAGCAACAACTGCTGATCGTGCGCGACGGCATGGAGAGCGCGGATCTCTCCCCCAGCGACGAGGCCGCACTCAACGAACGCCTGATCCCGGTCCTGGCCCATATGCCCCAGGTCGCCGGAGCCATCGAGGCCGATGACGACGGTGCCGAGTACTTCCTCGCTCGCACCGAGACGGGCTGGCTCACACGCATTCGCGCGCCCGGTGAATCGGGCGAACTGCGCATCACCCGCTGGAGCGAGCAGCTCGAGCCGCTCGACACCCGCACCCAGCCGACCGACTACGATCCACGCAACCGCCCCTGGTTCCGCGATGCCGTCGAACATCCCGGCTCTCTGGTGTGGAGCACGCCCTACGTCTTCGCCTCGCTCGGCGTCCCCGGCACCACCGCAGCGGTGGCCCGCGAGCAGCACGGCAGCCTCCGTCTCAGCGCGCTCGACATCACCCTCGAGCAGATCGTCGACACCATCAACCGCCTCGAACTCCCACCCGGCGGCTACGGCTTCCTGTTCAACGGCAGCGGTGGCGTCTTCGTGCCCACCCCACAACAACAGACCCAGCGCACCCAGACCGACGGCTTCTTCTCCGCCCACGAACGACTCGGCGGCCCGCTCCCCTTCGACGCCGTCGCCGCCTGGAAATCGACCGAGCGCCCCGCCGAGGGACTGGTCCGCTTCCGCAGCGGCGACCACGACTGGTGGGGCGGATTCCGCCCCCTCACCCAGGACCCGAACGGCGCCTGGGTCGGGGTCGCCCTGCCGGTTTCAGCCACGCTCACCATCCTACGCAGCCGCTGGCACATCGTCGCCATGACCGCGCTGACCATCCTCGCCGCGAGCCTCACCATGGCCACGGTAGTGGTCCGTAAGTACAGCCGCCAGCTCCGCGACCTGCCCAAGCTCACTATCGATCGGCGCACCCCCCAGCACGACCTCCACGACCTCATCCGCAGTGGCGAGGGCGCGCATCTCGAATTCAAGTCGACCATGCGGATGAACCTCCACACCAAGACCCCGGGCAAGGAGATCGAGCTGGCCTGGCTCAAGGGCGTGACCGCCTTCCTCAACACCGAAGGCGGCATCCTCCTGCTCGGCGTCGCCGACGACGGCACCCTGCTCGGCTTGGACGCCGACAAGTTCGAGAACGAGGACAAGTGCCAGCTGCACTTCAAAAACCTGCTCAACCAACACCTCGGCCCCGAATACGCCCGCTACGTGCGCTTCTTCCTCCTCGACCTCGACGGCGTGCGCCTCGGCGCGGTCGAATGCGAGCGCGCCGATGCGCCGGTGTTCCTCCACGACGACAAGAAGCGCGAGCTGTTCATCATCCGCAGCGGTCCCTCCAACATTGAGCTGTCGATCAGCCGCGCGCTGAAATACATCCGCACCCGCTTCTGATCGCCGCTTACACGATCTTTCCGCAATCCCTGCACCGAGCCTGCACTCGCCGCACCTAACCTGAAGGTGTCGGAGCAACGGGCTCCACCGCCGCCCAGCGGCGCGCCCATTCCAACCAGCAGGAGCGTAGAAGATCATGAACACCCGACTCGACACCCCCCGCATCCGTGGCATCGCACTCGCCGTCGGTCTGCTCACCGCCGCGCCGATCGCACTCGCCATGCCCTTCGGTCCCGGGTACGGCTATGGCCCGGGCGACGACCTGCCGATGCCGATGGCACGCATGGCCGACCGCCTCGACCTCGACGACGCCCAGCGCGAACAGGTCCGCGTCATCCTCGACGAGGCCCGTCAGGCCCGCGAGCAGCAGCAGCTCGAGACCCGCAAGCGCATCGACGAGCTGCTCACCGACGAGCAGCGCGCCGAGCGCGACCGGCTCAGCGAGCGACGCATCGAGCGCCGCGTCGACCGACTCGACGCACGCGTCGGCCTCACCGCCGAGCAGGCCCAGGCGCTCACCGAGCTGTTCCAGCGCCAGCACCAGCAGCTCGACCTCACCCGCACCGAGCTGCGCGAGGCGGTCGCCGAGATCCTCACCGAGGAACAGCGCGCCGCCCTCGACACCCCGATGCAGCGCCGCGGCCATGGCCCGATGCGCCACCACGGCCCGATGTCCGGCGGCTACCCGATGATGCCCGGCGGTGATCCGATGATGCAGAGGGATTGCGATCGATTCTGATCGCAGACCACCGCCCCGTCCGACGCACCGCGTCCGACGGGGCGAAGATCACCAAGCTCGACCGCCGCCCGCCCCTGCCGTACTGGCGCCCGCCTCACCGACGGCTTCATTCGCCGTGCCCCTCGACGACATCGCGAGCACACCCTTGCCGAGTCGACATACACGCCCCCATGCTATGCAGCCGCCGAGCCCTCCGTGGTCTCGCCCAGTCACCACCGGCGCCCCCACCCGGCGCGTCGGACTCGACCATGGCGTCCCGTCACACCGGGGCGTCGCCGATTCAGGACACCCTAACCCCGTGAACGACACCATCCGCCTGCGCGGCGTGCGCCAGAACAATCTCAAGGATCTCGACCTCGACCTGCCGCTCGGCGAGCTGACGGTGGTGACCGGGGTCTCGGGCTCGGGCAAGTCGTCGCTGGCCTTCGACACCGTCTATGCCGAGGGTCAGCGCCGCTATGTCGAGACCTTCTCGCCCTATGCGCGTCAGTTCCTCGACCGCATGGACCGCCCCGCCGCCGAGCGCATCGAGGGCATCCCGCCGGCGATCGCCATCGATCAGACCAACCCGGTACGCACCTCGCGCTCGACCGTCGGCACCATGACCGAGTTCAACGACCACTTGAAGCTGTTGTTCGCCCGCGCCGCGCAGCTGTTCTGTCACGGCTGTGGTCGGGCGGTGCGACGCGATCGCCCCGAGGACATCTGGGAGGCCCTGCTCGCCAGCCATCGCGACGCCCGCGCGCTGATCTGCTTCGAGGTCGAGGTGCCCGAATCACTGGGGTTGGAGCAGGTGCGGGCGATGCTCGCCCAGCAGGGCTATGTACGGCTGTTGGAGGAGACCGACACCCGCATCACCGTGATCCAGGACCGGCTGCGGATCGCCCCCGAGCAGCGCGCGCGTGCGCTGGAGGCGCTGGAGACGGCGTTGGAGAAGGGCCACGGCCGGGTGCGGGTCCACCCGCTCGATGCAGCGCGCGCGCCCGGTCCGGCGCTGCGCTTCTCCGCCGAGCTGCACTGCCCCGACTGCGACATCCGCTATCGCGAGCCGAGCCCGGGGCTGTTCTCCTTCAACTCGCCGGTGGGGGCCTGCCCAAGCTGTCGGGGCTTCGGGCGCACCATCGGCATCGACTGGGACCAGGTCGTCCCCGATCCCGCCAAGACCCTGCTCGGCGGCGCCATCAAACCGATCCAGAGCGACAGCTATGCCGAGGTCCAGGACGACCTGCTGCGTTTCGCCCACGCCCGCGGCCTCCCCACCGACATCCCCTGGTCGGCGCTCACCGCAGCCGACCGCGACTGGGTGATCGACGGCGAGGGCGAGTGGGAGGACGGCGTGTGGTACGGGCTGCGCCGCTTCTTCGCCTGGCTGGAGGGACGCAGCTACAAGATGCACGTGCGGGTGCTGCTCTCGCGCTATCGCGCCTATGCGCCCTGCAGCCAGTGCAACGGGGCCAGACTCGAAGACGAGGCGCTCGACTGGCGACTCGGCGACGCCGAACTCGCCGCGCGCACCCTGCCCGTCGTGGCGCGCTTCCGTCACGACCGCGTCACCATGGACGCGCAACGCTGGGCGGCGCTGCCGGGGCTCGCGCTGCACGACCTGATGTGTCTGCCGCTGGCGCGACTGCGCGACTTCTGCGACGCGCTCACCCTCGATGCCGGACTCGATCAGGCGCTCGACCAACTGCTCGGTGAGATCCGCGCGCGGCTGCGCTATCTGTGCGCGGTCGGGCTCGGCTATCTCACCCTCGATCGGCAGTCGCGCACCCTCTCCGGCGGCGAGGTACAGCGCATCAATCTCACCACCGCGCTCGGCACCTCGCTGGTCAACACCCTGTTCGTGCTCGACGAGCCGAGCATCGGCCTGCACCCGCGCGACATGGCGCGGCTGGTCGCGGTGCTGCAGCGGCTGCGCGCGGGCGGCAACTCGCTGCTGGTGGTCGAGCACGACCCCCAGGTGATGCTCGCCGCCGATCGTATCGTCGACATCGGCCCGGGGCCTGGCGAGCACGGCGGCGAGGTGGTGTTCTCGGGCAGCCCGCAGGCACTGCTCGCGGCCCCCGACTCGCTCACCGGCGCCTATCTCGCCGGGCGCCGCCGCGTCGCCCCGGAGCGCGCGGCGCGCCCGGTCGACGAGGCCACCCGCTGGCTGCGCCTGCGCGGCGCGCGCGCGCACAATCTCAAGGGGGTCGACGTCGACATCCCGCTCGACCGGCTGGTGGTGCTCACCGGGGTCTCGGGCTCGGGCAAGTCGACCCTGCTCCATGAGGTGCTCTATCGCGCGCTGTGCCAGCGCAAGGGTCACCCCGACGGCACGCCGGGGGCGTTCGAGAGCCTCGAGGGCGATGACGCGATCGGCGACGTCAGCCTGCTCGATCAGTCGAGCATCGGGCGCAGCTCACGCTCCAACCCGGCGAGCTATGTCGGCGCCTTCGACGTGCTGCGCAAGCGCTTCGCCCGCGCCCCGCTGGCCGCCGCGCGCGGCTACACCGCCGGCACCTTCAGCTTCAACAGCGGCGACGGGCGCTGCCCGGGCTGCGGCGGCACCGGCTTCGAGCACGTCGAGATGCAGTTCCTCGCCGACGTCTATCTGCGCTGCCCGGACTGCGACGGGCGTCGTTATCGCGACGAGGTGTTGGAGGTGCGCCTGCCCGGCGCCGATCCCGAGGCGCGCCCGCGCTCGATCGCCGAGGTGCTGGAGATGACCGCCACCGAGGCGCTCGCCTTCTTCGCCGGCGATGCCGAGGTCGCCCGCGCCCTGGCCCCGCTGCAGGCCGTCGGGCTGGGCTATCTGCGACTCGGCCAGCCGGTGCCGACGCTCTCCGGCGGCGAGGCGCAGCGACTCAAGCTCGCCGCCCACCTGGGCAAGCGCGCGCGCCGGCGCAAGGACGCGCCAGGGCTGCTGTTCCTGCTCGACGAGCCGACCACCGGGCTGCACTTCGCCGACATCGCGGTACTGCTCGAGGCCTTCGAGCGGCTGATCGAGCAGGGTCACTCGCTGCTGGTGATCGAGCACAACCTCGATGTGATCGGCGCCGCCGACTGGCTCATCGACCTCGGTCCCGAGGGCGGCGAGGACGGCGGCGAGCTGGTCTGCTGCGGCACGCCCCGGCAGGTCGCCGAACACCCCGGCAGCTACACTGGGCAGGCACTGCGCGAGAGCTGGGACACGCCCCAGGCGGTCGCCGAGAGCGGCGCCGACGCTCGGGCCGTGACCGCGCCTGCGGCGATCGAGATCTGTCACGCCCGCGAGCACAACCTCAAGGACCTCACCCTGTCGATCCCGCGCGACCGGCTCACGGTCATCACCGGGGTCTCGGGCAGCGGCAAGAGCACCCTGGCCTTCGACATCCTCTTCGCCGAGGGCCAGCGACGTTATCTGGAGTCGCTCAACGCCTATGCCCGCCAGTTCGTGCAACCGGCCGCGCGCGCCGAGGTCGACGCCATCCACGGCATCCCGCCGACCGTGGCGATCGAGCAGCGCACCAGTCGCGGCGGGGCCAAGAGCACCGTCGGCACCCTCACCGAGATCCATCACTATCTGCGCCTGCTCTATGTCCGCCTCGGGGTGCAGCACTGTCCCGACTGCGGGGTGACGATCGAGCCGATGTCGGCGGCAGCGATCCTCGCCCGCATCCTCCGCGAGCACCGTGGCGAGCGGGTGGAGTTGCTGGCCCCGCTGGTGAGCGCGCGCAAGGGCATCTACAAGGAGCTGGCGGCCTGGGCCGCGGGCAAGGGCTGGCAGCGGCTGCGGGTCGACGGCGTGGCGCTGCCGACCGACCCCTGGCCGGTGCTCGATCGCTTCCGCGAGCACGACATCGAGCTGCCGCTCGGCGCGCTGCGGGTCGACCCGGCGCACGAGGCCGAGCTGCGCGCCGCGCTCGACCAGGCGCTCGACATCGGCAAGGGCGTGGTGCGGGTGGCGCGACTCGACGCCGCCGGCGGCTGGGGCGCCGAGCAGGTCCACTCCACCGCACGGGCCTGTCCCGACTGCGGGCGTGCCTTCGCCGAGCCCGACCCCCGACTGTTTAGCTACAACTCGCGTCACGGCTGGTGCCCGAGCTGTCTCGGCAGCGGCCGGCTGATCGCCGGGCTCGACGACAGCCACAGCGGCGAGGAGGCGCAGTGGCAGGAGGGCGAGATCGGCGCGGCCGCGGTCTGTCCGGCCTGCGAGGGCGCGCGACTCAACCCGGTGGCGCGCGCGGTGCGCTTCCACGACCAGTCGATCGACGGGCTCTCGGCGCTGAGCGTCGAGCAAGCGGCGGCCTGGCTCGAAGACCTGGTGCTCGATGCCCGCGAGCAGGCGATCGCCGGCAATCTCATCCATGAGGTGCGCGACCGGCTCGCCTTCCTCGCCGAGGTCGGGCTCGGCTATCTCGGGCTCGACCGTGCCGCGCCCAGCCTCTCCGGCGGCGAGGCCCAGCGCATCCGTCTGGCCGCGCAGCTCGGCTCCAACCTGCAGGGGGTGTGCTACGTGCTCGACGAGCCGACCATCGGTCTGCACCCGCGCGACAATGCCCTGCTGCTCGCCAGCCTCGAGCGGCTGGAGGCCAAGGGCAACACCATCGTGGTGGTCGAGCACGACGAGGAGACCATCCGCCGCGCCGGTCATGTCATCGACCTCGGCCCCGGCGCCGGGGTGCGCGGCGGTCGGGTGATCGCCGAGGGCGACGCCGCGGCGCTGATCGCCAACCCCGACTCGCTCACCGGGCGCTACCTCGCCCGCGCCCACGGTCGCGACCGGCCAGCGCGCCCCGCCCCCGGCGAGCGCCAGCGGCTGCGCATCGAGGGCGCGCACCGCAACAATCTCCGCGACCTCGACGTCGAGCTGCCGCTGGGACGGCTGGTGGCAGTCACCGGGGTCTCGGGCTCGGGCAAGTCGACCCTGGTGCGCGAGGTGCTCGGCGCCACCCTCGGCAACCTGCTCGGCGCCGATCGACCAACGCGCGCGCGCAAACGCGACCTGATCGGTTGTCGCGCGATCCACGGCTGGCAGGCGCTCACCCGGGCACTGGAGGTCGACCAGACCCCGATCGGGCGCACCCCGCGCTCCTGCCCGGCGACCTATGTCGGCATCTGGGATCGGGTGCGGCGACTGTTCGCCGCCACCCAGGAGGCGCGCATCCGCGGCTGGAACGCGGCGCGCTTCTCCTTCAACACCGCCGGTGGGCGTTGCGGCGCCTGCGACGGCCAGGGGGTACAGCGCATCGAGATGAGCTTCCTGCCCGATGTGCGCATCCCCTGCGAGCAGTGCGACGGCAGCCGCTTCGACCGCGAGACGCGCGCGGTGCGCTATCTCGGGCTCGACATCGGCGAGACCCTGGCGCTGAGCGTCGATGAGGCCGTCGAGCACTTCGCCGCCCACCCGGCGATCCATCACCCGCTGACCCTGCTGCAGGACGTCGGGCTCGGCTATCTCACCCTCGGCCAGCCGAGTCCGACGCTCTCCGGCGGCGAGGCGCAGCGGCTCAAGCTGGTGACCGAACTGGCGCGCGCGCGTCCCGGCGCCGATGGGCTGACCGACCGCCCCACCCTCTATCTGCTCGACGAGCCGACGGTGGGGCTGCACATGGCCGATGTCGAACGTCTGCTCGGGGTGCTGCAACGGCTGGTCGACGCCGGGCACAGCGTGGTGGTGATCGAGCACAACCTCGACCTGATCGCCGCCGCCGACTGGGTGCTCGACCTCGGCCCCGAGGGCGGCACGGCCGGCGGCCGACTGGTCGCCGCCGGGACGCCGGAGACCATCGCCGCGCACCCCGAGCTGCCGACCGGCGCGGCGCTGCAGGCACACCTGGACTGAGTCAGACCGTCAATCACATTGAGTGTGCGAGGGAACTCCCCGACTGCGATCCGTCAAACCCTGCGCGACGCAAAGCTGGCACACTGCCCAGCCCGCAGCTGCCAAGACATCAAGGAGATATCGCCCGATGAAGACATTGATCCAGTGGTCCCTCGTCCCCGCCCTGCTCATCGCCGCCGGCGCACACGCCGAGACCGCGCCCGACCCGCGCATGGCCGAGGCCAAGACGCTCATCCAGCAGTTCGCCAAGACCCTGCAGGGCGAACTCAAGCAGGCCATCGAGGCCGGTGGTCCGGTACGCGCGATCGAGGTCTGCGAAGAGCGCGCACCGGTGATCGCCGACGAGCTGAGCACGCAGAGCGGCTGGTCGGTCGGGCGTACCAGCCTCGGGGTGCGCAATGCCACGCACAACACCCCGGACGACTGGGAGCGCGAGGTGCTCGACCAGTTCGAGGAGCAGCGCGCCGCCGGCGAGCCGGTGGCCGGTCTCGCCCATGCCGAGGTGGTCGAGGACGAGGACGGACGTCGCTTCCGCTTCATGAAGGCGATCCCCACCGCCGAGGTCTGTCTCGCCTGTCACGGCGATCACCTCACCCCCGAGGTGGCAGCCGCCCTGGACGAGCGTTATCCTGAGGACAACGCGCGCGGCTACCGCGCCGGCGACATCCGGGGTGCCTTCACCCTGGCCAAGCCACTCTGATACCTATCGCGCCCGGCGCCCGTGCGCCGGGCGCACGCAGGTGCGAGCCCATGGCCGACGAACGCTTCGATCTCAGCTATACCGGCGCCATCGCCCCCGACGCCGATCCCGCCCAGGTGCGCGAGCGGCTCTGCGCCGTGTTCAAGCTCGCCGGCGCCGGCTGCGAGCGACTGTTCAGCGGCAAGCGCGTGGTGGTCAAACGTGGCGTCGACGCCACCACCGTCGCCCAGTACCGCCAGGTCTTCACCCAGGCCGGCGCGGTGCTGGAGGTGACCCCGAGCGAGCGCGCCGCCCCCGCCCCGCAACCGGTACGCCCCGCGCCCGATGGCCCGGTGGAGGATCCGACGGGTTCCCCCGAGACGCTCGCCCGGATCGATGCCGAGGCGCTGGCACTGGCCCCACAGGACGGCTTCCTCGAACCCTCGCGCACGGTTAAGATGCCCGCCATCGACACCAGCCACCTGAGCCTGGTACAAGGCGCCGATTGGACCCTGGCCGATTGCGAGCCGCCGCCGACGCCGATCCCGACGCCCGACATCGATCATCTCGCGCTGGTCGACATCGAGCCCGAAGAACAACGACAGGAACGCAGCGACTGACCCCTCCATGACCATCGACTTCGAGCATCTCGTCATCGGCGCCGGCATCAGCGGACTCGGCGCCGCGCACTTCTCCGCACGTCGCGGCCACTCCACCCTGGTGCTGGAGGCGCGCGATCGCGTCGGCGGCTGCATCAACAGCCAGGCCTTCGAGGACCAGGACGGTTTCTGGGTCGAGTCGGGCGGACATACCTGCTTCAACAGCTACGGCAACCTGCTCACCATCCTCGACGATCTGGGGCTGACCGCGCTGATCCAGCCCAAGCTCAAGGTCGGCTATGCGCTGTGGCAGGACGGCAAGCGTCGCCCGATCCGTTCGGCGCTGCACCTCGGCGAGGCGATCCGCTCGCTGCCGCGGATGTTCCGCGAGCCCAAGGCCGGACGCAGCGTCGCCGACTACTACAGCGCCATCCTCGGCCGGCGCAACTACGACGACCTGTTGCGTCACGCCTTCCAGGCGGTGATCTGCCAGCCCGCCGACGACTACCCGGCCGAGGCGCTGTTCCGCCGCAAGCCGCGGCGCAAGGAGGTGATCAAGGCCTTCACCTTCCCGAGCGGGCTCTCGACCATCCCCCAGGCGATCGCCGATCAGCCGAGGATCGAGGTGCGCACCGGCCAGGAGGTCGAGCGCATCGCGCGTACCGACGCGGGCTTCCGGGTCCACCTCGCCGATGGCGAGAGCATCGGCGCCGCCCGGCTCACCCTGGCGGTGCCGCCGCCGGTGGCCGCCGCGCTGATGCCCGAGGGCTTCGAGCAGGCGCGCGCGGCGATCGACGGCATCGGCATGGCCGAGATCGAGACCCTGGTACTGGTGTTCCGCGCCGCCGAGGTCGACATCAAGCCGATGGCCGGGCTGATCGCGATCGAGGACGCCTTCTACTCCTCGGTCTCGCGCGACTTCCTCCCCGATCCCGAGCTGCGCGGCTTCGCCTTCCACTTCCGTCCCGGCGCACTCGACGCCGAGGCACAGATCGCGCGCGCCTGCGCCACCCTCGACCTGCGCCCCGATCAGGTGCTCGACCAGGCGCGGGTGCACAACCGTCTGCCGGCGCTGCGCGCCGGTCACGCCGAGCGGGTCGCCGCGCTCGACGCCGCACTCGCCGGGACGCCGCTGGCGGTCACCGGCAACTGGTTCCTCGGTGTCTCGATCGAGGATGCACTCACCCGCAGCCGCAGCGAACACGACCGTCTGTTCGGAGCCCGATGACCACCCCCCCGTTCGCACAAGGAGCCGACCGCATGCGCAAGCTGCTGGCCACCATCGTCCTGCTCATCCTGAGCGCCCCGCTCGCGGCCGAGGTCATCGGCAGCGTCTCGACCAAGTTCAAGATCCTCGGACCCAACGACAAGATCGTCGTCGAGGCCTTCGAGGACGAGGACATCCCCGGTGTCGTCTGCTATATCAGCCGTGCCAAGACCGGCGGGGTCTCCGGCGCGGTCGGGGTCGCCGAGGACACCTCGGATGCCTCGATCGAGTGCACCCAGGTCGGCCCGATCACGCTGCCCGACGCGGTGCGCGACGGCAAGCGCGACGGCGAGGAGGTGTTCAAGAAGCGTACCTCGCTGCTGTTCAAAAGCCTGCAGGTGGTGCGCTTCTACGACGCGCCGCGTCACGCCCTGGTCTATCTGAGCTACAGCGACAAGATCATCGAGGGCTCACCGAAGAACAGCATCTCGGCCGTCGCCATCCAGCCCTGGCCGACCCAGGCGCACTGACCCGATCATGACCAACCTCGCCTATCGCCTGCTCCCGCTGTTGCTGCCGTTGGCGCTGCTGCGCCCGCTCCCCGCACTCGCCGACAACGCCTTCGTCACCGACGCCGAGGCGCCGACGCCCTCGAGCGTGCGCGAGGGCACGCGCTGGCAGGAACGCGCCACCCCGCCGCCGCCCTGGCCCGAGGAGTCCGACCTGATCGAGTTCGAGCTCGATCGGCCGCACGCCGGTTTCCGCTATTTCATCGACGGTCGTCACTTGCAGATCGGCGACGACGGCGTGGTGCGCTATACCCTGGTCGCCCAGGCACCGAGCGGCGCTCGCAACCTCTCCTTCGAGGGGCTGCGCTGCACCCCGCGCGGCACCTACAAGAGCTACGCCTACGGTGCCGCCGGACGCTTCGTGCTGCTCGACGACCCGCAGTGGCTGCCGATCGACGACCACGACCACGAGCGCTTTCGCAAGGCGCTGTGGCGTCATCACTTCTGCGTCCCGCGCGGCTTCGCCCCGCGTCCCCGCAAGGACATGATCCGCTCGCTGCAGGGCCGGATCGCGCCCCTGCAGAACAGCGGCTTCCTCACCGACTGAAGGCGCGCGGACCGCGCGCCGGTCGCCACCGCGCTGGAAGCGGTGTGCGGCAGTCGCCATATCCGACCCTATGTTGCACAGGATTCACAGGTCCCCCGATGTCGAACCCCCTGCTTGAAACCCAGACCCTGCCGGCCTTCTCCCGGATCGGCCCGGAGCACGTCGAGCCCGCGCTCGATGCCCAGCTCACCGCGTGCCGCGCGCTGATCGAGCGGCTCACCCGCGAGGTCGCGGTGCCGACCTGGGAGAACTTCATCGAGCCGCTGGAGGAGAGCGAGGACCGGCTCGGCCGGGTCTGGTCGCCGGTCAGCCATCTCAACAGCGTGCTCAACAGCGAGGCGCTGCGCACCGCCTACAACGCCTGTCTGCCCAAGCTCAGTGACTACGGCACCGAGGTCGGGCAGAACGAGGCGCTGTTCCGCGCCTATCGCGCGGTGGCCACTCAGGAGCATCTCGACGCCGATCAGCGCCGGGTGCTCGACAACGCGCTGCGCGACTTCCATCTCTCCGGCGTCGACCTGCCGGCCGAGAAGAAGGCCCGCTACAAGGAGATCAGCCAGTCGCTGAGTGCGCTCACCAGCAAGTTCGCCGAGAACGTGCTTGACGCCACCAACGCCTGGGAGCTGCACCTGGAGGACGAGTCGCGCCTCGCCGGGCTGCCCGAGTCGGCGCACGCGCTGCTGCGCCAGAACGCCGAGCAGCGCGAGCTGCCGGGCTGGCTGCTGACCCTGCACATGCCGAGCTACCTGCCGGTGATGACCTATGCCGACGACCGCGAGCTGCGCGCTGAGTGCTATCGCGCCTTCGCCACCCGCGCCTCGGACCAGGGCCCGCACGCCGGCGAGTGGGACAACAGCGAGATCATGGAGCAGATCCTCGCGCTGCGTCACGAACAGGCCCAGCTGCTCGGCTTCGCCAACTATGCCGAGCGCTCGCTGGCGACCAAGATGGCGCGCACCCCGGAAGAGGTGATCGGCTTCCTCGGCGATCTCGCCGAGCGCTCGCTGCCGCAGGCGCAGCGCGAGCTCGACGAGCTGACCGCCTTCGCCCGCGAACACCACGGTGTCGACCAGCTCGAACCCTGGGACGTCGGCTACTACGCCGAGAAGCTGCGCCAGCACCGCTACCAGATCAGCGACGAGGAGCTGCGTCCCTACTTCCCGCTCTCGCGCGTGCTCGACGGACTGTTCGGTGTCGCCGAGCGGCTCTTCGGGGTGCGCTTCCAGGAGGTCGAGGCGTTCGACACCTATCACCCCGACGTGCGCTTCTTCGAGATTCGCGACGCCGAGCACGGCGCGCTGCGCGGTCAGTTCTATCTCGACCCCTTCGCCCGGGCGCACAAGCGCGGCGGGGCCTGGATGGACACCTGCAGCGATCGCATGCACAGCGCCACCCGCGACCAGATCCCGGTGGCCTATCTGGTGTGCAACTTCGCCCCGCCGGTCGGCGCGCGCCCGGCGCTGCTCACCCACGACGAGGTCGAGACCCTGTTCCACGAGTTCGGCCACGGCCTGCACCACCTGCTGACCAAGGTCGACTATCCGGCGGTGGCCGGGATCAACGGGGTGCCCTGGGACGCCGTCGAGCTGCCCAGTCAGTTCCTCGAGAACTGGTGCTGGGAGCGTGAGTCGCTGGACCTGTTCGCGCGCCACTGGGAGACCGACGAGCCGCTGCCCGAGACCCTCTACCAGCGCATGCGCGCGGCCAAGCACTTCCAGTCGGCGATGCAGATGGTGCGTCAGCTCGAGTTCGCGCTGTTCGACTTCCGCATCCATCTCGAATACGACCCGGCACGCGGCGGGCGCATCCAGGAGATCCTGCAGTCGGTGCGCGATCAGGTCGCGGTGATCCACCCGCCGGCCTTCCACCGCTTCGCCCACGGCTTCTCGCACATCTTCGCCGGGGGCTATGCCGCCGGTTACTACAGCTATAAATGGGCCGAGGTGCTCTCGGCCGACGCCTTCTCGCTGTTCGAGGAGCGCGGGGTGTTCGACCCCGCCACCGGGCGCGCCTTCCGCGAGCACATCCTCGAGCGCGGCGGCGCCGAGGACGCGATGACGCTGTTCGTGCGCTTCCGCGGGCGCGAGCCCGACACCGAGGCGCTGCTGCGTCAGTCCGGGATCGCGGCATGAAGTACCGCGACCTGCGCGACTTCATCGCCCAGCTCGAGGAGCGCGGCGAGCTGGTGCGGGTGCGCGAGCCGGTCGACCCGCACCTGGAAGTGACCGAGATCTGCGACCGCACCCTGCGCGGCGGCGGCCCGGCACTGCTGTTCGAGCGCCCCAAGGGCTCGGAGATCCCGCTGCTCGGCAACCTCTTCGGCACCCCGTGCCGGGTGGCGCTGGGGATGGGCGAGGACTCGGTCGAGGCGCTGCGCGAGGTCGGTCGGCTGCTCGCCTTCCTCAAGGAGCCGGACCCGCCGAAGGGGATGAAGCAGGCCTGGGAGAGCCTGCCGATCTTCAAGAAGGTGCTCGACATGGCCCCCAAGGTGCGGCGCAACCCGCCCTGCCAGGAGCACCGGCTCGGCGGTGAGGCGGTCGACCTCGGACGACTGCCGATCCAGCACTGCTGGCCGGGCGACGCCGCGCGACTGATCACCTGGGGACTGGTGATCACCCGCGGCCCGGAGAAGCCGCGCCAGAACCTCGGCATCTATCGCATGCAGGTGCTCGATCGCAACCGGGTGATCATGCGCTGGCTGGCGCACCGCGGCGGCGCACTCGACTATCGCGACTGGCAGCGCGCCCACCCCGGCAAGCCCTTCCCGGTGGCCGTCGCGCTCGGCGCCGACCCGGCGACCATCCTCGGCGCCGTCACCCCGGTGCCCGATACCCTCTCGGAGTATGCCTTCGCCGGGCTGTTGCGCGGCAGCCGCACCGAGCTGGCGCGCTGTCAGGACTCCGACCTGCAGGTCCCGGCGAGCGCCGAGTTCGTGCTCGAGGGCCACATCCATCCCGACGACATGGCCCCGGAGGGTCCCTTCGGCGACCACACCGGCTACTACAACGAGGTCGACCGCTTCCCGGTGTTCACCATCGAGCGCATCACCCATCGCGAGCGCCCGATCTATCACAGCACCTATACCGGCCGGCCACCCGACGAGCCGGCGATCCTCGGGGTGGCGCTCAACGAGGTCTTCGTGCCCATCCTGCAGAAGCAGTTCCCGGAGATCGTCGACTTCTACCTGCCGCCCGAGGGCTGCTCCTACCGCCTCGCGGTGGTGAGCATCCGCAAGCAGTATCCGGGACACGCCAAGCGGGTGATGATGGGGGTGTGGTCCTTCCTGCGCCAGTTCATGTACACCAAGTTCGTCATCGTCGTCGACGAGGACGTCTGCACCCGCGACTGGAAGGATGTGATCTGGGCAATGACCACCCGGATGGACCCGGCGCGCGACACGGTGACGATCGAGAACACCCCGATCGACTATCTCGACTTCGCCTCGCCGGTCTCCGGACTGGGTTCGAAGATCGGCTTCGACGCGACCAACAAGTGGCAGGGCGAGACCGACCGCGAGTGGGGCGAGCCGATCCGCATGGACGAGGCGGTGCGCGAGCGGGTCGATCGCATGTGGGATCGGCTGGGCATCGAACTGCCCGAGGCGTGAGCGGCAGGATGGCGCTCGTCCTGAGCGCCCTCCCCGACGCCCACCGGCCAGCTGGCCGGTGAGCGTGGGCATGGTTGCGGCGGGATCAGTAGCGCCCCCCTCCACGCGGGCGCTCCGCCCGCGGCCTGGCCTCGTTGACGGTGAGCTTGCGACCCTTCATGTCGCTCTCGTTGAGGGCCTTGATCGCGGTGTCCGCCTCCGAGTTGTTGGGCATGTCGACGAAGCCGAAGCCCTTCGACTGACCGGAGAACTTGTCCTTGATCACCTCGGCGCTGGCCAGTTCACCGAATCCGCTGAAGATGTCCCTCAGCTCGTCATCGGTCACGCTATAGGGGAGATTTCCTACGTAGATCCTCATCGCTATCTCTCGGGCTCGTGTGTGTTGATCGAACGAAAACTGTCGGTCGGCCAACACACAAGCCATCCCGACAGCGGACGATGTCCAAGCCCGCGGCCCGGCGAGAAAGAGACCTCCTTCGAGGATCACGACCGACCCGGCGTACACTAAAAGTGAAAAGACGCGCGTTCTGGAGAGGTGGAGCGATGCGGGGATAAGGCTGGGAGCGCATCCGGCGCTCGACACCGACCGAGCTGGAGACGGTCAGGCTAAGCGATCAGGAGAGTTCGGATCCCAAAGGAAAAACCCGTAGACACTCCGACGTGTCTTTAACACTTGAATGCTCGCTTGGGGTAGTTCGAGATCCTGGCAGGCGCCGCGATTGACTCTGGTGGAAAGCTAGTGGATCGGGAACGGGGCGTCAACCGAGAGACCATAGAAATTATCTGGTCAAGGATAAGTCGATTCGAGGCCACCGCAGCCGTTCTGGACGGCCGCGGTGGCAGGGTGCACAGCTAGCGCGACTGCCCGGGATCACTGTCGAAACCGGCCTGGCGGATCGCCGCGACCAGCTCGCTGACGTCGAGGTGCGCGCCGCGCACCCGCACCAGCCCGGCGCCGAGATCGGGTTCGGCGGCCTCAACCGCATCGATGCGCTCGAGCGCCTGACGGACGCTGGCGACGCAGTGATTGCAGCTCATCCCCAAGACCGGCAGGGTCAGATCCGCGGCCACGGCAGGCGCCGGCGCGAAGCGGGCACGCAGGCGCCGCGCGGCGAGCAACAGCAGCAGCGCGGTGAGCAGCAGCGCCGCGCTCACCCCCAGCCAGTCGCCCTCGGTGCCGTGGAGATGCGCGGCATGCTCCGCCGGACGCTGCAGCAGGGCGTCGAACAGCAGCCCGAAGGCCATACTCATCACCACCACCACGGCGAGATAGATCGCCAGGATGCGACCGCCGAGGGTGCGATAGACGGCCCCGAAGGTGGCGATATTGGTCGCCGGACCGGCCATCAGGAACACCAGCGCCGAACCCGCCGGCAGCCCCGAGGCGATCAACGAAGCGGCGATCGGCACCGAGCCGGTGGTGCAGACATAGAGCGGCAGCGAGATCGCCAGCACCACCAGCATGCCGAGCAGCCCCTGGGCCCAGGACTGCGAGGCGAAGTAGTCGGCGGGCAGCACGACGGTCAGCAGCGCCGCCAGCGCTACGCCGGCGAGCACCCACAGGTCGATCGCCCCGAGCAGGTCGAACACCGCATAGCGCAGCACCGGGCGCCAGCCGCGCGGCCGCGTCCCGTCACCATCCGTCGCCGCCTGTTGTGCGGGCACCGGATCGGGACGGGTGAAGCGGTTGACCAGCCCGCCGCCGACCAGCCCGGTGACGAAGGCCGCGACCAGCTTGAACAGCGCGAAGGGCCAGCCGAGGAAGGCGGCGCTCACCAGGATCGAGTCGACCCCGGTCTGCGGGGTACTGATCATGAAGGCGGTGGTGGCGCCCTTGGAAGCGCCTTCGTTACGTAGCCCCAACGCCGTGGGGATCACCCCGCAGGAGCACAGCGGCAGCGGTACCCCGACCAGGGTGGCGCGGGTCACGCTCGCCATGTCGGGGCGGTTGAGCCCGCGATGGACGAAGCCATGCGGCAGATAGACGTGCATCAGCCCGGCGATCAGCAGGCCGAGCAACAGCGAGGGGGAGAGTTCGACCATCACCTGCCAGAAGGCGGCGAGGAACTGCGCGATCATACGGCGGGACTCCAGGGTTGACCCCGTCGACCATCACGACCGACGGGGCGAGGTGGGTCGATCGATGACGACTCAGTCGAAATGGCCCTTGGCGTGCTCGTCGACGAGGCGACCGCCGAGCGCGCCGACGCCTGCGCCGATCAGCGCACCGGCGCCGGCATCGGCGCCGAACGAGCCGATGATCGCACCGGTGGCCGCGCCGATGGCGGTGCCGCTCGACACCCGGGCACCGGTGGTATTGCCGCAACCGGCGAGCACCAGAGTGAGGACCAGCGCCACGGCGGGAAAGAGGATCTGCTTCACGGGTCGACTCCTGCAAGGCATTGGAAGGGTCGGGGCATCGACTGCCGGTCGCGCCCGACAACCGGGACCATCCCTGATCACCGCTGACCGGCTCAACGGCAGGGATAACGCTCGGCCAGGGCGCGCACCACGCCCTTGACCGGCACCTCGTCCATCAGCGACCCCTCGTCGGCATGCTTGCCGGCCCAGTCGAGGAAGGCCGCCTGGGCGTCGGCCAGGGTGGCCTTTGGCGGGTGGCAGACCAGCGGCTCGAGCGCCTCGTGAGCGGAGACCGCATCGTGATACTGCATGGTCGCCTCGATGAAGGCACGACAGGCCAGCGCGGCGGTCATCGCATGTGCGTCCCCGGATGGGACCGAACAGATGTTGTAGAGGTTCCTGGTGGTCTCGTAGTCGAAGTCCTGGCGCTCGAGCGCCAGCGCCGGGGCGGCCAGCAGCGGTAGCAGACAGGCGGTGAGCAGCCGCTGACGAAGCGATGGGGTCGATCTCATCACGGGTCCTCCGGATGGTTACGCATACGGGCGCCACTGCCGGGGCACGGCATCGCGCCCCGGCTCCCTGGTGTCAGACACCTCGGCCTGCGCCCGGTCGGCCACCGCCAAGCATAGCAGCCCGCCCTCAGGACGCCTCGGCCAGCGCCGCGCGCAGCCCGGCCTCGAGGTCCGGATAGCGCAGCTCGACCCCCAGCGATTCGCACAGCTTGCGGTTGGAGAGTCGGCGCGACTCGGCCATGTAAGAGCGCATCCCCGCCGAGAGCTGACCCATCGCCTCGGCCAGCGGCAGCTCGGGCGCGCGCGCCAGCCCGGCGGCGGCGGCCACCGCGCGGAAGTACTCGGTCATGGTGCTCGGGCGGCCGTCGCTGACGTTGTAGACCTCGCCGTCGCCACCGCGCGCCATCGCCGCCCGGCAGGTGGCGACCAGATCGTCGACATGGATACGGTTGGAGTACGGCGCCTCCTCGGCCCGCACCAGCGGCTGGCCACTGCGCAGTCGCGCCAGCGGCAACCGGTCGGGGCCATAGATCCCGGCCACACGCAGGATCACCAGCTCGCCGCCGCTGCGCGCACGCCACTCGCGCAGCACGCACTCGGCGTCGAGACGCCGCCAGGCGCGATCGGCCACCGGGCGCAACGGCTGCGACTCGTCGACCCAGGCCCCGTCACAGTCGCCATAGACCCCGGTGGTGCTGACATAGACCAGCCGACGCGGATCGCCGACGCGCGCGAAGTGCTCGACCAGGGCGCGGGTAACGCCGTCCTCTCGCCCCTCGCCCGGCGGCGGCGCGAGATGGAAGACCTCGGCCCCGGCCCAGTCGAGCGAGTCGAGCACATCGGGCTCGCCGAGCGGCAGCCGCGCCGCCTCGATCCCCGCCGCACGCAACCGCGCCTGCCCCTGTTCGCTGCGCACCACCCCGGTGACCGACTCGCCCGCGGCCTGGTATTGGCGCGCCAGCCGGGTGCCCACATATCCACATCCAAGGATCAACTTCACCCTGTCGTACTCCGCATGGGTTATCGATGGTGACACTATCGGCGGCGAGCAGGACGGATTGCAAGACGGTCGGGACCATGGGATTTCAGATCAGTATCGACGCCGACGGACCACGTTTCAGCGCCGAGCCAGGCGAGACCGTGCTCGACGCCGCGCTGCGCCAGGGCATCGCTCTGCCCCACGGTTGTCGCGACGGGCGTTGCGGCAGCTGCGCCGTGACCCTCGCCGCCGGCGAGATCGACTACCCCGGCGGCACGCCGCCGGCGCTCGCCGGGCTCGGCGCCGAGCAGTGTCTGACCTGCCGCGCCGTCCCCCGCAGCGACCTGCATCTCGACCTGCCGGCGCGCCCCCGGCCCGAGGAGCCGCAACAGGTGCGCACCCTGCCCTGCCGGGTCGAGCGCATCGAGCGGCTCGCCCCCGAGGTGATGGGGCTCAGCCTCAAGCTCCCCGATCACGACCCGCTGCGCTTTCGCGCTGGACAATATCTCGACGTGCTGCTGCGCGACGGCAGCCGCCGTGCCTTCTCCTTCGCCAGCGCCCCGGCGCTCAGCCCCTATCTCGAACTGCACATCCGTCGGGTACCGGGCGGACGCTTCACCACCGAGGTCTTCGAGCGCCTCGGCGAGCGCGCGCTGCTGCGCGTCCAGGCCCCGCTCGGCGACTTCGGGCTCGATCCCACGAGCACGGCGCCGGCGATCCTGATCGGCGGCGGCACCGGCTTCGCCCCGCTCAAGTCGATGATCGAGGACGCCATCGCCCGCGGCCAGCAGCGCCCGCTGCTGCTCTATCGCGGCGCCCGCACCCGCGCCGATCTCTACCTCCCCGACCTCGCCCCGCGCTGGGCCGCCGAGCACCCCTGGTTCGGCCACCAGGCGGTGCTCTCCGAGCCCGAGCCGGACTGGGACGGGCGCCGCGGACTGGTCCATCAGGCGGTGATCGAGGACTTCCCCGACCTCGCCGGCCACCAGGTCTACATCAGCGGCCCGCCGGCGATGATCGAGCACGCCCGCCCCGCGCTGCTCGCCCGCGGCCTCGACCCGGCGGCACTGTTCACCGATGCCTTCGTCGACACCAGTCACGGCAACTGAGCGCAGACACGCTTGTCGACAACGCCTCTGAGCGGCGACACTCCCGTTCCTTTCCGTCCGTCGCTCACGAGGAGCCCGCCCGATGCGTGTCGTCTTGTCATTTGTCCCGCTGTTGCTCGCCACCCTGTTGACGACCGCCTGTACCCCGGCACGCATCGTCTCGACCTGGCAGGACCTCGCCACCCCCACGCCCCACTACCCCAGCCTGGTGGTCTTCGGCGTCGCCGACAGCGCGCTGGTGCGCCGCGCCTACGAGGAGCACTTCGCGCGCGAGCTGCGCCAGCGCGGCCTCGAGGTCACGCCCGGGCACCGCCTGCTCGCCGAGGCCGACGTCACCCGCGGCAAGGCGCTGCGCGCGGCGATCGGGCGCTCGAGCGCGGCCGGTGTGGTGGTGATCCATCTGCGTTGCGACGAGCCCGGCGACGGCGGCATCAACCCCTTCAGCCATGTCCGACTCGCCGAGGACGGCAGACTCTACCCCTATTACACCCGAGTCCATCAGGCGGTGAGCGGCGCCGACTACTATGCCCGCGAGCACACGCTGCGCCTGGAAACCAGCCTCTATGACGCCGAGGACGCCCATCTGGTGTGGTCGGGCCGCTCGGCGCCACTCGCGCCCGACTCGGAGCAGACCACCATCGGCGACCTGATCGCGGCGACGGTGTCACGGATGCAGCGCGACGGGGTGATCGCTGGAGGCGACGCGAACGCGCCGGCCGACGAACAATGAAGGTCTCACCCACGGCCAGAAGCGAGGGCGCTCGGGTCGGCGGGGGATCGATTGGGGTGCGGGTGGATCGGCGGGACCGGACGGCCCCGCCGGATGGGTCGATCGTCTCTCAGCGCACGGCGCAGAGCCGGCACAGTGCGGCGAGCATGCCCGGATCGTCGGCACGATCGGCGACCTCGACCCGCGCGAAACCGATCTCGCCGGCATGGCGCGCGGTGCGCTCGGCGATCACCGCCAGCGGGGTGGCGAGAAGCGGCGCGCGACCGGCCGGACCGATCAGCTCGACGAGGTTGTCGAGCACCCGGTTACTGGTGGCGAGCGCCAGCCCCACCTCAGCGTCCCAGTCACGCAACAGCGCGGCGACGTCGTGCGCCGGGCACACCCGCCGATAGACCTCGGCAAAGGCCACCTCGGCGCCACGCTCGACGAGGGCGTTGGCGAACACCGCACGGCCACCGTCGCCGCGCACGATCAGCACCCGTTGCCCGGCCATCTCGGCGAGCGCCGGGTGACGCAACAGGGTCTCGCTGTCGTAGCTGTCGCTGGGCACCAGATCGGGCGCGCGACCGGCCGCGGCCAGCGCCTCGGCCGTCGCCCGCCCCACCGCGGCGATCCGCGCCGCGCGCGGCCAGTGCGCCGCAGGGACCAGCGCCAGCGCCTGTTCGACGGCATTGACGCTGACGAAGTAGAGCAGGTCCCAGTCGGCGCGCAGCAGCGTCCGCGCGGGCGCCGGATCGACGGGAGGCACGATCTCGATGGTCGGCAACCGGATCGGCCGGCCACCGGCCTCGGCGATCAGCGCACAGAGCCCGTCGGCCTGCGCCGCCGGACGCGTCACCAGGACGCCGCGACCACCGAGATCGCAACCGGCCATCTCAGTGCGACTCATGCAGCGCGGCGAGGATCTCGCCGGCGCCCTGGCCGAGCAGGTCCTCGGCCACGCGCAGACCGATCGCCTCGGCCTCGGCGCGCGGGCCAGTGGCCTCGGCGCGCAGGATGCGCTTGCCGTCGGTGGTGCCGACCAAGCCCTTGATGGTGAGCTGATCGCCGTCGAGCACCGCGTGGCCGCCGATCGGCACCTGACAGCCACCGTTGAGGCGCGCGTTCATCGCCCGCTCGGCGAGCACCCGGTCGGTGGTGTCGCGGTGCGCCAGCGGCGCGATCAAGTCGTGGACGCGCTGATCGTCGATACGGCACTCGATACCGATGGCACCCTGGCCGATCGCCGGCAGGCTGTCGACCGGGTCGATGCAGCTGCGGATGCGCGACTCGAAGCCAAGACGGATCAGACCGGCGGCGGCGAGGATGATGGCGTCATACTGACCACCGTCGAGCTTGGCCAGACGAGTGTTGACGTTGCCGCGCAGCGGTTCGATCTGGAGGTCGGGACGACGATCGGCAAGCTGGCACTCGCGACGCAGGCTCGAGGTGCCGACCACCGCGCCCTCGGGCAGGTCGGCGAGGCCCTCGTAGTTGTTGGAGACGAAGGCGTCGTAGGGGTTCTCGCGCTCCATGATCACCGCCAGGTGCAGCCCCTCGGGGAACTCGACCGGCACGTCCTTCATCGAGTGCACCGCGATATCGGCCGTCCCCTCGAGCATCCCCTGTTCCAGCTCCTTGACGAACAGCCCCTTGCCACCGACCTTCGACAACGGCGAGTCGAGCAGCTGGTCGCCCTTGGTGGTCATGCCCACGATCTCGACCTCGAGACCGGGGTGGAGCGACTTGAGCAGCGCCGCGGTGTGCTCGGCCTGCCACATGGCCAGGGGGGATTTGCGGGTGGCGATACGGATGCAATTCGACATGTTCGGTCCTGAGGACTAGAGCTTTGATGGATAGCGCCGTCGCCCGCCGGGCGATGCGCGGACGGCGCATGATTGTGTCACAGCGAGGCGGCTCGGCACAGTGACGCTCTCACCCTCGCGGTGCGACTGCGATGATCCCTGTCAATTGGGACGTGAACGAGTCGGCTCGGGCAACAGCTGGCGAAAGGTCTCGGGCACCGGGTCGGCCTCGGCATGCAACCAGTGCGGCCAGGCCCCGAACCCGGGGTGGGCGGGGATGGCGATCAGCGCACTCGAGCGGGTCGTGAAACCGTCGGCGCGACACTGCACCATCGCCGCCTCGGGCGCCAGACCCGCCAGCGGCTCGCGCCCGGCGAGCAGTCGCTGCCAGTCGTCCCAGTCGCCGCGCGCCGGATCCGGCGGCTCGGCATCGCGAAACCGCGACAGCTGTGCGGCGATGCGCGGATCGCCCGGATCGTCGAGTTCACCGGCGCAGAGCATGTGCAGTCCGGCCGGGATCGGCGTGACCTCGATCCTGCCATCGCCGTCATGGCGCAGCCAATGGGCCGCGCGCGGATCGGCGACGACCAGGTTGAAGGGGCGATAGGCCGCGGGATGGAGGTCGGCGAGCGCCTCGGCGGCGGCATCGGCCTCGGCGTGATCGAGCGCCTCGAGCACCAGCTCGCCACGGCTGCGCTTGCCCGGAGCCGGACCGAGACTGGCACGGCGATCGAGCACCGCCGCCGCCAGACCATGATCGTTGACCCCCAGCCAGCTGCCCTCGCCGACCAGGTCGAGTCCGGCGAACACCTCGGGACGATCCGGCCAATGCCGTGCGGGCGCACGCGCCGGGCGCGCTCGCTGCTCGTCACGGTTGGCACCGAGCAGCAGCGGCCAGTCCTCGCCGGGACGGCGCAACATCACCAGAGTACACACTCAACGGCCCTCCTTCACTTTCTGCCGGGCTCGCCGGATGCGCCGCGCGAGCACCTCGGCAAGCATCTTGAACGCCTTGCGCTGGGCCAATTGGTTGGCGCTGCGAGGCGCGCGCAACAGTTCCAGACGCGCCTGAAAGTAGGCCAGATCGGCCTCGAGACGCGCGATCTGGAGGCGGCGCCGATGCCGCGTCTGTGTCTGAGCATCGGGTTTTCGATACGCCATCTCGCACCAGGCTCCGGGCAGGGACTCGGGGTCCCGCCGTCAAAGAGTCGTGTTCACCGGCTCCGGTGATATGGTATTAGGGGGATGTGGGAAGCATCTTCCGTGAGACATGTCCGACCGGGGGCTGGCGAGGACCTCGGAGCGGGTCCCGAGACGCACAGCGCCCACGGCTTCCATGTATCACGGACCTCGGAGCGGCCTCGGCCGCGGCTGTCTGGCACCCCGCGACCCAGAACGTCACCGACCCGACGACACGCCGTGGCTGACGCGGCGGCGTGCTCGAGGCGTCGCCATTGCGGAGCCACTCAGGAACCGGCTTCGACTCAGGACCATTCTATCAAAGGCGGATCAAGACACAGCATGAGCGCAATCCTAGAACTGTTCCGGAGTTCCGGCGCGCTTTATGGAGGCAACGCGGCCTTCATCGAGGATCTCTACGAACGCTATCTGCAAGACCCCGAGAGCGTCGACCTGGCCTGGCGGGAGCGCTTCGACGCCATGCGCAAGGAGGCCGCCAACGAGGTCCCGCACGGACCGGTGCGCGAGAACTTCCTGCGTCTGGCGCAGGAGAGTCGTTCACGCGCGCGCACCCGCTCGATCGAGCACCTGGAACCGGCTGCCGCCGAGAAACAGTACGCGGTGCTCAGCCTGATCAACGGCTACCGCTACCGCGGCCATCAGGTCGCCGACCTCGACCCGATCACCCTGCGCGAGCAGCGGCGCATCGCCGATCTCGATCCTGCCTATCACAATCTCGACCAGGGCGACATGGATCAGGTGTTCCACACCGGGTCGCTCTATGCCCCCGACCGCATGCCGCTGCGCGACATCCTCGAGATGCTCGAGCAGATCTACTGCGGCACCGTCGGCTCGGAGTACATGCACATCACCAACACCCTCGAGAAACGCTGGATCCAGAAGCGTCTCGAGGGCTATCGCGCCACCCCCGAGCTCAACACCCAGGAGCGGCGCTGGCTGCTCACCCTGCTCACCGCCGCCGAGGGCATCGAGCAGTATCTGCATCAGCGCTATGTCGGCCAGAAGCGCTTCTCGCTCGAGGGCGGCGACGCGCTCATCCCGCTGCTCGACGAGCTGATCCAGCGCGCCGGGCGCAAGGGCCAGAAGGAGGTGGTCATCGGCATGGCCCACCGCGGCCGGCTCAACGTGCTCACCAACATCTTCGGCAAGCCGCCGCAGGACATCTTCGCCGAGTTCGAGGGCCGGGTGGCGATGGACTCGCGCAAGATGGCCGGCGACGTCAAATACCACATGGGCTTCGCCACCGACATCGACACCCCCGGCGGCATCGTCCACCTGGTGCTCGGCTTCAACCCCTCGCACCTGGAGATCATCAACCCGGTGATCGAGGGCTCGGTGCGCGCGCGCCAGCGCCGCCGTCGCGATCGCACCGGCGATCAGGTGCTGCCGGTACTGATCCATGGTGATGCCGCCTTCGCCGGTCAGGGCGTGGTGATGGAGACGCTGCAGCTGTCGCAGACGCGCAGCTACGCCACCGGCGGCACCGTGCACATCGTCATCAACAACCAGATCGGCTTCACCACCAGCCACCCACTCGACACCCGCTCGACGCTCTACTGCACCGATGTCGCCAAGATGGTCCAGGCGCCGGTGTTCCACGTCAACGGCGACGACCCCGAGGCGGTGATCTTCGTCACCCGCATGGCGCTCGACTTCCGCAACCAGTTCCACAAGGACGTCATCATCGATCTGGTCTGCTACCGTCGTCTCGGTCACAACGAGGCCGACGAGCCGGCAGTCACCCAGCCGATGATGTATCAGAAGATCCGTCAGCACCCCACCCCGCGCGCGGTCTATGCCGAGCGCCTGATCGGCGACAGCGTGATCGAGCGCGAGGAGGCCGAGGCCATGGTCGCCGACTACCGTGACTCCATGGAACAAGGCGCGGTGGTCGCCCGCCCGGTGCTCTGCGGGCTCGATCACGCCCACCGGGTCGACTGGCACTTCTGTCGCGACCAGCACTGGGAGCAGGATGTCGACACCGGGGTGCCGATCGAGCAGCTGCGCGCACTCGCCGAGCGTCTGCTCGCCGTCCCCGAGGGTTTCAAGCTCCACCCGCGAGTGGCCAAGCTGTGGGACGAACGGCGCAAGATGGCCCAGGGCGATCAGCTCGCCAACTGGGGTTTTGCCGAGAACCTCGCCTACGCCAGCCTGCTCGACGCCGGCACCCCGGTGCGTCTCTCCGGCCAGGACGCCGGGCGCGGCACCTTCTTCCACCGTCACGCCAAGATCCACGACCAGCACAGTGGCGAGTCCTACACCCCGCTGCAACACCTCGGCCCCAACCAGGGCGCCTTCATCGCCATCGACTCGATCCTCTCCGAGGAGGCGGTGCTCGGCTACGAGTACGGCTTCGCCACCGCCGAGCCGCACGCGTTGACGCTGTGGGAGGCGCAGTTCGGCGACTTCGCCAACGGCGCCCAGGTGGTCATCGACCAGTTCATCACCTCGGCCGAGACCAAGTGGGGACTGCTCTGTGGATTGGTGATGCTGCTCCCGCACGGGCTCGAGGGCCAGGGTGCGGAGCACTCCTCGGGCCGGCTCGAACGCTTCCTCCAGCTCTGCGCCGAACACAACATCCAGGTCTGCACCCCGACCACCCCGGCGCAGATCTTCCACCTGCTGCGCCGTCAGATCGTCCGCGACTATCGCAAGCCGCTGGTGGTGATGACCCCCAAGAGCCTGCTGCGCCATCGTCTCGCCGGCTCCTCGCTCGAGGAACTGGCCAGCGGCCAGTTCCAGCCGCTGCTGCCCGAGGTCGACACGATCGACCCGGCCGAGGTCGAGCGCGTGGTGTTCTGCAGCGGCAAGGTCTACTACGACCTGCTCGAGGCGCGTCGCGCGCGTGGCCTGGGCAATGTTGCCATCGTCCGCATCGAGCAGCTCTACCCCTTCCCCAAGCGTCAGTTCGCCGAGGTGATCGAGACCTACGCGCATACCGAAGAGATCGTCTGGTGTCAGGAGGAGCCGCAGAACCAGGGCGCCTGGGACCAGATCAAGCACCGCTTCCACTGTCTGATCCAGGACGGCAAGCGCCCCTACTACGTGGGACGCCCGGCCTCCGCCGCCCCCGCGGTCGGCCATCGCGCGGCCCATGTCGAGCAGCACGAGCGCCTGATCGACGAGGCGCTGAGCGGTCGTTTCAACCCGAGCATGAACAGAAGGATCCCGCCACAATGAGTGAAGTCCGCGTACCCGCCCTCCCCGAGTCCGTCGCCGACGCCACTGTGCTGACCTGGCACAAGCAGCCCGGCGAGCGCGTCTCACGGGCAGAGACCCTGGTCGACCTGGAGACCGACAAGGTGGTGCTCGAGGTCCCGGCGCCGGCGGACGGCGTCCTGGGCGAGATCAAGGCCAAGGAGGGTGAGCTGGTCACCTTCGACACCGTCCTCGCAGTGATCGCCGAAGGCGCCGCACCGAGCGCGCCGGCAGCCCCCAAGACGGCGCCGGCCAAGTCGGCCCCAGCGGCGCCGACTCGCCAGACGCCTCCGGCCGCCGCGCCGGAGCCGGCGCCCGCGCACGAGCCGATCATCACCCCGGCGGCGCGCCGACTGGTCAAGGAGATGGCGCTCGACCCCAGCCAGATCCACGGCAGCGGCAAGGACGGCCGGGTGCAGAAGGCCGATGTCATCGCCTTCCTCGACGAGCGCGAGCGCCAGGCCCCGGAGGCCACCGACGAGCACCTGCTCGAGCAGCAGGCGCCGGCCTCGCCGAGCCTCACCGGCGAGGCCGGACGTCCCGAGCAACGCGTGCCAATGACCCGACTGCGCGCGCGCATCGCCGAGCGGCTGCTCGAGGCGCAGCGCAACGCCGCCATGCTGACCACCTTCAACGAGGTCAACCTGTCGGCGCTGATGACCCTGCGCAAGCGCTACAAGGACCGCTTCGAGGAGCAGCACGGAGTGCGGCTCGGGCTGATGTCGTTCTTCGTCAAGGCCACGGTCGAAGCGCTCAAGCGCTACCCGGTGCTCAACGCCACCGTCGACGGCGAGGACATCCTCTACCACGGCTATTACGACATCGGTATCGCGGTCAGCTCGCCGCGCGGTCTGGTGGTGCCGATCCTGCGCAACTGCGACCAGCTCACCATGGCCGACATCGAGGGCGGCATCGCCGAGTTCGCCACCAAGGCCGAGAGCGGCTCGTTGAGCTACGAGGAGCTGACCGGCGGCACCTTCTCGATCACCAACGGTGGGGTGTTCGGCTCGATGCTCTCGACGCCGATCCTCAATCCGCCGCAGAGCGGCATCCTCGGCATGCACAAGATCCAGGAGCGCCCGGTGGTGGAGAACGGCGAGATCGTCATCGCGCCGATGATGTATCTGGCCCTCACCTACGACCACCGCATCATCGACGGCCGCGAGGCGGTGCAGTTCCTGGTCGCGATCAAGGAGCTGCTCGAGGACCCGGCCTTGCTGTTGCTCGGGGTCTGACCCCAAAGCGCGCCCAGCACCGGGCGCGCAATCACGTCACTGCACGCCCCCCGCCCCGAGGGGGCGCGCTACTCCTCCAGCTCCCGTCCCCAGCGCTCGAGCAGATCGTGCTCGACACCGAGATGATCGAGCACCCGCGCCACCATGAAGTCGACCAGCGCCTCGACGCGCTGCGGACGGTGATAGAAACCGGGGCTGGCGGGCATGATCACCACCCCGTTGCGCGACAGGCTGAGCATGTTCTCCAGGTGGATGCTGGTATAGGGCGTCTCGCGCACCACCAGGATCAGCTTGCGCCGCTCCTTCATCGCGACATCGGCGGCGCGGTCGATCAGACAGTTGGAGATGCCGGCGGCGAGATTGGCGAGGGTCCCCGTGGTGCAAGGACAGACCACCATCGCATCGGGCGGGTTGGAACCGCTGGCCACCGGCGCCGTCCACTGCTGACGACCGAACACCCGCAGCTGACCGACCTCGGCATCGAAGCGATCGCTGAAGAAGCGCTCGGCCTCGGCCGGTCGCGAGGGCACCTCCAGCCCCAGCTCCATCTGCAGCACCACCTGTGCCGCCTGCGAGACCATCACATAGACGCGCATCCCGGCGCCGACCAGGGTCTCGATCAGACGCAGCCCGTACTGCGCCCCCGAGGCACCGGTCAGCGCCACCGCGACGGTCTGCGGCCATTGGCTCGGAACATGGGTCATCGATGCATCTTCCCGTGATTGACTGAGTGGTTGCCGTGCGCTGGAAGTGGTCACGACGCGCGGGCACGCCCGAGGGCATCGAGCAGACGCTGGTGGATCCCACCGAAACCGCCGTTGCTCATCACCAGCACCTGATCGCCGGGGCGCGCCTCGGCACCCACTCGCGCGACGATCGCCGCGACCGAATCGAGTACCGCGCCGCGCTCGCCGAGCCCGGCGAAGACCGCGCCGGCGTCCCAGCCGAGATCGGCCGGGGCGTGCACATAGACGCGATCGGCGGCGGCCAGCGAGTCGACCAGGGCGGCGTTGTGCACCCCCAGGCGCATGGTGTTGGAGCGCGGTTCGAGCACCGCGAGGATGCGCGCCGCGCCGACCTGCTGGCGCAACCCGTCGAGGGTGGTGGCGATCGCCGTCGGGTGATGGGCGAAGTCGTCGAACACCCGCACCCCGCCGACCTCGCCGCGCAGCTCCATGCGCCGCTTCACCCCGCCGAAGCGGCTCAGCGCCGCCAGCGCCTGCGCCGGGACCACCCCGGCGTGACGCGCCGCAGCGATCACCGCCAGGGCGTTGTCGACGTTGTGCCGACCGGTCAGCGCCCAGTCGACCTCGCCGACCGGCTGCCCGTGATGGAACACGCCGAAGCGCGAACCGTCGGCCGCGAGCAGCTCGGCGCGCCACTCGCCGTCGCCGCCGAAGCGCGCGGTCGGTGTCCAGCAGCCCATCCCCAGCACCGTCTCGAGCGCGGCGTCGCCGTCCGGGCGGAGGATCAGGCCGGTGCCGGGTACGGTGCGCACCAGATGGTGGAACTGACGCTGGATCTGCCCGAGATCGTCGAAGATGTCGGCATGATCGAACTCGAGATTGTTGAGGATCAGGGTACGCGGTCCGTAGTGGACGAACTTCGAGCGCTTGTCGAAGAAGGCAGTGTCGTACTCATCGGCCTCGACGACGAAGAAGGGCGACTCACCGAGTTGCGCCGAGACGTCGAAGTCGCGCGGCACCCCACCGATGAGGAACCCCGGAGCGAGCCCCGCCTCCTCCAACACCCAGGCGAGCATGCTCGCGGTGGTGGTCTTGCCGTGGGTGCCGGCCACCGCCAGCACCCAGCGTTCGCGCAGCAGGTGCTCGCGCAGCCACTCGGGGCCGGAGCAGTAAGGCAAGCCACGATCGAGCATCGCCTCCACCGCGGGGATGCCGCGCCGCATCGCGTTGCCGACCACCACCACGTCGGGGGCGGGATCGAGGTGCGCGGCGTCATAGCCCTCCATCAGCTCGATCCCGGCCGCCTCGAGCTGGGTGCTCATCGGCGGATAGACATTGGCATCGGAGCCGGTCACCCGGTGACCGAGGGCGCGCGCGAGCTGCGCCACCCCGCCCATGAAGGTGCCGCAGATACCGAGGATGTGCAGATGCATGCGAGACGATTCTCCCGAACGACGAGGACGCGGGCCGCGCCGGCCCGCACGAGGATTCAGCGGTAACGGCGCTCAGCCGCCGCCGAACAGCGCGCCGATCAGCGCCACCGCGAACAGCTCGAAGGCCAGCGCGACGGCCACCCCCTGACCGAGGCCGATGACGAAGGCGTGGCGCAGGATGTGCCCGGTCACCACCAGGCTCCACACCACCAGGGCGAGGAACAGCAGGGCGCCGAGCGCGGCCAGCTCGGTCTCGCGACCATCGGTCGGCTGCAACCCCAGTGGCACCAGCGCGAGCAACCCGAGCAACGCGCCGGTACCGAGCAGCGCAGTCGCCGTCTGCAGGAAACGTCGGGGATGGCGCATCGTGCTCAACGCGACATAGAGCACGGCCAGGGTCAGCGCGATCTCGGCCAGCGCCTGCAGCAGACTCGGCCACCAGGCGATCCCCGCCGAGACTCCCACCAGCACTCCGGCCAACAGATCGGCCAGCAACACGACAACGAACAAGGCTTCCGAGGCCGGGAGCTGCTGCGGCGTGCGACGCAGCCAGCACAGCTCGGCGAAGAACATGATTAGGGCCTGCACGACGATCACCTGCAGCGGGACATGGCGCCAATGATAACCGCCGGGACCACGCCCATCGCAAGTTCAGGCCACAGGAATCAAACCGCAAAGACGCCAAGGTCGCGAAGGAGAGAAGAGCCTTCAGCCGCCAATAGCTGCCTGCCCTCGAGCACCGGCGCCGGAAACACACGCTCACCGCTAGCCGACAACTGATGGAAATTGGCACGATCTTCGAGGTCGCCCACCCACTGGCGACAGGAAGCTGATCGCTGGCTGCTCGATCCCCTTTGCGCCCTTCGTGTCTTCGCGGTTCAATCCTGGCGGCTCAACGCCGCGCCAGCGCGATGCCGAGGACGAGCATCAGCGCGGCGAGGACGACGACCGAGGCGTTGCCGAGGCGCGCGAAGGGGGTGGCGCCGACGCGCGGCTGGATCTCGGCGCTGGCGCCACCGCGCACGAAGGCCGGGACGCGCTCGATCACCCGGCCCCGATGGTCGATGATCGCCGAGATCCCGGTATTGGTCGCGCGCAGCAGGTCGCGCCCGCTCTCGAGGGCGCGGGCGCGGGCGATCTGCAGATGTTGATGAGGCGCGAGCGAGTCGCCGAACCAGGCGTCGTTGCTGACGTTGATCAGATAGCGCGCCTCGGGCAGCGCCTCGATCAGCTCGGCGCCGAAGGCATCTTCGTAGCAGATCGAGGCACCGACCGGATGGGCACCGACCTGGAGCAGCGGGCGCGCCGCCTCGCCGCGACTGAAGTCCGACATCGGCACCTCGAACCAGGCGATCAGCGGCCCCAGCCAGGCCTTGAACGGCAGGAACTCGCCAAAGGGCACCAGATTTCGCTTGAAGTAGCGATCCTCGACGCTACCGATGGCGAGCAACGCGTTGTAGTAACGACCACCGCCGGGTTCGCGCACCGGGACGCCGAGCACGATCTCGGTGCCGGTCTCTCTCGCGCGCGCGGCCAGCGGGTCGATCAGGGGCGCGCGCAACACATCGAGAAAATCGGGCAGCGCGGTCTCCGGCCACACCACCACGTCGGCGTCGAGATGATCGCGGGTGAGTTCGAGATAGGCGCGCACCGTCGCCGGTCCCGTCTCCGGGTTCCACTTGATCGCCTGCGGGATGTTGGCCTGGACCACGCTCGCGCGCAGCGGCGCGCCCTCGGGCTGGGTCCAGTCGAGCTGCGCCAGCGTCCAGCCACCGCCCCAGAGCGCGACCAACGCCGTCAGCGCCAGCGCCCGCCCCCGGCCCCGCGCACGCCGCACCGACCACCACAGCAGTCCGGCCGAGAGCGCCACCACCAGCGAGGCGCCATGGACGCCGACGAGCGGCAGCCAACCGGCCAGTGGTCCGTCGATCTGCCCGTAGCCGAGCGCGAGCCAGGGGAAGCCGGTGAACAGCCAACCGCGCAGCCATTCGAGCAGCACATAGAGCGCCGGGAAGCAGAGCAGCGCGCCCACCCGGCCCGGCCCGGCGGCCAGTCGTCGCAATGCCCAGCCGAGTACGCCGTAGTAGAGCGCCATCGCGGCGACGAAGACCAGGGTCAGCAGATGCGCCACCGGCGTCGGCATGTTGCCGAACTCGTTGAGGCTGATGCGGATCCAGAACACCCCGAACCCCATCAGTCCGACGCCGAACAGCCAGCCGCGCCAGAAACCGGCGCGCGGCGTCGCCCCCTCCAGCGCCAGCAGCAGCAGCGCCAGGGCGAGCACCGCGAGCGGAAAGCCCCCGAAGGGCGCGAAGCTCGGCACCGCCAGGGCACCGGCGAGGAAGGCGATCAGGGCTGACCTGCGCGAGGGCGGGAGAACTGACGACAGAGACATGGCGGTCGATCCGATGACAGCGGCAGACCGGGCGGGTTCTATCAGCCCCCTCCGACCCGGTCAACCGTCAGTCACGCCCACCACCGTTGCGACAGCGCGCAATATCGACCTGCATGGGACCGAACGCAGCGGGCACGCAGCGGCTCTCGACCTGATCGAAACCGGCGGCGAACAGCGCCTCGACCAGAACGCCGCGATCGAACGACAGGTCCTGTCCGCGCAACGCCGGCAGCAGCCGCCCGACGACGTGCGCCTCGGGCGCGGTGCGCGCGCCTTCCAGCCCCTCGTGATAACTGACGAAGACCCCGCCGGGTGCCAGCGATCGCCGCACCCGACGCAGCAACGTGACCACATCGGGCGCGGCATAGTAGAGGGTCATGGCGCTCCACACGAGATCATGGCCCTCACCCAGCGCGTCGTGGTTGTAGTCGCCACCACGGGTCTCGACCCGCGCCGCCGCCGCACCCGCCTCGGCCAGCGCGGCGCTGATATGAGGGATGTTCCCGGGCAGATCGAACAGGGTCACCCGCAACCGCTCGGCACGCTCGGCCAGCGCCAGCCCCAACACCTCGGAGCCGGCCCCCAGGTCGAGCACCCGGCGCAGACGCGGCCACTCCGGCAACGCGGTGATCACCGCCAGCATCTCCTCGGCCCCGAGGGCACGATGGAAGGCACGCAGTCCGGCCACGCCACGCGCCCAATAGTCCGGGTCGGTCAGATCGGGCATCGCCGTGTCCGCCGGCGCGGCACCGGCGCGCAACAGCGCCGCCAGCCGATCGAGCCCTTGGTGGCGCAGTCGCGCCATGCCGAGCAGCATGGCGCGCATGCAGCGCGGCGAGGCATCGTGCAGATAGGGCGCGCTCGCCGTCGTCAGCGCATAGCGCCCGCCCGCCTTGTCGAGCAGTCCCATGGCGCACAGCGCATCGAGCACCAACGTGACGCGGGTCGGGTCGAGCCCCAGCTCGGTGGCCAGCGCGGCGCCATCGCGCGGGCTCTCGAGCCGCGCGAACAGCCCCAGCTCGAACCCGCAGGCGACCAGCTGCCAACGGATCGGTCCCTGCAGCAGATCGCAGAGCATGGCGGCGACGGCGGATGACGACATCGATCGTGAATCCTTCATGTCGCTCACCAAGCCATGCCGACGCGCAACCCGATGGTGCGCGGCTCGCCGTCCTCGACCAGCACGCCGCGCGGCACCGCGAGCGCACGCTCGTAGACCGCCTCGTCGAACAGGTTACGGCCCCAGAGCGCGATCGAGAGGTCCTTCCAGCGATAGCCGATCTCGGCATCGACCCGCAGCGCCGCGTCCTGGCGAACCTGGTTACGGACATCGAAATAATAGGGGCCGGAGCCGCGTGTCCGCAGCTCGGCGAACACCCCGTCGCCACCGCTGTCGTGGCGCACCCCCAAGGCATAGGTGTAGGCGGCGGCCAGCGGCAGGCGGTTGCCCGACAGATCGCTCGCGCCGAGCCGGTAGCGGGTCGTCTCGGCACGCTGCAGACCGAGGTTGGCGAACAGCGTCCAGGCCGGCGCCGGTCGGACCCGCAGCCCCAGCTCCAGGCCGTAGCTGCGCGCCTCGGCGGCGTTGTCGATGCGCGTGGCGCCGCCCGGGAGCAACTCGAGCAGCTGCTTGTCGGTGGTGCGGGTGTAGAAGAGCGCGAGGTCGAGCGCGGCGCGACCATCGAGCAGGCTCGACTTGGCACCGACCTCGGCCGCCCAGCTGTACTCGGGGTCGTAGGTCAGCGAGTCACGGTCACTGGCCATCGAATAGTTGTAGCCACCGGGCAGATAGCCACGCGCCAGTGAGCCGAACAGGGTCAGCGACTGGCTCGGCGTGTAGGTAAGACTCAGGCGCGGCAGCAATACGCCGTGGTCGAGCCGGGCGTCGTAGGCACGTGTCGTCGCCGCCTCCCGATAGACCTGACGCCCGTCCTGGGCACTGTGTTCGAGCCGCGCGCCGAACCCCAGACGCCACGCCGGGGACAGCCGATAGTCGAGTTGGCCGAACCCGGCCACCCCCTGCTGGTTGATCCGGGTATGACGCACCACCCAGGGCTTGCCGGCGCCGAAGGTCAGATCGCTCCACTGACGATAGGCATGGAGTCCGACCAGCCAACGCCAGGGATCGCTCGCGTCGGCCGCGCCACCACTCAGGCGCAACTCCTGCGACAGCGCCTGATCGCGCTGACGCAGTCGGGTACCCGGTGTCTCCAGGGAGCTGACATCACGATCCATCTGGAAATCGCGGCCATAATCGGTCCAACCGGTGATCGCGCTGAGGGTGCTGGTGGCGAGGTCGTGATCGATGCGTAGCGCATGTACCGCGCTGCTGGTGTCCTGCCAGGCCGGCAGGTCGTAGTCGGTGACGAAGCGCTCGGTGGCGGCCGGGCCGGTGAGATAGCGCAGCCGCCGCTTGCCCTGGTCGTCACGCTCGATCACGCTCTTGAGGCTGAGACTGGTCGTCGCGGCCAGATCCAGGGCCAATCCACCGGAGAAGGTCCAGCGCTGGCGCGCACCACCGTCATCATCCCCATCGAACTGGTTGTAGTGGAGACCCTCGCCACCGGCATGACGAGCGGCCAACCCGACGGCCGCGCGCGACGACAGCGCGCCCGACACCCGCCCGGTGGTCTCGCCGAGCGTGCGCCACCCCTCGGCGCCCTCACGCATGCCGAGACTCAGGCTCGCCTCGGCGCTCGGCGCCCACTCGGGATTGCGGGTCTCGATACGCACCGCGCCAGCCTCGGTGTTACGTCCGTAGAGCGTTCCCTGCGGCCCCTTGACAACCTCGATGCGCTCCAGCGCGAACAGCGCCGGCGCCTGTGTCGCGCCCAGCGGCAAGGCCACGTCATTGACGAAGTAGCCCACCGGATCCTGCAACCCGGTGTTGATGGCGGTGGCACCGCGGATCACCAGCCGGGTCTCGACCGAGGACTGCTGCACCTGGGTGTTGGGCGAGAGCGTGGCAAGGTCGGAGAAGTCCCGCCACAACGGCCCCTGCCGATCGCGCCCATCGAACACCTCGACCGTCTGCGGCACCAGCCGCGCCGACTCGCGCCACTGCCTGGCCTCGACCTGCAGCGGCTCCAGCACCACCACCGGCTCGTCGTCCGCCACGGCGAACGTCGCCACCGCCGGCCACAACCCGCCCAGCAGGCAGGCGCCGAACACATCAGTGCGGCGCGCGATCATCGTGCGCCCTCCCCGACGACAGCATGCGGTGCCATCGCCACGCCACCCGGCGCACGCACTCGCAATGCCACCAGGCTCACCAGCGTCATCAGGACAACGCTCGTCCAATAGGGCGCGAGCGGGTCGAGCTGGTGCAGCGCGGCGCCGGACACCGGCCCCAGGGTCATTCCCAGCCCCTGCACCATGACATTGATCCCGGCCACCCGGGCCTGCGCCAGTGGCCCCGCGCCGAGACTGAGCCCGGCGAGATTGCCCGGCAACAGCAGCCCGAATCCGGCGCCGAGCAGTGCCATGCCCAGTGCCAGCCAGCGCGGATCGGGGGCCAGCGCGGTCAGCGTCAGCGCGCCGAGCGCGAGCAGCGCACCGCCGCGCAACAGCCAGGTCGGCGACCACTGCAGCCGCCGCACGAGCAGCCCCTGCACCAGCACCATCGCCGCCATGGTCGACATCATCAGCAGACCGGCACGAGCGATCGACTCACCCGCCGTCAGGCCGTGCAGGTCCTGCAGGCGCAACGCCGTCACCTGTTGCAGCAGGCTGTAGACACTCAACCCCAGCAGGGTGACCAGCAGATGGGGCCAGAGCCGCCGCCACGGCAGCGGCGCGACATCCTGCCCGCGCGCGTTCGGGCGCCCCGGCGCGGTCTCGGCGAGTCGCCAGGCAAGCAGCAGCCAGGCCACCCCGGCGACCGCCCCGACCAGCAGGAAGGCGCTCACCGCGTCGCGCCCACCGATACGCCACGCCAGGGCGCCACCGAGGATGGTCCCCAGCCCGAAGGCCGCGCCCATCAACCCCATGCCACCGGCACGTCGCTCGGCGCTGGTGAGATCGGCGAGCACCGCCTGAGCCGCGGGCATCACTCCGCCGCTCATCAACGCCTGAACCAACCGCAGCGCCAGCACGGCACCGAACAGCCCCAGCGCCGAGACCGCGCCGCCGCGCCAGAGATCGACCAGCAGCGCGAAACCGAGTGGGAACAAGGCCGCGGCCAGCAGCCCGATCAGCAGCACCGGGCGTCGGCCCCAGCGCTCACAGACACGCCCCCACAGCGGCGCGACGAGCATCAACGCGAACGCCGAGAGACTGAGCAGCGCGCCGGTCTGCAAGTCGCTCCAGCCGATCTCGCGCCCCAGCGCAGGAAGCATGATCAACAACGAGGCATGGGCCAAGGCATTGGCCACCAGCCCGAGAAAGAGTACGTGAGTCGTCATTCGCCACCACGACATCGAGTGAAAGGGTCATGGCAGCAGTCTGCCCGGCACGACGAGGCACGGCTGTCAGATGGCGAGCATGGGATATCGAGCGCTGAACGCGAGGCCCTCAGCGCGTGCGCCGACAGGCTCCCGGCGTCTCGCCGAAGCGCGCGCGAAAGCTCGCGCTGAAGTGACTGGCACTGCTGAAACCGCAACCGAGGGCGATCTCGGTGAGACTGAGTTCGGGTGATTCACGCACCAGCCGCCGCGCGCGCAACAGCCGCTGCTCGCGTAGCCAGGAGAAGACCGTCTGTCCGTGCGCCCGCCGAAAACAGCGGTTGAGCCGACTGTGGCTCATCCCCGCCTCGGCGGCGAGCGCGGCGAGCGTGGGGGGTGCGAAGGGGTCCTGCCGCAACCGCTCGACGACGCGTGCAACGCCACGTCGCTCGGCACGGGTTAGCTCAGCGTCCAGGGTCACCGATGCGGACTCAGCCAAGGGTTCGAGCCAGCGCCCCAGCAGCTCCAGCGCACGCCCTTGGGCGCGCAATCGCGCCAGCGGCGAGTCCAGCGGATCGGCGACCAGCTCGCCGACCCAGGCGCGGGTCGACAGCGCGCGCGCCAGTCGCCTGGGCCCCTGACCGGCGAGCGCCGCGACATCCTCCAGCCCGGAGGTCGCAAAGCGCAGCAGGAAGATCTCGACGACCTCATCACCCGGGGTGCTGCGCTCTACCGGGGCGTGATCGGCGGGCAGCAGCCAGACATCACCCGCGACAATGCGCGCCGACCCGCCCGGGCGCTCGAAACGGCTGACACCACTCAGCCCGAAGGCCAGCATCAGGCTCGGGGGCGTCGGCTCGATCAGGGTACGCAACGGACGGCGCAGCGCGATCCGGCTGTGGGTGAAGGCGATCCCTTCGGCGACCCGGGCGAGACGGAAGCAGGCCTCACCGCCAGCCAGCCCCACCCGGCTGCAGCGCCAGCCACCGTCGCGCGGGGCCAGGGCATCGAGCTGCCTCGCCCCGACCCGCCACAACTCGGGGACATCGCTGGCGCAGTGGGAACGGATCGCGGACATTGGCTGGCACCTCGTGAAAACCCGGATTGCGACCGGGGACAACGAACGACTGCCAGATTATAAATAAAAACGATTATCGATTGCTTTTCAGTCGGCTTGTTTCCTGCCCGCATACCACAAGACACCGGGGTGTCAGCTGACCCCCCGGTGTCGTCAGCCACTCACCTCAGGCCGCGTCGTGACGCCGCCGCACCCGCGCCAGACCGATCAGACCGGCGCCGAGCAACGCCAACGCACCGGGCTCGGGGATGCTGATGGTGTCACCCTGCAGCTCGGCGGTCGAGACACGGGCGAAGAAGACGTCGGCTCCTCCCGCCAGATCAACCGTGAATTGCGAGCTTGCGGTGTAGGAGAAATCGAACGGCGTACCGGCCAGTGTCGTGAGGGGATCGGTATCGAAATAGTCCTGAGCCAAGCCCCCGGTGACGTGCATCGCAGAACCGGCATTACTGAACAGCATGCCCGCGGCGAAGAGCTGACCGCTGAAGGAAATCGACTCGAAGGTCCCCTCCAGGAACAGTGTGCCATCGGCGGCCTCGTACATCTCGTCCGGGTCGGCCTCGAAGTCGTTGTTGGCGTTGAAGTTCCGGCTGTGATCGACCCAGATCCTGAAGTACGACTGGCTCCAGTCGACCGTATAGGTGGTGGGATCGAGGAAGTCACCGCCACCGGGCGTGTTCTCGACGAACTCGATGCCGCCGAACTCATAGGTCAGCTCACAGCCCGGGCAGAAGTCCGCCGGATGGGTCTCGGGGTTCGGCTGGCCGGTCTGGTCGTTGGCGTCGTTGAAGTTGTTGATCTTGCCGCCGCCGTAGAGATAGTTGCCGAACATCATCGAGGTGGCGTTGGAGGCGTTGATGCCCACCAGGCTCCCCATGTCGTAGCCGGTGTTGGTGCTCTGGAACCACTGGGTGAAGTTACTATCCATCTTCATGTCGAGCGGCGAATCCGGGTCCCACAATACCCCGCCGACATTGATGACATCAGCGCCGGCAAGCGGTGACATCATGATCGCCGCACCGAACAGCGCGCTTTTCCGAGTCAACATGATCCATCTCCCTGTATCGCTTTAAGACGAAGGGGCTACTCCACCCCGCAGACGGCCGAAGCGAAAAGCAGGCCATGCCCGACAACCATTTGAAAGAAAAGGAAAAGACGAGACACTGCCGAAATCGCGAAACAAAAAAACACTATTCGTGTAAAAAAGATCGACGTTTTCACCACCGCGGCCCCACCCTGGGACCCAAAACCTCGGTGCGACAGGACCCGCCGGCGCGATAGGCCCGGAACCTGTGGCCAGCACCGTCAAGAATTCCGTCACCTCGCCCCATCGCCATGCCATGCGGTTTGCTCTCGCATGAAGTCGAGGAAGGCGCGATCGGCACGCGAGAGATAGCCACCGCTCTGCCACGCCAGCGAGAAATCGAGATGAACCGGCGTGGCGAAGGGGATCGCCACCAACTCGGGATCGTGGGTCTGCTCGCTGACCATGCGCAGCACGCAGGTGATGCCGAAACCCTGACGGACGATGGTCTCGGCGAGCGGGATGAGGTTGGTCTCGAAGGCGATACGCGGCTCGACCCCGAGCGCGGCGGCATGACGATCGATGAACTCGCGCAGGAAGTAACCGCTACGTGCGACTACCAGATCGTGTTCGAACAAGGTTGCAAAGTCGACGTATTCAACCGCCGCCAGGGGATGCGAGCGTCCGACGTGCACCACCACCTCCTCGCGCAGGAAGGGATGGGTCTCGAGACCGTCGAGTTCGGCGTCGCTGGTCACCACCCCGAGATCCAGCACCCCGGCGCGGATCATGTCCAGCAGACTCCGGGTACCGGCTTCCTGCACCGACAGCCGCAATCCCGGATGATGATGCTTGAAGGCCATCAGCAACGGCGGGAAGAAGTAGGACCCGAGGATGCTCGGCAAACCGATACGCACCTCGCCCTTGAGCAGTCCGCGCAGCTCGCGCATCTGCAGCTCTGCGGCCTCGGCACGTTCGAGCAAGGCCCGGGCGTGCCCGGCCAGTACCTCGCCCTCGCTGGTCGGTGTGACCCGACGCGCTCCCCGGTGCAACAGCTCCAGCTCGAGCGTGCGCTCGAGCTTGCGGATGGCGATGCTCAGCGCCGGCTGAGCGATACCGAGCCGAACGGCGGCAGCGGTGAAGCCACCGGCCTCGACCACGGCGAGAAAGTAACGCAGCTGCTTCAAATCCATATCGATTTCAAATCGATCGAATATCTTAAATTTATTTTATTTATAGATCATGGCGTTCATACAATGAACCCACGCCCCATCTATTCAGGATTCCAATGAGCCCCCCGATCACCGCACGCACCCCGGCCTTCTGGCGCGCGACCCTGGCACTCTGTCTCAGCTCGATCGCCATCTTCGCCAACCTCTATGCCCCGCAACCGCTGCTGCCGCTGCTGCGCAGCGATCTCGGCATCTCGGAACTGGAGGCCAGTCTGACCGTCTCGGTCTCCACCTTCACCCTGGGGTTGTCGCTGCTGCTCTTCGGACCGCTCTCCGATGCCGTCGGTCGACGCGCGATCATGTTCACCACCCTGGCGCTGGCGACCGCCTGCGCGCTCGCCCTCGCCCTCGCCCCGGACTTCGGCACCCTGCTCGCGCTGCGCGCACTGCAGGGCTTCTTCCTCGGTGGCGTGCCGGCGCTGGCGCTGGCTTATCTCGGCGACGAATTCGACCACGAGGCGCTGCTGCTGGCCGTCGGCATCTATATCGGTGGCAATTCGATCGGCGGCATCGCCGGGCGTCTGCTCAGTGGCGCGAGCGCCGCCGAGTGGGGCTGGCAGGCGAGCTTCCTCACCGCCGGGTTGCTCAGCCTCGCGGTGCTGATCGCCTCCCTCATCCTGCTGCCGCCCTCGCGCCGCTTCCAGCCCAAGCCGCCGCGACCGCGCGCCATGGTCGCCGACCTCGCGCTGCACCTGCGCAACCCGAGCATCCTCGGCGCCTACCTCATCGGCGGGCTCAACTTCATGGTGTTCATCAACCTCTACAGCTATGTCACCTTTCTACTGAGCGCCCCGCCCTACCATCTCTCGCCGATGTGGCTGGGGATGCTGTTTCTCACCTATCTCTCCGGCACCGTCGCCGCCAGCTTCTCCGGCCGATTGGCGCGCGGGCGCTCGCAACCGCTGGCGATGGCCGCCGGCACCCTGCTGCTGCTCGGCGGCACCCTGCTGACCCTGGTGCCGCATCTGGTGGCGATCATCGGCGGGCTGCTGATCAATGCCGTCGGCTTCTTCTTCGCCCACTCCCAGGCGGCAAGCTGGGTCAGCCACAAGGCCACCCGGGCACGCGCCAGCGCCTCCTCGCTGTATCTGGTGTTCTACTACACCGGGGCGAGCCTCGGCGGCTTCTATCTCGCGCCTTACTGGCACTGGGCGGACTGGCCAGGGGTGGTGCTGGGCGCGGTGCTGGCGCTGGTGCTCACCCTAGGCCTCGCACTCTGGCTGCATGCCCGCGAGCACGGTCAGACGCAGATCTGCCCCTGGTGGCAACGACTCGCCGGCGCCTGTCGTGAACCGGCCCTCCCGGCCGATACCGGCGGACACTGACCCGCGCCCATCAGGGCGTGTGCTCGAGTCTTGCACAGCCGCCTCAGCCGACCCACTGTCGAACTGGGACGGCGCGGGCATGAGTCCGCGACCGGGTTTGCAGACAGCGACGGGAGAGATACCGATGCCGACCAAAGACGACTATCTCAGCCACCTCAAGCAACAGCTCGACGCGTGGAAAGACGACCTCGAGCAACTGCAGGAAAAGGCCACCCAGACCTCGGGCGAGGCACGCGAGCGCGTGCAGCAGCAGATCGACGAGCTGCGCGCACAATGGGAGGCCGGACACGAGAAACGCGAGCGGATTCGCGAGGAGGCTGACGAGCGCTGGGAGGAGATCCGCGAGGACGCGGAGGAGAAGTGGGACGAACTCAAGCGCGGCGCCCGCGACACACTCTCGCGCATCCGCGCACACTTCGACGACAAATGAAGATGGGGCTTGTGCCCCAAGGGTCAGCCGAGCACAGAGTCGGCGCGCATCGATGACGCCGTGATCGGCGACTCCGGGCGTCGCTCCTTGGGGCGACGCCCGGATCCGGCCCGCAGGCCGGGTCGTTCCAGACGCCGACAGAGCGAACCCGGACCCGGTGCGAGAGCGCCTTACTCCTCGCCTTCCTTGCAGGTGTTGATATGGAAGGGCACATAGGCCAGACAGGTGCCGAGGAAACCGGTCGCGAGCACCACCAGACCGATGGCACTGAAAATCCAGCTACCGCTGGCAATACCACCGAACACCAACACGCCGCCGGCGGCGAAACGGACGTGACGGTCGGTCTTACCAACATTCCTGGGCAGGTTCATCGCTTCAACGCCTGTGTTGCGGACTCCGACGAGCCGAATGCGGGAGGGCGTACGACCAGCCCTCCGGCCGACCCTGCTCCGCGACGAGGACCACAGCCCCGAGGTCCGCGACCTTAGTGGTCATCCCTGCACCACCACAGCACTGACTGTGCGGCCATTATAGACCCACACCTACTACTACTACAGCCGCACATCTTCACGGCGGCCCAGCCCCTCGCGCTCGATAATGACAGATCCTGGCCCGCGCCTGATGTCGTCGTCGCCAATCCGACCAGGCGATGACAGCATCAGGCGGGGCGCGTTCGCGCCACAACAGCGCCTCGAGCAGGCGCCGGATCTCAGGAGCGGTCAGTGCGATCCGCCCAGCGACAGCGCCCCCTTTTTCGCCCGCCGTTGCAGCACGACGAGGCAGGCATGGGCCAGCAGCGCAAGGGTGATATGGCGATGCCAAGCCGGCCAGCGGCGCACCTCATATTCGTCGAGCCCGCACTGCTGCTTGGCCAGCTCGAAGCCGACCTCGATCGCCCAGCGCTGCCCGGCGACCTTGGCCAGGCGCTCGAGTGTGGCCTCGGCGCGGGGCGCGAAGGCGATGTAGTAGGCCCGCTCCTCGGGGCGGTTGCAGTTGCGCCGCACCACCAGCCAATGCCCCCAGGCGCGCTCCTCGGCGCTGAGCTGCAGGCGCCACAGCGGCACCCAGGCCCACTCGAAGGTGCGCGCGCCCTTGCTCCCGGCGCCGACGGCGTGGCGCTGCCAGGCCGTCTCTGGCAGCGCCTTGGCCAGTGCCGCGACACGATGGGTCTGCGGGCCATCGAACCACACCGGTTCATTGCCCGCCACGGCGAGCACGAAGGGCTGTTGGCGCGCCTCGAGCCACAGGCGCAGCTTGCGATCCTTACCGTAGACGGCATCGCCCGTCACCCAGCCACAAGGTACCCCGGCATCGAGTGCGCGCTCGAGCATCGTACGCGCCAGGGGCTGGTTTGGTCTGGAAGCGGCGTGCCTGCTCCGGGACGCCGGCCTCGGCGCAGCGTGCGGGGTCATTCGCCCAACATTTGGGCAGGTACAGCGCCCGATCGATGAAGGCCGCGCCGTGCCGGCTGGCGTAACACAGAAACACCCCGATCTGACTGTTCTCGACCCGGCCCGCCGTGCCGCTGTACTGGCGCTGCACCCCCACCGAGTGCGTGCCCTTCTTCAAGAAACCGGTCTCATCGACGATCAGCACCGCCTCGGCGTCGCCCAGCGCCTCGACGACATAGGCACGCAGCACCTCGCGCGCCGCCTCGGCGTCCCAGCGTGCCGTGTTGAGCAGGCGCTGCACCCCGTCCGGGCGCCGTTCGCCCAAGGTTTCGGCCAGCTGCCAACCGTTCTTGCGTGGCACTGTCGTCAGCAGCCCTTGCAGATAACCCCGCGCTCGGGCGCGCGGCTCAGGACGACGAAAACACGCCGCCAGGCGCTGATGGATCCTGTCCAGTTCCGTCTCCCAGCCAGAGACTTCGCTGTACTTCATGTTGTTTGAAAACCAAGCCGTTGAGTCCACATATCACAACACAAAAAATGTGCGGCTGTAGTACTACGTTTTGTACGAAAACCCTGCTTGATACACTGACCTCGTTCTTGCAGGAGCAGAGGCCAGATGTCGAGACGTTACGAACTCCCAGAAGAGGCCTGGGAGCTGATCGCCGATCTGTTTTCCCGTCCGCAGCGTACCGGTCGCCCACGCCGCGATGACCGCCTGATGCTCAACGGCATCTTCTGGGTGCTGTGCTCGGGTGCGGCGTGGCGCGACCTGCCTGAGCGCTTCGGTCCCTGGTCGACGGTCTACCAGCGGTTTCGCGACTGGCGTGACGACGGCACCTTCACCAAGGTCCTGGAGCGGTTGCACATCCGGTTGCGCGAGGATGGGCTGATCGATCTGGAGACCTGGATGATCGACTCGACCTCGATCCGTGCCACGCGCGCCGCCGCTGGCGGCGGAAAAAAGGGGGGCCGCAGGAGCCGCTGAGCCATGCGCTCGGGCGCAGTCGCGGCGGCCTGACGACCAAGATCCACCTGCTCTGCGATGCCAAGGGCGTTCCCTTGAGCTTTCTGCTCTCCCCAGGCCAGCACAGCGACATTCGCCATGCCCAACCGCTGCTCGATCAGGTCCGCTTGCCCAGCGCTCATCGAGGTCGTCCGCGCACCCGTTGCCGCCAACTGCTCGCCGACAAGGGCTACGATGCCGACGACTTACGCCGCTATTGCGATCGGCGCGGCATCCGTCCGGTGATCCCGCAGCGCCAGGGCGTGCGCAAGCCCAGGCCTGGCCGTCCTCGGATACTCAATAAGCCCAGCTATCGCAAACGCAACGTCATCGAGCGGTTGTTCGGCTGGCTCAAGTCCTGCCGACGAATCGCCACCCGTTACGACAAGTTGGCGGCCAGTTTCTCGGCAATGTTCACGCTTGCTTGCATCCGTAGATGCCTCAGGCATTACTTTTCGTACAAAACGTAGTACTACAGCCGCATATTTTGTGTTGTGATATGTGGACTCAACGGCTTGGTTTTCAAACAACATGAAGTACAGCGAGGTCTCTGGCTGGGAGACGGAACTGGACAGGATCCATCAGCGCCTGGCGGCGTGTTTTCGTCGTCCTGAGCCGCGCGCCCGAGCGCGGGGTTATCTGCAAGGGCTGCTGACGACAGTGCCACGCAAGAACGGTTGGCAGCTGGCCGAAACCTTGGGCGAACGGCGCCCGGACGGGGTGCAGCGCCTGCTCAACACGGCACGCTGGGACGCCGAGGCGGCGCGCGAGGTGCTGCGTGCCTATGTCGTCGAGGCGCGTGGGCGACGCCGAGGCGGTGCTGATCGTCGATGAGACCGGTTTCTTGAAGAAGGGCACGCACTCGGTGGGGGTGCAGCGCCAGTACAGCGGCACGGCGGGCCGGGTCGAGAACAGTCAGATCGGGGTGTTTCTGTGTTACGCCAGCCGGCACGGCGCGGCCTTCATCGATCGGGCGCTGTACCTGCCCAAATGTTGGGCGAATGACCCCGCACGCTGCGCCGAGGCCGGCGTCCCGGAGCAGGCACGCCGCTTCCAGACCAAACCAGCCCTGGCGCGTACGATGCTCGAGCGCGCACTCGATGCCGGGGTACCTTGTGGCTGGGTGACGGGCGATGCCGTCTACGGTAAGGATCGCAAGCTGCGCCTGTGGCTCGAGGCGCGCCAACAGCCCTTCGTGCTCGCCGTGGCGGGCAATGAACCGGTGTGGTTCGATGGCCCGCAGACCCATCGTGTCGCGGCACTGGCCAAGGCGCTGCCAGAGACGGCCTGGCAGCGCCACGCCGTCGGCGCCGGGAGCAAGGGCGCGCGCACCTTCGAGTGGGCCTGGGTGCCGCTGTGGCGCCTGCAGCTCAGCGCCGAGGAGCGCGCCTGGGGGCATTGGCTGGGGGTGCGGCGCAACTGCAACCGCCCCGAGGAGCGGGCCTACTACATCGCCTTCGCGCCCCGCGCCGAGGCCACACTCGAGCGCCTGGCCAAGGTCGCCGGGCAGCGCTGGGCGATCGAGGTCGGCTTCGAGCTGGCCAAGCAGCAGTGTGGGCTCGACGAGTATGAGGTGCGCCGCTGGCCGGCTTGGCATCGCCATATCACCCTTGCGCTGCTGGCCCATGCCTGCCTCGTCGTGCTGCAACGACGGGCGAAAAAGGGGGCGCTGTCGCCGGGCGGATCGCACTGACCGCCCCTGAGATCCGGCACCTGCTCGAGGCGCTGTTGTGGCGCGAACGCGCCCCGCCTGATGCTGTCATCGCCTGGTCGGATTGGCGACGACGACATCAGGCGCGGGCCAGGGTCTGTCATTATCGAGCGCGAGGGGCTGGGCCGCCATAATGATGTGCGGCTGTAGTAGTAGGTATACCCATCGATCCGAGCGATCGGACCGATAGCGACCAGCGACCAGCGACCAGCGACCAGCGACCAGCGACCAGCGACCAGCGACCAGCGACCAGCAAACAGCAAACAGCAAACAGCAAACAGCAAACAGCAAACAGCAAACAGCAAACAGCAAACAGCAAACAGCAAACAGCAAACAGCAAACAGCCTCCAGTGTCGGTATGCGGTTAACCGCGACGCGACGAGACAACCCTGCCCCCTCACTGGAGGCTGGCGGCTGGAAGCCTTTCCTCATCTTCGCGCTCTTCGTGTCTTGGCGGTTCAATCTCCCGGCGGTCCGAAGCGCGGGCTATGCTAACGTCTTCGCCCCGATCCACCCTGACTCGCGAGAGATCCCATCCATGGCAGCACCCTACCCCCTGATCCTGGTCGACGGTTCGAGCTATCTGTTCCGCGCCTATCACGCCATGCCGAAGCTGACCAACTCGCGGGGGGAGCCGACCGGGGCGCTGATCGGCGTGCTCAACATGCTGCGCAAGCTCATCGAGACCTACCGCCCGGACTATCTCGCGGTGGTGTTCGACGCCAGCGGCAAGACCTTCCGCAACGACCTCTACGCCGACTACAAGGCCCATCGCCCGCCGATGCCCGAGGATCTGCGCGAGCAGATCGCACCGCTGCACACCATCATCGAGACCATGGGCCTGGCGCTACTGTGCGTGCCCGGGGTCGAGGCCGACGACGTCATCGGCACCCTCGCCACCCAGGCCGCCGCAGCCGGCATCCGCACCCTGATCTCGACCGGCGACAAGGACATGGCGCAGCTCGTCGATGATCGGGTGCACCTGATCAACACCATGACCGACGCCCTGCTCGACGCCGCCGGGGTGGAGGAGAAGTACGGCGTGCCGCCGGCGCGCATCGTCGACTACCTGAGCCTGATGGGCGACAGCGTCGACAACGTGCCCGGGGTGCCCAAGTGCGGCCCCAAGACCGCGGTCAAGTGGCTCGCTGCCCACGGCGACCTCGACGGGGTGATCGCCAATGCCGCGGTCATCAAGGGCAAGGTCGGCGACAACCTGCGCGCCGCGCTCGACCAGCTGCCGCTGTCACGCCAGCTCACCACCATCAAGTGCGACGTCGCGCTGCCGCTCGGCCCCACCGAACTGGTGCCGGGGACGCCCGATCGCGAGCGGCTGCGCGAGTGGTTCGAGCGCATCGAGTCGCGCAAGCTGCTCGCCGATCTCGACCGCCTCGACCCGACGGCCCCGGCGCCGACCGCGCCGGAGACCCCACAGGGCGCGGCGGACTACCAGGTGGTGCTCGATCGCGACGGGTTCCTCGCCTGGGTCGAGCGGCTGCGCGCCGCGCCGCTGTTCGCCTTCGACACCGAGACCACCGCGCTCGACTACATGCGCGCCGAGATCGTCGGCGTCTCCTTCGCGATCGAGCCGGGCGCCGCGGCCTATGTCCCGCTCGCCCACACCTGCCCCGGCACCCCGGAGCAGCTCGATCGCGACTGGGTGCTCGACACGCTCAAGCCCCTGCTCGAGGACCCCGAGCGCGCCAAGGTCGGGCAGAACCTCAAGTACGACATGAGCGTGCTGGCGCGTCACGGCATCACCCTGCGCGGCATCGCCCACGACACCATGCTCGAGAGCTATGTGCTCGACAGCACCGCCGGGCGACACGACATGGACTCGCTGGCCAGGCGCTATCTCGATTGTGACACCATCGCCTTCGAGGACATCGCCGGCAAGGGCGTCAAGCAGCTCACCTTCGACCAGATCCCGCTCGACCAGGCCGGCCCCTATGCCGCCGAGGACGCCGAGGTGACGCTGCGCCTGCACCGACACCTGTGGCCCCGGCTGGAGAGCGAGGCGGGACTGGCGGCCCTCTATCGCGATCTCGAGATCCCGCTGGTGCCGATCCTCTCGCGCATGGAGCGCCACGGCGTGCGCATCGACTGCGACCAGCTCGCCACCCACAGTCACGACCTCGCCGTACGCATCCAGGCGCTCGAGACCCAGGCCCACGAGGTCGCCGGGCGGCCCTTCAACATGGGCTCGCCGAAGCAGATCGGCGCCATCCTGTTCGACGAGCAGGGGCTGCCGGTGGTGGCCAAGACCCCCAAGGGCGCACCCTCGACCTCGGAGTCGGTGCTCGAACAGCTCGCCGCCGAGGGCCACGAGCTGCCGCGGCTGATCCTCGAACACCGTGGTCTGGCCAAGCTGCGCTCGACCTACACCGACAAGCTGCCGCAGTTGGTCAACCCCGACAGCGGGCGGCTGCACACCTCCTACCATCAGGCGGTCGCGGCCACCGGTCGGCTGTCCTCGAGCGACCCCAACCTGCAGAACATCCCGATCCGCACCGAGGAGGGACGGCGCATCCGCCGCGCCTTCGTCGCCGAGCCGGGCAACCTGCTGATCGCCGCCGACTACTCGCAGATCGAGTTGCGGATCATGGCCCACCTCTCCGGCGACGAGCGTCTGCTCGCCGCCTTCGCCAGCGGCCAGGACATCCATCGCGCCACCGCCGCCGAGATCCTCGGCATCGCCCCCGAGGCGGTCGATGCCGAGCAGCGCCGCTCGGCCAAGGCGGTCAACTTCGGGCTGATCTACGGCATGTCGGCCTTCGGTCTGGCGCGTCAGCTCGGCATCGGCCGCGCCGCCGCCCAGGACTATGTCGACCGCTACTTCGAGCGCTACCCTGGGGTGCATGCCTTCATGGAGCGGATCCGCGCCCAGGCGCACGAGGACGGTCATGTCGAGACCCTGTTCGGCCGCCGCCTGCACCTCCCCGAGATCGCCAGCCGCAACCAGAACCGCCGCGCCGCGGCCGAGCGCACCGCCATCAACGCGCCGATGCAGGGCAGCGCCGCCGACATCATCAAGCGCGCGATGATCACCCTCGACGACTGGATCGAGCGCGAGCGACCGCCGGCACGGATGATCATGCAGGTCCACGACGAGCTGGTGTTCGAGGTCGCCGCCGACGCGGTCGAGGCGGTCGGGGCACGGATCCGCGCCGCCATGGAGCAGGCCGCAGAGCTGCGCGTGCCCCTGGTGGTCGACCTCGGCGTGGGCGAGAACTGGCAGGCCGCGCACTGAGACGCACCCTCGGGGAACTCCGACGAAAATAGTCAGTCACAACCGACGTGTGCGATACAGGCCGCTCCTCCCCCCTGGGAGCGGTCCAGTGCCCGGCAGCCCTCGCCGGGGAAGCGACTCCCCCGCAGCCCTCTCCCCCTGGGCCGTCGGGGGTTTTTTTTGGGGCGCCGCCAGCAGCCAGCGGCCAGCGGCCAGCGGCCAGCGGCCAGCGGCCAGCGGCCAGCGGCCAGCGGCCAGCGGCCAGCGGCCAGCGGCCAGCGGCCAGCGGCCAGGAGATTGTGAGCCGCGAACACGAAAGAGCGTCTTTGTCCGTCAACCGCGGCTCATGTGCGCCGGCCCGCCCGACTGGAGGCTGATCGCTGGAAGCTGAAAGCTGGCGGCTGAAGGCAGAAACTGGCGCCCGACCTCACCGGTCACGGCACCGTCAAGATCGCTGACTAAGATGGCCTGACCATCAACCCCATGGAGTCGCTCAGCGATGTCCGTCGAACGCCGCTACTGCGCACGCCTGCCGATCGATCTGCAGGTCCAGATCCTCTACCGCAAGCGTCGCTTCTGCAGCGCCACCGCACGCAACCTGTCCAACCAGGGCATGCTCCTGGATGTCCGCAACGTCACCCTGCCCACCGGCACCCTGATCGAGCTGGAGTTCCAGGCGCTCGGTCGTCACTGGCTGATACCGGCGATCGTGGTCCATCACCATGGCGGCGGGGTCGGGGTGATGTTCCGCGACGAGCACAACACCCTCTACCAGGACCTGCCACGTCGCCCCGCCGCCGAACTCCCCGCCCAGGCGTCCGCCGCCACCGCTCGACTGCACCTCAGCAGTTACTGAGCCCCTTTACGTCCCCCCTCCTGCTCCGATCCCACCCTGTTCAGCCCTTGCGGGGCCGAACGGTCAGGGTGCCCGGGATCGGGATCAGCCGTAAATCAGCCCCGGCAGCCAGGTCGCCAGTGCCGGCCACAGCGCCAGCATCGCCAGCATCGCCAGCTGGATCAGGATGTAGGGCAGCACCCCGCGATAGATCTGCGCCGTGCCCACACCGGGCGGCGCCACCCCGCGCAGATAGAACAGCGAGAAGCCGAACGGCGGGGTGAGGAAGGAGGTCTGCAGGTTGAGCGCAATCATCACCCCCAGCCACACCGGATCGAGCCCCATCGCCAGCAGCACCGGACCGACGATCGGCACCACCACGAAGGTGATCTCGATGAAGTCGAGGATGAAGCCGAGCAGGAACATCACCAGCATCACCACCGCCACGGCGCCAACCACGCCGCCGGGCAGCCCGGTGAGGAACTCGGTGACCAGATCGTCGCCGTGGAAGCCGCGGAACACCAGCGAGAAAATCGCCGCGCCGATGAAGATCAGAAACACCATGCTGGTGACCGTCGCAGTCTGGCGCACCACCTCGCGCAGGATCGTCAGCGACAGCTGACGGCGCGCGGCGGCGAGCACCATGGCACCGACGGCGCCGACCGAGGCGGCCTCGGTCGGCGTCGCCAGACCACCGAGGATCGAGCCGAGCACCGCCACCACCAGCAGCAACGGCGGCAGCAGCACCGAGACCACGCGACGCGCCAGCTCGCCACGACCGGCGGGCCGCTCCTCGGCGGGGATCGCCGGCACCGCCTGGGGACGGACGACCGCCAGACCGACTTGATAGAGCAGATAGAGCCCGACCAGCAACAACCCCGGCACCAGCGCGCCGACGAACAGATCGCCCACCGACACGGTATCGGGCGACCACACCCCCATCTCCAGCTGCGCCTGCTGATAGGCCGAGGAGAGCACGTCGCCGAGCAGCACCAGCACGATCGAGGGCGGGATGATCTGCCCCAGGGTACCGGAGGCGCAGATGGTGCCGGCGGCCACCGCCGGGTCGTAGTTGCGCCGGAGCATCACCGGCAGCGACAACAGCCCCATGGTCACCACGGTCGCCCCGACGATGCCGGTGCTCGCCGCCAGCAGCATGCCGACCAGGGTCACCGAGATCCCCAGACCACCGCGCACCGAGCCGAACAGCATCGCCATGGTGTCGAGCAGGTGCTCGGCGATGCGCGAGCGCTCGAGCATCACCCCCATGAACACGAACAACGGCACCGCGATCAGGGTCTCGTTGGTGATCACCCCGTAGAGCCGGTTGGGCAGCGCTTCGAGGAAGCTCGGGTCGAACCAGCCGAGCGCCTCGCCGGCGAGCGCGAAGGCGAGCGCAGTGCCGCCGAGCGACAGCGCCACCGGATAGCCGAGCAGCAGCACCGCCACCACCCCGATGAACAGGAACAACGGCATCAGCTCAGACACGGGCGCTCTCCCCCTCGCTGGCGGGCAGTGCCGAGTCGACACCGGCGAGATAGAGCGCGTTGCGCAGCGCATAGCTCAGCCCCTGGGCCAGCAGCAACGCCGGCATCACCAGGATCAGTGTCTTGAGCAGATAGACCCCGGGCAGTCCGCCGGCCTCGCGCGAGGCCTCGCGCACCCGCCACGACTCGGCCACGTAGTCCCAGCCGAGCCAGAGGATGAAGCCGCACACCGGCAGCAACAGCAGCAGGGTGCCGCCGAGGTCGATCCAGGCGCGGGTGCGCCGCGACCAGCGCTGGTAGAGGATATCGACCCGCACATGGCCGTTGGCACCGAAGGTGTAGGCGATGGCGAGCATGAACATCAGCCCGTGGAGATAGGTCACCGACTCCTGGAGCGCGATCCAGCCGAGGTCGAAGACATAGCGCAGCACCACCACGGTGAAGGTGACCAGCACCATCGCCAGCGCCAACCAGGCGACCAGTTCACCGGTGCGCCGGATCGTGCGCTCGACCCGATCGGCGAGGGCGAGCAGACGCGCCGCACGGGTTGCAGAGTGATTGTTCATCTGTCGGTTTTTCGGTTTCGGAGACACGAGCCCGTCGCGCGCTCGCGTCCATGCGTTACAGGACGATCAAACCCCTGGAGGTCAGGGCGACATCGGGGCGGGATGAGACGAGGACGAAGCGAGGCGTCCAGTCAGCGCGGCCCCGGCCACATCCACGGGTCGGGGCTCAGCCGCTCAGTCCCAGCGAAACAGCACCCACTGGGGGACGGCGAGATTGTCCGGCGAGTTGTCCTGCGCGTCCATCACCCCGTCACCATCGGTATCGAACAGATAATAGGGCGGTCCCACCTGGGGCTGGACCTTGACCATGTACAGCGCGCCGCGCACCCGGTACTCGTAGACCACGGCATCGCCGTCCTCGCGGATGGTGATGTCGGGCTCGACGGCCTCGCCGGTGACCGGCGAGGGAACGACGGTCGGCACCTCCAGGAAACCACCACCGGATGCCTCCGGCTCCTGGGCATGGAGCGTCCCGGCCATCACGGCCAGGACGATGATCGCGAGCAACCTCTTCACGTCGTCACCCTTCTCCTCGGCGTATACGAAGCCCCAATGGTATTACGAAACGTCCACCGCGTGCGCGGTCGGCGGCCTGGCAGCAGATTCCAGCCTCCAGCCGTCAGCCTCCAGTGGGTGGCCCACTCAACGGTCGCGGCAGAGACCCGCCCCGCTGGCCACTGCCAGCTGGCGGCCGGCGGCCGGCGGCTGGTCGCTGACGGCTGACGGCTGACGGCTGACGGCTGACGGCTGACGACTGACGACTGACGACTGACGACTGGTCGCTGGCAGCTGGCAGCTGGCGACTGACCGCTAGTCGCTGGTCGCTGGTCGCTGGTCGCTGCCCACTGTTGGCTCACTCCGTCTTCGCCGCATCGCCGCCCGTCTCCCCGTTCATCGGGGCGGCCTCATCGGGCGAGGTCTCGGACGCGGCCGGACAGGCGCTAGCCAGCACCTTGTCGATGCGCTTGCCGTCGAGGTCGACGACCTCGAGGCGCCAGTCCTCCCAATGGGCGATGTCGCCGGTCGCCGGCAGGCGACCGAGCAGCCACATCATCATCCCCGAGAGGGTGTGATAACGCCCGCGCTCCTCCTCGGGCACGGTGCGCAGCCCCAGTCGGTCCTTGAGTTCGACCACCGGGATCAGACCATCGAGCAGCCAGGAGCCGTCCTCGCGCTCCACCGCCCAGGCATCGTCCTCGTCACCGAGTGCGTGGAACTCACCGGCGACCGACTCGAGCAGGTCGTGCAGGGTCACCATGCCCTGCACCTCGCCGTATTCGTCGACCACGAAGGCCAGATGGGTGCCGCAATCGCGGAACTGGCCGAGCAGCTCCATGGCATTGAGCGACTCGGGGACATAGAGCGGCTCCTGCAGGTCGCGGGTGAGGTCGATCGCGCCTCCCGCGAGTTGCTGGACGAACAGCTGTCTGGCGCCGATCACCCCGAGCACGTCACCGAAACCGCCGCGACAGACCGGGAAGCGCGAGTGCCCGGCCTGTGCCACGCGCGCCAGGTTCTCATCGAGCGGGCGCTCCAGATCGAGCAACACCAGCTCCGAGCGCGGGGTCATCAGCGAGCTGATCGGCCGATCGTCGAGGCGGAAGACGTTGCGCACCATCTCGTGCTCGACCTTCTCGATGGTGCCCGCCTGCGAGCCTTCTTCGAGCAGTGCCTGGATCTCGTCCTCGGTCACCGTCGGCGAGGCCAGCTCGCGCTGGCCGAGCAGACGCAGGGTCAGCGCGGTCGAGCGCGAGAGCATGAACACGAACGGACGCGAGGCGCTGGCCAACAGGTTCATCGGCCGCGCCACCAGGCGCGCGATGCCCTCGGGATCAAGCTGACCGATGCGCTTGGGCACCAGCTCGCCGATCACGATCGAGACATAGGTGATCACCATCACTACCAGTACGGTGGCGCCGACCTCGCTACTCGCCTGCTCGACCCCGAGCGTCTGCAGCCAGGCGGCGAGCGGCCCGGCCAGCGCCGCCTCGCCGACGATGCCGTTGAGGAGGCCGATCGAGGTGATGCCAATCTGGATGGTGGAGAGGAAGCGGGTGGGATCCTCGCCGATCTCGATGGCGACCTGGGCGGCGCGGTCGCCATCCCCGGCGAGGCGCGCGAGCCGTGCGCGCCGCGCCGTCACCAGCGCGATCTCGGACATGGCAAAGACGCCGTTGAGCAGGATCAGGGCGGTCAGCAGTAACAGTTCCATGAGGCCTCGGACGGACGGGATGAGGGCATCCGAGCGTTCGCGCGCGGCGCGGTCGATCTGGATGCATGACACGGACGGATCGGGGGAGTCGGGTCGTGCCGCGCGACGGGCCGGTGGGCGCGGCCCCGACACCCGCTGACGGGTGCGGCGCTCGGATGGTGACGCATCGGCGGGCGCCGGATACGGGGGACGATGATCATGACACGAGGACTCGCCTCGCTCGGCTCCTGACGCGATGATGACGCACCCAATCATCGCCCAAGCCCCATCGCTTGTCACCCACACCCCATCGCGCCGAGGCCCTGGGGCATAATGATGCGTTGACCAACCCGGCACGCCCCACCCCATGAGCGGACTCAATCCCCGACAGCGTCAGGCCGTGCGCTATACCGACGGCCCCCTGCTGGTGCTCGCCGGCGCCGGCTCCGGCAAGACCCGGGTGATCACCCGCAAGATCGCCCATCTGATCGACCACGGCGGCCTCAAGCCACGCCACATCCGCGCCGTCACCTTCACCAACAAGGCCGCGCGCGAGATGCGCGCGCGCATCGGCCAGCAGCTCCAGGGCACCGACACCCGCGGCCTGGCGATCTCGACCTTCCACACCCTCGGACTCGAGATCCTGCGTCGTGATCCCGAGCCGGCCGGACTGCGCCCCGGCTTCTCGCTGCTCGACGCCCAGGACGTCGAGTCGATGCTCAAGGAGCACCTGCGCCAGTCACGCGCGCCCGACAGCATCGCCCCGGGCGCGCTGCAGCAACGCATCTCGCGGTGGAAGAACGACACCATCGGTCCGGCCGAGGCGCTGAGCCGCGCCGAGGACGCCTTCGAGGCCGAGCTGGCCGGACTCTATGCCGACTACGAGCGCAGCCTGCGCGCCTACAACGCGGTCGACTTCGACGACCTGATCCTCGCCCCGGCGCGGCTGCTCACCGAGTGCCAGCCGGTGCGCGAGGCCTGGCGCGCGCGCATCCGCTACCTGCTGGTCGACGAGTACCAGGACACCAACGGCGCCCAGTACGAGCTGGTACGCCTGCTCGCCGGCCCCGAGGGCGCCTTCACCGTGGTCGGCGACGACGACCAGTCGATCTACGCCTGGCGCGGCGCGCGCCCGGAGAACCTGGCGCGACTGCGCGAGGACTACCCGCAGCTCGAGATCATCATGCTCGAGCAGAACTACCGCTCCAGCGCCGGTATCCTCGGGCTCGCCAACACCCTCATCGCCAACAACCCGCACGTGTTCGAGAAGCGGCTGTGGAGCGAACTCGGTCCCGGCGAGCCGGCGCGCGTGCTGCGCTGTCGCGACGAGCGCGACGAGGCCGAGCGGGTCACCGCCGAGATCCTCCATCTCCACCACGCCGAGCGCGTCGCCTTCGGCGACATCGCCATCCTCTATCGCGGCAACCACCAGGCGCGGTTGTTCGAGCAGGCGCTCAGGGTCCACGACATCCCCTACTTCCTCAGCGGCGGCACCTCCTTCTTCGCCCGCACCGAGGTCAAGGACGTGATGGCCTATCTGCGCCTGCTCGCCAACCCCGAGGACGACGCCGCGCTGCTGCGCGTGGTCAACACCCCGCGCCGCGAGATCGGCCCGAGCACCCTGGAGCGCCTCGCCGCCCATGCCCGCGCCGAGGGCACCAGCCTGTTCGCCGCCTGCGCCGACCCGGCCCTGGCCGAGCACCTCAACCCGCGCCAGCGCGACCGGCTCGGCGCCTTCACCGCACTGATCCGCGAACAGGCACGCGCCGCCGACGGCGACCCGCCGACGGCCCTGCGCACCCTGGTCGAGCGTATCGACTATCCCACCTGGTTGCGCGAGAACGCCTCCAGCCAGCAGGTCGCCGAGCGCCGCTACGAGAACGTCGAGGACCTGCTGAAATGGCTCGGCAGCCTGCACCGCGACACCAAGCGCAGACGCGGACTGGGCGACCTGGTCGCCCATCTCACCCTGCTCGACGTGCTCGAACGCCAGGACGAGGAGGAAGGCGGCGAGCGGGTCTCACTGATGACCCTGCACGCGGCCAAGGGGTTGGAGTTCCCTCACGTCTTTCTGGTCGGCATGGAGGAGGAGCTGTTGCCGCACCGCACCAGCATCGAGGAGGACACCATCGAGGAGGAGCGCCGCCTGGCCTATGTCGGCATCACCCGCGCCCAGCGCGGCCTCACCTTCACCCTGGCGCGCCGCCGCCGGCGCTACGGCGAGTGGGTGCGCAGCGAACCCAGCCGCTTCCTCGGCGAACTGCCCGAGGACGAGCTGATCTGGGAGGGCGGCCCCAAGTCCGACCCCGAGCGCAGCAAGGCCCGCGGCCGCAGCCATCTCGACATGCTCAAGGACATGCTCGGGTCGTAGCGCGCCAGCGACCAGGCGTCAGCCGTCAGCCGTCAGCCGTCAGCCGCCAGTGGGTGCGGGCAGCGGGCGGTGGTACGGGACCGTCAGGGTTGCGTGGGCGACGGGCGGTGGCTGGTCGTGAACCGCAAAGCCGCGAAGCACGCAAAGTGAATGATGTGTGGTGTCGGCGTGAGGCCACAGAGGGCGCGGGCCCACACCGCCGTCGGGTGATCGCGCCCACTGGCGGCTGATCGCTGGCGGCTGGTCGCTGGTCGACGGCGGCGCCCTTTGACGAACGCGGGCAGATTCGTCATAATCGTTCTTCCGATAGAGCCTCTGTGTCTATCGTATCCCCCACGCGCTCGTAGCTCAGTTGGATAGAGTACAGCCCTCCGAAGGCTGGGGTCGCAGGTTCGAATCCTGCCGGGCGCGCCAACTCCCTCTCCCCTACTCCAGCTCCTCGCTTGCCGTTGCGGCCATGATGCGGATCGCCTGGCAGACCTCGGGGATCGACGCCGGTGCGACCGGGCGACTGAACAGGAACCCCTGCACCTCGCTGCAGTGATGCGCGCGCAGCAGTTCGAGTTGCGAATGACGCTCCACCCCCTCAGCGGTCACTTCCAATCCCATGGTCTCGGCCATCGCCATCACAGCCTGGGCAATGGCGGCATTATCGCGGTCACGCTCGATATCGACCAGGAAGGACTTGTCGATCTTCAAGCGACCGATCGGGAAGCGTCTCAGATAGCTCAGGCTCGAATAGCCGGTACCGAAGTCGTCGACGGCCAGCTGTACTCCGATGGTCTTGAGCGCGCGCAGGGTCGTCACCGTCTCGCGGGGCTGATTCATCAACACCGTCTCGGTCAGTTCGAGTTCCAGCGAGGCCGGATCGAGCACGCTCTCGCGCAGCACCTGGGCGACACGCTCGGAAAAACCGCGCCGCGCGAACTGGTTGGCCGAGACATTGATCGCCACCCGCTGGATGAACACCCCGTCGGCGCGCCAGCGCGCCAGCTGAAGACAGGCCTCGCGCAATACCCAGTCGCCGATCTGCAGGATCAGTCCGCTCTCCTCGGCCACTGGGATGAAGAACTGCGGCGAGACCGCGCCAAGCTCCGGGTGCGTCCAACGCAGCAGCGCCTCGACCCCGCTGACCTCGCCGCTGTGCAGATCCACCTGCGGCTGGTAGTGCAGGGTGAACTCGTCCCTGGCGAGCGCCTGACGCAAGGCGTTCTCGATCCGCATCCGCTGGCGCATGTCGTCGTTCATGCTGACGTCGAACAAGCGATAGGTATTCTTGCCGGAACGCTTGGCCTGATACATCGCCAGGTCGCCGTTGCGCAGCAGGTCGGTCGCGTTCTGTGCATCCTGCGGAAACAGGGTGATGCCGATGCTCGGGGTCACCACCACGGTGGTGTCGTCGAGTTCGAGCGGCTCGCTCAGGTCACTCTGCAAACGACGCACCACCCGGATCGCACCGCGCACCCCACCGACATCGGGCAACAGCAGCGCGAACTCGTCGCCACCGAGCCGTGCCAGACACTGCTGGGCATCCGGATCGGCCTCGCAGGTCTTCGACCAGGTGACGCTCAGGCTTGCGGCGAGACGCTCGGCGATGGTCTTGAGCAGCAGATCACCGAGATGATGCCCCAGGGTGTCGTTGATCTGCTTGAAGTTGTCGAGATCGATGAACACCAGCGCACAGGCATGGCGGCGTCGGTGCATCACCGTCAACACCTGCTCGAGACGCTGCTGGAACAGCACCCGGTTGGGCAGTCCGGTGAGGGTGTCGAAGAAGGCGAGCCGATGGATGTGGGCCTGGGCCTCCTGCAGTGCGGTGATGTCCTGGACCGCGCCATAGCAGCAGGCGCCGCCAGGCGTCATGGAGTGCGAGGGTTCGACGAACTGACGCAGATGGCGCACCTCGCCTGCGGTGGTCAACACCCGGTGGTGCAACTCGGCATCGCGATCACGATCCCCGAGATGCGCAAACCACTCGGTCACCGCGTCACGCTCATCGAGTGGCACCCGCTCGATCAGGGCCTCGAGGTCATTGGTCTCACTCGTGGACGGGCAATCGAGGATCTCGAGCGCCAACGCCGACCAGCGCATCTTCCCTTCGTTCGGCAGCCACTCCCAGTCGCCGATTCGCGCCATCCGTTGCGCGGCGCCGAGCCGACGCTCACTGAGCAGCAGCGCCTCGGTGGCCTCACCGGCGCGCACCATGTAGCGAATGCGATGCACGATCACCGAGGCGATGATCGGCTTGACCGCGAAGTCGGTCGCCCCGGCCCGGTAGGCCCGTTCGATCGAGTGCTCGTCATCGAGACCGGTCATCATCAGGATGGGCAGATAGTCGCCTCCCGGGAGCGCACGCAACCGCGCGCAGGTCTCGAAACCATTGAGTCCCGGCATCATCACATCAAGCAGCACGATCTCGGGCAGTCCCTCGGTGGCCACCCAGGCGAGCGCCTGCGCGCCACTATCGACCTCGGCAACCGTCATGCCGCTCTGGTCCAGGGCCTCGGCGAGCAGATAGCGCGAGGGGGTGTCATCGTCGACGAGCAGCACGCGGATCGGAGAGGCGGCGAGATGTGGACGCATCGGAAGATATCCTCAGGAGTCGCGCTGCAGCCGCTCGAGTGCGGCAACGAGTTCTTGGAACTGGACCTCGGCAGCCGCGAGAGTACCGCCCGCCTCATCCAGTGCGCCAGCACGGGCGAGCCGTTCGAGGACGCGACAGGTCGCGGCGAAACCGTGGGCGCCGAGATTGGCGCTACTCGACTTGAGGGTATGCGCAGTCAGCTGGACCACCTCGGCACTGCCGCTCTCCAACCCCTGGCGCAGCTCCGACATCAGTCTCGGCGCGCTGTCGAGATACAGGCCGATCACCTTGACCAGCGGATCGGGGCGACCACCGCGACGCAATGCCCGAATCGAGTCGAGTACCGCCGGGTCGAGCAGTGCCGGCGTCTCATCGCCGCCCGCCACCTCGGGCGAGGTGGCGACGACCCAGGGAGCGATGCGTGCGGCAAGCTGGCGCTGGGAGAAGGGCTTGCTCAGATAACCGTTCATACCGGCCTCGTCACAGCGCTGCTCGATCCCCTTCTGCACGTTGGCGGTGAGTGCAATGATCGGGACCGGTGAGACAGCCCCCTGCTCGCGCTCACATCGACGGATCGCCGCAGTGGCGCTGAACCCGTCCATCACCGGCATATGACAGTCCATCAGTATCAGATCGAACGCATCGTGCGCGAACGCCTTGACCGCTTCATCTCCATTATCGGCGATGGCGACCTCGAGTCCGAGGTCCTCGAGCATCAGCGTCGCCATCTCCTGGTTCACCGGATTGTCCTCGACGAGCAGAACCCGGCCTCGTAGGGTCGAATCCGGTTCGGGTCCGAGTTCGGACTCGACCTGGTCGATATCCAGTGTACCGGGACAAACTCGACCACAGGCCTCGTCGAACCGCGCCTCGAGGGTAAAGGTGGCCCCTCGCCCCGGAACGCTGTCGACCCGGATATCACCCTCCATCATCCGCGCCAGCTGGCGACAGATCGCCAGCCCCAGCCCGGTGCCACCATAGTTGCGGGTGATCGAGCCGTCACCCTGGGCGAATGCCTCGAAGATCTCATCCTGCTGTATCGGATCGATGCCGGGACCGGTATCGCTGACCGCCACGACCAGGATCAGTCCACCATGCGCGCGGCGCCGGATCATCGCGCGCACCCGGATCTCGCCGGCAGCGGTGAACTTGACCGCATTGCCGATCAGGTTCATCAGGATCTGACGCAACCGCGCGCCATCGCCATTGACCCGCGCCGGCAGGTCATCGGCCAGCTCGGTCTCGAGCCGCAGCCCCTGGATGCTCGCCGACTCGGCGAACAACAGCACCGTGCCCTCGATCAGTGCCCGCAGCTCGAAGTCGTAACGCTCCAGGCTCAACCGCCCGGCCTCGATCTTGGAGAAGTCGAGGATGTCGTTGATGATCTCGAGCAACGCCTCACCCGAGCGCTGGATGGTCTCGGCAAAGCGGATCTGACGAGCATTCAACCCACTCTTGCGCAACAGCTCGGCCATGCCGAGCACCGCGTTCATCGGGGTGCGAATCTCGTGGCTCATGGTGGCAAGGAAGTCGCTCTTGGCCCGGCTCGCCGCCTCGGCGCGATCGCGTGCCTCGGCCAGCGCGGCCACGGTGCGCTCGAGTTCGCGGGTACGCGCATGCACCTGACGCTCGAGATCCTCCCGATAGCTCTCAAGCCGGAGATCGCGCTGCTGGATCTGGTCGAGCATGTCGTTGAAGCCGTGGACCAGCGAACCGAGTTCGTCGCCACGCGACTCGCTCACCCGCACGCCGTAGTCGCGCGCGCTCGAGACCCGCTCCATCGCCCGGGTCAGCGAGAGGATCGGCGCCGAGACCAGCCGCTGCAGCCAGTGCGCCAGCAGCAGGGCGGCGACCACCGCCACGACCAGGGTAAGCGTGCTGATCGCCAGCGAGCGGTTGAGCGCCGCACGCACCCGCGCGGGGGTGTCGAGCAGATGGACATGGCCGATGACCTCGCCATCGATGACGATGGCGCGCACCACGTGCAGATGATCGGGCTCGATGCCGATGCCCGGATGTCCCTTGCCGTCAGGACCGTACTCGTCCGGCGGCAGGGGCTCGGCGCTCGGCGGGTAGCGCGCGAACAGCCCGCCGTCGAGATCGTAGACATAGGCCCCGAGCAGCTGCGGGCGATCGGCGAGCGCCGCCAGGGTCCGAGCCGCGGCCTCGGGATCATCGAAGGTCAGCGCCGCGGCGACGTTATAGGCGAGCATGCCACCCAGCGCATTGAGTTCATCGATGGCACTGCGCTGCAGCACCTGACGCTGGTTGAGTCCGTGGCTCACCCCGGAGAGCAGCAATACCGCGACCGCCACCACCAGCATCAGCAGCATCAGCTTGTAGCGGATCGAGAGCTGCTCCAGCCAGTGTCTCATCTCAGTCCCTCACCACGTCGACGGCCAGTTTCAGCAGCTGCGAGCTGATCCCCAGTCCCGCGGCCCGGGCACTGGCGGCATTGATCTCGAAGCGCAGCCTGCGCTCAACGCGCACGAAGCGCACCATGCCGCCGGCGGCGACAAACTCGGGGATCTCGCTCACCGTGAGCACCGGCCGTCCGGCAAGCGATCTCAGCACCGCGGCAAGAAAGGGACGCTCGGAGTCGGCGACATAGACGATGTGACAGCTCTCGAGCGACTCGCCACGCGAACGACGCACGACCGTCATCAGTCTCCCCTGGACCTGCTTGCCGGTCAGCGCTTCCAATGCCTGGATCGACTCGCTGCGTCCATAGACGCACAGCTGCAGGGACTCGGCGCGGGGTGGCCAATGGATGAACTTGGAGAAATTGTAGAGATAGGCAGCCATCAACTCGCCCTCCTCGACGCCGGCGCATACCGCAGTGCCATAGAGCAGCGTCGAGACCAGCAGCACCCCAGCGCGCCGCCGCATACGTCGAGCCACGCGCCGAGAGCGCTCAGAACTCGAGACGAACCGAGGCATAGACGCCGCGCTGGACCTCCAGCGGCAAGGCTGCGAAGGCCTCCGGGTAGCCTTCCGGATGCGCGGGACTCAGCAGATTCTGTCCCACAAGGGCAAGCTCCAAGCCCGCGCGCGGGCGCCAGGCCAAGCGGACATCCAGCTCCCAATAGGCGGGGATGCGGCTGTCGCTGAACCGACCGATGTCGAACGGCGGGTAACTCGAATCGACATAGCGCAGCCACAGATCGAGGTCGATATCCTCGCGCGGGTTCATCAACGAGCGCAGCGAGAACTGCTGGCGCGGATCGGCACGCGCCAGGGTCTCGTTGCTGCGATCGAGACTGGTCTCCGGCACCTCGAGATCGACCTCGAGATAGCCATAGGCCAACGCCAGCCGCCACCACTCGCGCAACTGCCACTCGGCGGCGAGTTCAACGCCATAACCAGACCCGCTGGCCTGGTTGTCGAAGGGCAGGCTGAAGTAGAGCGCATCGCCATCGACACCGGTCTGCAACACGGCGTCGCCCGAGGAACGCAGATCGTCATAGTCGTTGTAGAACAGCGTGAGATCCAGGCTCAGCCGCGACGATGGAGCCAGCCGCCAACCCAGCTCATAGGCGATCAGCGACTCGGAGACGAAATCGTCGTTACCGGCGGTGGCGAATACCAGCGACGGCGGCCAAGGCGTGGCGAGCCCGGAGTCGATGACGCGCGCCCAGACCTCGGCGCTGCGCTCGGCGCGCGACGGGGTACGCACCGCGCGCGAGACCGAGGCCCAAAGCGTAGACCGATCCGAGGCGTGCCACAGCAGCCGGATATTGGGTTGCAGCTCGAACCCGGTGTAGTCGTTGTGCTCGAACTTGCTTCCCAGGGTCAGGTGCAAGCGCCCCGGCACCAGATCGATCTCGTCCTGGAGGAAGCCGTTCCAGAGTTCGCGCGACTCGGCATCCGGGGCGAGGTCGACCAGCACATCGCCACTGAAGTCGTCGGCGACATGCCGGTAGCCGAGCCCCCAGACCAGGTCATGACGCGAACCCAACATCACCCGGTGCTGGAACTCGACATCGAGGATGTCGTGGCGCTGCGAGACATAGTACTCGTCGCGCTCGACATGGTCGTAGTAGAGCTGCAGCGACACCTGCGAGCTGACCGACAGCGCCCGCTCCCAGCGTGCCAGGAAGTTCACGCCGCTGGCCTGCAGTCGGTCGTCGACCGCGACATAGCGCTCTGGCAGCACCTCGGGGGCGGGAATGCTCAGCTGCTGGCGCAGATTGCTGCGATAGAGATCGCCCTGGAACGTGAACCGATTGCCATCGGTGAGGCGCGAGTCGATGCGGAAACCGCCCTGGCCACTGTCCCAGTCGTCACGACCACCGTCACCGTCGAGGGTGATCAGCGCGTCATGATCCTGATACTTGGCATAGACCCGGGCGAAGGTATCGGGCGCGATCTCGGCGCCATAACGCAGCGCCGCCAGCGCCCGCTGCTCGGAGCCGGCGCCGAGGCTCACCAGCGTACCCAGGGTACTCTCGGCCGAGCGGGTGATGATATTGATCACGCCGTTGACCGCATTGGCCCCCCACAGGGTCGCGCCCGGACCGCGGATCACCTCGATACGCTCGATATCCTCGAGCAGCGGATTCTGCTGCTCCCAGTAGACGCCGGAGAAGCTCGGCGTATAGAGGGTACGACCGTCGATCAACACCAGCAGCTTGTTGGCGAAGCGGCCATTGAAACCGCGCGCCGAGACCGCCCACTTGTTGGCGTCGAGCCGGCTGACCTGCAGCCCCGGGACCATCCGCAACAACTCGGGCAGCGCCGTCGCGCCGCTGCGCCGGATGTCCTCGGCATCGATCACGAACACCGCAGCGGCGGCATCGGCGAGCGCCTGGGACTTCTTGCCGACCGAGGTCACCTCGACATCGAGCAGCTCTTCCAGACTGAGTTCGGTCAGATCCTCGCCGCGCACCGGCATCACCAGCAAGGATGTCACCAGGGGCAGAATCCATCCCGCCGCCACCCGCATAGTCATAGACTGCCTCCACCGTGTTCTGGCGAACGTGCCATCACCATCCCGCACACCAATCCCTGGTCGATGATCGATACCACGTCGCACTATAAACGCCCAGGCGTCACATCGGGTAGGATCCGGCCATCGCCAACATCGACCCGAGAGGCACCTCATGAGCAACGTCATTCACTCTTCTCCCACCGCACCAGCGGGCCGACACGTCGCGCAGCGCGCGACACTGAGCGACGCGCTCGATGCCCGGCGCGACACCCTGCGGGGGACCAGCGGCAGGCTCGCCTACTACGCCGACACCACCGCAACGGGACGCCCATTGGTGCTGATCCACAGCATCAACGCCGCGCCCAGTAGCTACGAACTCCGTCCACTGTTCGAGCACTATCGTGGCAAGCGCCCGGTCTACAGCCTGGAACTGCCCGGTTTCGGACACTCGGAGCGACCGGCGCGCCGCTATACCCCCGAGCTGTTCGCCACCGCGATCAACGAGTTCCTCGAGCAGGTTGTCGACGCCCCCGCCGATCTGCTGGCACTGTCGTTGAGCAGCGAGTTCGCCGCCCGCGCCGCGCTCACCGCGCCGGCGCGCGTCACCTCGCTCACGCTGATCTCACCGACCGGCTTCACCAGCCGCGAACTTCCCAGTGAGCGCACCGGACACCGTCTGCGCCGAATTCTCACCCTGCCACTGCTCGGGCGTGCGCTCTATGCCCTGGTCGCCTCGCGACCGAGCATCCGTCACTATCTCGGACGCTCCTTCACCGGCGCGCCACCACAGGCGCTGATCGATTACGCCCACGCCACCTCGCACCAGCCCGGTGCCCATCACGCACCGCTCCACTTCCTCTCCACCCTGCTGTTCACCCGCAAGGCGCGCGAACGCCTCTACAGCCGGCTCACCGATCTGCCGGTGCTGGTGATCGCCGACCGCGACCCCTACATCGACTTCACCGCCCTGCCCGACTTCCTCGCCGACCATCCCAACTGGCGCAGCGAGACCCTGGCCCCACACCTTGGCTTGCCGCACTGGGAGCATCCCGAGGCAACCATCGCCACGCTCGACGCCTTCTGGACAGAATCCTGAAGCACCAGCGACCAACGGATTGAACTGCGAAGGCGCAAAGGGGGTTAATAAAGCCGCCAGCTGTCGGCCATCAGCCTCCAGTGGGCATGTATCCGCAGCGCCAGCGCCGCTTGCCGTCAACCGCGATCAGCTCACCTGTGTTCTTGGCTCCAGCGATCGAGGGCAGACTGGCGACTGGCGGTCGACCGCTCACCCTCAGGGCAGCCCGACGAGCTTGTGCATCTGGATGCCGAGCCGCCAGCGCGGGTCGGCGAGACAGTAAGCGGCGGCGGCCTCGGTGTGAACCGCGCGCTCGGCGTCGTCAAGCGGCTGAAGGACGTGATGATCGAAGTCGAGCGCGATGTATCGCTCCGGCTCGGCGCCGGGCTGCGGATAGATCAGCTTGAGTTCGTCGCCGCGGCGCACCACCAGCTCGGCCCCGGCCTTGGGGCTGACACAGACCCAATCGATCCCCCCGGGCAATGCCAGGGTCCCGTTGGTCTCGACCCCGACCTCGAAACCGCGCGCGTGGAGCGCCGCGACCAGTACATCATCGAGCTGCAGCGCCGGCTCGCCCCCGGTGCACACCACATAGGGTGTCGCGCCAAGGGCGGCGGCGCGGGGCCAGCACGCGACGATCGCGGCGGCCAGCTGCTCGGCGTCGGCGAAGTGTCCGCCACCCTCGCCATCGGTGCCACGGAAATCGGTATCGCAGAAGCGACAGCGCGCGGTGGCGCGGTCACGCTCCAGTCCCGACCACAGGTTGCAGCCGGCAAAGCGACAGAACACCGCCGCGCGACCCGCCTGGGCGCCCTCACCCTGAAGGGTGTAGAAGACCTCCTTGACCGCGTAACTCATACCGGCAGCGCCGGGCCCTGCGGCCCCCAACTGAGCACCGCGCCGCAACCCGGGGTCTGGTGCAGGTCGATCCGATCGAGCGCGGGCAGCGCATCGCCGACCTCGGCGCGAATCCAGCGCGCCAGCGCCCCCGGCGCGGCCTGGTCGATCCCCGGCAGGATATCGAGACGGTGATGATCGAGGCGCGTATAGACCGGCTTGAACAGCCGCTTGACGTCGCCGTAATCGACCGTCCAGCCCATCACCCGGTCGAGCGGCGCGCACAGATGCAGCCGCAGCAGATAGCTGTGACCGTGCAGCCGACGGCGCGCATCACCCTCAGGCGCGGCGCTCAGACAGAGCGCGCTCTCGAAACGCTGCTCCTTCCAGATCCGGTAGCTGCTGCCGTCGAACTGGCAGCCGGCGGTCGCCGTCTCGTAGACGCTGACCCAGGACAGCGGCGCGAATTCGGGCTTGAGCCGCGCCCAGATCCAGGCGGCGAGCATCTCGCTGGTGGGGTTCTCGAGCCCGGGGATGTCGTTGAGACAGGCGTGGTCGAGCGCGGCGCCGAGCGGCGCCCAGAGGGTGTCGATACGGTCGTAGTCGACCCCCATATCCTGATCCTCGGCGAGGGTCTGGTCGGCATGGAGGATGACCTCGAAGCCGTGACCGTGCATCCGCCCACACTGATGTCCCTCGGGGACGTTGGGCAGCTGGTGCGCGGACTCGAAGCGGAAGCGCCGCCACAGGTGACAGTGGCCGTCGGCATCGAGGTCGACACCCTGATCGCGGGTGCTGTGGATACCGACCGACTCGACCCCGTCGAGCGCGAGATGATCGCGCACCCAGCGCGCCAGGTTCTCGTCGGTGGGCACCCGCAGCCGGGTGTTGAGATCGGCGTAGTCGAGCGGCGCGACCGCCTCGGCGAGCCGCTCGCGCAGCGCGTCGGTCTCGGCGCCGGCGAAGGGCGCCCAGCCGGGCGCCAGCTCGGCGCGAACCCGGGCGAGGAAGCTGTGGCCGTGGAGCGCGCGGCAACGGTGCCCGGCGGGCAGCACGGAGACGTGACGGGCCGCCTCGAAGGGGACGGCGGCGACATGGAGCAGGCGTTCGGTCATGGGGTCTCGAATCGGTTGAGCAGTGGATCGGCGATCCCGGCCTCGGCGAAACCCTTGGCGCGCAGCAGGCAGGAGTCGCAGCCGCCACAGGGACGACCGTGCGCGTCGGGGTCGTAGCAACTGGAGGTGAGGGCGTAGTCGACGCCGAGCGCCAGCCCGCGCCGGATGATCCCGGCCTTGGTCAGGTCGATCAGCGGGGTGTGGATGCGCAACCGCTGACGCCCCTCGACCCCGGCGACGGTGGCGAGATTGGCCATCTGCTCGTAGGCGGCGATGTACTCGGGGCGACAGTCGGGATAGCCGGAGTAGTCGAGCGCGTTGACACCGATGAAGATATCGCTCGCCCCCAGGGTCTCGGCCCAGGCCAGGGCGAAGGACAGGAACACGGTGTTGCGCGCCGGGACATAGGTGACCGGGATCGTCGTCTCCATCTCCTCCGGGTCGCGCCCCTTGGGCACCGCGATATCGGCGGTCAGCGCCGAGCCGCCGAAGCGGCGCAGATCGATATCGGCAATCACGTGCTCGACCACCCCGAGCTGCGCGGCCACCCGCGCGGCGGCGTCAAGCTCGCAGCCATGGCGCTGACCATAGCGAAACGACAGCGCATGGGGGGCGAAGCCCTGATCCTTGGCGATCGCGAGCACGGTGGTCGAGTCGAGGCCACCGCTGAGCAGCACCACTGCTGGGGTCATTGGGTCGTGTCTCCGAAAAAAAGCGATTGTCCGCCGGGGCGTGCTTGGCAGGGTTCGACCCGGTGGGTGAAACTGATGACGAGCACGGGCGTCGAACCCCGCAGCGGGCGGACTCGCGGACTCGCGGACTCGCGGACTCGCGGACTCGCGGACTCGCGGACTCGCGGACTCGCGGACTCGCGGACTCGCGGACTCGCGGACTCGCGGACTCGCGGACTCGCGCCGGGATTGTCGCGCCGCGCGCGCTGCGCGCGCAACGACGATCATCAGCGCCCGCCGCCCGGAACCGTCGCCGCCCGAGGCGCGACGGCCCTTATCCGGGGGCGTGACCGATCACGCCCCGGACTCAACCGAACCATGGATCGATCATCATGCAAGCATACCGTATCCGGCTCTGGGACCTGCCGACCCGGGTCGTGCACTGGCTGCTGTTCGCGCTGGTGGTGGCGGCCTACGTCACCGGCGAGATCGGCGGCAACCTGATGACCTGGCACGGCTGGATCGGACTGGCAATCGCCGGCCTGATCGCCTTTCGCATCACCTGGGGCCTGGTCGGCTCGACCTACGCCCGTTTCGGTCAGTTCGTGCGCGGTCCGCGCGCGGTGCTCGACTATCTGCGCGGACGCTGGCACGGCGTCGGTCACAACCCGATCGGCGCGGTCTCGGTGCTGGTGCTGCTCGGCATCCTCGCCATCCAGACCCTCACCGGACTCTTTGGCAACGACGACATCGCCTTCGAGGGCCCGCTCTACCCGCTGGTCTCGAAGGACGTCAGCGACTGGCTGATCGGGCTGCACCGCCAGGCCTACTGGCTGATCATCGCGCTGGTCTCGCTGCACGTGGCGGCGATGCTGTTCTATGCCCTGGTGCGCAAGAACAATCTGGTCATCCCGATGATCAACGGCGTCAAGGAGGTCGACGACCCCGCCATCCCCTCGGCGCGCGGCGGTGGACCGATCGCCCTGGTGTTCGCGCTACTGGTTGCGGCGCTGGTGGTGTGGATCGCCGCCGGCGGGCTCTTGCCCGCCCCGCCACCGCCACCACCGCCGGGCAGCATCCCGGCCTGGTGAGGCGATAACGCAAGAGGCCGCCCGAAGGCGGCCTCGTCGTTCCATGGGTCCGTCACCGGACCCGGGCCGGGCGATCAGTCGTCGGCGCGGAACTTGTCGTGACAGGACTTGCAGCTCTGGCCGAGCTTGCCGAAGGCATCCTGCGCCGCGGCCTGATCGCCACCGGCAGCGACCTCGGCCATGTTGTTGGCGGCGGCGATGAAGTTACGCGCCACCTTGCCGACCTCTTCCATGTTCTCAAAGAACTCGGGCTTGACGGCGGTCTCGACGTCGCCCACGTCCTTGTCGGTGCCGGGACCGTAGAGCGCGCCCATGCCCGAGTTGGCGATCGCGGCGATGGCGTTGGCCGCAGCCTCGACCTGCCCCTGATCAAAGTCACCCTGGAGGTTGGCCTTGATCTTGCCCATGTTCCAAGCCATGAAGCTATAGCCGGCCTGACGATACTGGATCTGATCCTCGGGCTTGAGCTCGGCGGCGGAGGCGACACTGGCGAGCGCGACGGCGAGGACGCCGGCGACAGCGCTGGCTGGCATGCGTTTCATTGACAATCTCCCTTAAACGTAACTGACGCGGTTCATCCGTCTCGCCCATGCTGGCGAGCGCCCCCAGTCTCAGGGCGTTGATCGAGTAATTCAACCCCGGTCGGCGACAAAGCGGCCAAGACCTGATCCTTACCGGCCTTCTTCGCCCGATAGAGACTGTCATCGGCGAGTTTGACGAAGGCGTCGACGGAGATACCGTTGAACTCGCACACGCCACCACTGATGGTCACCCGCAACTCCGCCTGCGGCCACGCCAGCGCGCCGATCTGCACCCGGATCCGCTCGGCCACCTCACGGGCCGCCGAGAGCTGGGCATGGGGCAGGATCACCATGAACTCCTCGCCACCATAGCGCCCGATCACATCGACCTCGCGCACGCACTGACGCAGCTCCTCGGCCACTCGCACCAGCACCTCGTCGCCCACCGGGTGGCCGTACTGATCGTTGATCTTCTTGAAGTCGTCGAGATCGAAGAGAAAGATCGACAGCGGCTGGTGATAGCGATGGAACATGTCCACTTCTTTGCCCAGCATCGAGAACAGATAGCGGCGGTTGTAGAGACCGGTCAGTCCATCGGTGAAGGAGGCCGCACGCAGCTCCTCCTGGATCGCCTTCAGCCTGGTGACATCGACCAGCGACACCAGCCTGCCGCGACCGCCCGAGAAGCGCAGCCCGACCACCGACACCAGTGCCCAGCGCAGCTCGCCGTCCACGGCGGGGATACACATCTCGCGCTGTTCGCCATCACCGCTCGGCAGCCCCGCGGCCAGCAGATAACGCCAATCCTCGCTGCCCAGATCACCGGCCTCGCCCTCGAGCGAGAGATAGCGACGTGCCGCCTCGTTGGCTCGCGCCAGCGTGCACCGTCCCGGCTCGTGGAGCACCATCGGGAAGGAGGCCGCCTCGAAGACGTTGCGCAGATTGGACTCGCTCTCACCGAGGCGGCGCAGCAACCGGCTGATACCGACCCAGGCCAACGTGATCAGCACCAGCAGCGTCCCCGCCCCCCACAGCAGCTTACCGCGCACCCCGGCGATCAGTTGCTGCAGGAACTCGGGATTGGCGTAGAACCGGGCCACCCCGACGAGCAGGTGATCGCGCGGGTGATAGAGCGCGATCGGCACCAGTACGCAGCCCTCGCAGCCCAGTTCGCCACGGATCATGTCAAGGCACCCCCGAGGCAGATCCAGCATCTCGTAGTCGAGCACCAGCTCGATGCGATGGATGAAGGCGATACCGGTCGACTGATCCTCGAGCAGCAGGATGGCATCGAGCGCCGCCTGCAGCTCGCCACGCAGATATTCGGGGCGGGCACTGCCATCGAGCAGACGCTCGAGACCGGGAGCCTGGGCCTGGGCGAAGGCGCGTGACTGGCTCTCGTAGTGCTCGCGCAACAATGGCTCGAGCGCGAACATCCAGTAGACGCTGCTGATGGCGATGATGATCGCGCCCAGCAGCGCGAAGATCAGCGCCAACAATCGCTCGAATCTCAGCGACGCCTGGCTCGGCACCGCCATTGCGTCTCTACTCATGGATCTTGGCCACTTGCAGGAAGAAGGAGCGGAACCGAATCCCGGCACGCTCGGCCTGCCCGAGATTGACCAGCGGCAGAATACGGTCGGCCACGTGCAGGCCGGCCACGGCGCCACGCTCGACATCGCCGGCAAAGGGGGAGAACACCAGCACGCCGTGCTCGCGCGACCAAGCGCGCAGCTGCCCGGCCGAGAGACCGGGGGTGGCGACGAAGATCGCCCCCGGTGGCCCCCTGCGCCAGCGTTCGGCATCGAGTTCGTGCGCGGGCAGGGTCTCGACCCGCAGCGGATGGTCGCGCACCGAGGCAACCCCTCCGAGCACCTGGGCCGCCTGACGCGCAGTCTCCAGCGCGCCTTCGTAGACCACCACCACGTGTAGCACGCCACCGGCAGCGAGATGCGTCTCCAACCTCTCGAGCGCCCCCAGACAGGCGGGGAAGAGCTTCAGTCCGACGCGCAATCGCTGCTCGTCCTCCGACCACAACCCGCTCCGCTCGGCGTGCGCCAGCCCAGTGTACAGCCAAAGCCCCAGCAGCAGTGTCCACCAGAACGCCGGATGAGTGATGAGCGCGCGCCCTCGCGACATCGGAGCGCCCTCAGAAACTGTATCCGACCGACAGCCACCACCGCCGTCCCGGCGTCGGATAGCCGTCGGGATAGACCAGTCCGACCCCGTCATAACTGGTGAGCTGATCGGGGAACCAAACCTCGGTATCGGTCAGGTTCTTAACCCCAAGGTGTACGAAGGGACCACCACCGACCTGCCGATAGTTCACCGTCAGGTCGAGCTGGGTGCTGGCATCGACCGCATCGCGCGGGTCGCGCTCGGCGCGATGCCGCGGTCCGACATGACGCAGCTGCAGCGCGGCCGTCCAACGCTCGTGCGGACGCCAGAGCAGCGCAAGGTTGGCCAGCAGGTCGGCGCCACCGGCCAGTGGCTCGTCGCTGTCGCGCCGGCGCGCGTCCACCAGCGAGAGGTTGGCGTCGATCTTGAAGCGGGCGCCGAAGCGGTACTGGTACTCCAACTCGACACCCTGCAACCGTGCGTCCGGCCCATTGACGAAGCCGTCGAGGTCCTGATCGTCGAACTGGATCGGGCGGGTGAGATCGGAGTGGAAGAGAATCAGGCGCGCCTCCCAGGCCGGACGCTTGAAGATATAGCCAAGCTCGTAGCTGGCGATCTCGCCGACGTGCAGGTCGCCCTTCGGGGCGTATTCCAGTTCGTAGAAGGTCGGCGGACGAAAGGCACGCGCGTACTGCAACTTGAGGATGTTCGACGCATCGATCCGCCAGACCGCGGCAAGACGGGGACTGACCAGGGAGCCGACATCGCTGTAGTCGTCATAGCGCAGCGTCGCGGTCAGCATCACCCGCTCGCCGAGGCTGAACTGGTCCTGCACCAGCGCGCTGAGGATTCGCCGCGAGCGGGCGGTATCGAGCCACTCTGGATCGAGCGCGAACGGCAACCCCGACCACGCCCAGCTCGCCTCATCGACCTCGACATGGGCCGCCTCGATACCAAAGAGCAGGCGATGTCCCTCGAGTCCGTGCCAGTGCAGGTCGGCGGCGGCCTCGTAGCGGTACTCGCGGTAGTCCTGATCCATGAACACCGCCTCGTCGGCCAGATAGCCGGCTGGGAAGACGAACAATCGATCGCGATCGCGCTGGTGCTCGATGGCCGCAGCGCGCAGCTCGAGTTCGAACATCTCGGAGAGCGCCAACCGATGCCCCAGTTGCAGCGCCACATAGCGCTGGCGCGCGGCCCGGTTGCCGTCATCGGGTGGGAGAAAGTGGTTGATGCCGAAGTGATCGCCATTGGCATCATCAAGCAGCCGCAGCTTGGCGAAACTCTCACCCCAGCGCAGATCGGTAAAGAGCGAGCGATAACGATACGCGGCATTGGCCGGTCCTGGCGCATTGGACAGTACGGTGAGTCCGAGCGGATCCAGGGCGTCGCGCTCGACCCAGGCCTTGCCGCCATCGCCTTGGGTGCCGGCCAGATTGACCGAGATCTCCAGGTCGCGCGCCGGATCCTCCCAGAACCACCGTCCGGCCACACCCTGCGCGCCGCCCTCGGCGATGATTGCCCCGAGCACGCGCTCTCGTGTGCGGGTGACGATATTGACCACCCCGGCAAAGGCATATTCGCCATGGACCGACGAGCCCGGCCCGCGGATCACCTCGATGCGCTCGACCTGCTCGATGGGCATGTTGAGTACCGGGTTGGCGGTGGCCATCAGGGTCGAGTTCATCGACACCCCATCGAGCAACACCTTGATGTTGCCCGAGCTATACCCGTGTCCGACCCCGCGACTGAGCACCTGCCGTTCACCGGTCACTTCGAGCGCCGGACTCATCCCCGGGACCAGAGTCAGTGCCTCCCAGACGGTACGCGCACCACGCGCCAGCATCTCGTCACCGAGCAGAATGGTCGCCATCCCGGGAACGAAATCGGCGTTCATCCCGCTACGGGTAGCCAGCTGTGTCTCGGTTTCCAGCAGGTCGAGCAAGCCCGCGATCTGATCAGCCTCGGTGCGCGTGGTGCCCTGCCCCTTGCCACACCACACCAGCCCGACGGCGCAGAGTAACCAGCCAAGCCGCCAGGATCGCCGCCCCCGCAAGCGGCCACCCCATCGACTGAACACGTCACACAGCAAATCCATACATCCTCGACTTCCTTCGAGTTGAGTCCATCCCTATCAAGCGGACATCGAGCGTGGGAACATGACCCATGGCCTCGAAATACATCGAGAAGGCGGTGATCACACCCATCCTCTCGGTATCGGCCCGCCGATTAGAGCATGCCAAACGCCACCCAGGAATCCGGCCTGACAGGCGGACCGACCAGCCGTAGCCCGCGCACGGCGCACCGTGCCGAGATCGGGGCATGCCACCGCCGACGGCACTCACCCCAGGCTGCCTTCCAATATGACCGAGTCGGGTGCTAGCATCGGGACGCCTGCAACCATATCGGACGTGATTGCGAAAAAGGGACTTAAACGATGTTGATCAAATCAGCGCTGGGAGCCACTTCGGTCGCCCTGTCCATGCATTGTTGGCTATTCGCCGGCGCCTCCTCGGTTTCGGCTCATGGAGAACCGACCGTCGTACCGACCCAGCCAGTCGGAGAGCAGCTCGCAGGCTGTCCGCCTTTCTGCAACCAAGAGCCTGGCCTCGACATCCTTGCCAGCCATTCCGGCTGAAGGACGCCCCTCGCGAGACCCAGGACTTCGCGAGGGGCACCGACACTGTGCCGGGACTCCCCTGCCGCGACCTTCGGCCCGGCGCGCCACAACGAGGTGACCGAACCATGGAGCTAGCCGTTCAGCAAGCGTCCAACGCCCAGATCATCACCCTCGGCGGCAGGCTCGACACCCTCACCGCGCCGCGCTATGAGAGCCGTGCGCTCGCGCTCGTCGATGACGGTGCCACCCGCATCGTGCTCGATCTCACCGAACTCACCTATATCAGCAGCGCCGGGCTGCGCTCGCTGATCGTCACCGCCAAGGCCCTACAACAACAGGGCGGCGCCCTGCTGCTTGCCAACTTGAGCGGCAATGTCCGCGACGTGTTCGAGATGGCGGGGTTCGGCGCCATCTTCAAGACCTATGACTCCGTCACCATGGCGCTCGAGACCGTCTAGAGTTCGGTGCCACCCCGCCGGCTCGCGACCACCGCCGAGATCACCGCCCTGCCCCAGGTGCTGGCCTTCGTCCTCGACTCGGCCGAGCAGACCGGACTGGGAGCTGAGGCACGAGGACGGCTGGAACTCGCCGTCGAGGAGGTCTTCGTCAACCTCTGTACCCACGCCTACCCCGTCGATGCGCCAGGCTGGGCCGAGATCAGCACCCACCACGCCGACGACCGCCTGACGATCGAGATCCGCGACGGCGGTATCCCCTTCGATGGCACCCGCATACCGACACCGGACCTGGAGCAACCGCTGGCAGCGCGTCCGGTCGGTGGTCTCGGCTGGGTGCTGATCCGCCGTCTAGTCGACGGCCTCGACTACCGCCGACTCGAGGGCTGCAACCTGCTGCGCCTGAGCATGCGTCTCCCCGACCTGCCCCGCCGATGAAGCGCCCGAGCATCGCCGCCCGGCTGAGCCTGATCGTCTCGCTCTACACCTCGGCGATCCTGCTCACGGTGCTCGGGGTCGACTATCTACGCTCGCTCGCCACCCTCGAGGCGGAGATCGAGCGCAATACCCGCCTCCAGACCGAGGCCACCGCCAACGCCCTCGAGATCCCGCTCGGCGCAGCCGCCCGTACCGCCCGTGCGCTGGCCGCAGCGCTCACGCACGGCCACTTCGACGACGCCAGCGCGCGCGAACTGCTGCGTCAGGGCATCGCCGACAACCGCGACGTCTTCGGCGCCACCCTGAGATTCGCCCCGAACCAGCACGAGACCTCCCGTCGGCACGACCACGACTGCCGTTGGCGCGGCACCGACATCCAGTGCCTAGACGGGCGCGAAGCCGAACTCGACAGGCCGCTCGCACGCGCCGGTGCGCCGATACCCGACGGCGGACTGTCCTGGTCGCGCCCCTACTTCGACGACGACCTCGGCCAGGCACGGATGGCGACGCTGAGCGCGGCCTTCGACGGCGGACTGGTGAGCCTCGAGCTGAACCTCGACCGACTCACCGGCGAGGTCGCGGCACTGCGCGTGCTCGACAGCGGTCACGCCGCGCTGCTCGCCGCCGACGGCACCTTCATCACCCACCCCCTGGCCGGCCTGGCGCTGCGCCGCGACATCCATGCCACGCCCGAGGCACTCGGGCTCGCGCATCACCCCCAACTCATCGCCGAGCTGCTATCGGGGCGCCCCGGGGTGATCGACGGGATCGAAATCTCGGGCGACCCCGTCCGCCTCTACCACGCCCCGATCGCCCCCGCAGGCTGGACCCTGGCGGTGGTACTGCCGATCAAGGAGATCGACGACGACGTGCGCGCCCTGGCGCTGACCACCACCGCCATCGGCCTGCTCGGATTGGTGCTGATGCTGCTCGCGATCACCCTCAGCGCGCGCGCCATCACCCGACCGCTACGCCGACTGGTCGCGGCGACCCGCGAGATCGCCGCGGGACGGCTCGACACCCCGCTCCCGCTCCACCCGCACGACGACGAGATCGGCGACCTCACCGCCGGCTTCGCCATCATGACCCGCTCGCTGCGCGAGCACATCGAGCGCCTCACCGCCAGCACCGCCGCCCAGGCGCGTATCGCCAGCGAGCTGCGCATCGCCCACGACATCCAGCTCTCGATCCTGCCGCGTCGGCTGGCGCCGCACCCCGCCTTCGACCTCCACGCCCTGGTCGAACCGGCGCGCGAGGTCGGCGGCGACTTCTACGACTGCTTCGCCCTCGACGCCGATCACCACTGTCTGGTGATCGCCGATGTCGCCGGCAAGGGAGTGCCGGCGGCACTGTTCATGGCGGTGGCCAAGACCCTGGTCAAGACGGCGAGCGCGCCCGGGCGCGGCCCCGCCGAAGTGCTCGAGCGGGTCAACGCCGAACTCGCCCGCGACAACCCGCGGTGCATGTTCGTCACCCTGTTCTGCGCCGTCCTCGATCATCGCAGCGGTGAGCTGATCCATGCCAACGCCGGACACAACCCGCCGCTGCTGCTGCGCGCCGAGGGCAACCTTGAACCCCTGCCCTCGCAGGGACAACTGGTGCTCGGGGTGATGGCGGGGGCGCACTATCGCGACGCGCGCGCCCGGCTCGCGCCGGGCGACCGCCTGCTGCTCTACACCGACGGGGTCACCGAGGCGATGGACGCCGACGCGACGCTCTATGGCGAGGCGCGACTGCGCGAGGCGCTGCGCGCACTCGGCACCGGCTCTCCCCGGACCCTGGTCGAGGGCCTCATCGAGGAGGTCCACGCCTTCGCCGGCGACACCCCCCAGGCCGACGACATCACCCTGATGGCGCTGGCCTATCGCGGCGCGGACGCGCCGCTCGGGGACTGAGCCGCGCTAGCGGCGCTCGTCCACGGTCAGTCGGACCTTGCCGGTCTTGGGATTGCGCTCGATGCCCTCGAGCGCCAGCACCTCGATGTGCGTCGGCGCCACCAGCCCGGCCTCGGTCATCGCACGGATTTCCTTGGAGTCGTGCAACAGGCGTTGCGACAACATCCCGGCGAGCCCGGTGGCATCCTCCGGCGCCGTACCGGCGGCGCGCTCGACCCGCACCACCAGCTGATCGCGATGTCCGTCGAGCCGCGCGCGCAGCTGGAAATGAGCGCCCAGCCCGGGCACCGCGGCGATCGCCGTGGCCACCACCTCGGGCTGGATGTTGCCGCCGCCGATGATCAATACGTCGTCGGCGCGCCCGAGCAGCTCCATGCGCCGGGTGCGCCGACCGCAGGGGCACTCGCCCTCGACCCAGCGCCCGAGGTCGCCGACGTCGTAGCGGATGGTCGGCATCAGCCGCCGTTGCAGATTGGTCACCACCACCTTGCCGATCTCGCCCGGTCCGACCGGCGCCAGGGTCTCGGGGTGGAGCAGCTCGACATGGTGCAGATCCTCGTGGACATGGTGCACTCCGCCCTCGCAGTGCGCGCATTGATAGCCGATGGCGCCGGTGTCGTTGGTGGTGTAGCCGGTGGAGGCAAAGCGCGTGATACCGAGCACCCGGCTGAGATAGGCGCGCGAGCCGGCGAACAGGTGCTCGCCGCCGGTGGCGACCTTGTCGATGCGCAGCGCCACCCCGTGCGCCTCGACGTACTCGGCCAGCGACAGCAGCACCGAGGGGATGGTGATGATGGCGGTGGCGCCATAGCCGGTGAGTTGCTCGACGATCTGCTCCATCGGCAGGTTGCCCGAGATCGGCAGGATACGACAACCGGTGACCTCCAGCGCCTGGTTGTAGGAGACGAAGGAGGCCCACATGCTGCCGGCAAAGAGCAGGTTGGCGACCACGTCGCCGGGGCCGAACACCGACAGCGCCAGCCCCTTGCCGAGCCGCAGCGCGTTGGCGTGCTGCTCGGCGACGGTGCGATAGACCAGCTTGGGCGCCCCGGTGGTGCCGCCGCTGGAGAACACATAGCCGTCGCTCGCGCCCGCCGTCAGCAGCCCGTCGCCGCGCGGCGGCAGGTGCTGCTTGTAGTCCTCGCCGGACATCAGCGGCAGCCGGCGCACGTCGTCGAGCCCGATCAGGACGATCCCGGCATAGCGCGCGCGCAACAGCGGCGAGCCCTGGCGACAATCCTCGATCACCTGCAGCAGCCGCGAGCAGGTCTGGGCGTCACGCTCGGCATCGGGGAGGAAGTCGAAGCTGTCGCCCGAGTCGTCGAGCCGGTGCCAGGACATGCGCTCCGAGCCCTGTTCGAGCCGATCGCGCGCCAGCGAGGTCCAGCGTACCAAGGTCGCCAGCCCGCGCGTGCCATCGTGCGGAGTGCCGTGCTTGCGCACCGCCATGCGTCCGATCTCGACCATGCGGTCGGCGCCCAGCGCCGAGAGCGCGCGCCCGAGCCGCCGCGCGCGCGGCTCGTCGGTGAGCAGCGCCACGGTCTGGATGTACTCGCCCATGGGCGCGACCCGCTCGATCACCGACTCCAGCCGGTCGACCGGCTTGATGATCAGAGTGCGGTGCTGGCACGAGGTCTCGAACTCGGGATCGTCGCGCAGCGCCAGCGTCCAGCCGGTGCCGCCGCCGTGCAGCAGGTCGCCCACGCCCATCGCCCGCTCCACCTTGGCCAGCTCGCGCACCTTGTCGATCTCGACCGCGGCATCGTCGCCGATCGCCCCCGGCGGGATCTCCTCGGCCCAGCAGGTCAGCGCCGCGCCGAGCGCCGCCATCAGCCGCTCGGCGCTCTCGCGCCCCTCGACATAGACCACGTGCGGCGAGGAGCAGGCCGACTGCTCCCACATCACCGCGTCGCGCGCGATCAGTCGGGCGCAGGCGGACAGGCCGCGCCGCTCGAGCGCGTCGGCGGCGACCATCACGAAGCTGTACTTGGGCCCGTACTCGATCAGCCGGGTGTGCAGCCCGAGGTCGCGACGATAGCTGCGGATGGTGTCGGCGCCGCCGTAGACGACGATGGCATTGCAGTCGCGCTTGAGCACCCGCTCCACCCCCTGGTCGCCGCCCTTCCAGGTCAGCAGCGCCAGCGAGCGGGCGATGTCGCCGCGCTGGTCGTGATCGCGCAGACTGGTGGCGAAGAGCACCGGGAAGATCGGATCGACCGAGGACATCTTCATCAGGTTGACGTTGCGGGTGACGATGCCCTGGATCAGGCTGTCGACCCCGCCGACGAAGACGTTGCCGGCCGAGACATGGGCCAGCACCCCCAGCGGCTGAGCCTTAACCAATCCCTGGAAGCGGGCGTCGAACACCCAGTCATCGAGCATCCGCGCATCCCCCAGGTCGCAACCCAGACGGGTGAGCAGGTTTTCCCGGCGCAGCAGGTCAACCATCACCTCGATCCCGGCCTCGATCATCTCCGGGCTGAAGCCGATCCGGTCGGGCAGCCGGCGCAGCGCCTCGACCCGGTAGGGATAGTCCGGCGCGCTCCAGGCCCGCGCGACACGGTCGAGCAGATCGAGCAGATAGCCCTGCGGGGTGGCGACCACCTGCGCCTTCATTGCGTGAGCGCGCGAAAGGATCGTCTCCAGCCGCGCCCCGGTCAGCGGCGCCTCGGCATGGTCGGTCTCGCCGTGGATGTAGTGGTGCATGGCGTGGCTCCCTCAGCTCTTGAGCAACTCGGCGGCGGTGATCGCGCAGCCCTGGTGCTTGGCGACGCCGGCGCGCCCGATGATGTCGAGGGTGTCCCCGCCGCGTCCGCAGGGGCAGCCCTGGTCGACGATCGCGTAATCGGTGGCGAGCACCGACAGCGCCGGCTGTGCCAGGTTGTAGGGCGAGATCACCTGCAGCAGTCCCGGCGCGCCCGGCGACTGCGGCTCCAGCCCGCCGGGGCGACGGGTGAGCGCGCGGGCATAGACCGGAACGTGGAAACGCCCGGCCTCGCAGGTCATGTAGGGCACCCCGTGTTCGACGAAACCGTAGACGTCGTGCTGCGCCTCGGGCGGGATGCCGAGGTGTTCGGCGGCGACGGCGGCGAAGCGCGCGCGCGGCACCGCCTCGTCCTGGGCTGCCTTCCAGCCGCCGGCGAGGATCATCAGGCTGCCGGGCGGGAAGGCGATGCGCAGCTCGCGCGCCGCCATCTCGCGCAGCATCCGCCAGGCGAAGGCGGGGAAGCCGATCACCCGTAGCGCCAGCCCGCTCTCGGCGAAGCGCGCGAGCTGCTCCAGACACTCCTCGACCCGGAACACCGGCGCACCTGCGGCGTCGGCATGGATGGCGAAGAAGCGCTCGGCGGCCGGCGCGAAGGCGGTATAGCGGCTGTGCGCATGGGCCGCGCCCTTGCCCCCGGCGACCTCGGGCGCATAGGCGAACACCAGATAGTTCGCCGGCTCGCTCGACTCCAACCCGAGCCCGCGCACGATCGCCGCGCGCATCGCGTCCTGGCGCGCCATCGAGCCCTGGTCCCAGGCGATCTGGCTCTGCTGGCCACTGGTGCCGCTCGAGGTGAAGGTGGCCACCAGCTCGCACTCGGGCACCGAGAGCAGGCGATGGCGCTTGAAGACGTTGACCATGATCCAGGGCAGCTCGACGAGATCGTCGATGCATGCCAGGCGCTCCGGCGCGAAGCCCTCCTGCTCGCAGAGCCGGCGATAGGTCGGACAGTGGGCGATGTGGTGGGCGCAGACCTCGCGCACGGCGGCGAGGAAGCGTTGGTCGGCCTCCGCGCCGACGGCGAAGGCATCGAGTTCGAACAGTGCGTCCAGCGAGGCGATCGCGCTCATGATGCGGGCTCCTCGACCCTCAGGTCGTGCAGATGGCGGACCTTGCCGGTCACCGGGCTGCGCTCGAGACTGCCGAGCGCGACGAAGCGGGCCTCGAGCCGCGCCAGATAGCCGCGCTCGCGCGCCACCCCGAGCTCGGGGATGGCCGTCTCCAGCGCGCCGACCAGGGTCTCGGCGTGGGGCGCGGCGGCGTCCGGGTCGCCAGCCTCGACCACCAGTTCGAGGGCGATGCGGTTGGCCTCGTCGGCGATGCGCAGACAGTAGTTGGGGCTGATGCCGTCGCGCCCGGCGACCGTCTCCACCGCCCGCTCGACCACCGCCATGGCGACATAGGCGCCGCCGAGCTTGAAGTCGTCGCCGGCACGCCCGGCCAGGCGCAGCACCGGGTTGCGATCGCCGCAGGCGCAGGGCTCGCCGGTATAGCAGCCGCGATCGCCGATGCGATAGCGCACGATCGGCTGCGAGCGCCGCGCCAGGTTGGTCACCAGCAGCTCGCCCTCCTCGCCGCCCTCAGCGACACGTCCGCGCTCCATGTCGACGACCTCGATGAGCTGGAAGTCGCTCGGCACGTGATAGGCATTGGGCGCGCAGTGGCGACACTGATAGCCCATCAGCCCGGCGTCGGCGCTGGTATAGGCCAGGGCGTGGATCTCGACCTCGGCGCCGAAGGCGTGCTGCAGATGCGTCCGCACCGCCGGGCTCATGTGCTCGCCGGCATAGGCGATCAGCCGCAGTCCGGGGAAGCGGATGCCGTCGCGCAGCGCCAGGTCGGCGAGGAACACGAACAGCGTCGGCAGGCTCAGCATCACCGTCGGCTGGAACTCGCGACAGAAGCGCAGCACCGTCTCCACCGGGATGTTGGCCGAGATCGGCAGGTGCAGCGCGCCGAGGCGCTTGACGATCTCGTGGCCGCCGAGGAAGGACGGCCACAGGCTGCCGGCGACCAGCAGGTTGGCCACCCGGTCCTCCGCCCCGACCCCGATCAGCGCCAGCGCCCGGGCCTGTTCGGCGCAGAAGCGGTCCCACTCGGCATGGGTGAGCACGGTATAGCGCGCCATGCCGCTGGTGCCCCCGGTCGAGGTCACGATCATCCCCTCGGGCGGGACGGTGAGCATGGTCCCGGTCCGCGGCCAGGCGTTGTCGTAGAGCTCCTGGCGGCTCAGCAGCGGCAGCGCGCGCCACTGCGTCCAGTCCATCGGCGCCGGCATGCCGGCGTACTTGGCCGCGTAGAAGGGCGCGGCCAGCGCGGCGTGCCAGATCTCGCGGGCGCGCCCGAGCTGGTGCGCGGACTCGATCCAGGGAAACATGCGGCTACTCCTCCTCGTCCAGGATGAAACGATGCTTGACGCTCGGGTCGAGAGCGGCGATGTCGCACAACTCGACCTCGATCAGCGGCCCGCCGGCGGCGGCGCAGAGGTTGTCGTACTTGGCCGCGAACTCGAGGCTGTGCTCGCGCAGAAACGCGAGCAGGCGCTCGCCGTAGTCCTCGGCGCGCCCCGCCCCGTCGCGGGTGAAGACCCGGAAGAACAGGCGCGCGACGCCCGCGTGCTCGCGCCGCACCACCTGGAACAGGCCGCCATAGCCGAACGTCTCGGGCAGACCGAGGAGGAAGTCGCCGATCGCCGCCACCGGCAGGTTGGTGCCGTAGAACACCAGCGCGTCGCTGACCCGACCGTGGACATAGAGGAGCTGCTCGGGCAGCGCCGCGAGCAGCGCCTCGGGCAGCCCGGTCTCGGCGACGAGTTGCGCGCGCGCGAGCAGCCCGCCCTGGTCGCGGGTGTTGTAGCGCACCAGCGGGATCAACTGGTCCTTGGTGACCACGATCTCGCCGCCGATGATCTCGATCAGCGCCTTGGGCGTGGGCGCGAGCAGCATCGGCGCCTCGGCGCGGCCGAACAGCGCCCGCAGTCGCTCGGGACGAGGCGCGAGCCACTTGCGCAGCGCGATGGTCGCGGCGGTCTCGACGCCGAGGTCGCCGGTATCGGCCGAGCCGTAGCCGGTCCAGACGCAGAACGGGGCCTCGGGCGGATGACCGAAGTCGCGCGCCACCTGCTCGCGGAAGCGCTCGGTGAAGAACTCGCCGACCACCGGGAAGGCGACGCTGCCCGGGGTCAGGTCCGGGCACTGCGCGCGCAGCAAGGCGCCGAGCAGATTGATGTTCGACGGGTTGGTGAGGATCAGGCACTGCTCGAACTGGCGATGGAAGCGCTGGTAGAGGGCCGCGGCCTCGCGCAGGTTGAGCCCCGGGGTGGCGACGGTGATCGGGTGACGGGCGCTGGCGGCCAGGGTGCGCAGGGCGGCTGCCAGCTGCATCCCACCGATCCAGGTGCCGAGGGCGAGACAGACCATCACCAGGGTAGGCCTGCGGTCGATGCCGTGATGCGCGATCAGCATCTGCTCGATGGCGGCGACATAGTCGCCCTCGTCGGCAGGGCGCTTGGGCCAGAAGGTGGAGCCGCCGCGGCTGAACCCCGAGGAGCTGCCGATCAGGTGACAGCCCTCGAGGCTGCCGCCGTGACAAAGCGTCTCCACCGGATGGGCGAGCAGATAGCCCTGCTTGTCCATCAGCGGCAGCGCCGCCCAGTCCCCCGGCGCGCTCAACCCGGCCGCGGCGAGAAACCGGCGATAGGCCGGCACCGAGTCGTGGACCGCGCGCACGAATTGCTCGGGATTCAACTCACACCTCCTTGAGGGCTTGCAGCCGGGCGACCCAGAGCGTGATCAGCAGCATCACCGCCGCGCTGACCAACAGGGCCCCGCCCGGGCGGATGAGATCGGTGACCACGCCCATCACGCCATAGGCCAGCGGCTGCAGCGACAGCGCCAGGGCGGTCACCAGGGCCATGATCTTGCCCCGGCTGGCATCCTCCAGCAGACGCTGGAACAGGGTGATGAGGGTGATGTTGATGGCGCTGAGCCCGAGCCCGACCCCGACGAGTCCGGCCCCGGCGAGCGCCAGCCAGGGGCTGAGCGCGACCACCACGAGACACCCGGCCATCACCAGGAACCCAGCGAGCACCACGCCGCGCTCGCCGGGACGGTGCCGCGTCGACAGTGCCAGCGAGCCGCCGAGCATCCCCGCGCCGAAGCAGGCCATCAGCATCCCCAGCCCGGCCGCGCCGGCGTCATGGACGCCCTCGGCCAGCACCGGGGTGACCACGGGCACTGCGGCGAAGAAGAAGTTGACCACCGCCACCGGACCCATCAGCGCGCCGATCAAAGGGGCACGACTCAACGCCTCGCGCCCCGCGCGCAACTCCGACCAGAACCCCCGGCGCGGCGCGACGCGGCGCGCCGGCTCGCGCACCGAGACGATGAACAGCGCCGAGAGCAGGAAGGAGACGGCATTGATGGCGAATGCCAGGGCGACCCCGATCAGCGCGATCAGGGCGCTGCCGAACAGCGGTCCGGCGACCGCGCTCGCCCCCACCAGCAGCTGGCTGGCGGCATTGGCGCGCAGCAGCGCTGCGGGCGCGACCAGCCCCGGCACCATCGCCAGCGCCGCCGGGTTGAAGAAGGCCGAGGCGATCGAGATCACCACCGTGGCCGCGATCAGCTCGGGCAGCGCCAGGGCGCCGCCGTGGGCCAGCCAGGCGAGCGCGCCGACCACCAGGGCGCGGACCAGGTCGGCACAGATCATCACCAGACGGCGCGGATAGCGGTCGCAGACCATCCCCGCCAGGGGCGCGACGAGGATGCCGGGCAGCGAGGTGGCGATGAGGATGACGCCGACCGCCGAGGCCGATCCCGACCAGTGATAGACCAGCCAGATCAGCGCCAGCGAGTGCACCCGGTCGCCGATCTGGGAGACCGCCTGCGCCAGCCAGAAGCGCAGGAAGGCGGGATGGGCGCGAAACAGCTCGAGCACCGGCCGTTACCGCTCGACGCGCCGGCGATCGCGCGCGACATAGTCGAGCAGCCGCCGGGCGAAGGGCGCGACCAACTCGACCCGGTCGAGATCGAGCGCGGTGTCGACGTACTGCAGCCGCAGCACGTCCTCGCCCTCGTCGAAACAGGGCGCGAGACCGCCGTAGAAGAAGCCGAGCCGCTCGGCTGCGGCCACCGCCGCCGCGCAGCCCTGATCGCTCAGGCGCACGGTGAGATAGAGCACCCGCGCCCCGGCGCGGCGGCACAGCTCGTTGCGCGCCGCGCGCAGCGCCTCGGCGACATCACCACCGACCCGCTCGAGACGGATCATGCCGAGATCGAGTGCGGCCAGATAATGGGCATCGAGCCGGCTCGCGCCGGCGCCCCCGCCAGGCTCGCCGGCACGCGCCGGGATGCCGCTCTCGGCATAGGTCTCGAGCAGGATCTCGCGATGGTGCGCGGGGGGCAGGATCAGCCGCTCGGGCGGCGGGGTGAGCGGCTTGAAGTAGAGCAGGCAACTCTCGCGCTGCGCCGGGCGCTCCTCGGCCATCGCGCGAAAGCGCAGGTTGCCGGCGAGGAAGGCCAGCGAGAGCGCGCAGACATGGGCACCGAAGCGCTCGTTGACCTTCTGGCTGAAGGGGTGGGTGGTCACCGGTTGGCCGAACAGCCCGCTCAGCCCGCGCTCGCGGGCGAGCGCCTCGAGCCGCTCGCGCATCCGCTCCATCAGCCGCCGTCCGCGGTGCGCGGGGTCGACCACCGCCATCCCGGTCTCGGCCACGGCGAGGCGCGAGGCGCCGAGCTGTCCGAGCCCACCGAGTTCGAGCGCATAGTGCCCGACCACGGTGTCGGCGGCATCGGTCGCCACCACAGAGATCAGTCGACCGGCACGGTTGAGTTCGCACAACCGGTCCGGGTAGTAAAGGTCGTCGCTCGGGTGGGTATAGCCATAGGCGCGATAGACCAACCGCGAGATCTGATACCAGTCGCCGTCGCGCTCGGCGCGGCGCACCGCGTAGGTCTGCTCGGGGGCGCGGGCGACGGATTCGGCGAACGGCTCCAACGGACGAGCCTCGAGACCGGCGCGGGCGACGACATCGGCCTCGGGCCGGTTGAAGACCAGCCGCAATCGATTGCCCTCGCGCCCGCGCGACTGCCACTGCGCGACATCGGCGGCGGCGCGGATCATATGGCGCTGCAGACCATCGAGATCGATCTCGTCGACCCGATCGAGCATCGCGCGCGGCGGCGGATCGGCCTGCGGCGCCGGTGGCGCCTCGCGATCGTCGAGGCTGAGGGTGAGCGCCAGCGGCGTCAGCTCGCCGACCAGCGCCAGCGACTCGGTGGAGTCGGGAGCGGCGCGCTCGAGCACGCCGACCACGCCCTCCTCCACCGCCACCTCGATGGCATTGGTTCGTCTCGAGTCGAAACCGGCCAGCGCCGCCAACTCGCCGGCGAAGCCACGGGCTACCGGCAATGCATCGAGCATCGGTGGCAGTTCCAGCCTGCACCGCATCGCGCCATCACCAGCCACATCGGCCTCCTGTCGCACCCCGGATCACGCACCCTTCCATGCCCTCGTCGTGGTCGTACACAGCATAGTCGGTATTGGGGCCTTCCCAAGGGGACGGGCCGACGGGAGAAGCGGACAGCGCCGAAGATTACACGTAGAGACGACCACCAATCATGGAGACAGACCCCATCAAAATCTCACACCCACCATGATCACGATCGGCAACCGACAGCAAGCAGAGCTTAAAAAGCTGATTCAAAAGATTTTGATCGATGAAAACCGAACTTGACGCCACCACCTCAAGCCACACCCCAAGACCATCGGGCACAGCGGGTTAATGTGGAGCACACTAACGATACGTGGCCGACTACTCACCTTCACTGTCGCGCTACTGATCCTCGGCGGCGGGGTCTCCCTACTGATCTCGACCCACAGCGCGACCACCATGGGGCGGCAGCTGGTCGATCACACCCTGTCGATGCAGATCGCCAGTGACCTCGCGGCGGCGAAGGTCTATCTCGAGGCATACTGGGGCGAGGTGCGGATGCGCGACGGCACCTTGGTCGATGACGACGGCAAGGCGATCCGTGAACGTGTCGGACTGGTCGATCGGCTCAGCAACGACCTCGGCGTGCTCGCCACGGTATTCGCCCGTGACGGCGACGACTTCACCCGCGTCGTCACCAACATCCGCCAACTCGACGGCCGGCGCGCCATCGGCACCCGGCTGGACGGGAACAGCGCGGCCTTCGCCACGGTCATGGCGGGCAAACGTTTCACCGGCGAGGCCGAGATCCTCGGCGAGTCCTATCTCACCGTCTACGATCCGCTCACCGATGAGACCGGACGGGTGATCGGCATCCTCTTTCTCGGCATCACCCGCGTCCAGCCCGACGCCATCGTCGCCGAGGGCATCGAGCGACTCGAACGCCAGTTCGTGGTGGGACTGGTGGTGATCCTCGCCCTCGGCGTCACCGGCGCCTTTCTGCTCGGACAGCTGACCGCGACCCCGATCCGCGAGGTTTCCGGACGACTCGACGAAATCGCCCACGGTGAGGGCGACCTGACCCATCGTCTCACCGCCGAGGGGCACGACGAGCTGGCCGATCAGGCGCGCGCCTTCAATGCCTTCGTCGACAGGGCCCAGCAGCTCATCGTCGAGGTGAATGACGCCTCGGCACAACTGGCCAGCGCCGCCGAACAGCTCTCGGCAAACAGCGCCGAGACCCGCAACCAGATCCAACTGCAGCAGTGCGAGAGCGAGCAGGTCGCCACCGCCATGAATCAGATGGCCGCCACGGTGCAGAACGTCGCGCACAACGCCAACGAGACCGCCCGCGCGGTCAGCACGACGCTGCGCGAGGCCACATCCGGCAACGCGGTGATGCGCCACAGCGTCGACTCCATCGAAGCGCTAGCCGAGGCCGTCGAGGGCGCCGCCGAGGTGATCAACCGCCTCTCGGCCGACAGCGACGACATCGGTCGCGTGCTCGAGGTGATCCGCGGCATCGCAGAGCAGACCAACCTGCTCGCGCTCAACGCTGCGATCAGGGCGGCGCGTGCCGGCGAGCGGGGATGTGGCTTCGCGGTGGTGGCCGACGAGGTGCGCACTCTGGCCGATCGCACCCGTCACTCCACCGAGGAGATCCGCGAGATGGTCGAGCGACTGCAGCAAAACGCCGACCACGCCGTCGAGGCGATGCACACCGGGCGCGTCAAGGCACGCGACAGCGTCTCCCAGACCGGCGAGGCCGGTCGGTCACTCGAGACGATCAGCGCCTCGGTCCAGCGGATCAGCGACATGACCAACCAGATCGCCAGCGCCGCCGAGCAGCAGTCGACGGTGACCGAAGAGATCAACCGCAACATCACCAACATCGCCGATTCCATCGAAACCACCCTGGGCGGATCCGAACAGGTCGCGCAGGCCAGTGAGCAGGTCGCGCAACTGGCCGCGCAGCTGCATCACCTGATGGCGCGCTTCAAGGTCTGAGGGCTCGCCAGAGGCCGGCGCCCAGGAGCCTCGCCAACCACTCACTCCGGCCGACAGTCACGCACGCCGAGCGCCCTAGTCGAGTTCGACACGTACTCGTGCGGCGGCGCGCAACGCGCGCGCCTTGGCGTCCTCGACATCGCAGCCACGGGCCAGCGCCACGCCCATGCGCCGCCGCCCCCGCACCTCAGGCTTGCCGAACAGGCGCAGATCAGTGCCCGGCTCGGCGAGGGCCTCGGCCAGATTGGTGAAGCGGGGCCGGGACGACTCACCCTCGACCAGGATCACCGCCGAGGCCGCCGGACCGTGCTGGCGGATCTCGGGGATCGGCAGCCCGAGGATGGCGCGGGCATGGAGCGCGAACTCGGAGAGGTCCTGCGCGATCAGAGTGACCATGCCGGTATCGTGGGGACGCGGCGAGACCTCGCTGAAGATCACCTCGTCGCCGCGCACGAACAACTCGACCCCGAAGATCCCGCGCCCACCGAGCGCCTCGGTCACCCGCGCGGCGATCGCCTCGGCCCGCGCCAGCGCCGTCGGCGTCATCGGGTGCGGCTGCCAGGACTCGCGATAGTCGCCGTCCTCCTGGCGATGCCCGATCGGCGCGCAGAAGGCGGTGCCGTCGCGGTGACGCACGGTCAGCAGGGTGATCTCGTAGTCGAAGGCGACGAAGCCCTCGACGATCACCCGCCCGCCCCCGGCGCGACCACCGGCCTGGGCGTAGTCCCAGGCATGATCCAGCTCGGCGGCATCGCGCACCAGGCTCTGCCCCTTGCCCGAGGAACTCATGATCGGCTTGACCACGCAGGGCAGTCCGATCTCGGCGACCGCCTGCTCGAACGTCTCGCGGGTATCGGCGAAGCGATAGGGCGAGGTCGGCAGCCCCAGCTCCTCGGCGACCAACCGACGAATCCCTTCGCGGTTCATCGTCAGCCGGGTCGCCCGCGCCGTCGGGACGACGTTGAAGCCCTCGGTCTCCAACTCCAGCAGGGTGTCGGTGGCGATCGCCTCGATCTCGGGGACGATGTAGTCCGGGCGCTCCAGTTCGATCACCCGACGCAGCTCGGCCCCGTCGAGCATCGAGAAGCTGTAGGCACGATCGGCGACCTGCATGGCGGGCGCGTTGGCATAGCGGTCGCAGGCGATGACCTCGAGTCCGAGCCGTTTGAACTCGATGACGACCTCCTTGCCGAGTTCGCCGGCCCCGCAGAGCAGGACCTTGGTCGCGTTGGGAGAGAAAGGGGTTCCGATCGTAGGCATGTGGTCTCTGCTTGTCGGGGTGGTGGCTTCAAGATGGATCGCGGCACTCCCGCCAGCCGCAGCCGGTCTCCGCGAGTCACGCGCAACCGCCGCGATCGCGGCGGAGAGACCCCGGAGCAGTCCCAGTCCCGACACGCTCGCGCGCGCCGCTCCGGCAAGGGCGCGACCGATGGTACTCCGCCCACGCCAGCGCAATCCAGACGAAACGGCGCAGACGGAGACGACTGGTCAACCCGGCGCACCTACCCCCTGAACTAACCGCCAGCCAGCCACCCTTGCCCCCCAGGCATCACCTGCAAGGCACACAGTCTGACCTCTGGCTTCCAACTTAATCCGCAAGGCTTCGGCGTTACCCAAGCAAGCAAAACTTGCCACCACAACACATTGAGGTAGGCGATCTCTGAGCACACAGGACGCAGCGCCCTCAAGGCCAAGCCGATCCCGGCACAGGCCACGCTTCAACCCATGCGCTCGAATAAGACGCAACCAGCAACGGGGTTCATGTAAGGAGTTGCTGTCGGTTTTTTCAATTCACGCGCCTGTATAGGGCGCGACAAGGGGATGAATCGATACTGTCGGCCATGCCAGTTTTTCAATCCACGCGCCCGTATAGGGCGCGACAGGATCGGCATCGCGGCGAACAGGGCGAGGTGGATGTTTCAATCCACGCGCCCGTATAGGGCGCGACAAGCCCTCGCTCTCCCAGTCGTCATTGTCGATGGAGTTTCAATCCACGCGCCCGTATAGGGCGCGACCGGGCGCACTGTGCCGGCGCTTAATCCCAAGCGCGGTTTCAATCCACGCGCCCGTATAGGGCGCGACGACCATCGGAGCAAGCGGGAGCCCGAAGGCCAAGGTTTCAATCCACGCGCCCGTATAGGGCGCGACACCCCGCGCGGGGCGCATTCGCTGGGGTGTGCGGTTTCAATCCACGCGCCCGTATAGGGCGCGACGACCCATGTCGTCTCCGGCCATTGGCGCCGGATCGTGTTTCAATCCACGCGCCCGTATAGGGCGCGACGTGGTCAATACCCCGGCTGGCCCGATGGTGCTGGAGTTTCAATCCACGCACCCGTATAGGGCGCGACTTCCTTCCAGTCGAGTTCCTTTTCCCGCCCGGTGAAGTTTCAATCCACGCGCCCGTATAGGGCGCGACTGCGCAAGCGCGGCCAGAAGGCCCGCAAGGAGCTGTTTCAATCCACGCGCCCGTATAGGGCGCGACGGTTCGTGCATGGCGAGATCGTCGAGGGCTTCCGTTTCAATCCACGCGCCCTTATAGGGCGCGACGCGCTCGAATACAAGCAGCGCCTCGCCGATCTGGAAGTTTCAATCCACGCGCCCGTATAGAGCGCGACATGCTGCTCGCCGGGCTGCTAACCCACCTGATCAAGTTTCAATCCACGCGCCCGTATAGAGCGCGACCTCGGCGACCTCGAGCGCCGCGTCGCCTATCTGAGGGTTTCAATCCACGCGCCCGTATAGAGCGCGACGCGATGGCGTTGCGGATCTGCTCGCGACTGTTCGTTTCAATCCACGCGCCCGTATAGAGCGCGACGAGATTTCGCGAACGATCCCGCTGGTCAAGGCGACGTTTCAATCCACGCGCCCGTATAGAGCGCGACCCCCGAGCCCGAGGAGGACCGCCAATGGCGTTGCCTAGTTTCAATCCACGCGCCCGTATAGAGCGCGACACCTCGGGGAGCGGCGCGACCGGCACGTCGCGCTGTTTCAATCCACGCGCCCGTATAGAGCGCGACTAATTGTTGCCGGGTATTTCATATTGTTCTCTTGAGTTTCAATCCACGCGCCCGTATAGAGCGCGACTTGCCGACGGCATCGGTTGCGTCGGACTCCTGCGCGTTTCAATCCACGCGCCCGTATAGAGCGCGACCCGCAAGGACGGCGGCTTCTCCGACCTCTTGTCCGGGTTTCAATCCACGCGCCCGTATAGAGCGCGACACTGGATCGCCCGCGGAATTCCGCGTTGAACGTAAAGTTTCAATCCACGCGCCCGTATAGAGCGCGACCGCTGTTGTTCAGCGATGGTGTGCCGCGCCGGGTCGTTTCAATCCACGCGCCCGTATAGAGCGCGACGAGGCGCGCGAGCAGCGCCAGGTCAGCCGCGCGGAAGTTTCAATCCACGCGCCCGTATAGAGCGCGACCTGATCAAGGACGAGCCCGAGTACGACCGTATCGCCGTTTCAATCCACGCGCCCGTATAGAGCGCGACGGATACATGGCTGTAGTCGTCCTCAGGGGACGCGCTGTTTCAATCCACGCGCCCGTATAGAGCGCGACGCCTGGGACTGGGCGGCGTCGGACATGTAGAGGATGTTTCAATCCACGCGCCCGTATAGAGCGCGACTCGGTGCCGTCTGTACCGCCGATGATGCCGACGCGGTTTCAATCCACGCGCCCGTATAGAGCGCGACGCGAGCCCGGCCATCGTCCAGCCGCCGAGTTCAGCGTTTCAATCCACGCGCCCGTATAGAGCGCGACGGGCGAAAAAAGCAATTGCAGTATGGGATTACTGGGTTTCAATCCACGCGCCCGTATAGAGCGCGACGCCGGCACATGCGGCGGAATCGTCATTGCGCCGGCAGTTTCAATCCACGCGCCCGTATAGAGCGCGACTCGCCAGATGCTGACGCTGGTGCTGGAGTGTGACACGTTTCAATCCACGCGCCCGTATAGAGCGCGACTCTGTCATCCTAACCGACTGAAAGACCAGAGGCACTTCGGCCTGTTTTGCGAACCGGGGGCGGCTCTCCGCCGAGTGGAACTCGGCCATCGAGCCAGAAAGTAAATATTTTTTAAAATCAAAAATATAAAAAATCGCGAACCTCCCGGGGTTTCGCCGGTCACTTGTGGTTCGCGTTTTTCCCGCTAGAGGATCAAGGGGCCATGAAGGTCGAGCGTCTCCTTCGCGCCGATGTGTTCGACACGGCGCTGCCAATTCTTGCCGAGATAGTAGAAGCGCAGGCTGTCCTGCTGCGGGTCGATCAGGTCCAACAGTCGTTGTTTGAGCAGCGCCCACTGTCCCGGCTCGACCTCGATCTCAAAGACCGAGAACTGAACACGCTGCCCATAGTCGAGGCACGCCTTGGCCACCTGCCGCAGCCGCTTCGGCCCTTCCGGTTCGCGTGTACTGACGTCGTAGCTGACCAACACCATCATGGTGGATTCACCTCCACAGACAGGGCGGATAGGCGTCGAGATCGCCGCGCAGGTGGCGGGCGAGCAGTTGCGCCTGGAGCAGCGGGAAGAGGCCGAGCGGCGCCTGCTCTTCGAAGAAGAGATGCTGCACCATCTCGCGCTTGCGCTCCTGATAGGCGCTCAGCAACGTCTTGCGCGCACCCTCTTCGAGCAACACGGCACCGTTGTCGAGGAAGATGAAGTCGCGCCTGGTGAGCTGCTTGCGATTGAGCAGGGTCAGCGCCAGACGGTCGGCGACGACCGGACGCAGCTCCTCGACCAGATCGAGCGCGAGGCTGGGCCGTCCAGGTCGGTCACGGTGCAGGAATCCCACCGCCGGATCGAGCCCGACGGTCTCCAGCGCCGAGCGACAGTCGTGGGTGAGCAGTGTATAGAGGAACGACAGCAGCGCGTTGACGGGGTCACGTGGCGGGCGACGGTTGCGACCGTTGAAGGCATGCTCGCCCAGATCGACCCGCACCAAATGACCGTAGACACCGAAGTAGGCGCGCGCCGCATCTCCTTCGAGCCCGCGCAGCACCTCCAGCGACGCCTCCTCGCGGAGACGGATCATGATGCGTCGCAACCCCTTGCGGACCTGCTCCAGCGCGGCACGCGCCTCTGGCGCGAGGTTCGTGCCGTGATCACGCAGTGCCCGACCGATCACGGCGCGCTGGTTGTGCACCTTGCCGGTCAGCAGGTTGCGGACGAGTGCGGCACAGCGCGAGGACTCATCGCTGCGCCGGTACTGCTCGCGCCGCAACAACACGTTGCCCGAGACCGGTCCCTCCATGCGCGCCAGAAAGCGTCCGTTCGGTGACAGGAAGGAGACGCAGACCCCCTGCTCGGCGCAATAACCGAGCAACTGTGGCGAGACCATCATCCGCCCGAGACACACCAGTGATTCGAGCATGTGGACGGGGAGCCGTCCCCGCTCGGCCCCCTCGACCTCGACCACGATATTGGCGCCATCCTTCCTGATCCAGGCCCCCTCGGTGGTCACGTACAGCGTATTGAGCAGACGACGCATCCCTCAGTCCTCCCCGTCGAGCTGATCGCGCAACCAGGCATCGACACCGTCCGTGCGCCCCAGCAAGCGGGGCTGACAGTGTTCGATCAGCGAGCAGGCGTCGCAGCGCGACGCCAGATAGCGTGCGGTAGGCGTGCGTCCGGCGGCGAACATGGCGCGCACCGCCTGGATGGTCTCCAGCGTCAGTTGGCGCAGTGCGGGATCGAGACACACCACCTTGCGGCGCCTGGCCCGGCCATAGTAGAGCGCGCCCTCGGGCACGGCCCGCCCGAACATCGCCTCCAGGCAGAGCGCCTGGGCACAGAGCTGGACCTCGTCGGCACGGTGCGACTTCGGTCGCCCGCGCTTGTACTCCACCGGATAAAGGCACGGCCCATCCGGCCGAGCGTGCATCTCGACGACATCGGCGACACCGCCGATCCCCAGCTCGGCCTGGGCCAGCGGCAACGCGGTCAGGGTCCGCACGCCGTGACGCAGCTCGGCGCCGGGCTGGTCGGCGCGATCGTGGAGCAGGCGGCCCTGGGCGGTATGGGCGTTCTCCTCCCAGAGCCGTTCGAGATGGATCAGCGCACACTGGCGCGGGCAGTAGAGATAGTGCTGGAGGGCCGAGAGCGGGATGAAGTCAGCATCGTCCATGTCCCGGCCCTCCTCCTCGGGGTCAGAGTTTTTCGATCACTCGCACGCCCTGCGGGATGGCGGCATGCGCGATGTCGACACGATAGTCCTTGAAGCTGCGCGCGGGTCGGTCGTCCTCGCCGGGGGCGCGACAGACCTCCACGGCGTCGAACAACTGGTGTGCCGGAGCATTACCGAGCGCACTCTCGTGCTCGAAGACGATCAGCTTGCGCGCGGCCATCTCGCCGCGCGCGGCGGAGCGGTCGTGCTCGAACATGTTGATGAGCGACTGCCACAGCAGCTCCAGGTCGGCAGCGGAGAACCCGGTGCGCTCGGCGAGCTTGGCCGAGACGAAGCCGTGGGCGCGATACAGACCATAGGGCAGGATGTGCTTGCGCCCCATGGTGCGATTGTCGCCGCTCTGCTTCTCGGCCTCGGCCTCGGTGGTCACCGCCATACGGGTGATCGAGACCTCCAGCGGCAGCACCGGCTCGATCGAGCTGGCGAAGCCGAGCTGCACCGGCCCGCGCACCTGGCCGGCGTTGACCTCGGTGGTCATCACCGCGCCGAAGGTGCGCACGTCGAAGAAGTTGCGGCACATCCAGGCGGTCAGCTCCTGGGCCTTGGCCTTGTCCTTCGGCAGCTTCTTGGAGACCGGCTCGACCTCGATCGCCGCGTAGCCGCGTTGGTGCTGCTGATTGAGCACCGCCTTCTCCTGCATGTAGATCTCGTACCCCGGCTCGGCCTCCTTGGCGAGGCCGACGAAGTTGCGGACCTTGCGCTTGAGACAGACGTCGGTGACCAGACCGCAATTGGTCTCGGGGTCGAGTCGGGGGAGATTGCCCGCGTCCGGGTCACCGTTGGGGTTGCCGTTGGTGACGTCGAACAGATAGACGAATTCGTAGCGGTGGGCGATGGCAGTCATGCGTCGGTTCCTTCTGAGTCGGTCTCGTCGGCGGCGGTGTCGGTGGCGGCGCGTTTGGTATAGAACGCCTGGGTCTGGTGGTAGTAACCGATGGCGAAGCGCCCCTGGTCCTCGATGCGCAAGCTGCGCGGGAAGCGCTCCGGCAACCCGTCGACGATCGCGCCGAGCTGTTGCTCCAGCGTCACCGCCAACCCCGTGCGCTCCTTGCGCAGCTTGGCGAGATGGTTCTGGGTGTTGCGCAGCAGCACCGGGAAGATCGAGGCCGGTGTGGCCGAGGCCGCACCGTAATAGCGATCGCGGATGGTGGCGTTGACCTGCGTGCCGAGCGCGCCGCGCTGGATATGCTCCAGCAGCGCGAACAGCCGCCCGAGCAGATAGCCGGGCTGGGTCGATCGGGTGTCAAGACTCACGGGGATCTCCTCCTCGGACGTGTGTATCGAGCCGCGCGCCGCTGCCGGGCGCGGCGGGCTACCGAGCCGCTGCTCGCGCGTCAGCACGGCCTTGCAGATGGCCACGCGCAGCCCGCTGAGATGACCGTCGGTGCGAATGCGCATGATGGTGTTGGCCAGTAGGCTGCGCGGATAGCGGCCACCGCCGAGGATCGCGCGCAGCAGCTCACCGACCAGGTTGTCGAAGGCGTCGTCCATCTTCGGCATGGCGCCGTCGCGATGCAGCACCGTCGCCAGCACCAGCCGCCGCACCCCGGGCGCGGTGCGCCAGGGCACGGGTTCGAGCCGCAGGTCCTCGGCATGTTGGGCGAGACGCCGGGTCAGTGCATCCAGGGTGTCGACCTGCCAGAAGCGCACCGACAACCGCGAGGCGTTGGGCGCAAGCCCCAGCACGAACATCCGCGTGTCCGGCGCCAGCCCGGGATCACGCCCGACCAGGGGGCGTCCCCGGCGCACGTCCTCCAGCACCTCACGCACCCGCTGTGTCTCCTGCGCCTCGTCGGGCGGTGCGTCACCACTTGGCGGATCGAGCAACAGGTCGAACAACAGCTCGGCCTCGGGCGCCGGCGCACCAGCGGCGGTCTCGGCCCAGAACACCACGGTGGTGTCGCCGATCAGCAGACGCTGGTGGTTGTGCTCGCCCGGGCGCAGCAGGTGATTGAGTGCCGTGGTGTAGCCGAAGGCCGCCGCTTGGGAGACCGGGGCGTTGCCACCCTGCTTCTTACCGTAGGAGGTGAAGGCATCGAGATTGAAGGAGACGATCCCTGCACCTGAACTCTGCGCGCCACGCACTCCCTTGATCGGCGGGTGCAGACGCGCCATCGGTTGCGACACTCCGGTCACCAGACAGGTGACGTGCTCACCGTCGCCCCCGGCATCGGCCAGCAAGTCGGCACGAGCCCGACGCGCCGCCTCGCGCTGGTGCAGATAGCGCCGCTCGCCGTCGAGGCGGAAGACCAGGTTGGTATCGAGCACCTCGTCGGTGAACATGGGGGGGACGAACCGCTCCGGCGTCCACCACTGCAGGAAGCGCAGCAGCGCCAGCAGGCCGGGGTCCTCGGTCCCGGCCAGGGCGGACTCGTGCAGCGCCACGAAGGCGGCGCGCTCCTGCTCGGTGCGCTTACTTGATGCACTCACACCTAAGACGTAACTGGTTTTATCCCATAGGAAACAGGACGCAATATTGACCTTGCGGATAGGAGGCTGCGGCACCTCCAACAACCGGGGCCGGGGCTTCTTGGCGCTGGTGTCGCGGATGTCGTCGACGGCGACGACCGCGCCCGTCGGGTCGAGCACGATAGCGTAGCTCACCTTCTCCTGGCTGTAGCCGAGCGCGGCGACGCCCTCGGTGTCGCGTTCCAGCAGATGCTGGTAATGACGATGGAGCGCTTGCAGGATCATGCCCGGACCTCCGTGTCGTCCCAGGCCGGGACATCGACCCGGCCGTCGATCATGCGGGCGCGGAAGAAACGCGGCGTCATGCCGTTGGCGAAGTCGATGTCGTGGAGCATCCAGCCGAGGTCGCGCTCACCGGCGAGCGCCTCGGCGACCGCGGGGAACGGCTCGTCGTCCTCCAGCAGGCGGAAGCTGGCCGGGAACTCGCGCACCCCGAAACAGGGCATGTGGAAGCACTGCCCGCGCCGCGCGCGCCGGTTGAAGATGTCGAGGTGCTTGCCCACGTTGTCCTCGTCACCGGCGCGCTCGGTCAGTGAGAAGTGGGCCTCGATCACATAGCCGACATCGCGCAGCACGGTCGCGGCGCGCTGCTGGCGGTCCTCCTCGACCCACTTCGCCACGCCGGCGGTGGTCCCCGCCTTGATCGCCTTGCGCACCGTCGCCGCAGAGAGCTTGCCCCCGACCTCGTTGCGCCGGATCGACTCGAAACGGATCGGACGCAGCACCTGGATGCGTTCGACGTGCCAGCGGATGGCCGGCTTCCAGTGGATCGCCTCGAGGATGCCGCGCGCCGCCGAGGGCGTGATGATGTCGTAGCTCACCCGCTCGACCTTCATCTCCGGGCGGGTGAAGCAGGCGCGCTCCCCCCAGACGTGCAATCGGACGCCGAAGCTCATACGGCTGTACTCCTCTCCCTCAGATGATCGTGTTGGCCGTGCTCACGAAGGTCGGCTCCTCCCACCACAGCCCGAAGTCGGGGCTGTAGAGGTCCGGGTTCATGAGCGCCAGGAATTGTTCACCCCAACGATTTTCGGCCACCGGCTGTACCGCACCGGCAGCGCGCAACTCGGCCAGGGCGCGCCCCGGAACCTGCACCAGATAGGGCTGTAGCCGCCGCGCCACGCCGCCGCAGCGAGGCACGTGCTCCAGCGCGGCGAGCGCGCCGCGCGCCGCCTCGTCATAGGGCACGATGACCGCCACCTGGGTGGTCTCGATCAGGCGATAGCACGCCGCCAGCGTCTCCAGCGGCAGCCCATCGGGACGGCTGCGCCGCAGCAGCCCGAGCAGGTCGTGCCGGTCCAGGGCCTCGTCGCCCTGCTGCCAGTAGAGGAGCTGGAAATAGGCGTCGATCGCCGCCGGGGCGAGCGGTGCCTCACCGTGCCGACGCAACACCTCGCGCCCGGCCTGGGCGAACTGCTTCAACTCGGGCGGTGGCGCCCAGGCGTCGCCGGCGGGCGCGAACACCCACACCGGGCTGTCCTCGGCCCGGTCCTCGCCATGACGGTTGCAGCGCCCGGCGGCCTGGGCGATCGAGTCGAGCCCGGCCTCGGCGCGATAGACCACCGGGAAGGAGACATCCACCCCGGCCTCGATCAGCGAGGTCGCCACCAGCCGGCAGGGCGCGCCCCGGTCCAGCCGCGCGCGCACCTCGGCGAGTACCTCGCTGCGATGGCGCGCGCACATCAGGGTGGAGAGGTGGCAGGCGCCCGGCTGCTCGGCGATCGCCTGATAGAGCGCGCGGGCATGGCGGCGATTGTTGACGATACAGAGCACCTGCGCGTGCCCTTGCAGACGCGCGACCAGGGCGGCGTCATCGACCTCGCCGAGATGGCCGATCCGTACCCGTTCGAGCCGGCGGTAGAGCGCCGGCGGATCGGGCGCGAGTTCGCGCACCTCATCCAGCCCGCCGCGAAACTCTGGGGCGTTCAGCGCCGGCTGGGTGGCGGTGCACAGCACCAGGGTGCAGCCGTAGTTGCGCGCCAGCTCGTCGATGGCGGCGACGGTGGGGCGCAGCAGTTTCAGCGGCAGGGTCTGGGCCTCGTCGAGGATCACCACACTGCCGGCAATGTTGTGGAGCTTGCGGCACTGCGAGGGGCGCGCCGCGAACAGACTCTCGAAGAACTGCACGGCGGTGGTGACGACGATCGGGGCATCCCAATTCTCCATCGCCAGGCGTAACTTGTCGCGCGACGCGCGCCCCTCGTCCGTGGCCGAGGGCACGAAGGCGCTGTGATGCTCCAGCACCGCGGTCTCGCCCAGCTCACCGAGGGCCGCGCGGAAGCTCGCGGCGGTCTGCTCGACGATGCTGGTGAAGGGGATGACGCAGATCACCCGTCGCAGCCCGTGCGCCAGCGCGTGATCGAGCGCGAAGGCCAGTGAGGTCAGGGTCTTGCCGCCCCCGGTGGGGACGGTGAGCGAGAACAGCCCGGGCGGCAACGCGGCCTGGCCCCGGACATGATCGAGGATGTCGCCGCGCAGCCGATCGACGGGGCGCGACGCAGCAAACCCCTGGAGATGCGCGTCGAGCCGATCGCGCAGCGCCGCCAGCGACGGCGAGGGTGCCGCGCGCAAGGTCTCGCGACGAACGCCCGGCGGACGCTCGACCCGATCGTAGAAGGCCTCGGTGTCGAGATAGTCGGCATCGACCAGACACGAGAACAGCATCCGCACCAGGAAGGAGAGCTGGAACATGCCGCGCTCGCGGCTGTGCGCGACGAGCGGCGGTCGCGCCAACGTCTCGGGTAGCGCGATCTCGTGGCGCCAGACCTCGAGCAGCGGCGGCAGCCCGTCTCGCGCCAACCGCTCGCGCAACGCGGTACGCTCACCGGACTCGGCGCCGTTGGCGAGTCCGCCGTGGTGCCCGGCGATGACATAGGCGAGCAGCTGGCCGAGCCCCGGGTAGCGCTCCAGCGCGAGCTGCGCGCCCCGGGTGGCGTGATCGACCCGCACCGCCTCGCCCGCCAGGCGGCGCTGGAAGTCGGTGGTGTACTTGCCGAGATCGTGGAGCAGCCCGGCGGCCTCGGCGAGCGTCTCGCAACCGAAGGGGGCAGCGCGAGCGGCGGCCAGGCGCGCGACAGCGTGCAGGTGCTCGGCAAGGGGCTGCCAGTCGGCGACACGGTCCGAATCCGTGGAATGGGCGAAGCACTCACAATCCTTGGGGGCCTGCATCTCAAGTCACGTCCTGTGCAACCCACACGGGCGCTGCGCTGTTCCGATACCGTTTAGCGCCGGAGCAATCGCACAGAGCCCACCCGCCGTGGTGGGATCATGGAAGCCTTGAATCTATCCCCATCAAACGAATTTATCCAGGACCTCGGTCAAGCCACGGACAGGATCCAGATCACCCGCCAAAGGTCGAGAGGAAGGCCTCGACGAAGCGTGGATAGTCGTCCTCGGTGAGGTGGTTGATGCCGGCGGCGGCCTTGCGTCCGCCACCGCTCGGGAACTGGCGGCACAGCGCATCGGCGCCGTCGGGACGGGCCAGCGGGGCGCGCACGCTGACCAGGAAACCGCCCTCGGGCAGGCGGGTGAGCAGCGCGTGAGCGCGCTCGGGAGCGCCCTGAGCCTGAGCGTTGGCGAACACCCCGCTGACCCGCCGCGCCCAGGGCGCATCGGGCAGCACGAACACCCGGCCCGCCGTCTCGTCGACCTCGGGGCGCAGCGCCTCGGCGCGCGCCATGTCGTCGGCATAGCCGTCGCGGAGCTGGGCGAAGACCGCGTCGGCGGCGATGAACTCGCGCGGATCGGCATAGGGGCGCAGCCGCTCGAAGAGCTGCGCCGGATCGACGTGGAGGTCGGCGACCCGCGCGCCATAACCGTTGTAGTTGAGATAGATGCCGAGTTCGCGCAGCCGTTCGAGCGTCGGCGCGTCGAACCCCAACGGCGCGGCGGCCTGGCGCGCGGCGGCGTCGAAGTTGTCACCGAAGGTACCGACCACCGCCCAGGCGCGATGGGCACCGTCGAGCGCAGCGTCGACCAGCAGACTGGTGCCACGATCGGGGGCGGTGTCGATATGGGCCTCGAGTCCAGGGTGGACGGGGATCTCGCCGGGGAAGTGGTGGTCGAAGTAGCGCACCCGCACGCCGGCGGCGAGCAGCCGCTCGAGCGCAGCGCGGTTCTTGTCGAGCGAGAGGTCGAGCACCCGCACCTCGTCACCGGCGCCGGCCTCGACGCGATCGAGCAGCGCGATGTCGCGCTTGACCCCGGTCACCAGCACGCTCTCGCGCGGCTCGGCCAGGTGCAGCTGCAGGAGCGCGCAGAGTCCGTCCGCGTCGCCGTTGAAGACATCGTACAGGGCCATGCGTGTCTCCTCCCCGGCCGATCCTCGGCCCGGCTCGATTCGAGTGGAATGCGGGGAGCCTAACCAGCGCGCGACTCTCCTGACAAGCGCGCATCGGCATTGCCCGGTACAGCCGCTGACGTTAGACTTGCCTGCTCACCGACTTCTTTTGATCTTCTCAGGTTCTCCGGCCCTGGCTCGGCGTCTCGCGATCGGCGACGACGGCGTATTGGTGGTTGCCGGAGCCAGGGAAGCCCGTGTGTCCTAACATCATCCTTTAAGAGTTCTTCAGGAGCCCGCATGGCCATCGAACGCACCCTCTCCATCATCAAGCCCAACGCCGTCGCCAAGGACGCCATCGGCGCCATCCTCGGGCGTTTCGAGGCCGCCGGCCTGCGCATCGTCGCCGCGCGCATGATGCACCTGAGCCGCGAGCAGGCCTCGGCCTTCTACGCCGTGCACCAGGAGCGTCCCTTCTTCGGCGAGCTGGTCGACTTCATGACCTCCGGTCCGGTCATGGTCCAGGTCCTCGAGGGCGAGGGTGCCATCGCCAAGAATCGTGAGATCATGGGTGCCACCAACCCGGCCGAAGCCGCCCCGGGCACCATCCGCGCCGACTTCGCCGACTCCTTCACCGAGAACGCCGCGCACGGCTCCGACGCCCCCGAGACCGCCGCCGAGGAGATCGCCTTCTTCTTCCCCGAGGGCGTCTGCGAGCGCACCCGCTGATCCTGATCCGGTGACGGCCATGAACGCCAGTGAGACCAAGACCAACCTGCTCGATCTCGACCGCGCCGACTGTGAGGCGCTCGCCGTCGAGTTCGGCCGCAAGGCGTTCCATGGCCGCAACCTGTTCAAGTGGATCCACAAGCATGGCGTCGTCGACTTCGACGCCATGACGGATCTGCCGCTCGCGCTGCGCCAACAGCTGCGCGAGCGCACCGAGATTCGCCTGCCGCGAATCGTCCACGCCCACCCCTCCGCCGACGGCACCATCAAGTGGGTGATGGAGCTGACCGATGGTCAGCACATCGAGACCGTATTCATCCCCGAGGGCCGCCGCAGCACCATCTGCGTCTCCTCGCAGGTCGGCTGCGCGCTCGATTGCCGTTTCTGCGCCACCGCCAAGCAGGGCTTCAATCGCAACCTCGCGGTCAGCGAGATCATCGCCCAGGTATGGCATGCCACGCGCCATCTCCAGGCATCACCGACCAACGTGGTGATGATGGGCATGGGCGAGCCGCTCGCCAACTTCGACGCGGTGGTCAAGGCGATGGCCGTCATGCAGGACGATCTCGCCTACATGCTCGCCAAGCAGCGGGTAACGGTGAGCACCGTCGGCATCGTCCCCGCGATCGAGCGCCTGCGCGAGGTCAGCGACGTCTCGCTGGCCGTCTCGCTGCACGCCCCCAACGACGCCTTGCGCAATGAACTGGTGCCGATCAACCGCAAGTACCCGCTCGCCGAACTGATCCCGGCCTGCCGCCGCTATGTCGCCGCCGACAAGCGCCGCAAGGTGACCTGGGAATACATCATGATCGCCGGGCTCAACGACAGCATCGCCCACGCCAAGCAGCTCATCCGTCTGCTCGAGGGCACGCCGTCGAAGATCAATCTGATCCCCTTCAACCCCTTCCCCGGGGTCGATTACGCCACCAGCCCCCCCGAACAGGTCGAGGCCTTCCGCCAGCGCCTGATCCGCTCGGGGCTGATCGCGACCACCCGCAAGACCCGGGGCGAGGAGATCGCCGCCGCCTGTGGCCAACTCGTTGGCCGGGTGCAGGACCGCACCCGTCGCCAGGCCCAGGTACAACTCGAACAGGACCGGATAGGAGCGCCATGACCCTTCGCTGGCCTCGCCCGCTCGCGTTGGCCTTGCTGTGCCTGACCCTGCTGGCTGGCTGCGGTGGCACCGAGAAACGCCCCGAGGGCGGTGACGCGCTCGGTCTCGAACCCGACGACAGCCCTGCCGAGATCTATGTGCGGATGGCCGAGCAGTACTATGCCCGAGGCCAGATCGAGGTCGCCTTCCGCCGCGCGCTCCAGGCCATCGAGGCCGACCGTCGCTATGCTCGCGCGCATGTCTGGATGGCCTTTCTCTACGAGCAGCTGGGCAAGGACGCACTGGCCACCGAACACTACGAGCGCGCCGTGCGGCTGGCGCCGAAGAACCCCGACGTGCTCCACGCCTACGGCTCCTATCTGTGCCGCGAACAGCGCTACCCGGAGGCCGAGGCCCAGTTCCTCAAGGCACTCGACAACCCGCTCTATGCCACCCCCTGGGTGACCATGACCAATGCCGGTGACTGCGCTCGCAAGAAGGGCGACGCGAGCCAGGCGGAAGCGTATTATCGCTCCGCCGTCGCGGCCAATCCGAAGTTCGGTCCGGCCTTGGTCAAGCGCGCGGCGATGGCCTATGCCCGCGGCGAGATCAAGGCGGCAAAGGGAGACATCGACCGCTATTTCGGGGCAGAGACCCTGCGCACCGCGGCCAGCACGCTCGAGGCCCTGCGACTCGGCGCCAACATCGAGCGCCAGCTCGGCGATCGCGAGCGCGCCAACTTCTACCAGCGGGCCTTGCGCGAGCGTTTCCCGGACGCGGCGGCATCCAGAGAATCCCAGGGAGTCCAGTTGGATGAGCGAGACCAGATCACCGAGTCCTGAGGCGCCGAGCACGCCAGACATCGTCATGCACCCCGGCCAACGCCTGCGTCAGCAGCGCGAGGCGCGCGGCCTCGAAATCGCACGCGTCGCCTCGCAACTGCACCTGCGCCCGGAGATCATCGAGGCGCTCGAGCAGGATCGCTACGATACGCTGCCCGGCCCGGTCTTCGCGATCGGTTATCTGCGCAACTATGCCAGGCTGCTCGGCGTCGATCCGACACCATTGATCGAGTCGGCGCGCGCGACCACCCAGGAGCAGGCCGCCGCCCAGACAGGACCACGGACACGCGGCAACCTCGCCGAGACCACCTCGCGCTGGCTGATGCGCCTGATCAGTCTGGCGCTGATGGTCGCGGCTATCGCCATGCTGGTACTGTGGTGGCAGAACCGCCCCGAGATCGCCCCGGCGCCGCTCGCAGACGATGTCGCACCCAGCGAGCAATCGCGCCTCGACCCAGCCCCGTCCCAGGCCACACCCGACCCTGTCACCCCGGCCCCGACGACGCCCGAGCCCCCGGCCCCGCAGCCGACACCACGCCCGGCCCCGGCACCCGTCCAGCAAACACCCACGGTCGTCGCCGCCCCCGAGCCGGCGGCGACACCGGACACCACGCCGGCTCCCACCGCCGTGCCCGCGCCCAGCGCCGCGCCCGCAATCCTCGAGGAGCAGCCGGAGGTCACGCCCACGACCGTCACCACCGCCCCGACGACGCCCGAGGTCGCGCTCGAGTTCACCGGCAACTGCTGGGTCGAGGTGCGTGACGTCAACCGCCGCATCATCCTCACCGGCGAGCTGCGTGCCGGCGACCGGCGTGTGCTCGAGGGCGAGCCGCCCTATCGTTTCATCATCGGCAACACCGCCATGGCGCGTCTCACCATCGACGGCGAGCCGCTCGACCTGAGCGCCCGCGCCCGCGGCAATGTCGCCCGCTTCACCCTTGATCCCAGTCAGCCCGACTGAGTCCGGCGCGCTGCGATCCCACAGGCCATCAGTATCCGCCCAGTATGAGCAAGAAGATCCAAGCCATCCGCGGGATGCACGACATCCTGCCGGACCGCATCCCCACCTGGCACCGTCTCGAGGACACCGCGCGACGGGTCCTCGAAGGCTACGGCTACAGCGAGATCCGTACCCCCGTCGTCGAGGTCACCGACCTGTTCAAGCGTTCCATCGGCGAGGTCACCGACATCGTCGAGAAGGAGATGTACACCTTCCCCGATCGTAACGACGACAGCCTCAGCCTGCGCCCCGAGGGGACGGCGAGTTGCGTGCGCGCGGCCATCGAGCACGGCTTGCTGATGCAGCCGCAGCGGCTGTGGTACCGCGGCCCGATGTTCCGCTACGAGCGTCCGCAGCGCGGCCGCTACCGCCAGTTCCATCAGATCGGGGTCGAGGTCTTCGGGCTTGAGGGACCGGACATCGACCTCGAGCTGATGCTGATGACCGCGCGACTGTGGCGCGAACTCGGGCTCGAGGGTTTCCGCCTGGAGATCAATTCGCTCGGCGACGCCGAGGAGCGCGCGGCCTATCGCGCCGAGCTGATCGCCTATCTCGAGGCCCATGTCGAGCAACTCGACGAGGACAGCTGCAAGCGGCTGCACAGCAACCCGCTGCGCGTCCTCGACTCCAAGCACCCGCAGACCCGCGAGATCGTCGCCGGCGCGCCCTCGCTGCTCGATCATCTCGGCGCGACCAGTCGCGCTCACCTCGATCACATCCGCGCCGGACTCGAGCGCGCCGGGGTCGACTATCAGGTCAATCCGCGTCTGGTGCGTGGGCTCGACTACTACAATCGCACCGTGTTCGAATGGATCACCGACGAACTCGGCGCCCAGGGCACGGTCTGCGCCGGCGGTCGTTACGACGGTCTGGTCGCCCAGCTCGGTGGGCGCCCGACCACCGCCGTCGGCTTCGCCATGGGCATCGAGCGCCTGGTCGAGCTGCTCGAACTGAGCGGCGCGCAGGATGATCCCGGCATCGACGCCTACCTGGTCGCACTCGGCGAGCGCGCCCAACAAGAGGCCCCGGTGCTCGCCGAGCGACTGCGCGACACCCTGCCCGAGCTGCGCCTGGTGGTCCACGCCGGCGGCGGCAGCTTCAAGAGCCAGTTCAAGCGTGCCGACAAGAGCGGCGCGCGCTATGCGCTGATCCTCGGCGAGGACGAGGCCGAGCGCGGGGTGGTCGGCGTCAAGGCGCTGCGCGAGCAGATCGAACAGCGCGAGCTGGACTTCACCGCGCTGGCCGCGCTGCTCGCCGGCACACCGGCCTGACCCCATCGAGAGCCATCCGCGCCGCGCGACAGCGCGCGCACCCATAGAGGACAGACCCGTGAGTTACCAAACCGACGAGGAAAAGGCCGAGGCCATCAAGAAGTGGTGGCGTGACAACGGCGTTGCCGTGTTCGCCGGTCTCGCGCTCGGCCTGGTCATCATCTTCGGCTGGCGTTACTGGACCGAATACCGCAACGACCATGCCGCCCAGGCATCGACTCACTTCGAGCAGATGCTCTACAGCGCCGAGGACGCGGACGCGGCCACGGTGCTCGCCAAGCAGTCCGAGCAGCTCGACGCCGACTTCGGCGCCACGCCCTATGCCGCACTCGGCGCCCTGGTCGCGGCCAAGGGGCTCTATCGAGCCGGTGAGGCCGAGGCGGCCATCGCCCGACTCGAGCGGGTGATCGAAGACGCCCCGGACGCGGCGCTGGCACGCCTCGCCGCACTGCGCCTGGCGCGCATCCAGCTCGCCGAGGGCGCGCTCGATGCCGCCGAGTCGACCATCGCGACCCATGACGACAGCCCCGAGTTCAGCGCCGACTTCGCCGCGGTACGCGGTGATCTGGCCGCCGCGCGCGGCGACCTCGACGCCGCCCGCGAGGCCTATGAGACGGCCATCGAGGGCGGTGCCGCACTCTCGCAACTCATCCAGCTCAAGCTCGACAACCTGCCCTCGGCCGGTTAGACGACACACGGAAGGAAGCTATGGCGATCCACACCAGAGCGGCGATCACCGGCGCCGGCGCACTGCTGTTGAGCGCACTGCTCGGCGGCTGCAGTCTCATCCCCTGGCTCGGCAGCGAGGAGGATCCGACACCGCCGAGCGAGTTGCCCGAACTCGACCCGTCGCTGAGCCCGACCACGCTGTGGTCGGCGCGCGTCACCGACGGCACCGACGGGCGTCGCCTCTATCTGGTGCCGACGCTCGCCGCCGGGCGGCTCTATGTCGCCGATGCCCGCGGCACCCTCGTCGCGCTCGACGCCGACAGCGGCCGCGTGTTGTGGCGCCAGAAGACCGAGCTGGCCTTCAGCGGCGGCCCCGAGGTCCACGGCGAGCGTCTGGTGCTCGGCACCACCGGCGGCGAGCTGGCGGCCTTCTCCACCGCCGAGGGCACCGAGCTGTGGCGGACCCGACTCGGCAGCGAGGTGCTCTCGGTGCCGCGTTTCGCCGATGCCGAGACCATCGTCGTCCACACCCTCGACGACAGCCTCTACGGCATCGAGGCGGCCACCGGCGAGCAGCGCTGGCACCTCACCTACCCCGCCCCGGTGCTCACCCTGCGCGGCAGCAGCACCCCGGCGGTCGCCCCGGACGGGGTCATCGTCGGACTCTCCGGGGGCAAGCTGATCAAGTTCGATGTCGCCGACGGCACGCCGTTGTGGGAGGTCACCATCACCCGACCGAGCGGGCGCTCCGAACTCTCACGCATCGCCGACATCGACGCCGACCCGGTGCTGGTCGGCACCACGGTGTTCGTCGGCACCTACAACGGCGACCTGGCTGCGGTCGACGCCGTCACCGGCACCGTGCTGTGGCGCCGCGAACTCTCCGCCCACGCCGGTCTTGCCGCCACCCCGGAGGCGCTGTTCGTCACCGACTCGCGCGATCAGGTGTGGGGCGCCGACCCGCTCAGCGGCGCCGGACGCTGGGTACAGGAAGGGCTACGCTATCGTCGGCTCACCGCGCCGGCGTTGAGCGGCCAGGTGGTCGTGGTCGGCGACCTGGAGGGCTATGTCCACCTGCTCGACGCCGCCGACGGCCAGCTGCTCGGACGCGCCCGCATCACCAAGAAAGCGCCGATCACCGCACCGCCGCTGGCCGTCGCCGGGCGGCTCTATGTCTATGCCGACGACGGGACGCTGAGCGCCCTCAGCGTCGGCGCCATTCCGGCGCGGACGGCGCAACGCGCGCCCGAGCAAGCCGACAACGCGAGTCCCTGAATACCATGCTCCCCGTCATCACCCTGGTCGGTCGTCCCAATGTCGGCAAGTCGACCCTGTTCAACCGGCTCACGCGCACCCGCGACGCGCTGGTCGCCGACTTCCCCGGGCTCACCCGCGATCGCCAATACGGGGTCGGGCGGATCGGCCCCGGTCCTTATGTGATCGTCGACACCGGCGGTATCGCCACCGCCACCGAGGGCGTCGAGACGCTGATGGAGCGTCAGGTGCAACTGGCCATCGAGGAGGCCGATCACCTGCTGTTCGTGGTCGACGCGCGCGACGGCTGCACCCCGGAGGACATCGCCATCGCCGAACGGCTGCGCCGTATCGGCAAGCCGATGACCCTGGTGGTCAACAAGAGCGACACCTTCGACCCGCTGCTCGCCACCGCCGAGTTCCACGCCCTCGGGCTGGGCGAACCGCGCGCGGTCTCGGCCACCCAGGGGATGGCGATCCGGCCGCTGGTCGAGCATGTCTTCGCCCTGCTCCCCGAACCCGCCGAGGAGGAGGCCGCCGAGGAGGACGACGAGCGGGGCGTCAAGGTGGCAATCGTCGGTCGCCCCAATGCCGGCAAGTCGACGCTGATCAACCGTCTGGTCGGCGAGGAGCGTGTGGTCGCCTTCGACAGCCCCGGCACCACCCGCGACAGCGTCTTCATCCCCTTCGAGCGTGACGGTCGGCGCTACACCCTGATCGACACCGCCGGTCTGCGCCGTCGCGCCAAGGTTAAGGAGGCGATTGAGAAATTCAGCGTGATCAAGACGCTGCAGGCGATCGAGGCGGCCAACGTGGTGGTCCTGGTGATCGATGCCCATGCCGGCATCGGCGAGCAGGACGCCACCCTCGCCGGCCATGTCATCGACAGCGGTCGCGCCGTGGTGGTGGCGATCAACAAGTGGGACGGACTCGACGCCGAGGCGCGCGAACAGGTCAAGGCGCAGTTCACCCGCAAGCTCGGTTTCCTCGACTTCGCCAAGCTGCACCGTATCTCGGCGCTGCATGGCAGCGGCGTCGGGCTGCTGCTCGACGACGTCGACCTGGCCTATGCCAACGCCACCCGCAACCTCTCCACCCCGGAGCTGACCCGGCTGCTCGAAGCGGCGGTACAGGAGCACCAGCCGCCGCTGGTGCGCGGTCGACGCATCAAGCTGCGCTATGCCCACCAGGGTGGACGCAATCCGCCGGTGGTGGTCATCCACGGCAACCAGACCGAGGAGACCCCGGCGAGCTACAAGCGCTATCTGATCAACCGCTTCCGCCGCGAACTCGATCTGCTCGGCACCCCGCTGCGCCTGGAGTTCAAGAGCGGCGGCAACCCCTACGAGGGCAAGCGCAACCCGCTCACCCCGCGCCAGATCAAGAGCCGCCAGCGGCTCAAGAAGTTCACCTCGCGCAAGCGTTGAATCCATCGGTGCAGGGACGCACCACCCTCGCCGTCTCGTCGACGACGGCCCTATAATCGGCATCCCCAGCAACACTCAGGACGAGGGCGCAGATGACCGATCAGATCGAAGGCGATTCACCCCAGCACGGAATCGATGCGCTGATCCAGGCGCTCAGGGAAGACACCGCGCAGCGCGCCCGACTCAGCGACCAGCTCGAACGCCTGCTCGCGGCGAGCGGCCCCGAGCGTCAACTCAACGACATCAGCGGACTCGACCGACGACTCCACATCGAGGAGCGTCGTCACTCCCGCGCCAAGTGGTACACCGGCGTGCTCGGCCTGTTCGCCGTGCTGATGGGCGGCGTGCTCTTCTATCTGGTGTTCATGATGGCCCACGACATGAACCGGATGGAGGACTACATGTACAACATGGGCCACACCGCCGGCGACACCCGCGTGCGCCCCTCCGAGTTCAAGACCCAGGGCGAGAGCTACATGGCGGCGATGGCCGGCGACATGGGCAGCATGCGCACCAGCATGGAGGCGATGCGCGACGACATGGGCCGGATGCGCGTGAGCATCGTCGAGATGAGTGACGACATGACCCAGATGAACACCACCATGGGCCGTCTCCAGTACGACGTCCTGCTGATGCGCCAAGGCGTCGGTGGCATGGCCAGCGACACCCGCGCCATGGGCATTCCCTTCCGCGTCATGGACTCGATGGCTCCGTGGTGATCCGGCCCCGATCGATGATGCGACTCGCCATCGTGTTCGTCACCGCCTTGCTCGGCGCCACGGCGTACGCCGAAACCGCCGAGGAGCTGGTCGCCGGCAAGGTCCGCGCCGATATCGACTACCGCCAGCTAATGGAGCTGATGGGCGAGGCCGTCGGCACCATCCAGCGTGGCATCCTGCGCGAGAATGCCGAACTGGTGGCCATCGGTGCGCGCATGATCCTCGACCATCCGGCACCACGCCACCGCCCCTGGACGATCATGGCGCCGAGCGATCGCAACGCCTTCAAGCAGGCGCTGCTCGCCTTCGACCCGCAGCTCGACCGCCATGCCGGCGCCGCACTCGAGGCCGCGCGCGAGGCCGACTGGGGCGCTGCGCTCGACGCCCTCGCCCGGCTCGATCATGCCTGCATCGCCTGCCACGCCGGCTGGCGACAACGGGTCATGCGCACCGCGCCCGCACCCTGAGCCCCCCGGGAGGCGCCCGGCTGTCATACAATGCGGAGTGCAACCCAAACCACCCGACCGCAAGGGGGCCTCACGATGAACGCACCACGCTCCACCCAGGAACTCGCCGCCCTGTTCGACCTGCCCGCCCCCGATCGCTATAGCCTCTTCGTCACCGAGGCCGTCGAACACGACCAGGTCTGGACACTGTGCGCCGAGGACGGCTTCGTCGCCTTCAGCGACGAGGACGACACCGACTGCTTCCCCTTCTGGCCGGCCCCGGAGCTGGCCGCCGCCCTGGCCGAGGAGGACTGGGGCGACTGTCGTCCCGAATCGCTCCCGCTCGCCACCTTCATGGAACGCTGGCTCCCCGGCATGGACCGTGACGAGCGCCTGGTCTCGGTGTTCGCCGCCCCCGACGGCAGCGGCATGGTGGTCGATCCGCTGGAGCTGCTCGCCGACCTCGAGGCCGCACAGCGCGCGCGCGACTGAGCGCACCGTCCCCGCGCGAGATCGACCGCGGGGACGGCCGCCTCCTTCATGACGAGATGTCGTGCCCTTGCGCCTTCATCCAGCGATCACTGAAGAACTTGGAGAGATATTTGAGGCCGGAGTCCGGGAGCACGGTGACAATGGTCACCGGCTCATCGGACCGCCTCGCGATCTGGACGCAGCCCCATAGATTCGCCCCGGAGCTACCACCGGCGAAGATCCCCTCCTGTCTCGCCAGACGTCGCGCCATCGCAAAGGCATCGGCATCCTCGAATTGCAGGACCTCGTCGACGACCGTGAAATCCATGCACTCGGCGATATGGTCCTCGCCCACACCTTCGACCTGATAGGTCCCGATCTTGCCGTGATCGACCGTTCCGGTATTGAAGTAGTCGTGATAGATCGACCCGACCGGATCCGGCATGATGACCTTGAGATCGGGCAGCCTCTCCTTCAGGTATCTGCCGATCCCGGAGATCGTTCCCCCGGTACTGCCGCTGGCCACGAAGTAGTCGATCTCTCCCCCGGTTTGTTCCCAGATCTCCTTGCCGGTAGTCAGGTAATGGGCCTCGGCATTCTTGGGGTTGTCGTATTGATCGATCATGAAGGACCCGGGGATGGAGGCGGCGATGTCCCGTGCCCGCCTGACATAGTGATCCGGGGATCCCGGCTGCGCCGACGTGGGACACCGCACGACCTCCGCGCCCAGGGCTCGCAAGGCGTCCTGTTTCTCTTGGCTCACCTTGTCGGGCATGGTGAGGATCGCGCGGTACCCCTTGATCGCCGCGATCATGGCGATCGCGGCACCCGTGTTGCCCGAGGTGTTCTCGACGATGGTCCCGCCGGACCTCAGCACTCCCGACCGCTCGGCGTCCTCGATGATGTGCTTGACGATCCGATCCTTGACGCTTCCGCTCGGGTTGAAGGTCTCGAGCTTCGCGAGGACGGTGACATGGTCCTGGCTGAAGAGCTTGTCCAGCCTGACCAGCGGGGTACTCCCGATATGATCGAGGATCGTGCCGTGATGGACCTGAGTGCGGCCGGACGGACGCTGCTCCGCTTGGATCGACGCTGCCATTCTCCACCCCCTTGTCGTGCACCCTAGACGCGATGCTGCGCATCGACCACGACCACCGTGTGTCCGAGTTCGACGCCCTTCTGCACGATCGCGATGGCGGTCTCCGCATCGATGGCATGGGGTTGAAGTCTCGCCTCGATCTCCAGCGCCGCATCCAGCGACTGGGCGGGATCGAGATCCGCGAACACCTCCCGCAGGATCTCCACCGGATAGAACTGAAAGGGCCCGTGGCCATGCTTCTGGTGCACTGCGTAGGATCCCACCACCTCCTCCGGCTCGGACTGTATCTTCCAGGTGTAAATCAGCAGCTCCGGGTCGAACCCCGCGTGGCGCGGCATCTCGAGGATCGAGGTGATCGGAACCCTGGCCCCGATCGAGCACAACACGTGGCCGCCGGGCTTCAGTATACTGCCCGCCTGTCGCAGTAGGCTGTAGTGCAGCTCCAGCAGGTCGTTCCGAATCGCTTCGGGGAGTCCGTGTTCGCGTGACCTGATATAGCTGGAGCTGTTCATCCCGTGTTCGAGATCGATCCCTTCAAGCAACGGGATGTTGGGGAGGTTCTCGTAGATGAGATCGAACAGCTGCCCGGTCTCGAGCAATGGTTCGGCGAGATCCCCGACATGGCCCTCGACCTGGAAACGCGACGGTTCCAGGAGATTGGCGAGGATGTTGCCGACCGCCTTGTCGACCACGTCGTGATGCATATCGGTGACGACGACATGAGCCGGCCCCAGGAGTTCGATCGCGGCGATCGCATCGATCCCGGATCCGGTGCCAATGGAGCAGAAATCGACCAAGTCGGACTCGTTCAGGCCATATTTACTGGCGTATGCGATGAAGGAAGGGATCGCCACGGAGGCGACCCAGTCGCGACGTGGCACATCGATCTTCGGCAGATAAGTGTGCTCGGTCAGCTCGACCCGCAGCTCGGGGGTGAGCCGTTGAATCGTCCGCCCCGACTCAAAGAAGCCCTGGATCGAGCTTGCGATGTCGGCGGGTGCTCGTACGGTCGTCGATTGCATGGTGCTCCTCACTTCCTGGGTTGTGACCGCCCCGGATGTCATCGAGGCAGACGGGTCATCGACAGGGCGATATTCCGAGAGGACCCGCCCTCGGCAATACGCTATGTCGTTCGGGCGGCGAGTCGCGGCCAGCATGGAGGAAGCATTGCGAACCCTCCGGCAGATCGACGATGCGCCACCCTTCGCTGTGTCGGCCGAGATCGGACCGGACGACACTCCTCTCCAGCCCGGTCAGACCGGGAGGAGACAGCCATTCGAGGTGGCACATCCTTGTGCCGAGGGAGACTCCTGATGATCGAGTCCTGCTCGCCCTACCGCGCGCCTAATCCTGCTTCCTGACGGCGGTGCCTCTCATCACGACCAGCAAGATCCCCAGCGCCACCGGAATAACGCCGACGGCCTCGAACCAGTAGATCGGCTCGGCGAGCAGCAACCAGGCGATGACGAGACCGAACACCGGGGTCATGAAATGGAAGGAGCTGGCGGTACTGGCACTCGTCAGGCTCAGGATCCTGAGCCACAGCAGCACGGCGCCGACGGAGACCACGAGTACCAGATAGATCAGCGACACCAGGAGCGTGGTGTCGAGCGTGACGGATGAGACGTCCTCGAGCGTCAGGGCGACCGGCAGCAACAGCAACCCGCCCAACAGGGTCTGGATGGCATTGACCGAGAGCAGACTCATCTCCACCCGCATACGCTTGAACAGGATGGTCCCGAGCGACAGCGCCAGTGTTCCCAGCGCCACATAACCGATCCCCAGGGGGCTGATGTCGGCGACGTCCGAAACGCTGCGATGGAAGATGAAGAATACGCCGCCGAAGCCCAGCATCAGGCCAATCAGTTGCCGGGCGGTGATGCGCTCGCCGAGCAGGAAGATGGCCAGTACCATGGTCATCAGCGGGGTCGTGGCCGCGATGATGGTGACCAGCCCGGAGGGCACCGTGGCCAGTCCGGTAAAGCTCAACCCGAGATAGGCGGTGTTGTTCAGGAACCCGAGTAGCAACAGGTTGAGGAACGTGCGTCCGTCGATACGCCAGCGCTCGCCGAGCAACCACGCCAGCAGCAACATGAGGACCCCGGCGAGGACGAAGCGCATCACCAGGAGAGTCAACGGCGGCGAGGACTGGAGCGCGATCTTGCCGGCAACGAAGGCGGAGCTCCAGATGATGCAGAAAACGAGCGCGAGTCCGAGGATGTAGAACGTGCTCGTCGAGGCCGCTCCCTCGCGTGGTTCGAGGCGTCCTCTGGACGGAACGCCCATCGCGATCGCCTCGTCGGTATCGCTGCTGTTCATGGTCGTCGGCGAATTTTCTCGATAAGTGGCGCAGCAGGGTAAGGACCTGGTCGTCCTGAGGGAAAATGAATTCTTCGGAGCAAAAGGGATAAGAAATCGTTATGGGTATCCCGAGCCTCAACGTCGAGTTACTGAGAACCTTCGTCACCGTGGTCGAGGCGCAGGGCTTCACCCAGGCCGGCGCGCGTCTCCATCGCACCCAGCCCGCCGTGAGCATCCAGGTCAAGCGTCTGGAGCAACTGGTCGAGCGTCCATTGTTCGTGCGTCGCAAGGGCCGCCTGTGCGGCCTGACCGAGGCGGGCGAGGTCCTGCTGGGATACGCGCGTCACATGCTGCGAATCAACGACGACGCGCTCCAGGCCGTCGGCGCGTCCGGGCTCGCGGGCAAGGTACGTCTGGGGACACCGGAGGACTTCGCCAGCAAGTATCTACCCCTGCTGCTGTCGCGTTTCGCCACCATGCATCCCCGGGTCCAGCTGGAGGTCTGCTGCGACCTCTCGGTGAAACTGCTGAAGTCGGTGCGTGACGGCGAACTCGACCTGGCGCTGATCCGGCGCAATCTCGAAGCCGAGGGTGGTCGGGGCCTGTATCGAGAGCCGTTGCACTGGGTCGGCAGCCGCATGTGCCAACTGATCGAGACCGACCCCCTACCCCTGGCGGTGTTCCCGGAGGGGTGCGCCTACCGCGCCCATGCCATCGACGCACTCGCGGCGAACGGCCGCGCCTGGCGGCTGGCCTATGTCAGTCCCAGCCTCGTCGGGATCCAGGCCGCCGTACTGGGCGGACTCGGGGTCTCGGTGCTGCCGGACAGCTCCCTGTTACCCGGCCACCGGACATTGGGCACGGCCGACGGACTCCCCTCGCTGCCAAGCGTCGAGCTGGCCCTCGAGATCGCCCCGAGCGGGCTGTCGCGTGCCGGGGAATCGCTCGTCGACTACATCCTGGGGCGGGTCGAGGACGGATTCGAATCACTCGATCCGATGACCGATGAGCAGGTCTCGACGAGGGTGGAAGTCGAGGACGGATGAGCGGGCTCCGCCCCTCATTCATCCCCCGCACGATCATCGTCACCACTCCGGGTGCGATGCTCATCCCTTACCCGCACAGCGTCCGATCATCGCCGAGCAACGCTTGATGCTGCCGAAGCCCCAACCGGCGCGGTTGTTGCTGGCGACGGCGACGACGCGCCCGTCGCGCACACGGATATCGAAGACACAGGCGCGGGCGTCGTCCTCGGGGGCTGGGGCCGGGGTGGCACGCAGCAGGCCATCGGCGCCGCGGCGCTGCGCCGAGGAGTAGTGGCGCAGCGTGACACCGGGATCCGTGGCCGACCGAGTGACCGACAGCGGCTCGCCGATGCAGTGCGCGAGCCGCTCGACCTCAGCGCCGAGCAAGCGCTGCTCGGCCTCGTGGACCTGGTGCAGATGGGGCGCGCCGCAGCCGCCGGAGAGCAGTGCGACGGCGACGAACAGGAGCGGCTTCTGGATACGCATGATCGTCTCCCCCGCTCAGGTCCGCACCGGCTGGCCGCGCAGCCGGCCGCTCAACCGCAGCCCGTCGCGCAGACTCAACCCGAGCAGCGTGGCGTTGACCGCGCCGGCGACCAGCTCCAGCCCCTGCACCGCGTAGAAGACGCCGTCGAGTTCCCCCGCCCCGGCCTTGGCGGCGAGGAAGAAGGCGCAGGGCACCAGCACCAGCAGACCGTTGGCGGCGATGATCGGCATCCGCCGGCGCTTGGCCGCGACCAGCGCCCCCTGGCGATCACGCGCCAGCGCAAAGCCCGATCCGCCGACCGCCGCGAGCGCCGGGATCAGCACCAGCAGGCCCCAGGGGATGGCGGTCTTGACCGCGACGATGGCCGCCGGGGCGCCGAGGGTCTCGACGATCACCGTGGCGAGCCAGAAGCTCAGGATGGTCAGCAGCGCCAGCACGCCGGCGATGGGATGGATCCACTTGGTCATGACGGTCTCCGCTCCAGGGTTAAACATAGCTTGCTATATAGCATTGCATTTCAAGCTATACAAGTGCTATCAAGACGCCATGACATTCAGCAGAGACGACTCGGCGGGCTATCTCGCCAACCACCTGGCGCGGCTCTTCGCGCGCGAGCTGCAAGCGCGGATCAAACCGCTGGGCCTGAGCATCGGCACCTTCCCGGCGCTGCTGGTGCTGTGGGAGGGCGACGGGCTGACCCAGCGCGAGTTGATCGCCGCGCTCGACATCGAGCAGCCGACCATGGCCAACACCCTGGCGCGGATGGAGCGCGACGGCCTGATCCAGCGCCGACGCGACCCGCACGACGGGCGCGCCCAGCGCATCTGGCTGACCGAGACCGCCCGCGCCCTGAAGGAACCGGCGACGGCGGCGGCCACGGCGGTCAATGCCCGCGCCCTCGCCGGGCTCTCGGCGACCGAGCGCGCGACCTTCGTCGCGCTGATGCGCAAGGTCGTCACCGGGTTGCAGCCCGACGACGAGGTCGTCTGAGCCCTCCGCACGCCGGTGTTGGGTTGCCGAGTCCGACCACCCAACCGACGGCGTGACGACACGACGAGACCTCAGTCGCGCTCGGCCTCCAGCGCGCCGAGCCAGCCGAGGTCGTCGAGGATGGCATAGAGCGCAGGCACCAGCAGCAGCGCGGCGAGCGTCGCGGTGGTCAGCCCGAAGGCCAGGCTGGTGGCCAGCGGGATGAGGATCTGCGCTTGCAGGCTCTTCTCCAGCAGCAGTGGAGTCAGCCCGGCGATGGTGGTGATCGAGGTCAGCAGGATCGGGCGGAAACGCGCCCGCGCCGCTTCGGCGGCGGCCTCGATCACCGCCGCGCCGCGCGCCCGCGCGGCGCGGATGAACACCACCAGCAGGATGGAATCGTTGACCACCACGCCGAACAACGAGGCCATGCCGGTGATGCTCGGCATCGCCATGTCGATACCGAGCGCGAGATGGCCGAACACCACCCCGATCAGCGCCATCGGGATCACCACCATCACCGTCAGCGGTGCCAGATAGCCGCGAAACTGCAGCGCCAGCAGCATGTAGACGCCGATCAGTCCGAGTGCCACGTTACGCACGATCGACTGCCCGGTGAGCCGCGACTCGCGGATCTCGCCGTGGAACTCCACCTGGATCTCCGGGTAATGCGCGCGCAGCTCTGGCACGAACTCGGCCTGAGCCAGACCGAGCAGCTCACGGGCATTGACCAGCTCACGGTCGACCTCGCCCTGGATGGTCACCGCACGGCGCCCGTCGATGCGGTGGATACGCGCCCAGCCGCGCACCTCCTCGACCTCGGCCACCAGCGACAGCGGCACCAGCACGCCGTCGGGGCCGATCACCATGAAGTCGTCGAGATCATCGAGCCCCATCCGGTCGGCCGCCACCACCCGCAGATTGACCTCGTAGCGCTCGCGCCCGACCTGGAACTCGTCGATCTCCACCCCCTGGAAGGCGGCGCGCACCTGCTCGGCCACCGCCCGGGCATCAAGCCCGAGGACATCGGCGCCGGGCTTGAGCCGCAGCCGCAGCTCGCGCTTGCCGGGGCGCAGGTCGTCGCCGAGGTCGAGCACCCCGGCATGCCGCAACAACCAGCGCTGGAACTCGCCCGAGGCCGCGCGCAGCCGGTCGAGATCGGTACCGAGCAGACGGATGTCGATCGCCCGCCCCGCCGGGCCGATCGCCGGTTCGGTGTACTTGATGTTGATGACATCGGCCAGCGGACCGGTCTCCTCGCGCCAGGCGGCAAACAGGTCGTCGAGGGCGAAGGCGCGCCGCTCGGCCTCGAGCAGGTCGACCACCACCCGGGCGACATGGGCACCGCCCTCGTAGGCATCGGGGTTCTGGCCGAAACGCACGGCGACGTGTCGCACCAATGGTGTGTCGTCGGGTTGCCCGGCCATGACCCGCGCGGCGGCACGCCCGAGCGCCGCCTCAAGTTCCCTCACCACCGCCTCGGTACGCGCCAGCGGCGTGCCCTGCGGCAACAGCACCCGGGCCTCGATGACATCACCGTCGAGTTCGGGGAAACCGACGAACTTGAGCCGCCCACCGGCGACCATCGCCACCGAGACCAGGAGCAGCATCAGCGCCAACCCGAGGGTGAGATAACGCCACGCCAGGGCGCGATCGACCAGCGGCCCAAAGACCCCGTCGCGCAGCCACGCGAAGCCGCGCTCGACGCCCTGGCGCAACCGCGAGAGCGGACGACCACGCTCGCGTGCCAGGACGTGATTGAGATGATGGGGCAGGATCCAGAACGCCTCGATCAGGCTCACCGAGATCACCAGTAACAGCACCACCGGCATGATCCGCAGGATCTGCCCGAGATCCCCGCCGATGAACACCAGCGAGCCGAACACCAGGGTGGTGGTGGCGAAAGAGGCGAGCACCCCGGGCAGCACCTCGCGCGCGCCCGCGATCGCCGCCTCGGCGGGGGCGGCGCCGCGCACCAGCCGGGCGGCGATGTTCTCGGCGATGACGATGGCATCATCCATCAGCAGGCCGATGCCGATCAGCAGCCCGACCATCGAGATCATGTTGACGGTGATGCCGAACAGCGGCATCAGCACGAAGGCGCCGAGAAAGGAGACCGGCAACCCCATGGTCACCCAGAAGCTGTAGCGGATACCGAAGAACAGCCACAGCACCAGGAACACCAGTGCCAACCCCTGAAGACCGTTACGCATCAGCATCTCCAGCCGGTCGCGCACCATCGAAGCGACGTCCTGGGTGAGCGCGAGCGCGACCCCGGCGGGGGCGCGGGTCCGCTCGGCGGCGACGAAGGCGCGCACCGTCTCGTAGATGTCGAGCACGTCCTGGTCGAGCGTCTTGCTCACCACCAGCAGCGCGGCGCGCCGTCCGTCGAAGCGCACCTGGTCCTCGGGACGATCGAAGCGGTCGGTGATGGTGGCGATCTCGCCGAGACGGATCTGTGCCCCGCTCGCCCCCGAGATCACCACCAGATCGGCGAAGTCGGCGGCGCGCTTGCGCTGATCGTCGAAGCGCAGCAGCAGATCCTCGTCCGGTCCCTCGATCCAGCCGAGCGGAGTGCCGACGCTGTGACGAGCGACGACCTCGGCGACCTCGGCGGCGGACAGACCGTACTGGCGCAGCCGCCAGGACGGGATCTCGAGACGGATGTGATGATCGGAGAAGCCCTGGATCTCGATCTGGGCGATCTCGGTCTCGGCCAGCATCCGCGCCTCGAGATCCTCGGCATACGCCTTGAGCGCGACCGGATCATCGGGGCCGGTGACCGCCACCGCGATCACCGGATCGGTGCGACCGAGTTCGCGTACCACCGGGCGTTCGGTCTCGTCGGGGAAGTCGTCGATGGCATCGATCTCGGCGTTGACGTCGTCGAGAAAGCGCATCATCTCCGCGCCCTCGCGCATCACCGCGACCGCCACCCCCTGACCCTCGGTGGCAGCACAACGCAGCTCGTCGAGATCGGTGACCGCCTCGAGCGCGTCCTCGACACGACGACAGATCGCATCCTCGACCTCGTCCGGGGTGGCGCCGCGATAGACCACCCGCACCTCAACCTCGTCGTTGGCAACCTCGGGCAGGGTCTCGCGCTGCAGACCCGGCAGACTCGCCAGGCCGAGGATCATGATCGCGGCCATCAGCAGGTTGGCCGCGGTCTGGTGACGGGCGAACCAGGCGATCATGGTTGCACCGCCTGGGCGCGCAGCATCCGCCTCAGGCGCTCGTCGGGCTCAACGGCCAGACGCATGCCCTCGACCACCGGCACCAGATCGGAAACCACCACCCGCGCCCCCGGCTCCAGCCCTGCGGCGATCACGCTCAGCTCGCCCTGGGTGTAGCGCACCTCGACCGGACGACGGCGCAACCGATCCTCGGCGTCGGCCACCAACACCGCACCGTCGCGCACCGCCAGGCGCGGCACCACCAGCTGCTCGCCGGCCGGACGACCGCGCAGCACCACCTCGACGAACATGTTCTTCGACAGCGGCGGGCGATAGCCGGGGCGGATCTTGTCGAAGGGGCGATCGACCGCAACCACCACGCCCATGGTGCGGGTGCGCGGGTCGACGGTGTCGTCGAAACGCACGAACTCGGCCCGCCACTCGGCGACATGGTTGCCGAGATCGAGCCGCACGCGGGCCTCGACCCCGGTGACCGACTCGACCAGCTCGCCGAGCCGGGTGACATCGACCTCGATCGCGGGTCGATCGAGGAACAGCCGACGCAGCGCCGCCAGCGGCACCTGCGCCTCGATCTCCATGCGCTCGACCATGTCGCCGACGAACAACCGCTGCCCGACGCCGACGTACTGCTCGGCCTCGACCGCGAGATCGGCCACCCGCAGCTCGAAGGGTGCGGTGATGCGAGTATGGGCGAGATCGCGCTCGGCGCGCCGTGCCTTGGCCTCGAGCAGGGCCTGCTGGGCGGGGATCAGCGCCAGGGTGTTGTCGAGTCGTCGCACCTCGGCACGACTGGCGAGCAACGCCCGCTCCGAGTCATCGACCACGCTCTGCGAGGTGGTGCCCTGGCGGATCAGCCGCTGGTTACGGACCAGCGCCGCCTCGGCCAGCTCGAGATTGCGCCGCTCGATCACCAACAACGCCTCGGCGTTGCCGCGCTGCACCTCCAGATCGGCGAGTTCGGCGCGCGCCTGCGCCAGCAGCAGCTCGTAATCGACCGGGTCGATGCGCAACAGCTCACCGCCGGCAGCATGGATCTCGCCCTCGCGCAACCTCGGGTGGATCCACACCACCCGCCCGGCGACCTGGCTCACCGCCGCCCACACCCGTTCGGGCCGCACCGAGCCATAACCCTGGGCGGTCGGCGCGAGCGCCACCAGGCTGGCCTCGACCACCCGCGCCGCGCGTACCGGCTCGGTCGGCTCGACCAACGCCGGCGGCTCGCGCCCACGCACCATCAGCACCAGGGTCAGGACACCCAGCATGATCGGGGGCAAGAGCAGCAGTCGACGCCAATGACGCGGCGGTGCTAAAGGCATGACTCGTCTCCCTCAATATGACCGGCGAGGGCGCTCTCGGCGAGCGCGGCAACCACCCGGCGAATGTGGACGAGGTCGCACTCGTCGAAACCCTCGCGACCCATGTAACGCAGCAATGCGGTACGACCGGCGCGGAAGATCACCGCCTGGCCGATCAGCGCATGGGCGATCACCCGGATCTCGTCGTCGTCCGCCGGGCGACCGCGCGCGCGTCCGATCAACTCACCGAGCACGTGATGAACGGGACCGAACAGGGTCTCGTAGAGGATCTCGAAGGCCTCGGTCGGTCGCCCCTGCTCGCGGATGATCAGGCCCGGCACGTGACGGCCGAACTCGTCGCCGAGCAGACGCGAGGCCAGACGCCCGATCAGGTCGCCGACCAGTCGTCGACATTCCTCGGGGCTGGCGTCGGCATAGGCGGTGCGGATCCACGACAGGTCCTCGTGCAGCAGCGCACGCATGCGCTCGCCGAGCAGCCGTGCAGTGGCCAGATAGAGCCCGTGCTTACCGCCGAAGTGGTAGGAGATGGCGGCGAGGTTGACCCCGGCGGCAGTGGCCAGCTCGCGGATACTGACCGCATCGTAGTCACGCTGGCCGAAGGCCTCGAGCGCAGCCGCGAGCAGACGCTCGCGGGTCTCCTGGGTAGAGGGTCTGGTGGTCATCACGGGCTCGCTGATCAGGAACATGCCAGAAACATAGTTCAAACGAACGTTTAATTCAAACGATCGTTTGAAATTTATCCCCACAGAGACACGGCCAAATCGCTGGCGGCGGTTGAGTCAGTCTCCAGCCACCAGTGGGGAAGCTTTCGCCGACTCCCCTCAACGCCCTCGTCCCCTTCACACCACTACGGTTCAACTTCTGGAGGGTGGAGGGTGGAGACTGATGGCTGACGGCTGACGGCTGATGGCTGACGGCTGACGGCTGACGACTCGCGAAAAAACCGCCCACCACCCCCTTCAAACCCTTCGCGTCCTTCGCGCCATTGCAGTTCAATTTCCTGGAGGCTGGAGGCTGGAGGCTGGAGGCTGAAAGCTGAAAACTGGCAACTGAACGACCCAGGCGCCGGATTACCCGGCGCCCGACTGGCATGGACGGTCTAGAACTTGAACCGCCCGACACGCTCCTGCTGTTCGGCCGCGAGCTGTGCCAGCTCACTCGCAGCATGGTTGATCTGGGTCGAGCCGGCAGCAATGCTCTCGACCGCCTGGGTGCTGTTGATCAGGTTGCGATCGACCTCCTGGGAGACGGCCGACTGCTCCTCGGCGGCGCTGGCGATCTGGGTGTTCATATCCTTGATCGCGCTCACCGCCTGGGTGATCTGATCGAGCGAGTTGCCCGCCTCGGCGGCCATCTCGACACTCTCCTGAGCCTGACTGCGACCCTGCTCCATCACCGTCACCGCCTGTCCGGCACCGGACTGCAAGCGCTCGATCATCTCCTGGATCTCGGTGGTCGAGGCCTGGGTGCGACTGGCCAGGGTGCGGACCTCGTCGGCGACCACCGCGAAGCCGCGCCCCTGCTCGCCGGCGCGCGCGGCCTCGATCGCGGCGTTGAGCGCGAGCAGGTTGGTCTGTTCGGCGATGCCGCGAATGACATCGAGCACCTTACCGATCTCCTCGGAGTCGGCCGAGAGCCGGCCGATCACCCCGGTCGCCTCCTCGACCTGCCGCGACAGCGCCTCGATCGAGCCGACCGCGCGAGCGACCACCTCACGACCGGCGCCCGCGTCCTGATCGGCCTGGCGCGTCGCCTCGGCCGCCTCGGTCGCATGGCGCGCGACCTCGGCGACGGTGGCGGTCATCTCGTTCATCGCGGTGGCGACCTGATCGAGTTCGGCCTGCTGACGACGGACCTGCTCGTCGGTCTGCTCACTGGTGGCCGAGAGTTCCTCGGCAGCGGCGGCCAGCCGCTCCCCTCCCCCGGCGACCTGGGAGACCAGCTCGCGGACCTTGGCCTGGAACAGGTTGAAGGCGACGGCCAGTTCGGCCAGCTCATCCTTGCCGAGGGTCTCGATCTCGCGGGTGAGGTCGCCCTCGCCCTCGGCGATGTCGCGCATCGTCTCCGAGACACCATGGATCCGGCTGACGATGACCCGCGCCACCAACAGCATCACCCCGACGCCGACGGCGATGCACAGCACCGCCACGCCGAGCATCACCGTCGCGGCCCGCTTGGCGCTGGCCTCGGCCTGGTCGGCTGCGGCGGTGACCACGTCCATGGGCACGGCCACGCCGACCGACCAGGGGTGCTCGTCCTCGCCGAGGCGGATCGGCACGAAGGCCAGCAGCTCACCGTCCACCTCGCTCACCGTGGTCTTGCCGGCCTGAATGTCGTCGATGATCCGCGCCGACTCGGGGTGCAGCTCAGAGAAGGGCTTGCCGACCAGATCCGGTCGCCGGCTGGAAGCCACCAGCGTCCCCTCATAGGAAACCAGGGCGATCTTGCCCCTGCCCTCATAGAGGGTTGAGGCGACCTCCTCGATCAGGCGCTGCAGATGCGACAGCGCGATATCGACGCTGACCACGCCACGGAAGCGATCGTCGCTGGTGATCGGCACCACCACGGAGGTGATCAGTTGCTCACGTCCCTGTATCTCGTAGAGATAGGGATCGATCACCCGCTCCTTGCCGGTGCGCTTGGGGATCAGGTAATAATCCCCAATCCCCGCCACGTCGTAATCATGCGCCGCCTCGAGCACCAGCTCGCCATTGCGCCCACGCGTCCAGTAAGGAATGAAGCGACCACTGGCGTCGGTCCCAGAGGTGTTGGCGAATTCGGCATCCATGCCGTCGAAGGCGTTCGGCTCCCAGACGCTGTAGAGACCGGCGAAGCCGGGGTTGTTCTGCAGCACCGAACGCAGCATCTGGTTGATGTCGTCGCGACTGTAAAAGGACATGTCGTCGGACCAGAGCCCGGAGGCGAGCACCCAGCCCCACTCGGGTACCAGACGACCATAGGACAACTTGGGCGTGGTGCCACCCTCACCCGGCCGGGTCCAATCGTAATAGATATAGCCGCCCCCCTCCGCGCGAGCTTGATCACTGAGCGCGACGAAGAAGTTCTCGTTCCGTCCCATCGCGGTGTTGTAACGCGGATCGTCCATCACCAGCCCCTCGAGCTGGGGTTGATGAGGGTGCATGAGCATGCGCGGATAGGGCGTTCCCAGATCCTGGATCCACAGATAATTGTCGCCGTCATAGCGCATGCTGCGCACCAGCTCGATGGCGCGATCCTGGGCCTCGGCCAGCGGCATCTCGCCGCGCTCGGCCGCGCCAACCAGGGGAGCGATCGCCGAAGCGGCCAGATCGGAGACAACCTCCATGCGCTTGTAGCGTGCACGCAGCCGCGTCCAGTCCGATTCACTCAGTGCCTCGCCCTCTTTGTACGCGGCCGAGGCGAAGGCCTGGGCCAGGCTGCGTACCACACCGAAGGCGCGATCGGCATCGCCCTTGATGATCGCGGCCTGCTCACGCGCGGCGTTGACGATGAAGGCACGACCGTTGTCCAGCGCGTCTTCGCGCTGCTGCTCGGTCATCTGTTTCATCTGATGCAGGGCGTAGGCGGTAATCCCTCCGCCGAGCACGATCAGTGTCAGCCCCGACCACAGGGCGATCTTGAAGCCAATCGAATGTCGATTGAGTAGCGTCACACTAATATCTCCTCACTTCACTGTCGGACGCTCGCGCCTGCGTTGACACGTCCCCCCGGACCGCTCGTCGCATCCAGCGCGAACCCGGGCAAGAGATCAGCCTTTTCCGCGCCAGTCCATGTCGAGTGACAGACAGTGTGTGTCAGATCAAGCTTTTTGATGAAAGCGGCTCAAGTCCGTCATGCGAATCGCAGCCGCTGGCGGGAGACCGATCAGCAAGCCCGACGGCACGATACCATCAACTCGCACGCGCGCGCGTTGGAGCAACCGCCACCAGACATCGCAAGACCGGCATCGCGACGACGCTCTCGACACACAGCCTCAACGCACCATCGACCACCTTGGCGAGTCGTCAAGCCGTCCCCATCCACTGCTCCAGACAGGCCCGCCCAATGTCCCGCCAGGATCTCACCATGCGCCAACCCAACCCCGCCTCTCTCGCCCGGCACAGGCTCATCGCACGCCTCATACAGGTGACAGCGCTGATGCTGCTGTGCGGCGCGGCCACCCTGGCCCAGCCGGCCAGGGCGACGACCGAAACCCCACCGCTCAACGTGATCTGTGACCTCTGGGCGCCCTACCAGATGGTCGTCGACGGCAGGCTCGACGGCTTCAGCACCCAGGTGGTGCGCCGCATCTTCGAGCGGCTCGACGTGGCCGTCCGCGAGACCCGGATCTACCCCTGGAAGCGCGCCATCATCATGCTCGAACGCGGTGCCGCCGATGCGCTCTTCTCGGCCAATCACACCGACGCGCGCGACGAATTCGCCCTCTATCCCGGACAACCGCTGGTGGAAAGCCCCTGGGAACTCTGGACCTCCCGCGAGTTGGCGGCGACCTACCAGGGACTCGACGACCTGCGAGGGCGCAAGGTCGGCGTGGTCCGCGGCTACAGCTACACGCCGGAGTTCTGGGCATTCGTCGAGCGCCACCGGGTCTACGAGGCGGCCGAGAGCGACGAGCAGAACTTCCGCAAGCTCCAGGCCGGGCGGCTCGACTTCGTGATCGCCGAGCACGGCAACGCCCACCACATCATTGAGCAACTGGGGATGCTCGACAGTGTCGAGCCGATCACCGCTCACCCGATCAAGACCGACGGGCTTTACATCATCTTCAGCAAGGCGCGCGTCTCTCCCGAACTGGTCGAGCGTTTCTCCGTCGAACTCGACCGTTTCAAGCAAGAACCTGAGTACCAGCAACTCCTGCGGGACTATCTCGGCAAGGGCCAGACACACTGAGCGAGGCATGTGGGGGTTGACATCCAGCACGCGAGAGACTAGCGTTATCGCAAACGATAACGATTGTCATTTGTAAGACTTCACCAACGCGAGACTGGAGACCGAGCGCCGTGACCATGCCATCCGTTCCCTCGACAGACAGCCACCGCCAGGGCCACATCTGCCGCAAGAGCCCGCCGCAGATGCGCAGTATCGACAGCCGTACCCTGCTCGGTGGTCAACACCTGCTGCTCATCGACCATGCCGGTGAGCGCTACTTCCTCAGGATGACTCGCAACAACAAGCTGATCCTGACCAAATAGTCCCGGCCGGCGCGGCGCCGACTCTGGCCCCCACAGCCAGTCCCGTTCGCCGCGCGGCCCCGCCGACAGGACCAGGAACATACAGATTCCCGACATGGACATCGCCACACCAGAACCCGCGTCAACCGGGGCGGCAACGCCACCCCGGACACCCCCGCCAGCCCTGACCCAGGGGCATCGCTGCGCCGCACGGATGCGGCACCCTGTCGACACCTCCCCAGCGGCACGCGAACACCCTCGCCCCACCGCTACCGAGAGCGTGTCTCCGATGACGACCTCAGAGGTACAGGACATGCAGGACATCACCGACCAACTCGCCGCCCAGGATCTCTCCCGACTCGCGCCCGGCGAGCTGGAATCGCGATTGCGCGAACTCATCCGTCGCTATGCGCGCGAAGGCTCGACGCGCCATGCCCGGGCCGTGATCCAGCACATCGAAGCCCTCTATCTGCACCCTGCCGGCAGCCGCGATCCCGACCAACAGAGCCATCTGCGCCGCTTCGCCCGGCACTGGCGCTGGCTGGCCGAGCAGCGTACCGGCACCCTGGCGCATAGCCACTGAACGACCACCACCGTCGCCCGCGACCTCCGGGCACGAAACCAGGCCGCGCCAGCCCGCCGACGCCCGCCAGCCGCACCTTCCCGGCCAGTGATACCCGCGCCCTGTCCGCGCCCGGACACGGACCGCCTCCAGCCTGATCGACAGGAGCCGCAGATGCACGCCAACGCCACCCGCCCCGCCACCTTCGCCTCGGTCATTCCACTGCACCCGGGCACACCGCCAGCACGGCGAACCTGGCCCGAACTACTCTGGGACCTGGGGTGTCTCGAGCAGCTGTGGATCGAAACCGAGCTGCCCGGCGTGCGGCTGACCCAACAGGCGCGGCTACAGGGCATCCGAGTGCGTGATCATTACGCCTGGCTGGAAGGACGCGGTTTCGCCCTGCACGGCTTCCTCGCGCATTGGCAACGCCTGCGCGCCCAACCGCGCGGGCTGCGCATCGAGGACGCCAGCGGCAGCGCGCTGCTCGAACTCTCGCTCGCGCGCGATGCCAGCGACTTCGCCCTGCGCACCCTCCTCCACACCCACGCCACCGTGACGGATGAGCGACCGCACGCGTCGAGTCCCGGCCGCCTGCACACGTCGCCGTCCACCTGGCAAGGCCCGGAAGATCCGGCCATCCGGCACGACCTGGCCGAGGCCTGCGGCTGGTTGAGGCTCCACCCGCCCCGGCTGCGCGATCACGGCCGGCTCACCTTGGTCGATCACGAGCTGGTCGGGTGTCTGTTCGAGGCCCTCGCCGACCAGGGGCGCGCACTGCGCGTGCTCACCGGCACCCGCGGCGTCGCCCAGCGCTTCAGCGGCGTCTTCCATACCCATCACCGCCGCTCCGGCCCCTGGCTGCAACTCATCGGCGACGGCGCGCGGATGCGTCTCGACACCGCGGCGGTCGACAGCGCCTGGGTGTTCCAGCGCACCGGCACCTCCAGGCGCCAGCTACGCCTGTATGACGACAGCGGTCGCGCACTGGCGATCATCGAGGATCATCCGGCACTCGACGGCAGCGAGGACCCGATCTGGCGCACCTTGATCAACGCGCTCTCGGACTGACTGAAAACACATAACGTGTTAACTTGTTGGCGCGCCACCCCGGCCGACAACAGGAGCACACCACCATGTCGACACCGATCCGTCTCGAGGCGTTGCGCGAGGAGTACACCCAGCTCTTCAACAGCTGTACGACCGTCCCGGATCACGCCGGCGCCGTCGCACGATTGGTCACGCGTATCCTCGCCCAGCAGGAGCGCTATCGCGCGCTCGGCGCCATCGCCGCGGTCCCCTGGCCGGTGATCGCCGTCATCCACGCGCTCGAGTCCGGGCTGCGCTTCGACCGTCATCTGCACAACGGCGACCCGCTGCACGCCCGCACCCGTCGCGTCCCCGCCGGTCGACCACCAGGCGAGCCGCCGTTCAGCTGGGAGCGCTCGGCGCTCGACGCGTTGCACCTGAGCGGGCTTGCCGGCTGGCACGACTGGGGACTGGCCGGCACCCTGTTCCGGCTCGAGGCCTACAACGGCTGGGGCTATCGCAAGTACCACCCGGAGGTGCGATCGCCCTACCTGTGGTCCTTCTCGGGGCACTACGGCAAGGGCAAATATGCCGCCGACGGCCGCTTCGACCCCGAGCTGGTCTCGCGCCAGTGCGGCGCAGCGACCCTCCTCAAGGCGCTCGAGACGCACGGCGTCGAGGTCTTCGACGAGCCGGCGACGGCGGAGACGACCGGCGCGCCCGCCACACTCGACTACCCCGGAGTGATGCTGCGCCAGGGCGTGCGCGACAGCGCGCTGGTGCGCCGGGTACAGACGCGACTCAATGTCCTCGGCTGCGCGACTCCGGCACTGGTGATCGATGGCGACTTCGGCAGCAAGACCGAAGCGGCGTTGCGACTGTTCCAGGCACGCAGCGAGGACCCGCGCGGCGAGCCGCTGGTGGTCGACGGCATCCTCGGGCCGCTGACCTGGGCGGCGCTGTTCGGCGCCGAGCCGCCCCGCAGGCGCGCCGCCGACAGGCTGCTGACCAAGGTGCTGGAGATCGCCCGCGGCGAGATCGGGGTGCGCGAGGAACCATTGGGGTCGAATCGCGGCCCCCGGGTCGAGGCCTATCTCGCCAGCACCGGACTCGACGGCGGCCACCCCTGGTGCGCGGCCTTCGTCCACTGGTGCTTCGCCGAGGCCGCGCACGGCCTCGGCATCGACAACCCCTGCATCAACACCGCCGGGGTGCTCGATCACTGGAACCGGGCCGGACACGAGGGGGTGCGCCGCATCACCCAGGCCGAGGCGAGCGCCGACCCGGCACGGGTCCAGCCCGGCGCGATCTTCGTGATCGACACCGGCGACCCCGGCGGCGCCGGTCACACCGGATTGGTCGAGCGCATCGAGGGCGTGCGGCTGGTGACCATCGAGGGCAACACCAATGTCGCCGGCGGGCGCGAGATCGGCGTGCTGCGCCGACACGGCCGCAAGATCAACAGCATCAACAAGGGCTTCATCGACTACGCCAACAACGGCTGAGCGCGCTCAGTCGGGCTCCGCCACCGACTCGACCCGGGCGGTGAAGCGCCCACCGCTCACCCGCACCCCGACCCGCTGCCCCGGGGCGAGCACACTCGGATCGCGCACCGGGGCGCCGCCCGGCGGCTGGGTGACCAGAGCATAGCCACGCGCCAGGGTCGCCAGCGGACCGCGCGCGTCCAACCCGGCGACCGCGCGCGCCAGTCGCGCGCGCTGGCGCTCGAGCTGCGCCGCCTGCCCCTGATGCAGCCGCCGCTCCAGGGCCGCCAACCGTACCCGCGCCGGCGTCAGGCGCCGCCCCGGATGACAGCGCTCGAGACGATTGGCGAGCGCGTCCAGACGCTGCGTCTCGTGCCGCAACCGCACCGCCAGCGCCGCGCGCAGCCGCGCCTCCAGACGATCGAGCTGCTGGGCGCGCTGTTCGAGCCGGGCGCGCGGGTGGAGCAGCCGCAACCCACGCTCCAGCCCCTGCACCCGCCGCCGTTCGGTCTCAATGCGTTGGCGCAACGCCAGCGCCAGCCGACCCTCGAGCCGATCGAGCCGGGCGAGCAGCGGCTCGCGTGCCGGGGCGACCAGCTCGGCCGCTGCCGAGGGCGTGGGCGCGCGCCGATCGGCGACCAAATCGACGATGCTGAGGTCGGTCTCGTGCCCCACCCCGCTCACCACCGGGATCGACGAGGCGGCGACGGCGCGCGCCAGGGTCTCGTCGTTGAACGCCTCCAGGTCCTCGCGCGCGCCGCCGCCACGGGCGAGGATCAGCGCGTCGCACTCGGCACGGGCATTGGCCTGCGCCAGCGCCGCGAGCAGCGAGGCCGCGGCACCCTCGCCCTGCACCTGGGCCGGGTAGATCAGTACCGCCAGCCCCGGCTGACGCCGTCGCAGCACCACCAGCAGATCGTGCAGCGCCGCCCCGCTCGGCGAGGTGATCAGCCCGACCTGACACGGAAAAGCCGGCGGCGCGCGCTTGCGCTCGGGCGCGCACAGGCCCTCGGCCTCGAGCCGCGCGGCCAGGCGCTCGAAGGCCAACCGCGCGGCGCCCTCGCCGTCGGCCTCGACCGACTCGACGATGAGCTGGAAGTCACCGCGCGGCTCGTAGAGCCCGACACGCGCGCGCACCACCACCTGCTGACCATTGGCCGGACGCATCGCGAGCGACCGCCCGCGGCCGCGGAACAGCGCGCAGCGCACCGCCGCGCCGCTGTCCTTGAGAGTGAAATAGAGATGTCCCGAGGCCGGCGCGGCGAGATTCGAGACCTCGCCACGCACTCGCAGCGGAGGGAAGGCGCCGTCGAGCACCGCGCGCACCTCGCGATTGAGTCGCGAAACCGTATAGACCTCGGGATCGAACACTGCAGACATCAATCAAACCCCACGACCAAGGGAAAACGCTAGTTTACAAAAACAAATATAAGTTTTATAATTTCAGGTTACCTTCCACCCTGCGCCATCCCCGGAGCCCTTTCACCCATGCGTCTGATCCAGGAAGCCCTTACCTTCGATGACGTCCTCCTCGTCCCGGCTCACTCCACCGTGATCCCGAGTGAGGTCGACTTCCAGACCAAGCTCACCCGCGAGATCGAGTTGCGCATCCCGTTGGTGTCGGCGGCCATGGATACGGTGACCGAGGCACGGCTGGCGATCTCGATGGCGCTCGAGGGCGGCATCGGCATCATCCACAAGAACATGACCATCGAGCACCAGGCCCGCGAGGTACTGACGGTCAAGAAGTACGAGAGCGGCATCATCCGCAACCCGATCACCGTCTCGCCGCACCTGAGCATCGGCGAGGTGGTGCAGATCACCCACGCCAACAACATCTCCGGCGTGCCGGTCACCGACAACGGCGAGCTGGTCGGCATCGTCACCGGTCGCGACCTGCGCTTCGAGAAGCGGATGGACGCCCCGGTCTCGGCCATCATGACCCCCAAGGAGCGACTGGTCACGGTGCGCGAGGGCGCCGACCGTCAGGATGTCATGAACCTGCTGCACAAGCACCGCATCGAGAAGGTACTGGTGGTCAACGACCGCTTCGAGCTGCGCGGCCTGATCACCGTCAAGGACATCCAGAAGGCCAAGGACTTCCCCAAGGCCTCGCGTGACAGCCAGGGCCGGCTGCGCTGCGGCGCCGCCGTCGGCGTCGGCAAGGGCACCGAGGAGCGGGTCGCGGCGCTGGTCGAGGCCGGCGTCGACGTGGTGGTGGTCGACACCGCCCACGGCCACTCCAAGGGCGTGCTCGACCGGGTGCGCTGGGTCAAGCAGCACTACCCCGACGTGCAGGTGATCGGCGGCAACATCGCCACCGCCGAGGCGGCGCGCGCGCTGGTCGAGGCCGGCGCCGACGCGGTCAAGGTCGGCATCGGCCCGGGCTCGATCTGCACCACCCGCATCGTCGCCGGTGTCGGCGTGCCGCAGATCACCGCAGTGGCCAATGTCACCGAAGAACTCAAGGACAGCGGCGTGCCGGTGATCGCCGACGGCGGCCTGCGCTTCTCCGGCGACGTCGCCAAGGTGATCGCCGCCGGCGCCAACAGCGTGATGATCGGCGGCATGTTCGCCGGTACCGACGAGGCACCGGGCGAGGTCGAGATCTACCAGGGTCGCTCCTACAAGTCGTATCGCGGCATGGGCTCGCTCGGCGCCATGGGCGCCACCGAGGGCTCCAGCGATCGCTACTTCCAGGAGAACACCGACAAGGAGAAGCTGGTGCCCGAGGGCATCGAGGGCCGCGTCCCCTACAAGGGCAGCCTGCGCAACGTGGTCCACCAGCTCGTCGGCGGTCTCGGCTCGAGCATGGGCTACACCGGCTGCGCCACCATCGACGAGATGCGCACCAAGCCGCAGTTCGTGCGGGTGAGCGCCGCGGGCATGCGTGAGTCGCACGTCCACGACGTGCAGATCACCAAGGAAGCGCCCAACTACCGCATCGACAACTAAGCCCCATCGCGGCGCCCGAGGGCGCCGCGATGCGCTTTGCGCCGATGCTCCGGGCGCGGTCGGGTCGGTCGGACCCGCGCGGCGGCGACCGGGGTGGCGCCAACCCCTAGCAGCAGATCACCAATGTCCAGCCACACCTCCAACATCCACGCCGACCGCGTCCTGATCCTGGACTTCGGCTCCCAGTACACCCAGCTGATCGCGCGCCGCGTGCGCGAGGCCGGCGTCTATTGCGAACTCCACCCGTGCGACATGGACGCGCAGGCGATCCGCGACTTCGCCCCGCGCGGCATCATCCTCTCCGGCGGCCCGCAGTCGGTGCACGAGGCCGAGACCCCGCGCGCCGATCCGCTGGTCTTCGAGCTCGGCGTACCGGTGTTCGGCATCTGCTACGGCATGCAGACCATGGCCGCCCAGCTCGGCGGCAGCGTCAACGCCGCCAACCACCGCGAGTACGGCTACGCCCAGGTGCGCGCACGCGGTCACTCGCGCCTGCTGCGCGACATCGAGGACCACACCAGCGCGGACGGCTTCGGTCTGCTCGACGTGTGGATGAGCCACGGCGACCGCGTCGAGAGCCTGCCCGAGGGCTTCACCGTCATCGCCGAGACCGACAACGCCCCGCTCGCCGGCATCGCCGACGAGAGCCGCGGCTTCTACGGCGTGCAGTTCCACCCCGAGGTCACCCACACCCGTCAGGGCAAGCGCATCATCGAGCGCTTCGTCCACGACATCTGCGGCTGCGCCAGCCTGTGGACCCCGAGCAACATCATCGACGACAGCATCGCCCGCATCCGCGAGCAGGTCGGCGGCGACAAGGTGCTGCTCGGACTCTCCGGCGGGGTCGACTCCAGCGTGGTCGCGGCGCTGCTCCACCGCGCCATCGGCGATCAGCTCACCTGCGTGTTCGTCGACAACGGCCTGCTGCGTCTCGGCGAGGGCGATCAGGTGATGCGCACCTTCGCCAACCACATGGGCGTGAAGGTGATCCGCGTCGACGCCGAGGAACGCTTCCTCGGTCGGCTCAAGGGCGTCTCCGACCCCGAGCAGAAGCGCAAGATCATCGGCAACACCTTCATCGAGGTGTTCGACGACGAGGCCAGCCGCATCGAGGACGTCAAGTGGCTCGCCCAGGGCACCATCTACCCCGACGTGATCGAGTCGGCCGGCGCCAAGACCGGCAAGGCCAAGGTCATCAAGTCGCACCACAACGTCGGCGGCCTGCCCGAGGAGATGAACCTCTCGCTGGTCGAGCCGCTGCGCGAGCTGTTCAAGGACGAGGTGCGCAAGATCGGCGTCGAGCTGGGCCTGCCCTCGGAGATGGTCTACCGCCACCCCTTCCCCGGCCCCGGGCTGGGCGTGCGCATCCTCGGCGAGGTCGAGAAGGACTATGCCGAGACCCTGCGTCAGGCCGACCACATCTTCATCGAGGAGCTGCGCGCGGCCAACCTCTATGACCAGGTCTCGCAGGCCTTCGCCGTGTTCCTGCCGGTGCGCTCGGTCGGCGTCGTCGGCGACAACCGTCTCTACGCCCACGTCATCGCGCTGCGCGCGGTCGAGACCATCGACTTCATGACCGCCCGCTGGGCCCACCTGCCCTACGACTTCCTCGAACGCGTCTGCCTGCGCATCGTCAACGAGGTCAATGGCGTCTCACGCGTGGTCTACGACATCACCGGCAAGCCGCCGGGGACCATCGAGTGGGAGTGAGGTCGGGAGGGCTGTCGCCGGAGTGTGTTGCTGGCGGCAGCTAGAGATCAGGAAGAGAGGAAGAAGCCCGCGTGAGCGGGCTTTTTTTGTTTCTGCAGGAGGGGGAAGTGTAGGATTTGGTGGTTGGGGGAATTGGAGTCTGGAATCTGGGTGTCCTTTTTCTTGCGGGGAATATGATCACACGGGATGCAACACCTAAGCCGCGACCTGCACGGCTTGCCGTGCGCCGGCGCAGCGCGCAGCTAATGCGCGGGCGGAATTGACTAGCTGGCAAGCTCTCGGATATGGTTCGGGATGACAATTTTGTGACGAATTCAGCACTAACAGACCCAAGACGCACTTGCTAGTTGCAACTGGATTACCGATTATGATTGGCATCTTTCCCTCCGACATCCCCGCTCCATGGTGGCTTCGTCTTCCCATCTATCTTCTGAGGTTTTTTCGCAAGACAAGCCTTGGAAGATATTTTGCTTTCCATTTCCGCAATCGGCTCGATTTATTCCTTTTTGCGGAGTTACACCAAAAGGCGATACACGACATTCGTTCTCTTACGACTGCCCAATTGACGCTTGCGGAAAATAAGGAGCTTGCTTATGAGCATTTCGAAAGAGTCGCAGATTCTTGTAGAGACGTAATGGCCAATACGCTCGAAGTGTCGCCAGAGCAACTACATGCAACAATAAAAATATTCGCTGAGGATGATTGCCACGAAGCCATCATCGGCCCCAACGATGGCGGCGGCATGAACGCGGAGGAGCACGAAAAGCTGATCGATAGAATCGGAGAACTTAAAGTATACACGCTTGCGCGTTCTACAGATTCTAGCAACTATTGGTCGGGCAGGCCGTTTGATGTCGGCAGCAATCATTTTCATTTAGTTAGAGAGAACTCGAGTTTCGCGTCTATTTTGGGGGTGAAAGACAAGTACAATGATTGGCGGAGAAAGGCCTGCAATTGCTTTGTCGAAAACAGACTGACAGAACTCGCTAAACTTGAGAAATATGCGAACTCTGGGGTTTATTGGCAAGACCATTACTTGGCGGCAGCGGTCTTCCCGATAAGATATACACATCATGTAACCAGGCAACCGATTGTGGTTGGCTTTCTGACGTTCGATGCCAAACATGCGGTTTTCGGCGCGTTTGGGGCGTACCCTGATATCTTCAATTTTGCAGATCCGATCAAGTATCGGGATGCGCTTTGGTCGAAAACTTTTTTCCATGTCGGAGGAATCTTGGCTGACACTCTAATGCCAGGGCTGCTGCAGTATCACCGGAATCGGGGCAGCAACTTAGACAGCATATAAATGTCGAGGATCAGAATGAAAAAAACCGCCGCTTTGAACAGGTTTGAGAAGTTGCTTGAGATGCGTGAGGATTGGCCGTCAAACGAGGGGCCAAGCGGCATTGTACAAAAACTGGATAGAGGTCTACTGGAGATAGCCGATCGGCATTCCAGGGCTGCTCAGGGAGAGCAATCTCGTCGAGAGCAGAGAGAGACTAAGGGAAAATCCCCCGTTTGAGCATCAGCCAAACGAATGGAGCAGGGAGGAACGCCAGTAACCAGTACTGTCAACTCAAGGGGGCCTTGAAGAATCGCCATCCCGAAGTGTCGCCGTACTCGTGATACATTTTGGGGCATCCCTGTCCCAAAGTGACTGCGCTCGGCGACAGCCTTCTTGCCCCGATTCGCCCGGGTCTTGTAAGGGGCACCGACAACCATTTACGGGTCTTATCAAACAGGTAAAACTGTCAACTCCCCCTTTTTAGGTCCATCCATAAATAGACACTGCGGTATGTCCGCGGCGGTTGAGAAACTCGATGGGTGAAAGATCGCCGAGCGATTCGTGCGGTCGGCGTAGGTTGTATTCGTCGAGCCAGTCGTCTGCCTGTTGGCGAACCTCCTCGAGGGTGTTGAAGAGCCAGGCATCGAGGACCTCGCGGCGGAAGCTGCCGTTGAAACGCTCGATGAAGCCGTTCTGGGTCGGTTTCCCGGGGCTGATGAAGTCGAGGGCGATGCCACGTTCGGTGGCCCAAAGTAGTAAAGGGACACCCATTTACCGTTGACGCTCCCGCTCCCAAGGCGCTCTCCTACGCTTCCTCCAACACCTCCAGCGGAGATGCCCCATGACTCGTCCCCGCGCCTCGCTCGTCTCCTTGTCTAATACGCCTTGGTATCACGTCGTCACGCGCTGCGTGCGCCGGGCGTATCTGCGCAGTATAAAAGCAGTATAAAAGGACACCCACTTACCGTTGAAATAAAGGGACACCCATTTACCGTTGACGCTCCCAAGGCGCTCTCCTACGCTTCTCTCAAGATCCCCAGCGGAGATGCCCCATGACCCGTCCCCGCGCCGTGCTCGTCTCCTTGTCCGATACGCCCTGGTATCACGTCGTCACGCGGTGCGTGCGCCGGGCGTATCTCTGCGGCTTCGATCGGCTGACGGGGCGTAGTTTCGAGCATCGGCGCGGGTGGGTGGAGTTGCGGTTGCGTCAGCTCGCCGGGGTGTTCGCGATCGATGTGGCGGCCTACGGGGTAAAAGGACACCCACTTACCGTTGACGCTCCCAAGGCGCTCTCCTACGCTTCTCTCAACACCTCCAGCGGAGATGCCCCATGACTCGTCCCCGCGCCTCGCTCGTCTCCTTGTCCGATACGCCCTGGTATCACGTCGTCACGCGCTGCGTGCGCCGGGCGTATCTGTGTGGCTTCGATCGGTTGACCGGGCGGAGTTTCGAGCATCGACGCGGGTGGGTGGAGTTGCGGCTACGGCAGCTCGCCGGGGTGTTCGCGATCGATGTGGCGGCCTATGCGGTGATGAGCAATCACGTGCATCTGGTAGTGCGGGTGGATGCCGATCGGGCGGCGGGGTGGTCGGATGATGAGGTGCTGCGGCGCTGGCGGTGTCTGTTCCGCGGGCCTGTGGTGGTGGAGCGGTTCTTGTCGCCGGCGACGCGGGCGGGGATGACCGAGGCGGAGCTGGATGGGGTCGCGGGGTTGGTCGCGATCTATCGGGCGCGGCTGGCGGATCTCTCGTGGTTCATGCGGGTGTTGAACGAGTCGATCGCGCGGGCGGCGAACCGGGAGGACGGGGTGCGGGGACGGTTCTGGGAGGGACGCTTCCGTTCGCAGGCGATCCTCGACGAGACGGCGCTGTTGGCGGTGATGGCCTATGTCGATCTCAACCCGATTCGGGCGGGGATTGCGGAGGCGCCGGAGGAGAGTGCGCATACCGGGATTGCGGCACGGATCGCCGCCTTGCGTGCGGGCGATGAGGGTACGGCGATCGGGCAGCACCTCGACGTGGCGTACCGCCCGAATGTCGGGCCGGAGACATCACCAGAGATCTCTCCCGATTCGCAACGACCGATTCCCTACCAGCGCAAGACACCAGCCAGCCACGCACCCACACCGCCCGAACCCGAGAACGACGCCTCACCGGACGCCCGCAGCACCAACCTCTGGGAAGCGGCCCTCAACCGCCTCCCCCCTGCCCCACTACTACCCTTCGGCAACCCCGCCGAGGTCCCGGCGGCGATCCCCTTCACCTTCGGCGACTATCTGACCCTGGTCGACTCGCTCGGTCGCGCCCTGCATCCACGCAAGCGCGGGGCGATCCCGGCGGAGCTGCCCGACATCCTCACCCGGCTCGGAATCGCGCCGGAGCGCTTCGTCGAGCACGCGGGCTTCCTGCTCAAGGGGTTCGGTGCCGCGATCGGTGCGCCAGAGCGACTGACCGCACTCGCCGCACAGCGCGAGTGTCGTTATCTGCGGGGATTGCGGCGCGCCCGACTGTTGTTCTCGGCTGCTTGAAGGAAGGTCACCCCAGCGTCTCAGGGAAGACTCGTAGCGGACCGTCTTCCGCTCAAGGCCGGTATCATTCGATGGGGAACGCGCCCGTTCAGCCCGCGTGACCGAGGTAGCCCTCGATCATGGGCGTCCATTCCGGGCTCTGGATCATGCGCAGAATCCACCGATTGACGGGCTCGCGTAGCTCGGTCTCCGGCGGAAGCGCGATGCCGTAATCCTGCCGCAGCAGAATGCCCGGCAGCACACGGAGTTCACCGGCATGCTCCGAGCTGACCAGGTGTCTCAGGATAGGCAGGTCATAGACGACGGCATCGGCCCGCCCGGCCAAGTAAACACAAGTAAAAAACACAAGTAAAAAGACACCCATTTATCAGAGCTGCTGACGACGGCGCCGCGCAAGAACGGTTGGCAGTTGGCCGAGATATTAGGCGAGCGGCGTCCGGACGGGGTGCAGCAACTGCTCAACATGGCACGCTGGAACGCCGAGGCAGCGAGCTAGGTGCTGAACGCCATAACGTCTCACGCAAAGAACGCTATAATCTCATCCGGCCTTCTTAAAGATCACTAACATGACAAGCTGGCCTTCCCCACGACTGAGAATCGATGAGGTCACGGGCGCCACTCTCGGTCAGTGAGAGGCGTGGATTTGCCACGAGCCGACGCCAGAGGAGGCCCTGGGCGGGCCGCTTTGGAGGGTCGATCAAAGACAACTGTCATCCATGTGCACCTGAAGGTTCCCCATGAAATCCATCCGTGTCGAGCGCGCCCTCAAGAAGCTGGGCGCCGACATCCGCGATGCACGGCGGCGCCGGCGCATCAGTACCGAGCTGATGGCCGAGCGCATGGGCGTTTCGCGCGGAACGCTCAACCGCCTCGAAGCTGGCAATCCAAACGTCGCGATCAGCGCCTGGGCCTCGGCCCTGATGATTCTCGGTAAGCTCGATGCGCTCGCGGAGCTGATCGACCGGACGAAAGACCCGCTCGGGCTGGATCTCCTCGAGGAGCAGTTGCCGCAGCGCATTCGCGGAGGCCGGGTGCGGTGAGCACGTCCCTGGTTGTCACTTTGGATTGGCTGGGTGAGCGTCTGACGGTCGGCCAGCTCGATATCTTCACCAGCCAGCGGGGAACCGAGCGCTATCAGTTCACCTATGATCGAGACTGGTGCCGGACGGGCTTCGCCATCGATCCCGACTTGGACCTCTTGCCAGGGATGCCCTTTCAGGCGAGCAAGCTGTGGGGCGCCTTCCAGGACATCGCCCCCGACCGCTGGGGACGGCTCGTCCAGGACCGGGTTTTCGACCACTACCTGAGCGAAAGCGATTACCTCCTGGGGGTCTCCGATCACATGCGGATGGGTGCCTTGCGATTGAGTCGCGCGGAGGCTCCCGGAGAATTCCTAGCCCTAACCACGAACGTTCCGAAGCTGGTCCATCTACGGGCACTGGAAGCGGCGATCGCACGCCTGGAACAAGGCGTACCGACCGGTGCCGACCTCGCGCTCCTCGCCCAGCCGGGCTCATCCCTCGGCGGCGCCCATCCCAAGGCGGCGATCGAGGACAAGGGCAAGCTCTATATCGCCAAATTTCAATCCCGGCTCGATACCGAGCGGGTAGGGGCCTGGGAGGCGACTATGCTGGATCTCGCGGGAGCAGCGGGCCTGCGCGTGGCGAAGCATCGATTGCTCAACGCGAGCGGTGAGCGACCTGTGCTGTTGGTGGAACGGTTTGATCGACAACAAGGAGGAAGGGTTCCGTTCGCCTCGGCCATGACCCTGGCTGCATAGAAAGGGACACCCACTTACCGTTGACGCTCTCGAGGCCCTCTCCTACGCTTCCTCCAACACCCCCAGCGGAGATGCCCCATGACTCGTCCCCGCGCCGTGCTCGTCTCCTTGTCCGATACGCCTTGGTATCACGTCGTCACGCGGTGCGTGCGCCGGGCGTATCTCTGCGGCTTCGATCGGCTGACGGGGCGTAGTTTCGAGCATCGGCGCGGGTGGGTGGAGTTGCGGTTGCGTCAGCTCGCGGGGATGTTCGCGATCGATGTCGCGGCCTATGCGGTGATGAGCAATCACGTGCATCTGGTGGTGCGGGTCGATGCCAATCGGGCGGCGGGGTGGTCGGAAGAAATAAAGGGACACCCACTTACCGTTGACGCCCCCAAGGCGCTCTCCTACGCTTCTCCCAACACCCCCAGCGGAGATGCCCCATGACTCGTCCCCGCGCCGCGCTCGTCTCCTTGTCCGATACGCCCTGGTATCACGTCGTCACGCGTTGCGTGCGCCGGGCGTATCTCTGCGGCTTCGATCGGGACGGAAGTAAAGGGACACCCATTTACCGTTGACGCTCCCAAGGCGCTCTCCTACGCTTCATCCAACACCTCCAGCGGAGATGCCCCATGACCCGTCCCCGCGCCTCGCTCGTCTCCTTGTCCGATACGCCCTGGTATCACCTCGTCACGCGCTGCGTGCGACGCGCCTATCTCTGCGGCTTCGATCGGTTGACCGGGCGGAGTTTCGAGCATCGACGCGGCTGGGTGGAGTTGCGGTTGCGTCAGCTCGCCGGGGTGTTCGCGATCGATGTGGCGGCCTATGCAGTGATGAGCAATCACGTGCATCTGGTGGTGCGGGTGGATGCCGATCGGGCGGCGGGGTGGTCGGATGATGAGGTGCTGCGGCGCTGGCGGTGTCTGTTCCGCGGGCCTGTGGTGGTGGAGCGGTTCTTGTCGCCGGCGACGCGGGCGGGGATGACCGAGGCGGAGCTGGATGGGGTCGCGGGGTTGGTCGCGATCTATCGGGCGCGGCTGGCGGATCTCTCGTGGTTCATGCGGGTGTTGAACGAGTCGATCGCGCGGGCGGCGAACCGGGAGGACGGGGTGCGGGGACGGTTCTGGGAGGGGCGCTTTCGCTCGCAGGCGATCCTCGACGAGACGGCGCTGTTGGCGGTGATGGCCTATGTCGATCTCAACCCGATCCGCGCCGGGATCGCGGAGACGCCGGAGGAGAGTGCGCATACCGGGATTGCGGCGCGGATCGCCGCCTTGCGTGCGGGCGATGAGGGTACGGCGATCGGGCAGCACCTCGACGTGGCGTACCGCCCGAATGTCGGGCCGGAGACATCACCAGAGATCTCTCCCGATTCGCAACGACCGATTCCCCACCAGCGCAAGACACCAGCCAGCCACGCACCCACACCACCCGAACCCGAGAACGACGCCTCACCGAACGTCCGCAGCACCAACCTCTGGGAAGCGGCCCTCAACCGCCTCCCCCCTGCCCCACTACTCCCCTTCGGCAACCCCGCCGAGGTCCCGGCGGCGGGGTAAAAGGACACCGGCGGGGTAAAAGGACACCCACTTACCGTTGACGCTCCCAAGGCGCTCTCCTACGCTTCTCTCAACACCTCCAGCGGAGATGCCCCATGACTCGTCCCCGCGCCTCGCTCGTCTCCTTGTCCGATACGCCCTGGTATCACGTCGTCACGCGTTGCGTACGCCGGGCGTATCTCTGTGGCTTCGATCGACTGACCGGACGGAGTTTCGAGCATCGACGCGGCTGGGTGGAGCTGCGGCTACGGCAGCTCGCCGGGGTGTTCGCGATCGATGTGGCGGCCTATGCGGTGATGAGCAATCACGTGCATCTGGTGGTGCGGGTGGATGCCGATCGGGCGGCGGGGTGGTCGGATGCCGAGGTGTTGCGGCGCTGGCGGTGTCTGTTCCGGGGACCGGTGGTGGTGGAGCGGTTTCTGTCGCCTGCAACGCGGGCAGAGATGACTGAGACGGAGCTGGATGGGGTCGCGGGCTTGGTCGAGACTTACCGGGCGCGGCTGGCGGATCTGTCGTGGTTCATGCGGGTGTTGAACGAGTCGATCGCGCGGGCGGCGAATCGGGAGGATGGGGTGCGGGGGCGGTTCTGGGAGGGACGCTTTCGCTCGCAGGCGATCCTCGATGAGACGGCGCTGTTGGCGGTGATGGCCTATGTCGATCTCAACCCGATTCGGGCGGGGATCGCGGAGACGCCGGAGGGGAGTGCGCATACCGGGATCGCGGCGCGGATCGCCGACTTGCGCGCGAACGAAGGTGACACGGCAGGACGATCGTTCGCAGTCATAGAGCGATCGACACCTGAGGTTGGCGAGGCCCCGCCAACGGCGTGCACCGCCGCAGCGCCCGAGACCAACCACGCCGACAGCTCACCAGATGCCCGCAGCACTCACCTCTGGGAGACTGTCCTCGATCGCCTGCCCCCTGCCCCACTACTGCCCTTCGGCAACCCCGCCGAGGTCCCTGCAGCAATCCCCTTCACCTTCGGCGACTATCTGACCCTCGTCGACTCGCTCGGCCGCGCCCTGCATCCGCGCAAGCGCGGGGCGATCCCGGCGGAGCTGCCCGAGATTCTCACCCGGCTCGGCATCGCGCCGGAGCGCTTCGTCGAGCACGCCGGTTTCCTGCTCAAGGGGTTCGGTGCCGCGATCGGTGCGCCAGAGCGACTGACCGCACTCGCCGCACAGCGCGAGTGTCGTTATCTGCGGGGATTGCGGCGCGCCCGGCTGTTGTTCTCGGCCGCTTGAAGGAAGGTCACCCCAGCGTCTCAGGGAAGACTCGCAGCGGACCGTCTTCCGCTCAAGGCCGGTATCATTCGATGGGGAACGCGCCCGTTCAGCCCGCGTGACCGAGGTAGCCCTCGATCATGGGTGTCCATTCCGGGCTCTGGATCATGCGCAGAATCCACCGGTTGACGGTCTCGCGTAGCTCGGTCTCCGGCGGAAGCGCGATGCCGTAATCCTGCCGCAGCAGAATGCCCGGCAGCACACGGAGTTCACCGGCATGCTCCGAGCTGACCAGGTGTCTCAGGATGGGCAGGTCATAGACGACGGCATCCGCCTGCCCGGCGGCGAGCGCGTCCAGTGCCTCGGAGACATCCGCAACCGATCTGTAGCGCACCAGCTTCTGGTCGAGGAAACGGGCGCTGGTGCTGTCCTCGGCCGTCACCACCCGCTTGCCGTAGAGGTCGCTGAGCCCGCTCACGTTCTGCCCCAGCTCGCCCACGGTCAGCGAGCTTGCAATGGCTGCTGTGAAGCTGGAGACGACCACCACACTGGTGAACATCCAGACCAGTCCGATCAGCCGCCCGGCGAAGGTCACGGGGGCCTTGTCGCCATAGCCGACGGTGGTCATGGTGACGGCGGACCACCAGATGCCCGAGCCGATCCCCTTGGCCGGTTTGCCGGAGAACTGTTCGTTGCGGCGACGCTCGGCGAGCCAGACCAGGGCGCCGAGCAAGGTGAGGACACCCAGCAAGGCCGCCAAGGACTGCAAAAAGGCACCCGAAGCGACGCGCCTGAGCGCGGAGAACCAGGTCAGCTCGGGGCGCTGCGGGACCGCCACCCCGAGCCCGGAGGTGAAGAAGGGATGCGTGAAGTCGACCCGCTGCTCGCGCTCGGCGGTGATGGTCAGGGCGGCGGCGGCCGCATCGACCTCTCCAGCGGCAACCGCATCCAACATCTCGTCGAGTCCCATTTCCTTGAACTGGACCCGGAACCCTTCCTCGTCGGCGATACGCCGGATCAGCTCGATGGTGATGCCATCCCAGCTCTTCTCCCGCTTGATGGCGAAGGGCGGCGCATCGCGCGTGGCGATGACGAGTTCGCGCTCGCCCGACGGCTCGTCGGCCCTGCCCTCTGCTGGCGTCATGAGCGACAACAACACGCTCAAGGCAATCAAGATCAGCGGTGATTGACGCCCTACGCTCTTCATGGCGGATACTCCTCGCACGCCTGTCTCGTCCGCCGCGAACCGGCCATGCGCCAGCGGTGCAGCTATCAAACAGCAGCCATACTACTACTACTACAGCCGCATATTTTTTGTGTTGTGATATGTGGACTCAACGGCTTGGTTTTCAAACAACATGAAGTACAGCGAGGTCTCTGGCTGGGAGACGGAACTGGACAGGATCCATCAGCGCCTGGCGGCGTGTTTTCGTCGTCCTGAGCCGCGCGCCCGAGCGCGGGGTTATCTGCAAGGGCTGCTGACGACAGTGCCACGCAAGAACGGTTGGCAGCTGGCCGAAACCTTGGGCGAACGGCGCCCGGACGGGGTGCAGCGCCTGCTCAACACGGCACGCTGGGACGCCGAGGCGGCGCGCGAGGTGCTGCGTGCCTATGTCGTCGAGGCGCTGGGCGACGCCGAGGCGGTGCTGATCGTCGATGAGACCGGTTTCTTGAAGAAGGGCACGCACTCGGTGGGGGTGCAGCGCCAGTACAGCGGCACGGCGGGCCGGGTCGAGAACAGTCAGATCGGGGTGTTTCTGTGTTACGCCAGCCGGCACGGCGCGGCCTTCATCGATCGGGCGCTGTACCTGCCCAAATGTTGGGCGAATGACCCCGCACGCTGCGCCGAGGCCGGCGTCCCGGAGCAGGCACGCCGCTTCCAGACCAAACCAGCCCTGGCGCGTACGATGCTCGAGCGCGCACTCGATGCCGGGGTACCTTGTGGCTGGGTGACGGGCGATGCCGTCTACGGTAAGGATCGCAAGCTGCGCCTGTGGCTCGAGGCGCGCCAACAGCCCTTCGTGCTCGCCGTGGCGGGCAATGAACCGGTGTGGTTCGATGGCCCGCAGACCCATCGTGTCGCGGCACTGGCCAAGGCGCTGCCAGAGACGGCCTGGCAGCGCCACGCCGTCGGCGCCGGGAGCAAGGGCGCGCGCACCTTCGAGTGGGCCTGGGTGCCGCTGTGGCGCCTGCAGCTCAGCGCCGAGGAGCGCGCCTGGGGGCATTGGCTGGTGGTGCGGCGCAACTGCAACCGCCCCGAGGAGCGGGCCTACTACATCGCCTTCGCGCCCCGCGCCGAGGCCACACTCGAGCGCCTGGCCAAGGTCGCCGGGCAGCGCTGGGCGATCGAGGTCGGCTTCGAGCTGGCCAAGCAGCAGTGTGGGCTCGACGAGTATGAGGTGCGCCGCTGGCCGGCTTGGCATCGCCATATCACCCTTGCGCTGCTGGCCCATGCCTGCCTCGTCGTGCTGCAACGACGGGCGAAAAAGGGGGCGCTGTCGCCGGGCGGATCGCACTGACCGCCCCTGAGATCCGGCACCTGCTCGAGGCGCTGTTGTGGCGCGAACGCGCCCCGCCTGATGCTGTCATCGCCTGGTCGGATTGGCGACGACGACATCAGGCGCGGGCCAGGGTCTGTCATTATCGAGCGCGAGGGGCTGGGCCGCCATAATGATGTGCGGCTGTAGTAGTAACAGGAGCGCTGCAGCGGTTGCCTGATACCCGAATGAACGAATGAAAGGACACGCACTGGTGCACTGACAGTTGGGGATCCGCCTGATGCCCTCCCCTCTCACCCATCTCGGCATCGTGCCCGAGCGCTTCGTCGAGCACGCGGATCTCCTGCTCAAGGGTTTCGGGTCGATGATCGACGCACCGGAACGGATAACCTCGATCGGCGGGAGTGTCACTATCTAGCGAGAGGTGTGACTCTAGAACGTCTGAGAGAGACGTCGCTGCCGGGCGAGAACGGCGCCGGACCTCAACGCAGAGCGACCGCCCGCACCTCGGCCGAACCGATGTCCCACACTCGCCGAGCGACAGCAGATGGCGGTCATTCAGCACCCAGTCCATCCGCCAAGCCCGCCAGCATCGAGCCCGAGGTGGTTGGGCCGCCGCTCAGAGATCCGGCCGGGTCTGTCGCTCTCTCAGCTCGCGCCGCTCCTGCGCTTCCACACAAAGCGTTGCGACCGGACGGGCATCGAGCCGCGCCAAGCCAATGGGCTCGCCGGTTTCTTCGCACCACCCATAGCTGCCGTCATCGATGCGGGCAATTGCCGCAGCGATCTTGCCCAAGAGCTTGCGATAGCGATCACGGGTGCGCAGCTCCAAGGCCTGGGCAGCCTCGCGGCTGGCGCGGTCCAATTCATCGCCGACCTCATGATGACTGTCGTGCCCCAACTCTGCGAGAGTCGCCTCGGTCTCGGCGAGTAACGCTGATTGCCAGTCCAGAAGCTTTCGCCTGAAATAGGCCAATTGACGCGGTCCCATATAGCCGTCGTCCATAGGTGGTCCGCCGTCGGCGACATCAGAGGGCGGCGCATGCCGCATGTGCTCAGTGTCTTGCATCGCATCGTCACCGCTTCAGTGGATTGAAAGCCGAGACCGCCGCAACCGGCGAGAGTACAGCCATTGGCAGCGCCACACGACAAACCTCCAGGTCATGCCTCGCGCTCGGCCCGGCGAAACCAGGCCAGTACTCGGTTCAGGTGTGCCTCACCATAGAGACGCGCGAAGCGTTGCGTCTCCTCGTTGCCCAGGTCGCTCAAGACGGCAATGCGCGCCTTGAGAAAAGCCGGGGTCAGCGCCAACGCACACTTGACCTCGATGCAATAACGCCAGCTGGCGTAGTCGCTGGGTATCAGCTCTGCGGCGTAACGTTCGCTGTCATCGACCATGGCATCAGTCCTCGTCATGCTCGGCAAACCAGCGGGGAAATGGGTCTTCGAATGACTTCCAGAGAGCCGCCCCTCCAGCCATTTCCTCGTCGCTGAGGAGACAACGATCGAGGATTTCACGGGTTTGTTCAGGCTCGAGATTCTGGCCGATGAACACGATTTCTTGGCGGCGATCGCCGTACTCACCGTCGAACTCGGCCATAATCCTTGCGCGCTGCTCGGGGTCCGTCGGCCAATGCTCACGGGGTGCGGCGGCCCACCAGATCCCGGCCGGCCCATGGCGCACGATGCCTCCGGCCTGCGACCACTCGCCAGCCGCGTCGGGGCGCGAGGCCAGCCAGAAGAAGCCCTTCGAGCGCAGCACGTTACCAGGCCAATCGGTCTGCAGCGCAGCCGCGAACCGAGTGGGATGAAACGGACGGCGCGCGCGATAAACGAAGCTGCCGATGCCGTACTCCTCAGTTTCCGGTGTATGTTCACCACGCATCTCGGCGAGCCAGCCCGGCGATCGCGCGGCACGAGCGAAGTCGAACCGCCCGGTGCCGATCACCTGGTCAAGCGGAACCTTGCCAAAGCTGGCGTCGAGGATACGCGCATGCCGATTGAGCTGGCGCAAGGCATGTCGGAGTCGTTCACGCTCGGCAGCCGTGATGAGGTCAATCTTGTTGAGGAGGATGACATCGGCGAACTCGACCTGGTCGATCAACAGATCCGAGACGGTACGCCTGTCGTCCTCGCCGAGCGACTCACCGCGAGCTTGGAGGCTTTCGGCATGCTCGAGATCGACATCGAAGTTCACCGCGTCGACCACCGTGACCATGGTGTCCAGGCGGGCGATGTCGGACAGGCTGGTGTCCTCTTGGTCCCGGAAGGTGAAGGTCTCGGCCACCGGCAGCGGCTCGGAAATGCCGGTGGACTCGATCACCAGATAATCGAAACGCCCTTCCTTCGCCAACCGGCTGACCTCGACCAGCAGATCCTCGCGCAGCGTGCAGCAGATGCAGCCATTGCTCATTTCGACCAGTTTCTCCTCGGCGCGATTGAGCTGGACCTCCCTGTTGACCAGGTCGGCGTCGACGTTGACCTCGGACAGATCGTTAACGATGACCGCAACGCGTTGCCCCTCCCGGTTGTTGAGAATGTGGTTGAGCAGTGTGGTCTTGCCGGCACCGAGAAAACCGGACAACACCGTGACCGGCAGTGTCTGTTCGACGGTGGGTTGCGAGTGCATGCGGGCTCTCCTGTGTGCGTACATCGAACGGTTTGAGACGCGGTCTCACGCACGCCAAGGCGGTCAGTGAAACGGATCACCCATCGGCAAGAAGGCGGCTCGCCGATCTTGGCGCGGTGCTGAGCGCCTCCATGGCTCAGCAATCCAGGCAGAACAGAACACGGGTCTGCCCCGAGCCGGCAGTCGGCGGAGAGCGATGCACCAGCCCCCGACCAGCGTTGCCGGGATAGGCATCGCCCTTCAGGATGCCCACCCAGAAGGGCAGGAACCGACACGGCTCGCCGATTCGGACAATGCGCGCATTTGGCGCACCGCTGGCCTGGGCGTCGCGATCGACCTGCTCGTCGGTCAACCACTCGGTGCCCGGTCCGCGATACGTGCACAACAGACGTAGATAAGTGCGATCGACATGGAAACGCGGACAACCATCAGCGTCGGTCGTCTCCAGTCGCACGCTCACCTCGCGCCCCGCGCAAACGGCGAAGAACAGATCCGCCAGCCGTCGCAGGTCGGCGAGCCAGGCACTGAAGGCGCTCGGATTCAGCCCCTGTGCACTCAGAAGCGCACCGATATCCTCGTCGAAGGTCGGCGGCGACGTCCGGCAACGGATATCCGGCAGATCAGTCGCCCGCAGACACGCGACCTCACGCTCGACGGTCTCGATCGGGCGGCGCCGCCACAGACTCAGATTGAGTTCAGGCGCGGTGACATAGCGTAGATCGCAAGGTTGCTCACTGATGAGGTGCCGAGGAGTCTCGGGGGTAGCCAAAGGAGTGCTTGGCATCAGGCCCGCTCGCAACGAGGAAAGTAAAATATGTTATATCATTACTTTTTACCGTCGCATAGATCAGTAAACCCTTATTCAATAGAGGAAAAACCCACTTCAGTCAGCCAACTGGCGACACTGAAGTCGGGAAACCGGATCCCCCAAAAGATCAGTCAGTCACCAACAAAAAATCACCGAAATTAACGAAATTAAAGGACACCCATTTACCTCCAAATTAAGGGACACCCATTTACCAGGGACACCCATTTACCTCGCATTTACCTCAACGTGAACCTGGCCTCGGTACATGTGGCCGTTGTGCTCTGTCGGTTTCGAGATGTAGCCGCCCATCATGTCCTTCGGCACTTCGGCCGCTCGCGGCCCATACAACTCGGCCGTGCTTTCCCGGAACTTGTAGACCAGCTCAAGCGCGCCGGGGTAATCGCGGACGAAAGCCCACGTCACTCCCTGCGCTTCGGCTTTCGTCAAGGGCATGGTTTAGCCCTCCTTGGCCTTACGCTCGATAGCCGCCGGCACGGTTTCGCCGGGCCGAAGCCCATACAGCTCGCGGGCATTGGTCGTTGTCGGGACCGGCGGCAAGTCGCTGCTCGGGCCGTCATCATCCAGGAAAACCGGCTCTTCATCGCCGCCCAGCTCGGCCAGGTCGTCGGTGCTCTCGGCCGCGTCCTGCTCGCTCAAGGCGTCCTCCACGAAAGCGCCGGCGCGCTCGGCTTCATCGGGATCGAACTCGGCCTGGTAGCCAGGCGTGCCGGCGTCGGCCAGCTTCTCGCGCATAGCCTCGTTGGCGGCGGCGGTGTCGTCGATGGCGGGCAGCTCGGACAGCGCATCGTCGGCGGTACGGGTGTTGTCGTTCGCGGTCATGGTTGTTGCTCCTTTCGTAGTTGCTCGGTCGTGATCGTGGTTACTCGGCCGCAGCGGCGGGACCGTTGCGTCCCTTGCTGTAGTCGGGCCGGCCTTTCAGGTCGGGATAGGTCTGCTTGCATGTCGGGAAATTGCTGCACCCCCACCAGAATTGCCCCTTCTTCCGGCTCGGGCGGCGGGAAAGGCCGCTACCGCAGGCCATGCACTTATGCAGGGACGAAACCGGGGCGGCCTCCTTGCCGCCGGCGATGGTCACGGCACCGCTGTTGGCCTTCGCCACCTGGTCCCGGATGAAAGCCTCCTGCTTGGCAACGAATGCCAACAGCTCGGCGGTGCCCTGCTCGATGCCCTTCAACATGCGCTCGTACAGGGCGGTGAGGACGGGGCTTTTCACAACCTCGGGCAGCGCGTCGATCATGCTGCGCCCCAGGGTCTTGCTGACGATCTGCTTGCCCTTGACGGCCAGGAACTCGCGGCGTTTCAACTCCGAAATGATGGAAGCGCGAGTAGCGGACGTGCCGATGCCGTCACCGTCGCGCAGCATATTCTTGTGCTCCGGGTCGCTGACGAACTTGTGGATGTTCTCCATCGCCCGAATCAACGTACCTTCCGTGAATCTGGCCGGCGGCTTTGTTTTCGCATCGCGGCGGGTGGCGTCGATGCAGGCAACTTCGTCACCCTGTTTCATCGCAGGCAGGTTCTGGCTACCGCCGTCCTCGCCCTGGTTCTTGTCGGCATCGTCGTCGCCCTGATCGTACACGTCACGCCAGCCGTTGCGCGTGACCACCTTGCCGGTAGCCGCGAACGTCTCGCCGGCGATCTCCACGCCCACGGTCGTCTGCATGAATTCATGCAGCGGGTAGAACTGCGCCAAGTAGGCCCGAACGATCAGCTCGTAGATGTTGCGTTCGCGCTCGTTGAGGCCATCCTTGTTGCCCTTCTGCATCGTCGGCACGATGCCGTGGTGAGCAGTGATCTTCTCGTCGTTCCAGGTCTTGGACTTAGAGGCTCTATCAAAAGCCCTATGCCCACTCCAAGGCATTCCAGCAAATGAGTGCGAGTCCCAGGAAGAGAAACGCCTCGTGAATATCGGCCCGGCGCTCGAAGCGCATCCGCAATCGGCGGAACTGATGCAGCCACGCCAGCGAGCGTTCGACGACCCAGCGGGTCGTTCCCAGCCCGCTGCCATGTGGGGTGTTGCGTCGCGCGAGCTGCGGTTGGATGTTGCGCGTGCGCAGTGCCGCGCAGTGGGCCTTGGAGTCATAAGCGCGATCGCCCTGCACGCGTTCGGGTCGATGGCGGGGGCGGCCACGCCGTCCGCTACGCACGGGTGTGATGCCATCGACCAGGGCGATGAGTTGCGTGACATCGTAGGCGTTGGCGCCGGTGAGCACGGCATGCAGCGGAATGCCCCGGGCGTCAGTGATCAGATGGTGCTTGCTTCCCGGGCGAGCGCGATCGGTCGGGTTGGGGCCGGTGCACTCACCGCCGCCGACGGCGCGAATCGAGGCGCTGTCGACCAACGCTCGCGACCAGTCGATGCGATCGCTGGCCTCAAGTCGCTCGAGCAGCTTGTAAGAAATTGAAATTAAGGGACACCCATTTACCTCGGAGTACCGAAAGGACCGAAAAGGGACACCCATTTACCTTTACCTCGGCGACCTGACCGTCAGGGATCTGCAGGCTATCCCCGCCCGCGCTCCAGCATCGCCCCAGAGCGCCTCGTCGCGTGCGCCGATTTCCTGCTCAAGGGCTGCGGATGACGGCGGCGCAGCGAAAGAGCTGCGGTGCGCCCGGGTGTCGTCCTCGAGCGCCTGAGTGGAGAGCGCGCCGGCATCCCTGCCGAACGCGTACGCCGTCAAGGCTCAGCGCAGCGCGCCCTCGAGGATCGCCCGCACCTCGGCCGAACCGATGTCGCCGCGCTCACCGAGCGGCAGCAGGTGGTTGTCCTCCAGGCCGGCGACCAAGGTGTCGATCGCGGTGGCGTCGAGCCCGGCGTCGGCGAGCGAGGTCTCGACACCCATGCGCTGGAAGAACGCTCGGGTTTGCGCGATCGCCTGATCGATACGCGCCTCCGGCTCGCCCTGGTCGATCCCGAAGACCCGTTCTGCGTACTGCAGCAGCTTGTCGCGCTTGGCCGCGCGGCGGGCCTGCATCAGCGCAGGGAGCACGATGGTCAGGCTGCGCCCGTGGTCGATGCCGAAGTGCGCGGTCAGCTCGTGACCGATGCGGTGGGTGGCCCAGTCCTGCGGCACGCCACAGCCGATCAGGCCATTGAGCGCGAGCGAGGCGGCCCACATGATGTCGGCGCGCAGCGTCAGATCATTGGGGTCGTCGAGCGCCTTGGGGCCGGTCTCGATCAGGGTCAGCAGCAAGCCCTCAGCGAAGCGATCCTGCACCCGGGCATCGGCGGGATAGGTGAGATACTGCTCGATGACGTGGACGAAGGCGTCGACCACCCCGTTGGCGATCTGGCGCGGCGCCAGGCTGAGGGTGGTGGCGGGGTCGAGGATGGCAAAACGCGGGCGCACCAGCGGGCTGTAGAAGGCGAGCTTGCGCTCCGCTCGGGTCACCACCGCGTTGATATTGGTCTCCGAGCCGGTCGCCGGGAGGGTGAGCACGCAACCCAGCGGCAGCGCCTCACGCACCGGCGCCTGCTCGGCGAGGATCGCCCAGGGGTCGTCACCCGCATAGCACGCGGCGGCGGCGACGAACTTGCTGCCATCGATCACCGAGCCGCCGCCAACGGCGAGCAGATAGTCGAAGCCACCGGCGCGCACCCGCTCGACCGCGCGCATCAGCGTGTCGTAGCGCGGGTTGGGCTCGATGCCACCGAAGGCTTCCCAGTCGAAGCCGGCGAGCGCCGCTGCCACCTGATCATAGACCCCATTGGACTTGATCGAGCCACCGCCATAGAGCATCAGCACCCGCGCCCCAGTGGGGATGGCCTCGGCCAGCGCGGCGATCTGGCCGCTGCCGAAGTGGATGCGGGTTGGGTTCTCGTAGACGAAGTTGTCCATCGCGACTCCTGTGGATTCGGTACAAGGGGCATGCGTTGCCCGTGACCCTATCAGCCTACCCTGCGGCTATCGCAGCCTGAACCGTCGATCCTGCCGATTACTTGCCTTATCCTGCTCAATCCGGGCGAATCTCCCACAAATTATGCCCAATAAAGGATAAGATCCTGCTTCCGGGCCATCACATGAAAAGACACCAGCATGCCGCCAGGACTTCAGCAACCGCTCGCGCGGCTGCGCGCCGCACACCAGGCACGTGCGCGCAGTGGCACCTTCGACACCGAGATCCCCGGGGTCCGCGTGTTCTGGACCGACACCTCTGCGGCTCGCACCCCGATGATCTACGAGCCCGGGATCGTGATCATCGCCGGCGGCCACAAGACCGTCTATCTCGGGCGCACCCGCTTCGGTTACGACCCCAATCACTATCTGATCGTCAGCGTACCCTTGCCGCTCGAATGCGAGACCCACGCCAGTCCGAGCGATCCCCTGCTCGGGTTGTTCATCGCCATCGACTGGACCCTGCTTCACGAGTTGGTCGCGCTGGTCTGCGGCGGACTCGCGCCGCAGCGGCCGCAGGCCGCCGGACTGCCGCGCGGACTCGCGCCGGTGGCGCTCGATGCCGAGATGATCGCCACCACCGGCCGACTGCTGCACGCGCTCGACTCGCCGCTGGAGTCGCAGGTGCTGGGCCGGGCGCTGGTGCGCGAGCTGCACTACCGTGCCCTGCTCGGTCCCCATGGTCCGGCGCTGTGTGCGCTCACCCAGCACCAGGATGCCGATGCACGCATCGCCCGGGCACTGGCGCGCATCCATCGTGACTATGCCAAGGCGCTGAGCGTCGAGTCGCTGGCCGCCGAGGCGCACATGGGCGCCTCGACCTTCCATCGCGCCTTCAAGCAGATCACCGGCGAGACCCCGCTGCGCTATCTCAAGCGCATCCGGCTCGACCGGGCCCGGGCGCTGATCGCCGCCCAGGGGGTGCGCGCGAGCGTCGCCGCCACCCGGGTCGGCTACCAGAGCGCCTCGCAGTTCAGCCGCGAGTTCAAGCGTCACTTCCGGGTCTCGCCGGCGGAGGTGCGACATGCCACGGCGAGCGTCGCCGGCCCGGTCCCCGACGACTCGCGGCCCTGAGCGGACCCGCTCAGTCGCCGTTGCCGCGCCAGTCGGCGAGGCGGATACCGACCAGGCTGGCCACCAGGATGGCGAGATAGAACTGTCCCACCACCGCCTCGATAAAGGCGAAGAAACGCGCCAGCGAGGACACCGGTGCGATGTCGCCGTACCCGACCGTGGTCAGGGTGATGAAGCTGAAATAGACCAGTTCGGGAAAGCCCTGGTACCAGGGACCGGGGCGCAGACCGGCGAAGGCGCTCGGCTCGATCAAGGCGATCAGCATGTAGAGCGTCGCCCAGATCAGTCCCATCAGCAGATAGACGCAAACCGCACCGACGATCTTGTTCCAGTCGACCGAGTCGCCGCGCAGCACCTGCTCCATCGCCAGCCAGCTGGTGAGGATGAGATAACCGAGCAGGAGCAGTAGCCACAGCAGCGCGGTCTCCAGCCAGCGCCCGAGCAGGATCACCACCAGGCTGGCGAGGATCAGCCCCAGCCGGGTACGGAACCAGTGGGTGCGCCGGTTGGTCCCCCAGACCCCGATCGCCAGCGTGGCGACGATTGCCAGCTGCACCAGCAGCTGCCCGAGTTTCAGCCCGAGTTCGTCGGCCAACGCGGTGCCGAACAGCAACACCACCAGGGCGACGGTGAGATAGCCGAAGTTGTCGTGCTCGGTGAGTCGTCGTCTCATGTTCTCTCCAAAGGTGCGCGCCTTGCCCCATGCCCGGACGGCGACTAGCATCGATCCCTTTTCGCGCGCCTGCGCATCCTCACCACAGGAGCCCCCGAGTGGAACCCGCCGTCGACAGCCCCGATGAATACTGGATACGCCACGCGCTGCGTCTGGCCGAGCGTGCGGCACAACAGGGCGAGGTCCCGGTCGGCGCGGTGGTGGTGCGCGACGGACAGTGCATCGGCGAGGGCTGGAACCGCCCGATCGCCGACAGCGACCCCAGCGCCCACGCCGAGATCCAGGCGCTGCGCGACGCCGGACGCCGGCTCGCCAATTATCGCCTGCCCGAGACCACGCTCTACGTCACCCTGGAACCCTGCGTGATGTGCGCCGGGGCCATCATCCATGCCCGTGTCGGCGCGGTGGTCTATGGCGCAACCGACCCCAAGGCCGGGGCCTGCGGCAGCGTCTTCGACCTGCTGCCCTCGGATGCACGCTTCAACCATCGCACCGAGTGTCGCGGCGGGGTGCTCGCTGCGGACTGCGGCGAGCTGTTGCGTGACTTCTTCCGCACCCGACGCCGGGCCGCGCGCGCCGCCCGCGCCGCCCGCGACGCGCTCAGGCCGTGAAGTCGACCACCACCGCAGTGACGTTGTCGTGACCGCCGGCCTCGCAGGCGGCCCGTACCAGCGCCTGGGCGGCGATCTCGGCGGGATGGATCTGTGAGAGGATACGGGCGATCTCGTCGCCGGCAAGGTCGCGATTCAGCCCGTCGCTGCACAATAGGTATCGATCGCCCGCGCACAGCGACTCGGTGCGCCGCTCGAACTCGAGCCGGGCGTCGGCGCCGACGGCGCGCACCAGCACGCTCGAGAGCGGGTGCAGCTCGGCCTCCTCGGGCGAGAGCAGCCCCATATCGACCAGCGCCTGGACCTGGGAGTGATCGCGGCTGAGCTGCTCGAGCACGCCGGCGCGCAACCGATAGATACGGCTGTCGCCGGCCCAGCACAGCGCAGCGCGATCACCAACAGCGAGCAAGGCCGCGACCGTGCTGCCGCAGAGCGCCTCGAGCACGCCCTCGGCGCTCGCCACCAGCTCGCGGTTGACCGCACGCAGCGTCCGCTCCAGCGTCTCCAGCCCCGACTCCAGCTCGAGTGCGCGCTCCAGCCGTCCCAACCGACTGACGATCAGCCGGCTCGCCTCAGCGCCGTCGCGATGCCCGCCCATGCCATCAGCCACCGCCCAGAGCCCCAGCTCCGGACGATCCAGATAGGCGTCCTGATTGTCCCGCCGCACCCGACCGGCATCGCTGATGCCGCCCGAGTTCCAACACAAGCCCTTCGACCAGGGTGCCATGATTCGATCCACCTCTCGTCCGCCGACCATGGCGGTTTCGATCTTCCATTGTGCTGCCGCCGACCCACATTGCGTCGACGACGATCAAGCCGCATAGACTGTATAGCGAACGCCATGACGTCAACGCGGATGTACGATTGCGACCCGTGGAGGCAGCGGATGGGCCAGGAGATCGCCAGCGACCGGTTCAGCGAGGCCGATCTCGCGCGCTTCACCACCCGGTTGCGCGAGGAGACCGCACTGCTCGGGCGCTGGTTCGCCGAGGGGCGGATCGCGCGCGCGCCCCCGATGCTCGGCTTTGAGCTCGAGGCCTGGCTGGTCGACACCGCGATGCACCCGGCCCCGCGCGCCCCGGCGCTGCTCGATGCGCTCGCCGATCCCCGGGTGGTCCCGGAGCTTTCGGTGTTCAACATCGAGTTCAACGGCACCCCGCTCGCACTCGGCGCGACGACCCTCTCACAGCTCGCCACGACGCTCGGCGAGCCGCTCGAGCGCGCCCAGCGGGTGGGCGAGGAACTCGGGCTGCGGGTGGTCACCATCGGCACCCTGCCGACGATCGGCGCCGAGCAGCTCGACATCGAGGCGATGTCGCCGCTGGCGCGCTATCGCGCGCTCAACGCCCGTATCTTCGCGCTGCGCCAGGGGCGAGCGCTGTCGCTGATCATCGACGGCGACGAACCGCTCGAGCTGCACTGGCACGACGTCATGCTCGAGGCCGCCGGGACCTCCTTCCAGATCCATCTGCAGGTCGCCCCCGAGCACGCCGCCCGGGTCTACAACGCCTCCAAGATCCTCAGCGGCCCGCTGGTGGCGATCAGCGCCAACTCGCCCTTCCTGTTCGGTCATGCGCTGTGGGAGGAGACGCGGATCGCGCTGTTCGAGCAGGCGGTCTCGGTCGGCGGCGCGATCCTCCAGGAACGGGTCAACTTCGGCCAGCGCTATGCCGCGCACTCGATCCTCGAGACCTTCGAGGCGAATCTCGCGCGTTATCCGGTCCTGCTGCCGCAGTGCAGCGACGAGCCGCCCGAGGCGCTCGCCCACCTGCGCCTGCACAACGGCACCATCTGGCGCTGGAACCGGCCACTGATCGGCTTCGACGACGCCGGCCGCCCGCATCTGCGCATCGAGCATCGGGTGATCCCCGCCGGTCCCACGGTTGCAGACGCCATCGCCAACACCGCGCTCTATCTCGGCGCGGTGCACGCGCTCAGCCACGACCCGCGACCACCGGAGCAGCGACTGCCCTTCCCCCTGGCGATGGCCGGTTTCTACGACTGCGCCCGCGCCGGGCTCGGCGCGCGCATCCGCTGGCTCGACGGGCGCGAGCACGAGGTCGCCACCATCCTCCGCGACGACCTGCTGCCGCGCGCCCATCGCGGGCTGGAGGCGTTGGGGATGGGCGCAGACGAGCGCCGACACTGGCTCGACATCATCGCCCAGCGTCTCGCCCGGCGACGCACCGGCGCGGCCTGGCAACGCGCCTGGGTGGCGCGCCACGGCCACGACATGCATGGGTTGACCGCCGCCTATCTGGCACGCCAGCGCGCCGGTCACCCGGTGCACCAATGGAGCATCGACTGAACCAGGGACGACCATCCCGAGGACGCAGAGACCATCGCCATGCTGCAACAGCTCGACCACCTGCCGGAGGGACTGCTCGAGACCCCGGCGCCCGGACTCGAGGCCCTGCTCGGCGGCCCGACCCTGATCCATCTTCCGGGACAGCGCCAGGCGCCGCTATTCGTCTCGGTGCTGCTCCACGGCAACGAGACCGTCGGCTGGGAGGCGGTGCGCGCCCTGCTCGCCGCGCGTCTGACCCGCTACGGCGCGCTGCGCCTGCCCCGTGCGCTGAGCCTGTTCATCGGCAATGTCGCCGCCGCCGCCCACGGCGTCCGGCGGCTGCCCGGACAACCGGACTACAACCGGGTGTGGCCCGGTGCCGCGCCCGACCATGGCCCGGAGCAGCTGATGATGGCCCAGGTGGTCGAGACCATGCGTGCACGCGCGCCCTTCGCCAGCGTCGACCTGCACAACAACACCGGGCGCAACCCGCACTATGGCTGCGTCAACGTGCTCGAACCTCGGACACTGCAGTTGGCGAACCTGTTCGCCCGCACCCTGGTCTATTTCACCAGCCCCACCGGGGTGCAGTCACAGGCCTTCATCGGCATCTGTCCGGCGGTCACGGTGGAGTGCGGCAAGGTCGGCGAGCAGAGTGGTATCGACCACGCGCGCGAGTTCGTCGGCGCCCTGCTCCAGCTCACCGAGCTGCCGGCACGCCCGCCGCCGGCACGTGAGTTCGACCTGTTCGAGACCGTCGCCCGCGCCCGCGTCCCGCCCGAGGTACACTTCGGCTTCCCCCCCGAGCAGGCCGACCTGGTGCTCGACCCCGCGCTCGAACAGCTCAACTTCTGCGAGCTGCCGGCGGGCATGGCCTTCGGTCGGGTGCGCCCCGGCAAGGGGCTCTGTGTCGAGGTGCACGACGCCGAGGGCCGAGACCTGAGCGCGCAGTTCTTCAGGCTCGATGGCGATGCGCTGTTGCTGCGCCGCCCGGCGATGCCCTCGATGCTCACCCGCAACGAGGTGGTGATCCGCCAGGACTGTCTCTGTTATCTGATGATCCGTCGCGAACCGCCGCTGGCCGTACGCGACGATTGAGCGGGCTCAACCCGAGGCCGGACGCGGCGAGCCCGTGACCAGGCGGCGCAACCGATACCACAGCCAGCCGAGATGTTCGTGGAGCGCGTAGTAGCTGACCACGAAGCCGCGCGCCGAGGGCAGCCAGTCACGATAGTTCCAGTCATCCGGGTCGGGGTCGTGGAGAAACCCGGTGGGCGCGGCGATCGGCGCCAGACCGACCTCCTCGAACACCCGCAACGCGCGTCTCAGGTGCCAGGCATCGGAGACCAGCAGGATGCGTCGATGGCCGTCGTGCGCGAGCATCGGCGCCGAATAGGCGGCGTTCTCCCAGGTGTTGAGGCTCCGCGCTTCGATCCCGGCGACCGTGATGCCGTACTCCTCGAGCAACACCTCGGCCATCAGCCGGGCAATCGGTGGGTCCTCCGGCGGCGGGCTACCGCCGCTGACATAGAGCGGCAACCCGGTGGCGCGCTGCAGATGCGCGGCGTAGCGCAGACGACGCAGGGTGGCGCTGTCGACGCTCTCGCCGCCGTACTCCGGGGCCGCGCTCGTACGCCCGGCGCTGAGCACCAGGATCGCCTCGGCATCGGTCGGGATCGGGTGACCGGGGGTGGCGAGCGGCGCATGTCGCTCCAGCGGCGCCATCAGCCAGGCGCCGACGGCCGGCAGGCTCATCGCCGCGAGCGCCAGGGTGGCGGTCAGCAGCAGCACCCGCCCCACCCCGCCCTGCACCAGCAGCGCGGCCAGCAACAACGCCAGCACCAGGATGCCGGGCGGCATCAGCAGGCTCTTGAGTACGCTGTAGAGCACGCTCATGCGCGCCGGGGGCGGCGCCTCACAGCGGCGCCTGCAGGTCGGCATGATAGGAGGAGCGGACCATGGCGCCGCTGGCGACATTGCGAAACCCCATCGCCTCGCCATCTTCGCGCAGGGCGTCGAACTCCTCCGGGGTCCAGTAACGACGCACCGGCAGGTGCGCGCGCGAGGGCTGCAGATACTGTCCGAGGGTGAGCATGTCGCAGCCGTGCTCGCGCAGCGCGCGCATCACCTCCAGCACCTCGTCGCGGGTCTCGCCGAGCCCGAGCATCAACCCCGACTTGGTGAGCACATCGGGGTGGCGCGCCTTGAACGCCTCAAGCAGTCGCAGCGAGCCGGCATAGTCGGCACCGGGCCGGGCCTCGCGATAGAGCCTGGGCACGGTCTCGAGGTTGTGGTTGAAGACGTCGGGCACCGCGTCGTCGACGAAGCAGTCGAGCGCGACCGACTCGCGACCGCGGAAGTCCGGCACCAGCACCTCGACGCGGATCCCCGCCTCCTGGGCGCGCACCGCGCGCACGCAGGCGGCGAAGTGAGCCGCGCCGCCATCGCGCAGGTCATCGCGATCGACCGAGGTGATGACCGCATAGCGCAGCCCCATCGCCGCGATCGAACTGGCCAGGTGCTCGGGCTCGGCGGGATCGGGCGGCTCGGGACGACCGTGGGCGACGTCGCAGAAGGGACAACGGCGGGTGCAGACATCGCCGAGGATCATGAAGGTGGCGGTGCCGTGGTTGAAGCACTCACCGAGGTTCGGGCACATCGCCTCCTCGCACACGGTGGCGAGCTTGTGCTCGCGCATCAGCGCCTTGATGCGCCGCACCTCGGCGCCGAGCGGGGCGCGCGCGCGGATCCAGGCGGGCTTGCGCAGCACCGGGGCATCGGTCGCGACCTTGACCGGGATGCGGGCGAGCTTGTCGCGGCCGCGCTGGTGGGTCTCTGGGGTCGCGCGCGAGGGCGCGCGCAGCGGATCCTGATCTGACATGGACGGGTTCCCGGCCTCGCGCTCACACGAGGCTGTTGCGGTTGACGACATCCGCATCATCATCGGGGAGACGAGACGGCGAAACAAGCGCGACCAGAGTCAGGTCGCGCCGGCCAACGGAGGACGGGAATCAGTCCTCGGGCGGCAGCAACCGATCGACGAGGATCGCAAACCAGGGAGTGAACCACTCCGGGTGCATGCGCAGGGCGCGACGGATCGCCGCCACCGACATCCACCGCCAGGCGCCGACCTCGGCGGGGTCGGGCTGTGGGGTCTCGGTGAAGTGACCGTGGTAGATATGCAGGTATTCGTGCTCGATCAGGCCCGAGGCCTGATCCTCGGCGCGATAGATCAGCTCGTTGCGCTCGGTGAGCGGGACGCGGAAGCCGAATTCTTCCTTGAGCCGCCGACCGGCGCCGGCGACCGTGGTCTCGCCCGGGCGCGGGTGGCCGCAACAGGTGTTCGACCAGCGGTTGGCGAAGTGATACTTGGCATCGGCGCGGCGCTGCAGCAACAGCTCGCCACGGGCGTTGAACACCAGGATCGAGAAGGCGCGATGGAGTCGGCCGTCGACGTGCACCTCCAGCTTGCCGGCCGGACCGATCTCGCGATCCTCGCGGTCGACGACGATCAGCTGCTCGCTGGCGTCGCGTCGGGCGACCTGCTCGAGTTCGGCGGCATTCAGGGGCGGAAGGACTTGGGCGGTCAAGGTCTCACCTCCAGCGCGCTCCCGCCCCACCAGGCGCGCGACGGGGTGCGGGAGACGTCGTTCGGATTCAGGGTCGGATCGGGGCGCCGACGACTCAGCGCGTCCCGAAGGCGTCGATGGCCGCGCGCAGCTCGACGTGCTCGGCGGCATAGTCTAGCAGGGGAACGCCCTGGGCGATCGCCTCCCAGGCCTGACGAATGCTCGCCGCACCACCACGCGGGCCATGCGGATGGCCGAACACGCCGCGCCCCGGCACGAAGCCGAAGTCGACGGTGCCGAGCTTGTCGTGGACCCTTGCAAGGGTGAGCGCGTTGTCGCTGCCGCCCGGGACCGGCAGACTTGGCAACAGCTCGCCCATGGGCTCGAGACAGGCAGCGGCGTTGGCGCGCACCTCGTCGTCGGAGGTGAACATGCGCGAACCGAAGCCGGGCATGATGACGACGTCGAACCCGGCCAGACGCTGCAGCTTGGCAAACACCCGCGAGTGGATGCCGAAGCGCTCCATGCGACTGAAGGGCGCGATGAAGGGGAAGTGGGCAACCAGCGGCACCTGGGTGTGCTCGCGCAGCATACGCACCGCGCTCAGGCCCACCGGCATGGCGTTGACCAGCAGCGCGTTGGCGCCGCGGGCAACGGCACGATCGTGCAGCTCGATCAGGTTCTCGACCTCGTCGGTGACATTGGCGAGATAGATCTTGGGGGTGCCGGTCTCGGCCTCGGCGCGACGCCGCGCGGTGCCGAGCAGCTCGGCGCGACGCTCGAGCGGACACCAGTCGGTGTCGGCGAGCATCTCGTCGTCCTTGGCGATGTCGAGCCCACCGAGCCAGCCCTGGTAGCCGAGTTCGCTGAAGGCCTCGGGCGGCAGACCGATGTTGGGTTTGATGACACCGAAGAAGATCGGCCGATCATAGGCCTGGAGCCGATCGCGCAGCCCCTGGACGCCGAACTTGGGTCCGGGGAACTGGGCCAGATAGGCCGCCGGGAAATGGATGTCGAGCAGCTTGACCACCGGCGCGCCGGGCGAGAAGAAGGTGCCCTCGCCGCACACCGCGCTCAGCAGGTTGGGGATGCGCGGGCCGAAGTTGCGATGGGGATGGGCGATGCGCACCCGGCAGGCGGAGACGCCGGCGGTGACCTCGGGTTCGAGGCCATAGCTGAAGCCCGGACGGTCTCGCTCCAGCACCTCGAGTTCGACCGCGCGCGCGCCGAAGCGCGGGCGCAGGTCCTCGTCGCTGCCGACGCGGCGCCACTGCGCGGTGGACTGCTCAGCGCAGAAGTGCGCGACCGCCTCGCGCGGATCGCCGCTGCATTCGAGGTAGTAGTCGAGCAGGATGTAGTCGTCGGCCACCAGCTCGTCGAGCGTGGCGAAGAAGCCCTCGCAATCGGCAGGGGTCATGGGATCAGCGGACTCCGGAGATCTGGATATTGAGGGTGCGCGCCTCGCGCGGACCGTCGAGTTCGACGAAGAAGATCGACTGCCAGCGACCGAGCAGCAGCTCGCCGTTGTCGACGGGGATACTCTCGGAGGCATTCATGAACAACCCGATGAGATGGGCATGGGCATTCTCGCGACCGTCGACCGGCGCCCGGTCGTGCCCATATCCCGCACCCTTGGGCGCCAGACGGGTGAGAAATTCCAGCATGTCCTGCTGCAGCATGGTCTCACGCTCGTTGAGGGAGACGAAGGCAGTGGTGTGCGGAGAATGAAGGGTGACCGTACCCGCCCGGATCGATTCGCGCGCGAAGGTTGCTTGAACCTCGGCGGTGATATCGATGATTTCGATAGGGGCGGTGGTCCGCAGCGACAGGCGGCGGCTGTGGAAATGCATTGGGAAGGCTGACGTAGCTCGGGAAATGAGGCGTGACGGAGCGAGGGAGACCGGGGTCCCCTCGTCCGCAACCGGGAATCAGCGCAGGGTCGGCAGGGGCGACATGTCGCCGACGGCCGAGTAGCCGATTGCCTCTCCCTTGAACCAGCTGTAATCCGGAACACTGAGCAGCAGCAGATGGAACACCAGCGCACAAGTCGCGAAGGACCCGACCACGGCGATGATGATCATGCGCGGATCAACGATCTGCCAGATCTGCCAAATCTTGTTCATTGAGTATCTCCATGAGACATGACTGGAAGGGCTCCAAGTCGCGGGCCATCTCCCGTCAATATCCGCCATGCGGTTGAACCCTTCGTTCTGGGTCGAGGACACCGCAACTACGCACGAGAATGGACGAAGACTGTCCCCTGCCGAGATCGGATGAGCAGCGACGGCTCACGACAGACATAAAGACCGTATGGAACTTTACCGGGAGCAAAGACGGCGACTTCATGTAGAGACCGATCCGCCATCGACGTGTTTTCCCCCACATCGATAAGGGTTTCGAGGCGCTCCGCTGGCCGCCAGGCAACCAGCGGAGCGCACTCCGTACCACGCGAACGATTACGCGCCGCTCACCCAGTTGAATGCCGGGCTGCTGAGCAGGATGAAGTGGATCAGCAGGGCCAGCACGAACAGGAAGCCGAGCAGTGCGACCAGGGTTCTACGCGGATCAAAGATCTGCCAAATCTTATGCATGGTTCTCTCCAGTGTCTTACAGGTGGGTGGATCCGGATCTTCGGGCACCCGATCGGTCTTCGACCAAAAACCCCTGGACTGTTACAGCCAGGGACGCCACAACCACACGAGGATGTGTGCAACGACGACGATCCCCGTGAACGCGACGAAACTGGACACGAAGATGCCGTGAAATTCCCTGGCTTCGTCTTCGGTCAGTCCAGACATCGAGCGGTTTTCATGAGCCATTGAATGCTTTCCTCTCGATCGTCACCTTAAGCGATCGACTTCGCCGGTGCTCAACGTCCCGGGGGGGCGCATGGCTCCCTGGGCTGCGACGTTACCGAAGTGCGCACACTCCGGTGCCGTCTAGGGCGTCCCTGCCCCGATCACGAGCGAAGTCCGAGTCCGCCCGTTACAGCTGCTGAGTATCCGCCTCGACAGGCGCAGTCTCCTGCTCCTCGACCGGTGCAGTCTCCTGCTCCTCAGCCGGTGCAGTCTCCTGCTCCTCGACCGGTGCAGCTTCCTGCTCGGCGACCACGACGGTCTCCTGCTCGGCAGCGGCGGCGGCCTCTTGCTCGGCCTGGGCGACGAGGTCGGCCTGCGGGATGAGACCCGGATAGTCCTTCAGCATCTTCGCACCATAGAGCGGCTTGTAAGCGCCCTGGTGACAAGTCTTACAGCTGACGCGGTAGGGGTCGCCATAAGGGCCCCGGCGCGAATCGGGCAGCGCCTCGTTGAGCGGCCACAGGTAGTCCTGGTTGATCTCGCGCACATGGCGGATCGCATACCAGGCGGTGGTCCGCTTGGGCGTGCTCTGATCCCAGGCGAAGAACGACCGGCTGTTGTGGCAGTAGGTGCAGTTCACGCCCAGCGCATCCGAGATGTGCATCATCAGACCATAGGTCCACTCGGCCTGCTTGATCGAGTTGGCGTTCCCCGACGGCAGGGCGGTGTTGCCGATGACGCGGATCTCGTTCTCCTGATCGAGGAACGGGGTCAGCGGATCAAACGGCAGCGACGAGTAGGCGACGGTCGACACCCCGGAGATGTTCTGACCGGTCGGCACCACGCCCGAGGGCTGATCCGGACCCGGATCGCTGGTCCAGACGTACTCCGGCACCGGGTTGCCGCGGTGACAGGTGTAGCAAGTCACACCCGTGTCGGCGACGTGGTCCTTCCAGGCGCTGTTGGCACGACGGGTCAGCTCGAACATCCGCCGCGACACCACCTTGGTGTAGATGTCGTCGGAGGCGAAGTCACCGGGGACGTGGCAGTAGTTACAGCCCTCTTCCGGAGAGACCCACATGGTCACCGCCACCATGGTGCGAGTGAACTCGGCCATGGTGAGGTCGTCGAGCACCTGCACGTTCTGGTAGATATCGGTCGCCATCGGGCCACCGGGAGCCGCCGCCGGGATCACCTGGGGAGGCAGGTTCTCCTTGATGCTGGCCTCGAGCAGCCGAGGATTCTTGACGTGCTCCATGGCCAGACCGCGGTAGCCGCCCTGCACGACCTCTGGTGGCGGACGCTCGCACCCGAGCAACACCACCGAAGCAACCAGTGCTACAGCTGGGATGGATGCTTGCTTGCCAATATTCATTGCGACACCCCCTGCAGCATCAACGGGTCTTGCACGGTGGTTTCGATCGGATAGCTCGGCGCGACGCCGTGCTTGACCGCCCAGAGGTACCAGTTGTCGACAACGGTGCCGGTGAGCAGGATGCCGATACCAGCGGTGATCACGGTCAGGACCGCACACCACCAGGCCCAGCGGTGGATCGACTCCATGGTCGCGTTGAAGCCCATGGTCCAACGCCAGAACAGTGCGGCACGCTCGGCGGCGGTACCACGATCCACCACCTGGTCGATCTCACGGTCGCCACCGAAGCGGCTCACCGCCAGGATGGTCGCGCCGTGCATGGCGAAGAGCAGCGCCGAACCGTAGAGGAAGGCGATCGAGACCATGTGGAACGGGTTGTAGTACAGGTTCCCGTAACGGATCGAGAAGGCAGCCGTCCAGTCCAGGTGGGGGAAGATGCCGAAGGGCACGGCCTCGGCCCAACTTCCCATCATCACCGGGCGAATGAAGCCCAGGCTGAGATAGAAGAAGATGGCCGCCGCGAACGCCCAGGAGAGGTACTGGCTCATACCCAGGTCGGCCGCACGCTTGTAGGTGCGAATCCACCACAGGATGATCGAGGTGGTCAGGAAGAACCCGGTCGCCAGCCACCAGCCACCTTCGGTGAGCGGCGGAATGGTCAGACCGTACTCCGGAGCCGGCGGCTCGAGTGCGAGCCAGAAGAAGTTCTTGACGAACTCGATCGGGCTCCAGTCGACGCTGGCCAGCATGTTGAAGCCGATGATCAGCAGCGCGATGGTGCCGAAGATCAGCGACAGAGTGCCGGTGAATCCGAGATAGATGGGACCGAACTGTGCGTCACCGATCTTCCCGAGCCAGTAGGAGAAAATAGGCTTTCCGAGACGTGGTAGCTTACCCTTCGGCAGCGGCACACCCGGATAGGCCGGGCAGCGCACTTGCACGCTCGTAAAGATGTTCTGATATTCAGGCATTGTAGTCTCCTAGATCCTACCAGAGCGGAAGCTCGAGCCACCAGTTCCACCATTCCGGCCAACCGCGGGTCCAGAAGGGGCCACTGATGACGATACACACCGCGCTCCAGAAGACGGCGGCCAGCGCCAGGAACAGACCCAGGCGGTGGATGCCGAGTGCGCCGATGGAGTAGCCGACGAGATCACGGAAGAAGGTGTTCTCGTGCTCACCGGTCTTGACCGGCTCACCCTTCTGAGGATTGGTCACCGACAGGATCAGCGAGCCGTGCATCGACAGCGCCAAGCAGGTGGTGAAGAAGAAGGTGATGCCGAGCATGTGCGCCGGGTTGTAGTGGAAGTGGAGGAACTGGTACCCCACGTTCGACACCCAGTCGAGGTGACTCAGGATCCCGTAGGGGAAGCCGTGCCCCCAGGCACCCATCAGCACCGGACGAACGACCACCAGCGTCAGGTAGGCACCGATCGCGAACGCGAATGCGAAGGGAATGTGGAACCCGATACCGAGCTTGCGGCAGATCTCCACCTCGCGTAGCGCCCAGGACACGAAGGCGCCGATGGCGCAGATGGTGATGATTTGCCACAACCCACCTTCGGTCAGCGGTGCCATGCCTAGACCATAACTCAGGTCCGGCGGCGCGATGCTGATCTGCCAGAGGTTGTAAGTCTGAAGTTCGGCGTTGGGACCGATGGTGGCGCCCCAGACGATCAGGAGCACACCCAACAATGCGAAGAAGAAGCCCGTCACTCCGAAGAAGCCGACATAGAACGGCCCCACCCAGAAGTCGAATAGGTCTCCCCCTATCAGCGTCCCGCCACGGACGCGGTATTTTCTCTCAAAACTGAGCATGGCCATCGTAAAAATCCTCTGCTGGGGAGGCCCCGAGCCGGTTGCCTCCTCTTAGCCTGTCGCACGACAGGTGGACTCGACCACCAGGGTCGGGTCACGCCCGTCGCCCCCGTTGAAAACCTTACTGGTTCTGGGGCACAACCGGCGTCACCTGCTGGACCGGCGAGGCCGGGATACCGTCCTCGAGCCAGTTGAACTCAGTGGTGCTCAGCAGAATCATGTGGATGGCGAGAGCCAGCACGAGCAGGAAGGCGAAGATGGCGATCAGGACACGACGCGGATCGATGAGCATCCAGATCTTCCACATGGTTTCAGTCGGGAACATAGTCAATTCTCCTCAAAAAATCGTAAGGGTCGTGCAGCAGTTGCCGCGCAGGCCGCCCAGGCGATGCCTGTGCACCTACACTCGGATCAGAGCCAGGGACGCCACAGCCAAGCGAGGATGTGCGCCACGACCACGATGCCGAAAAAGGCCATCATGCTCTGTACGAAGATGCCGTGGAACTCCTGCGCTTCCTGCTCGGTCAGACCGCTCAGGCTGGGGTTGTCAGCCATTGGATAAATCCTCCGAATTTGGAGCTAAACCTCAATTACGCCGCACTTGCCCCGTGCGGCGACGGGGGCCGTGAGACTGTCCGCCACGGCTGATAAGGCACCCAAGGCCAGTCGGGCGAAGTCCCATCGTGCCGATCTCCCCCTGGAGGGCGATTGGCAATCCGATACACCACCCCCGGATACCTCTTGTACCCCGATTCCGTTCGCTCCTTGCTCGGAGATCGATCGAGGTTGGCGTCGTGCGCATGGCTCACGGATGACTCACAACAGCGCGGACTCGAAAGTACGATGGCCCTACGGGCTGGCTGGATTTTGGGTGTCAGTCTAGCTTGACTGACACAGATGTCAATCTACATTTACACCAGTTTTTCGCCCAACCATGCCCCGGATCAGGATTCGATCCACCCCGGGACGACGAGGCGTGGTGTAAGCATTGAAATGACGGCGACGGACGCGCCACGGGAGGAGAGAGAAGTCGCGCCCCAAGGCGGGCGGAGCGCGAACGACAGGGTCGGACACAGACACCGAGACGAGGCCAGTCACCCCGCCTCGGCGCCTCTGGAGCAGGACTCAAGCGCTGGAGACGACCGTGCGCGACTGCTCCACCTGCGCGACTTCGACCTGCTCGAGGCCGGCGGTACGTGCGGCACGCTCGGCGGCGTCACGCAACCGCTTGGCCGCCGAGATGCGCACCAACACCGGCTGCGCCTCGACGATCTGGTCGAACAGCGCGCGCGCCTCGGGCGCCCAGGGCAGCTCGCGGTGCATCCGCGCCGGCGTCGGATCGACGCGATCGAGATCACTGCCCAGCGGCAGGATGTTGAACAGCGTGTCGAACAGTGCGTTGCACACCTCCTGGACCAGATAGGTCGCCCCGGCATAGCCCATGAAGGGGGTGCCGGTATGACGCCGGATCACGGTCCCCGGGAAGGAGGCCGGGATATAGGTCGCGCGGGCACCGATCTCGGCGAGATACATGCGCTCGTTGTAGCTGCCGAAGACGATCAGCGGGGTCTTCTCCTGCACCGCGGTGCGGATCGCATCGTTGTCGATCTTCACCCCGGCGCGGCGCGAGAAGGCGAAGTTGCACGGCAGCCCCAGCTCGTCCTCGAGGAAGTGGCGCACTCCACGGGCATAGGTCTCGCTGGCCGAGATGCCGAAACTCGCGGTACCGAAGAAGTCCTGGGTGACCGAGCGCCACAGATCCCAGATCGGCTTGATGGTGGTGTGCTTCTCGCGCTCGATGAAGGGCTCGGGGTCGAGCCCGAGCAGCTCACCGAGAGTACGCAGGAACTTGGTGGTGCTGTGCAGCCCGATCGGCGCCTGCAAATAGGGTCGATCCAGCGCCTCGCACAGCGCCCGACCGCTCTCGCGATACAGGCACACGTTGACGTCGGCGTCGGCGAGCCTGGGGATCTCCGAGAGTTCGCAGCCGAGCGGAAAGGTCAGGTTGACCTCGGCGCCGATCCCCTCGATCAGCCGCTGGATCTCGGCCAGATCCGAGGGCATGTTGAAGGTGCCATACATCGGACCGATGATGTTCACCTTCGGCTTCTCGTCCGGGCCGCGCTCGCGGCGCTTCGCCGCCTTGCCCTTCTTCGGTCCGTACTGGGTCCACAACCAGTACATCGCGCGATTGGCGCTCTGCCACTGGTCCTCGTCGATGGTGCGCGGCAGGAAGCGCTGGATATTGGTGCCTGCGGGGGTCACGCCACCGCCGATCATCTCGGCGATCGAACCGGTCACCACCACTGTCGGCAGTTTCGGATCGAGGCTCTCGAAGGCTCGGCGCATCGCCTGCTCGGTCCCCTCCTGCCCCAGCTCCTCCTCACCCAGCCCGGTCACCGCCACCGGCAGCTCGTGCGGCGGCAGACCGTCGGTGTAGTGCAGCACCGCCGTCACCGGCAGGTTCTCGCAGCCCACCGGGCCGTCGATGATCACCTGCAGACCCTTGACGGCGGTGAAGACGTAGACAGAGCCCCAGTAACCGCCAGCGCGGTCGAGGTCGTTGATCAGCATCGGTAGGACGTCCTCAGTGCGCGGCTCGGGCCGACTTAGCGCGACGCGTGCCGGGCGCCACGGGCCAGACCCCGCTCGTGGCCCCCTCCCCGACCCCGGCGAAGAACGCCTTCATGGTGTCGAAGCGGGCACGGTTGCCCAGCGCAGCGTTGATCACCTGCGCCAACGAGCCGGCCCCGGCAGGCCCCATCAGCGGGCGTGCCGAGATCAGATTGGTGAAATAGAGCGCGGGGATGGTCATCTCCTTGGCCGCCTGCACCACCGGCGTGGTGCCGATGGCCAGATCCGGCTCGAGTGCCTTCACCGCAGCCAGGTCCTGCTCCAGCGAGGCGCGGAACTGCACCGGCACGCCGCGCTCCTCGAGCCAGGCCAGATCGGCCTCCGACCAAGGCGTACGCGGACAGGCGGTGCCGACATAGGGCACCTCGGCACCGGATTCGATCAACAGGCGCGCGACCAGCAGCTCCGAACCCTCGTAACCGGAGACCAGCACCCGCCCCTTGATCGGCGCACCGGAGAGCGCGCCCTTGATCGCCGGCAGGAAACGGTTCTTCGCCGCGTCGACCGCATCACGCGCAACCCCGCAAGCCTCGCCGATGGCGTCGAGCCAGGCGGCGGTGCCCTCGACCCCGACCGGGGCCGATCCCACCACCGAGCGTCCGGCGGCGATGAACTCGCGCGCGCTGTCGGCGTAATGCGGATGGATCGCGGCGGCGGCAGCGCAATCGAGCGCGGCATAGAGTTCACGCCACTCGCGGGTCGGAATCACCGGACCGGCGGCCAGCCCGAGCGGCTCGAGCAACATGCCGATGCCGACCGGATCGGCCGGGAACATCTCGCCGAGCAGGGTGACCGTGGGACGCTCGCTGCGACCACCGCGCGGCGCCTGTACCGGCCCCTGCTCGGCCTCGCGGCGGGCGTAGTTGAGCATCGCCCCGGCGAGCACGTCCTTGGCCTCGGCATGGGTCGGCACACCGAAGCCGGGGATGTCGATGCCGAGCACACGCACCCCGTTGTGCTCCTTGGGCAGCAGCCGCAGCGGCACACCGGAGGCGGTCGGCACGCACAGATTGATCACCACGATGGTGTCGTAACGCTCGGGATCGGCAAGCGTGTCGACGGCCTCGCGCACATCCTCGTAGAGCTGGCCGGAGACCAGGCTCTCGGAGTCGAACGGGATGTAGCCGATCGAGCGACGCGCGCCATAGAAGTGAGCGGTGAAGCTCAGACCGTAGACACAGCAGCCGGAGCCGACCATCAGCATCGCGGTACGACGCATCCGCAACCCGACGCGCAGCGCGCCGAACGAGGGACACATGGTCTGCGGCTGGTCGTGCGGGGCGGCGACCGCGTTGGCGTCGAGCCGCGCGATCAGCGCGCTGTCGCCGGCGGTCTCGGCGGCGTGACGCAGCACGTCGCGGTGCTGACAGACACCATCGCCAGGAGCGGCGACGAGCTGCGAGCCGCGGGGGCCGTCCTGGTGCTGATCAGACATCGTCGTAGACCACCTCGAGCGAGGGCCGCTCGATCGCGGCGGTGCTGCACATGTCGGTCGGCTGTGCCGGATCGAGCACCACGTTGCGACCCACCTCATCGCCCTTGAACAGACCGAGCAGCCCCTCGTGATCGAGCGGCTTGGGACGGCGCGGCGGTGCCTCGGCGACATTGCTCGCCAGCTCCTCGAACAGCGGCCCCCAACGTTCGCCGGGACGACCGATGATCTCGTAATTGGCGCTCTTGCGGCGGATCTCCTCGTGCGCCGGGATGGTGGCGAGGATCGGGATGTCGACCGAGCTGGCAAAGGCCTGGGCCTCGCCGGTGCCGTCGTCCTTGTTGATCACCATGCCGGCGACGCCGACGTTGCCACCGAGCCCGGCGAAGTACTCGACCGCCGAGCAGACGTTGTTGGCGACGTAGAGCGACTGCAGGTCGTTGGAGCCGACCACGATCACCTTCTGACAGAGGTCGCGGGCGATCGGCAGACCGAAGCCGCCGCAGACCACGTCACCGAGGAAGTCGAGCAGCACGTAGTCGAAGTCCCAGTCATTGAAGCCGAGACGCTCGAGCAGCTCGAAGCCGTGGATGATGCCGCGCCCACCACAGCCACGCCCGACCTCGGGACCGCCGAGTTCCATCGCGAACACGCCGTCGCGCTTGAAGCAGACATCACTGATCACGACCTCCTCGCCGGCGCGCTTCTTCGCCGCCGAGGTCCCGAGAATGGTCGGGCAGGAGCGCCCACCGAACAGCAGCGTGGCGGTATCGCTCTTCGGGTCGCAGCCGATCAGCAGCACCTTTTTGCCCTGCTGTGCCAGCATGTACGACAGGTTGGCCAGCGTGAAGCTCTTGCCGATGCCACCCTTGCCGTAGATGGCGATGATCTGCGTCTCCTTGGCCGCGGATGCCGCGCAGACCGGCGCGGGGGTATTGACGGATACGCTCACGAAATCGCTCTCCAATCCAGAATCATCTTCAGGCACATCGGGTCACCGAAGGCGGTGCGGTAGGCACGATCGGCCTCGGTGGCCGGCTCCCGATGCGTAATGAGCCCGTCCAGGGACAACCGGCCGGACTCGACCAGTTCCTTGACCGCGACCAGGTCGGCGGGATGCCACTGCGCCGCCACCTTGAACCGCGCCTCGCGCATGAACGCCGGCGGGAAGTCGAACGACAGCGGCTGGCTGTAGAAGCCGGCGAGCACGATCTCGCCCTGCGGCGCAAGCCGCCCGACCAGGGTGTCGAGGATCGCCGGATCGCCGCTGACATCACAGATCCGGCGATAGTCGCGGCGTGGATCATCGTCCGGCGCCACCACACTGTAGCCGAAGCCCTCGGCACCCGCGGCGCGGTCGGGGTTGACCTCCCACACCACCGGGGCGTCGCCCTCACCGAGCGCAGCGATGCGCGCGAGCAAGCGCCCCAGTACACCGTGACCGATGATCAGCTCGGCATGGGCACCACCGTCGGGCGTGGCGATGGCGTGATAGGCGGTCGCCGCCAGCGCGAACAGCACCGTCTGCTCGCCGAGCGCCTCGTCGACCACGGTCAGGCGCGCGCCTGGAACCACCACCCGGGCAGAGGCGCCGCCGAACAGGCCGCGCACCTCGCCATAGCACAGGGCACCGGGCACGAAGACATAGTCGCCGACGGCGACACCGGCGTCGGGTCCGGCGTGGACGACACGGCCAACCGACTCGTAGCCGGGCACCAGGGGGTAACCCATGCCCGGGAAAGGCGGCATCCGCCCGGACCACAGCAGGCGTTCGGTGCCCGTGCTGATACCGCTCCAGTCGATCTCGACGACGGCGTCGGCATCTCCCGGCGGAGTGAGCGGCAGGCGCTGCAGCGAGAGCTGCTTGGGCTGCTCGAGCACCACGGCGAGGGTATCGAGTTTCGATGTATCGGAATTCAAGGCGCGACTCGGACGATGAATATTGATGGGTGCGTCAGTTTAACCAAAGTTACCGACCCGTCCAGGCGGGGGGAACCCGGTAAAACCTCTGCGGTAAAGGGGAATCCCGGTCCGCCAGCAGCGTCGCCACCGGGTCGCGACTGGAGTCACGACATGGGGCCGACGTTGCTGACAGGGCGCTCGATCAGCGCTTGGGCATCCGGTAGGGAAGCAGTGGCTGGACCCAGGGCGAGGTGAAGCGATCGAGCGAGACGCTCTCGTGCACCGCTTCGGCCTGACGCCCCTGCAGCTTGGCGGAGACCACCGAGCGGGTGTAGAAGGGCGTGTCTTCCAGGGTCTCGACGATCCGCGGCGGCTCGTCGGCCTGCATGCTGCGCGGCGAGCGCCAGACGGTGCCGCGCGGCAACTTGTGGTTGGGCGGCGGATCGAACTCGCTGATGGTGCCGTCGGCGGCGAAATTGAGCGCCAGCGAGAACGGCGTGCCGTCGCGACGATCCATGTTGTAGAGCACCGCAGACTCGTCCTCGCCCAGCGTGGCACGACACCAGTCCCAATAGGCGAAGGCGTCCTCGAGCGGCTCGGCGCCCCAGTTGCGATCGAGGTAGGCGTGGCCGCTCCACTTCAGATCGGGACGGTCCAGCTCGACCTCGACACGCGCGGTCGGCGCGATCGGACGCCAGTGGTGGCGACCATTGGCATCGAGTGTGAACACCCGCTGATTGATGAAGTTGGGCTTGACGTGGATGCGTCCGCGGATGCGCTGCGGCACCACCCGCTGCGGGAAGGGCATGCCCATTTCATCGAGTTCGACGGTCAGGGTCTGGTCCGGGTTCCAGCGCACCGAGCTCGGCCCGATGGTCAGGGCGTCGTCGCTCTGGGTCAACGCGTCGGCGCCACGCTCGGTCATCGCCCAGCGCCGCTGCTCGCCGTACAGGCAGGCGTTGACCGCGCAGTACTCGCGCGGATCGAGCTTGCCGCGATGGCGACCCTTGAAGTAGTAGGGCGAGAAGACGCTGCCGATGAAGGCGATGATCGTCAGCCCATGACGTCCGTCGTCGCTGAGTGCATCGACATACCACCAGGCGTAGCCACGCGGCGGTACGTCGATGTTGAAATCAGGTGCCGGCCCCTGGGTCTCGATGGGCTGCGCCGCGTCGGCGCCCCGTGGCTCTGCTGCTCGCATCTTGCGCAAATCTCCAGCATCAATGGAATTGAGAATGGCGGCACACCGCCCCACCCCGCCGTCGGATATCCGACCCGATGGAGAGCACCGGATCGGACGGGGTCAGCGCGGAACGACGACCGAGCGCGGCTGCTGGATCTCCAGGTCCTGGAGCAACGAGAACGCCGCCAGTCGCCCGGAGATCGAGGCCATCGGAATCCCCGCGCCCGGATGCACCGAGCCACCGGCCATGAACAGACCCGGGACCCGGGTCTCGGCCTTGGCGCGGTCGAAGGAGCCGAACAGGCCGTGGGTCACACGGCCGAACACCGCGCCACCGGAACCCGGATAGGTTCGATCGAAGTAGGCCGGCGTGGTCACCGCCACTTCCTGGCTGTCCTCGAAGGTCAGGCCGCAATGCTCGAGCAGCTCCATCACCCGTGCCTCGCAGGTGCGGATATCGGCCTCCGGCAGGACCTGAGTGTCACCGCGCGCCGGTGCATTGACCATCACCAGCAGACGCTCGGCATCGGTCGGCTCGGGGGCCTCGGGGTTGCCACGATCCTGGGCGCAGATGTAGACGCTCGGCTCGGAGGGCAGGGTCAGATCATCGAAGACCTGACGGAACTCGAGCTTGTAGTCGCGCGGGAAGAACACGTTGTGGTACTGCAGCGGGAAGCCCTTGGGCTTGGCTACCAGGTTCCAGGTGACCACCGAGTGCGAACGCTTGCGCGGCGCGACCTTGGCCACGGCCTTGCTCGCCGCCTTGCCGAACATCCCGGCACCCAGCGCCGCGGCATCGCCGTTGTAGACCACGGCATCGGCCTCCAGACGCTCGCCGTTGTCGAGCAGCACGCCACGGGCGCGACCGTTCTCGACCAGCACCTCGGAGACGTTCTCGCCGAAGCGGAACTTGACCCCACGCTCCTCGGCGAGCTTGGCCACCGCCTCGGGCAGGTTGTGGATACCACCGTCGACGGCATAGACACCACGTCGCTCGACGTCGGTCACCAGCATCAGGGTCGCCGGCGCCTGATAGGGCGAGGCCCCGACATAGGTGGAGTAACGGCCAAACAGCTGACGCAGGCGCTCGTCCTTGAAGTAACTGCTGAGGGCCTGCCACAGGGTGAACACCGCCTTGATACGTGCCAGCTCACCCATGCCCCGCCAACCGAAGCGACCGAAGATCGAGATCGGCGTCGGCTGCGAGGAACGCATGAAGGGACCATAGAGCGCACTGAAGACACGCTCGGAGTCACGCGCGAACCGTCGGAAGGCGTCGGCCTCGGTGCCACCGGCGAACTCGGCGATCGCCTGTGCGGTGCGCTCATGGTCGGAGAACAGGTCGAGCCGTTCGTCCTCGCTCCAGGCATGACGCGCAAGGATATCGGCCTTGTGGAGCTTGACTCGTTCGTGGAGATCGGCACCCGCCTCGGCGAAGATGTCCTCGAACACCCAGGGCATGGTCAGTACCGTCGGCCCGGTGTAGAAACTCTGCCCGTTGGCCTGCTGCTCGCGCAGCTTGCCGCCGGGACGATCACCACGCTCGATGACGGCCACGTCGAGACCGTTGACCGCCAGCTTCAGAGCGGCGGTCAGACCGCCCATACCAGCTCCGATCACGAGGATGCGCTTAGTGTGCATGGACCTGCCTTACCAGTTCTGCTTCGTTTGACAATGAAAGGAATGAGTCGGTCGATGCACCGAGCCTACGCCGGGTGTAAACAGGCCAACCACAAACTGTCTAGTTAACTAGACACTTTAATCTGTAAATTTTACACGACACTCGTCGGAGAGCACAAACCAGCCAGGGTGGACAGGAGGCGCGACAGATCAAGGCAGCGCGCGACCACCACCACGACCAAGCGTCGTGGACGGTCAACATATCAAAAGGGAGGCCCGGATGGATTGATCCGCGACATGGACCCGGACGCGGCGAACGCGCAGCATGGCGCTTTTGCACGGAGCGGGATCACGCGCAACATCCGCCCCGCGCCCCAACACCAACGGTTGATCGAGGACACCTCCATGCAAGAGGCCCCCAACGCGCAGCACTTCGACGCCGACTACATCCTGGTCGGAGGCGGCTTGCAGAACGCCCTGATCCTATTGGCCCTGGCCGAGCGGCGCCCCCAGACCCGCGTCATGCTGTTCGAGCGTGACCAACGCCTCGGCGGCAACCATACTTGGTCGTTCCAGGCCATGGACCTGCCACCGAGCAGCCAGGACTGGGCGAGCCGGCTCGCCGAGCACCACTGGCCCGGCTACCAGCTCTACTTCGACAAGTCGTCGCGCTGGGTCGAGGGGCAGTACAGCTCGCTCGGCTCGGAACACCTCGAGCGGCTGGTGCAGGAAGCCGCGGCGGACAACCCGAACATCCAGATCCACACCGGCGCCGAGGTCAGCCGCGTCGAGGCGCACGGCATCGAACTCGCCGACGGACGCCGCTTAACCGCCCAGGTGGTGGTCGATGCCCGCGGCCCGGAGCACGCCCCCCGGCAGCGCGGCGGTGGCTACCAGAAGTTCGTCGGACTGGAGTGCCAACTCGCGCGTCCGGCACCGATGAACGCGCCGATCCTGATGGACACACGCTGTCGCCAGCACGACGGCTTCCGCTTCCAGTACATCCTCCCCTTCACCGCCGAGCGCGTGCTGATCGAGGACACCTACTTCTCCAACAGCCCGGACATCGACGAGCAGGCGCTGAGCGAAGACACCCTGGAAGAAGCGAAACGCTTCGGCCTCGAGATCGCACAGGTCATCCGCACCGAGGTCGGGGTCCTGCCGATGCCATCGCGCAGCACCTTCGCGCCGAGCGACAGCGGACCGATCAACGCCGGTTATGCCGGTGGCTGGTTCAACCCCGGCACCGGGTACTCGCTGGCAGCAGCCGCCCGTCTCGCCGACTACCTCGCCTCGGTGGCGCCGGAGACCGTGTTCAGCGATGCCGGCTGGAAGCGCCTGACCCGCACCATGCGCACCCAATCGCGCTTCCTCGCCTTCCTCAATCTGATGATGTTCGGCATGTTCCACGGAGCATGGCGCAACAAGTTGATGGAGCGCTTCTATCTGGTCTCCGATCGCGCCATCCACCGCTTCTTCGCGATGGAGATCAACCCGGTCGACATGTGGAACATCATGTGGGTGGGCGCACCCTGGACACCGAAGCGGCGCTTACGTCACGCCGAACGCCCCGACAGCCAGTCGATCTCGGTCTGATCCGGCGCCCCCGTCGCCCGTCCGCACGCGAACGGGCAACGGGGGTCCGACGACCGCGACCAGCGACGCACACGAGCAGCATTCGCACGACATGGACATGCGCCTCCAAAGGAGGCAGCAATCAGGCGGAAGGGGTGAAACAGGGAGTGAGGGGATGGGCGTCAGGAGGACAGCATGCAAAAAGGGCCAGACCGTAATGATCTGACCCTTTTCGTGCTCATAGCGCGGAACTCGCGCTCAAGCAGACCTGGAGGTCTTACTTGAACTCGGGAGCCGGAGCGACGACGGCCGCCGGCTGCGCGACACGCACGGAATCCTTGAAGCCGTAGCCCGGCAGCGAAAGCGCATAGCTGTGGATCAACCACATCTGTACGAAGAGGATGCCGAAGAAAGGCACCATCCAGGTGGCCGGATTGATCACGGTCCAGATCTTCCAGTCATCCTCGGGATGATTGATGGTGGCAATGCTCTCATCAGCCATCATGACAGGCACTTTCATAGGAATATCTCCTTAACGAGTACGGGAAGCTGAAACGCTAACGCCTTAGAACCAGGGCTGGTAGATCCAGGTCACGACGTGGACCGCCGAAGCGATCATGACCCAGCTCCACACACCATGCTTCCAGTGCTCGTGGAATTCCTTGGCCTGCTCGTCGCTCAGGCCGGACAGATTCTTCGATTCCGCCATTGTCTAATCCCTCTCAAGAGGTTAGCTGTAGATGAAGACATCTTTCACGTGACGCAGCATCGCCGTGGCGTCGAAGCTTATGAGGATTTCAGGCTTGCCTCAGCATCGCCGCGTGCGAGTGTTAGTTTAATCTGACATCGAACGCTGTCAAGCAAGATTTACATAAAAATACAGCGGTCGTTCATCAGCCCACCGCAGCAGTGAACTCAACGATGAACACCCCCCGTTCGGTGGCGTCCAGCAGCAGGCCTTCGTCTATCGCACCATTCAAGAACCGAGCCATATGCATATCGATGCGGATCAGTAGCCCCTTCCATCGCGAATCGGCTTCATCGAGCGCGTACGCAACATTGGTTGCGCTCCAAGCGAATGACGACATCGGCACGAGACGGGCACGAAAAAGGGGCGCCCGAACGCCCCTCTGTACAGCCGTTCGCTCCACGCGATTCAGGCGGCTACCCATCGGGTATGCCCGCAACGCGTGGACACCGGAGTCACGGCATCTGATCAAGCCCGAACTGCGCCGGAGCACGCGAAGCTTCACGACGCGCACGCAACAGCAACGGGATCAACACCAGCAGCGCGGCGACCAGCAGCACCACCTCGAGACCGTAGACCACTCGATAGGCCAGCGACGGATCGGTGAACTCGGCCCCCAGGATACCCGCCTCCGCCATGCTGGTGATGCCGTCGCGCAACGCGCCACCCAGCGCGATCGCCAGACCCTGCGTGGTCGCCTGGACCGCGCCCCAGGCCCCCAGCGCCAGACCGGCGTTACCACGCTGGGCCAGCCCCATCGCCGCGGTCAGGGTGCCGACACCGAGCAGCCCGGCCCCGAAGCCGATCAAGGCGGTTCCGAAGCGGAACAGCATTGGCGACTCGGCAGTGGCAGAGACGATCACCAACAAGAAGGCGAACACGCCGATCAGCGCACCCGAACCCGCAAGGCGATAGGAATCACCACCGCGACTCAGCAGATAGGCCGACAGCGCGAAGGCGGCAAAGGTACCGCCGGCGAGGATCGCGGTGAGCGTGGTCGTCTGCGATACGGTCAACCCCAGCACCTGCGCGCCATAGGGCTCGAGCAGGATCTCCTGCATGCTGAAACCGGCGGTCCCCAGTCCCAGGGCGATCAGCAGACGACTGGCCAGCCCGCCCTTGAGGAAGGCCCGCCAGGTCTCGGCGAACGGCGGTCGTGGGATGTTTGCCACCGCGCGCTTGAGATCGATCGACTCCTGACGCCACAGCGCGATCAGGTTCATCACGATGGTCGCCAGAGCCACCGCGTGCACCACCTCGACCAAACGCTGGTGCGAGAAATCCTCGAGCAGATGGCCGAACAGCAGCGCACTGGCCACCATCCCGAGCAGCAACATGGCATAGAGCAACGCCACCACCCGCGGACGCTTCTCCTCCGGCGCGAGATCGGTCGCCAACGCGAGCCCGGCGGTCTGTACCGTGTGCAGACCGGCACCGACGAGCAGGAAGGAGGCGGCAGCGAACAGCTGCCCAACGATCATCAACGGGTTGGCCGGATCGGAGAGAATGAGGATCGAGTACGGCATGATCGCGAACCCGCCGTACTGCAGCATGCTACCGATGGCGATATAAGGCACACGCCGCCAACCGAAGGCCGAGTGATGGTAGTCGGAGCGATGCCCGATCAGCGCGCGGAAAGGCGCGAACACCAGCGGCAGCGCCACCATCAGCGACACCAGCCAGGCCGAGACCCCAAGCTCGACGACCATCACCCGGTTGAGCGTGCCGTAGAGCAGCACCATCGCCATGCCGACGGACACCTGGAACAACGACAGCCGCAACAACCGAGACAGGGGCAGCTGCGCGGTGCCCGCGTCGGCGAACGGCAGGGTTACAAGGAAATTCAGTAGTCTTCTCATTTTCTCCGAATGCTCCAAAACACTTTTCGGCCGCGACACCCGAACCGACGCGCGCCGGGGAGTCACGCCACCCCATCACCCACCACGCCTGCGGCGGCACGGGCGCGACGCCGGCGCATGATGCCACGTGGACACGAACAACAGGTGATCACACCGCCCGCGCACCGCTCGACATGCGGCGGCCACCGCGAGGAGGGGCGATGCGAGGCCGAGGCGGTGATACCACGCACGACCGTCCAGCCGGCGTCGACGGGGTCACGCATCATCCGGCCTCGGGCGACATCCGGGCACGGATGGCAGTCGCCGAACATCGGTCGCGGAAGCCATCGGCAGTCTACACAACCGCCTCGCACTTGCACAGCCAAGTCATTGGCGGAACAGCAATAACAGGATATTCGAGCACCCGATCACGCGCGTCCTGGACAGCGGACGAGCACAGGCGAACACGGAAGAGACGACAGACGAGCGAGGAGGACGGGGAGCGCGACAACGTCGAGGGGGACGGAGTCAACAGCAGATCGATCGAGGCAAGGGGAGAGTGAGAGCGAAAAACGGCGTCACGAGGGACCCGAAGAGGATCGAGGACGGAGAACTCTTACTCCGTCGGCACCAGGCGGAATCGAACGGTAGCGTGCGCGACAGCTCGACCCACCTGGTGACACGATTCCGGTTCGAGAACCGGACCCGAGAGTTCTTACTTGAACTCAGGGGCAGGCGCAACGACAGCCGCAGGCTGTGCAACGCGCACGGAATCCTTGAAGCCGTAGCCCGGCAGCGATAGGGCGTAGCTGTGGATCATCCACATCTGCACGAAGAGGATGCCGAAGAAAGGCACCATCCAGGTGGCCGGGTTGATCACGGTCCAGATCTTCCAGTCATCCTCAGGGTGGTTGAGCTTGACGTCTTTGTCAGCCAGCAGAACGGGAACTTGCATGGGATTCTCCTTCTATGAGGATGGGAAAGAACTTAGAACCAGGGCTGGTAGATCCAGGTCACAACGTGGACCGCCGAAGCGATCATGACCCAGCTCCACACACCGTGCTTCCAGTGCTCGTGGAATTCCTTAGCCTGAGCATCGGTCAGGCCCGACAGGTTGGCTGCTTTGGGATCGGCCATTAGAGGTATCTCCAAGTTAGAAGTTTTAATCGCCCCAGCGATCAACCGAAGCGATCGGTATGGGCTCGCTGACAACATGAGACGTGTCGTCGTGCCGTGCGCGACGACACTTCCCGATGCCGGCCCGCGTAAGCCGCAAGTGTTAGTTTATCCTGACACGCGAGAGTGTCAATCAATATTTACAACAGAACCAGAAGCCATTAAAAACCATCAAAAACAAAAACTTAAAATCAAAGCCCCGGTGCGCCTCCCAACCCAAACCTCGTTAGATCATAGGGTTAGCAAATCCAGTCCCCGAGCACACTCTCTCGGTCGACGACAGCCGCACAACATTTCGTGTTGCAGCCGAGGCGCGCAACAGCTTGGTTTTCAAAAACATAAACTAACGCGACCTCTCCGATCGAGAGACACCCCTCCCCGCCCCAGGGGTGTCGTTTCAAGAGAGAGTGAGCATGACACCCCCCAGGAGAGAAGAGAGCGCCGGAAGCGGAGCGCGCGCCGGCGTACGGGGAGGAAAGCGATCAGCCCCTGAAGTCGAGGCATCGACGCGCAGGATTGCACCAAGTGGAGCGGGCGGCGCACAGCTGGATACGCTGCAGTGGAGCGGAAGCTGGCGGTGAGCATGGACACGGCGGTGACGCCCAAGGGAATGGCGAGCGCGGCGACACACGTCGACTGCAAGCCTTGCGGGAAGAACGCGGCCGCAAGGCTTGGAAGAGCGCCCCCCAGCGCAGCGACCCGGAGCTTCTCTGATGGCGTGCGTCGTCGCTGGCGCAGGTTGCCGTCGAGCGGCGGTCCTGGCCAGGTCCGGCAGAACGGATTACTTCTGCGTGGTATCGATGTTCATCGGCACATAGGCCGGGCAGCTGCGGAAATAAGCGGTGGCGATGAGGACGAGCCCGACCAGGCCGAGCAGGTTGAGGGTCATCAGCCCCCACAGCGCGATGACGGCACCAGCGGCGAAACGAATGTTGCGATCGGTGTCGCCAATGTTCTGAGGCATGTTCATTGCCAAATCTCCTACGTCTAAGTGATGTTGATCGACGCCAAGCTCATGCTCGACTCGACGGATGAATCAAAGCCCTTATTGGAGCGTGGCGCACTGACTCATCGCAATGGCATGCGAACGAGCCACACGTCGCTCTCCAGCGATTCAACCTTAAATCATTTGTGGTTTGACTGAAAGAGCACGCACAAGATCGATGACATCGCCACCTTCCTGGCCGAGGGCCGCGAAGAATGCCCTTGGAAGTCGTGATCGAAAACCGCAACAGCCTGGTTTCAAAAAGGAATACAGCCGAGAGCGCATCCTGAGAAAAAAGCCGATCAGGACCCGGCACACCAGCGGCTCGCCGCCCGCATCCGCTACCCACTGCGCACCTTCGGATCCACCGGCAACGGCAACGTGCAGGCTCGGCCGACCGAGCGTAAACCAAGGGGATGAAGCGTGATGCCTGGCGGAACGCAACAGCCACCCAACACGGCGCGCCGGAACACCAAGACTACACGCCCACACCCCAGAGACGTCCGGCGATGAAGAGGCGGGAGACGAAGCCGTCGCGCACCACGCCTGGGCGACGGCATCCTGGACGAAGCCAAGAATGCCGCATCCGTAGTGCGAAGCCTGCGAGCAGTCCTTCATGCACAGCATAGTGCAAACCCGCTCGAGCGCCTCGCCCCTCGATCAACGATCTACCGGAAGCGGCACGACTGGCGTGACGGCGAGACCTTCACCAGGGTGTTGGATCGCCGCACATCCGCCGGTGCCGAACGACCCTGGCGACCTCGATGCCCGACTCGACGCTTCAGCCGGACCGGCCATTCAAACTGGCGCGCTCACTGTCTGACGTGACAGCCGTACACCGACGAGCCAGCATCCATCGCCAGGAACGCGAAGAACTCGCCAAACCATCACACAGCATCATTGATAGGCCGCAGCTCGCTCAAGCCGTCATGAAGCGAGATTACGACTCCTGATCGCAAAGATCCTAAACATCCAAACACGATCGACGAACCGTCGACACAGCAGGCCACACGCTTTTACGGCGCCATGATCCATGGCGTTATCATCTGCATTGCCACAGCATGCTCACGGCATGAGTGAGCGACATCAACACATTCGTCATGAATGTGTAATCACCTCACTCATCATCGCAAGACTCAATCAGCGATTGCGACGTTCGCCATGCCAGGGAATCATCGCTCTTGTTTTCGACGCAACTGCATCATGCCATCCAGAAGTGACAGAAAAGCAATGCAGCCGATCACCGTTCCTCAGGGATTCGGAGTCACGTCACACATACACCCGAGCGCGCGCGCAAACAAAAAAGAGGCAGGGGATTGTCGCGACGATGGATCGCCGTGCTGAAACGGCGGCGTTACCATGCCACCCAAGACCTCACAAGTCGGCCAGGCAGAGGGAGAGAGAAGGAGGAAGGCGCCAGATCCCGGCATGGCCTCACACGCACACCAGGATCCAGGGACTGCCGACAAGCAGCACTCGACGCGATCCGCACGCACCGGGGCGAACGGATCAGCAGCGGAGCCGATCGGGCATCGGCACACAGAGTCGAGCGCCACTCACCAGGCGTCGAACCACCAGCGGGCAGCGAAGATAATCGCGAGGAAGAACAGGAAGGCGGTTCCGCCGACTTTACCGAAAAACAGCACGTTACCGAACATGGCATGCCAGACTTCGCCGATGCTCTGCTCCTTGAACTGGCCGCCCTCAGCGCTCGCAGAAGCGCCCTCGCCCCCGTCCACGCGCGGCGTGGCGGCACTGACGGCATAAGGCTCGACACGCGCCACCTTGAAGAACTGGATGTCGGAATCCGCCCCCGCCTTCTCGATGACGACGAACTCGGTGTCCACCGCCAGCCCCTTGTCGCTCGCGTACATCAACGCGAAGTCGTCGATGCTTTCCGCCTCACCGACGTAGTCCCAGTTCTGGGACTTCTCCGGCCACGTCTTTCTTGCTGAGAATTTCATCAATTACTCCTGAACCCAAGCAACCATCCTGTGGAGCAGCAAAAACTCGCGCTCGCACAAGCGGGAGATCTTTCCACGGTTTCGTCACGCTGCACATGATCCAGGTCAGAGAGAAATCGACCAGATCGGCACTGGCAGCGAAAAGCAACGTCGATCGCAGAAAAGAGCAATGACGCGCAAGATAGCCAGTAAACCGAACGCGAGACCGCCCCGAGAACATCATTGCTCGAACACACATTGAAACCAAAGGTTTCGATACGTATCGCGAAACCAATTCGCGACGTTGATTCAATTCGGCCGAAGAATCTTCGACGGAAGACTTAACGTAAAACGAAAATAACTTTTCATCATACCTGATAATCTTCCATTTTCATTGATTGCCGTCAACTCGCCAACGAGCCGTATCGATATAGACTACTTCATTCATCAGCGGCGACGGCTCGTGGTCGCCGCCAATCATCGAACGAGCCCGCGGAGCTGGCCGGGTGTCGGCGCACGGGCTCTGAACATACGTCAGACGTAGAGGTCATAGCCGATATGAAGCGCCGCCGTTTTCTCACGACAGTCGGACTCGCAGCACTCGGTGGCACGGCGGGCACGCTGGGCCTGTTCGCGATCCAGCCGCATCGCTCCACTCTTCCCTTCGCCTCCCCCAACAACGACACCCTGCCCGACAAACCCGCAACCCTGAAGCGCGTGGTCGTGGTCGGCGGCGGCCTGGCGGGCATGAACGCATCCCACGAGCTGCTCAAACGCGGCTTCGACGTCACCCTGGTCGAGCGTTCGGCGAACCTGGGTGGACGCCTGACCGGCTGGGAGGTGGAGGTCAACGGCGAGACCATGACCACCGAGCACGGCTTTCACGGTTTCTTCAACCAGTACTACAACCTCAACGGGCTGATCGACGAGCTGGGGCTGAGCGACAACTTCAAGCCGGTCAAGGATTACCCGATCCTGTTCAAGGACAAGGAGACCGAGAGCTTCACCAACACCACAACCTTCTTCCCGTTCAACATGCTGGAAGTGGTGCAGCAGGCCAAGTCGGTCTCGATCCTCGACTTCAACGATCCGCGCGGCAAGCTCTACGAGCTGATGCGCTATCACCCGCAGCGCACCTTCGAGCAGCTCGACGAGGTCGATTTCGAGACCTTCTGCAAGCGCGTCAACGAGCCGATGGTCGACACCATCATCGAGCCCTTCGCTCACACCTCGTTCAACCAGTTCCACCAATACTCGACCGCCGAGGGGATCAAGTTCTTCCACTTCTTCTTCATCGGCAACCCCGACGGCATGGGTTACTCCCAGACCATCGACGACTCCATGACCGCCATCGTCACGCCGCTCACCGAGCGCATCATCGCCCTGGGCGGCAAGGTCATGGCCGGTGTCGAGGTGCAGAGCATCAGCGAGCACGAGGGGCGCATCACCAACATCAAGCTCAAGCGCCCGGGTGAGATCCAGGCCCTCACCCACCAGGTCGAGGCCGACAAGGTCGGTCGGGAATGGACTCCCTTCTGGACCAGTGGCTCCGACCTCTACTACGTCAAGCGCGACGAGCAGGGTGAACTCCATGCCGTTTCCGGACGCTGCACCCACATGGGCTGCCCGGTCGGACTCGACGAGGAGACTGGCGGTTTCGCCTGCCCCTGCCATGGCGCGCGCTACGACAGCGACGGCGTCCCCACCACCGGTCCGACCAACATCCCACTGGTCACCATGGATGCCACCGCCGAGGGCGATACGGTCAAGGTCAGCTCACAGATCACCGGCACCGAGATCGAGGCCGACTACGTGGTGCTCGCCTGCGACGTCCCCGGCCTGAAGCGCATCGTCGAGCGCTCAGACATCTCCAGCACCGCCTTCACCGAAAGCGTCGAGCGACTCGGCGTTGCCGACCCCTACATCGTCTGGCGCGTCTGGTTCGACCGCGCGATCAATCCGCTCGACGTCCCCTTCTACACCGTCAGCGGCTATCGCTACACCGACTCGATCGCCATCTACTCGCAGCTCCAGCCCGAGTACGAGCGCTGGGCCGAGCAGCACCAGGGTTCGGTCATCGAGATCCACGCTTATGCCGTCGAGCCAGAGAACGTGATCGACGAGGAGGAGATCAAGCGAATCATGCTCGAAGAGCTCGGCGAGCTGATTCCCGAGATCGCCGGCGCCGGCATCGTCTACGACATCTACACCATGCAGCAGAACTTCCCGCGCTGGGCACCCGGCGACCACGCGGGTCGACCGGGCGTCGACACGCCGATCGACAACCTGTTCCTCGCCGGCGACTTCCTCCGCCTCGAGGTGCCCGCCAACCTGATGGAGGCCGCCACCATGACTGGACGGATAGCCGCCAACCGCATCCTGGCGGCTGAAGGTCTGCGTGAGAACCCGATCCCGGCGGTCGATCTGGTCGGCCCCCTGACGATCGGCTGATCTCGCCTCACTCTCCCCCACACAGGCCGGCAACTCCGATTGCCGGCCCCGACCCTGCCACCACCCAACCGCACCACACCATCACGGCAACGCACACGCCTCAGGGCGCACGCACAGCGCCCTATATATAAAAGGAGTAGCCGGGAGCACATGCGTGACAAGCGCAGGGTGGAGACGCCAGAGGCCGCCACGCCCCCCCGCATCAGGGAATCGGCATGATTCCTAGAAAATGATGTGTAAATAATGATTGACACAGGATCGTGTCAGTTTAAACTAACACTCAAGGCATCGAGGACCGGCTTCCATCATCATCCAGAACGCCAATCGTCACTGGAGAACTGGACACCCTTCCCGGGCCTTTCCAGCCGAAAAGGCTAAACCATCTTCGAATTGGAGAAACTACCATGGCCAACCTGTCTGGTCTGACCGACGCGCAAGCGAAGGAATTCCACGAGCACTGGAAGCACGGTGTGTGGAGCTGGGTCATGATCGCTTCGGCGGTCCACGTTGTGACCTGGGTTTACCAGCCCTGGTTCTAAGCTTTAGTTATTCACTAAAGCCTGCCAACTAATACTAGGAGATACTCCATGCAAGTTCCTGTCATGATGGGCGATCCCAACGCCAAGCTGAACCATCCTGAGGATGACTGGAAGATCTGGACCGTGATCAACCCGGCCACCTGGATGGTGCCCTTCTTCGGCATCCTCTTCGTGCAGATGTGGATGATCCACAGCTACGCCCTATCGCTGCCGGGCTACGGCTTCAAGGATTCCGTGCGCGTTGCACAGCCTGCGGCTGTCGTTGCTCCTGCTCCCGAGTTCAAGTAAGAGCAGCGCACGTGTCCGACTACGGCTCCTACCCGCGCAGCGGATTGGGGCCGTAGCTAACTCCCTCCCCGCACGACCTCCCCTCTCGGTAACATTCAATTCCTCCTGTCGGTAGCATCATCCGGACATTCACCGGATGCTCCGCATGCACATTGCCTGATCGCTCAACGCAATGATTGAGTAACGCCCGGCAATACCCTCGCAAAACCTCACTGTTCACTGATCGCCGCCAATTTTTCATCACCGGCCGTCACCTCGATGAAGGCCCGAATGGTATATTTACGCGGCTGCAGAACCGATCTCGACGATTGCCCAGTTGGACCATTACGGACATGCCACGCAACGCCTCGTCACAACCTCGGGCGAGCAGCCGAACACCGACGGCGGGCTCGTCGTGACCCCCGCCGCCACCTCGCCCACCCACGACGCAGGTCGATGATTTCGAATCGGGCGTTCGTGTTCGCAGCTACCCCCCAGCAAACCGATCGTGACCGGGCCACGGACACGGCCGACGCAGCCCGCCGAGCGCGTCCGTCACGGACCGGATCCGATCGCAACAACCGAAGGTGAAATCATCGTGCAGTACTCACTCATCGATCGCCTACGCATCTGGCGTGATCGCAAACTCGCACAACCCGCGTTCCAGCGTTGGGCGGCGGACTCCTGGTTCACTCGTCGCGAGGCAGCGCGACGCGCGCGCGGGCTGTTCGACATCACCGCCGGCTTCATCTACTCCCAGATCCTCTACGCCTGCGTCAAACTCGACCTGTTCGACAAGCTCGCCGACGGACCGCAGTCTGCCGCCGAACTGGCCGACCACATGAAGATGGATGTCGAGGCCGCCGACCGACTACTGCGTGCCGCGGTCGCCATCGACTTGCTGGAGCGACGCGGGCCGGAGCGTTACGGGCTCGGCAAACTGGGTATCGCCATGCCGGGCAACCCCGGAATCGCGGCCATGGTGCGCCACCACCACATGCTCTATCACGACATCGACGATCCGCTGGCCCTGTTCCGCGGCGAACTCGAGGAGACCGAGACCGGTCACTACTGGTCCTACGCCGGCTCGCTCGATCCGGCGGCCGACGGCGAGGAGCGGATCGCCGAGTACACCACCCTGATGTCGACCTCCATCGGTTTCGTCGCCGAGGACGCCCTTGACGCCTATTCGCTCAAGGACCACAAGTGCCTGATGGATATCGGCGGCGGCGAGGGGCGCTTCGTCTCCAAGGTCGCGGAGCGTTGGCCACACCTCCAGCTCAAGCTGGTCGACCTGCCCGCCGTAGCCGAGCGCGCCACCAAGAACTTCGCCGAGCAGGGCATCGGCGATCGCGCCACCGCCCACGGCTGCAACGTCAAGAAGGGGGAGCTGCCCAAGGGAGCCGATGTCGTCACCCTGGTACGGGTGATCCTCGATCACAACCACGACGGCGCGATGGAGATTCTGCGCGCCGCGCGCTCCGCGCTGGAGCCCGGCGGTACTCTGCTGATCATCGAGCCGATGTCGGAGGCCCCGGGCGCCGAGCCAGTCGGTGACGCCTACTTCGGCCTCTATCTGCTCGCCATGGGTAGTGGCCGGACCCGCCCTCCACGGATGCTCAAACAGATGGTCGAAGAGGCCGGCTTCGGCGAGGCTCGCCTGGTTCGCACCCGTCGCCCGATCCAGACCCGCCTGCTCGTCGCTCGCGCGGTCTGATCCGAGAGGCATCGCGCCTCCTCTCCAGCCTTGCCAGCAGGCGGCTGGAGAGGCTGAAAAGAGGGGCCTGGAGAACTGTAAATTTAAATTGACATTCGCCTTAGTTAAGCTAGACTGACACTGCGATTGCGGGCAGCTCGCACCCTGCTCCACCAAGACAGGAGAGCAGCGCCCCAAACGTCATCGGAGAGAACTCAATCGCCCGAAGATCGACAATCGACAGTAGGCCTTCTTGGCACCGCAAACGTTCACATCTCGAGTCCATGGAACGGCTGCACTGCCCAGGGTGTCGCATGTCGTCTTCCGCGTATCCAGTCGAGTGATCCTGGTGTCGCCCACCCTCAAGGCGGAGCGGCCATCGGCGAGCACCATCCGACGACGAGCGAACGGATATACTTTGACGTGACACCGTCACTGTCACATTGACCAGAAAGCAGGCCGAGGGGCTTGTTAGGCTGGCAAGTATCGGGTGAGTACTCACCCAATGAGTACCGATCCGGCATCCCGATCGGTGCGTGAGTCTCGACAACGTCAAACAGAGGCAATACCTAATGGCTAACGAAAAGAGCGTTACCGGACTGACCGACGAAGAAGCACAAGAGTTCCACGGCTTTTTCATGCAGGGCATGTCCGGCTTCATCGGCGTCGCCGCCTTCGCACACCTGCTGGCATGGTTCTGGCGCCCCTGGCTGTAATGCCAACGACCGCGAGTACATGCTTATCCGCGTGTACTCGCGGTTCGCTGTTTCGGCAGCGATAAAACACGCATAAGCCCCGCGTGCGCCTGATGCGGCCTTTCGCCTTGAGGCGTCGAATCGGATAATTTCTTACGCGATCGATTAAATAAGTTGGAGATTTCCATGGCTAACGAGAAACAGCTAGCCGGCCTGACTGACGAAGAAGCACAAGAGTTTAACGGCTTCTTCATGCAAGGCATGTCCGCCTTCATCGGCGTCGCCGCATTCGCGCATCTGCTGGCTTGGTTCTGGCGTCCCTGGCTCTAAAGGCCTCCTCACTTTCAACTTCCATCCCAAACCGGACTAGGCGCTACTACGCCAACGTCCGCTGACTGCACTGGAGGCACCCCATGCACAAAGTCTGGATGATGTTCAATCCTCCGCTGATTCTGGCATCGCTGCTCGGCGGCCTGTTCCTGCTCGCGCTCTTCATTCACTTCGTGTTGCTGAGCACCGCAGAATTCAATTGGCTCACCGGCGCCTGATCGCGGCTGAGACAATCGCCCCTGTTACCCTTTCCAGGGAAACGTTCAGGGTGCCGAAGAAGTGGTACGAGTTCGGCTCGCCGCCGACTCGTACCATGAGGCACGACCCGGGTTCGATCCTCGATTAGTTGAAGACCGGTACCAGACCATGTACGAGCACCCGAAGCGCGCACCTACGCCCCCAACCTCCGTCGCCTTCCTGTTCCTGCCGCTGCTCTCGTTGCCGAGTACCCTCGTCGGCTTCGGTCAGCACATCCTCCCCGAACTCAACGAACTCCTCTCGAATCTCGCCCACACCGCCTGAAGCGACTCTTCGCATGGGCACCGAATCCTCCGTGCGAGAACTCTCTCCCTCGCATCGACACCGATAGCGCATCGCTCGCCGCCACGACCATTCGAGCTAGCCAGCCCACATCGCGCAGCAGGATCCTCGGCGCACGACACGGCGATCACACGCCCTCTCCTCCCCCGCACGACAGTCGACACCCGAGACACTCGGAGCAGAGACCGTGAGCCGCAGCCAGCGATGAACAATCGAGGCATGGGCGCACCACCCCCTTCACAGACACCATCCCGCAGGCCCGTCTGGCCGGGTGATCACCGCGATCGACCCGACCCGCTCACGGCGCTCTCGAAATCCAGCAGCACGATGACGCGCCGCCCAGAAACGACAACGCCCCTGTTGCCGCGGCTACAGCAACAGGGGCGTCGGACGCCGTCCGGGTAACGGGGATCAAGCAGCGCGTTGCGCCAGCCCCTTCGGCATGATGTTGCGCGCCTCGGCCATCAGCACTTCGGCCAGCTGATCCGAGCCTGGGCACGGTGGAATGGCGTCGACTGCACCCTTGACCAGCTGACGGAGACGGTCGACGGCACCGTCGACACCCAGCTCGCCAGCCGCACTGGGACGGTTGAGGACGGCGTCACGGCCGACCGGCTTGCCAACCTCCTGGGCGCTCGCGGCGACATCGCGCAGATCGTCGGCAACCTGGTAGGCCTCACCGATCCGGTCGCCGACCACACGCCACAGCTCGGCGTCCTGACCCGCGACCTGGGCACCAGCCGCGGTCGCCGCGGCGAACAGCGAACCGGTCTTGGCACGATGATAGTCCTCGACCGAGACGTGCGGCTCGCACTCCCAGGCCTGACCGGCGGTGATCCCGTGCGGCATCCCCACCGAGGCGCCCACGGTCAGCAACAGCGGCCCCAGACGCTCGGGCGTAGCGGTCAACTCGCGCGCCAGGTTCTCGAAGGCGAGAATGATCAGCGCATCACCGGCCAGCACCGCCAGGGGCTCACCGAAGGCACGATGCACCGAGGGGACACCGCGACGCATCGGCGAGTCATCGAAACAAGGCAGGTCGTCGTGCACCAACGAGGCGCAATGCAACAGCTCGATCGAAGCGGCAACGGCGTCAGCCGCCTTGTCGTCGCCATGACCACAGGCGGCGGCGACCGCCAGACACAGGCGTGGTCGCACGCGCGCGCCAGCGGGAAAGACGGCGTGACGCACCGCCTCGACCAGTCGCGGCGGACAACTCGGGACAGCCACCGTGTCTATGGCCTTGGTCAAGGCCTGCTCAATTCTTGTTGCGACACCCATCGGTGAACCCCCAGTAGCCGCTTCGTTATTGAATGAGTGTATGGCGCGTGAAAGCGCCGGTTACGATAATCAATCACTTGAGGAGCGTCAACGCGGCACGGAACTACCAGCGCTCGAATCCGTCTATAGGATTCATGCGGGCCATCGCAGAACGATCATCCACGGTGCCGACAGTCACGCGCTCGCGACGGGCGCGCATCACGCTCCCGTCTATCCAGTCATCTCCGGAAGACGCCTCTCGGCGCACCTCGGTAACGACACGACACAATCCATCTCGTACAGCACACGAACACCTGCCGTCGCTGACGCAGACGGACCCGCGCCCTCCGACCCCGCCGTTCAGCTCATCGCGCGCTGACGCTCGTCGACCAGCTCCAGCAGCTCCAGCACTCGCCCGACACCACTGTCGAAGGTATGGCGTTGCTTCTTCGGCTCGCCCTGCTCCGCCGCGGGATGGTTGACCACCGCCTCGACCAGATAGCGTGTCTCCTCCAGCGGCGGCGCATCGACCGCCGGCGTCTTGGTCAGGGTACGCCCGACGATGGGCGCGGCCAGGCCCAGCTTGCGCGGCACCGGCACCACCGCCCGTCGACTGATCGAGTCCAGCCCCTGACGCTCGACCTGACGGCCGATCTCGGCATAGAGATAGCGCGCAGCGTTGATCCCCGCGCGGCAGCCGAACGACAGCCCACCGATCCCGGCGTCGGCACGCTCGTAGAGTTCATCGGCGAGCCGCAGCATGCGATTGATCACCGAGGCGAGCGCGTCGTTGAAGACCGGATCCTTCAACCACTCATCGGGCTCCAGGCCTGCCTCGCGCATCCACGACAGCGGCAGATAGATGCGCCCGTTGCGCGCATCCTCACCGACATCACGACAGATGTTGGTCAACTGCATCGCCACACCCAGATCACAGGCACGCGCCACCAGCTCGGGGGAGCGGGCGCCCATCAGGGTGGCCATCATCGCACCCACGGTACCGGCGACACGCGCCGAGTAGTCGTAGACGCCGGAGATGTCCTCGAAACGACGCCCGTCGGCGTCCCACTCGAAGCCCTCCAGCAATGCCTCGAGCAGCGTCTTCGAAATGCCGTAGCGCAGCACGACGTCGGAGAGGGTGCGATCGGCCGGATCGTCGAACGGTCGACCGTCGTAGACCAGATCGAGGCGTTCGCGCAACTCGGCGAGCGCCCGCGCCTGCGCGCCCGGCTCGTCGGGGGCGCAGTCGATCGCGTCGTCGGCGATGCGGCAGAACGCATAGAGTGCGGTCGCCGGTTCGCGGAAACGTTGTGGCAGCAGGAAGGAGGCCGCGTAGAAGGAACGCGACCCCCCGCGTAGAAGCTCGCGACAGGCGGCGAGATCCGCCGCCGAGGCACGAGCCGGCGCTTCGGTCATGGTGTTAGACATAGCTAGTCGCATCAGGAACCACCGTATCGAGCACACGGGCGGAAGAGATGACGCCGGGGATCCCGGCCCCTGGATGAGTGCCCGCACCAACGAGATAGAGGCCGTCGACCTCCTCGCTCTTGTTGTGCGGACGGAACCACGCGCTCTGGGTGAGGGTCGGCTCGAAGCTGAACCCGGCACCGAGATAGGAGTTGAGCCGATCCTGGAAGTCCTGCGGCGTCGTGACCAACGAGGTCGCGATCTGGTCCTCCAGTCCAGGCAACACGGAATCGCTGAGGTAGCGGGCGATCTTCGCCCGGTACTCCTCGGCCACCGTGGCCCAGTCGGTGCCGCTACCGAGGTGCGGCACGGGCGACAGGGCGTAGAAGGTATCGCAGCCCTCAGGGGCGAGACTCGGGTCGGTCGCCGTGGGCCGGTAGAGATAGAGGCTGAAGTCCTCGGCCAGTCGCTTGTTCTCGAAGATGTCCTGGATCAGCTCGCGATAACGCGGGCCGAGCAGGATGGTGTGGTGCTTGACGTCGGGGTACTGGCGCTTGGTGCCGAAGTACCAGACGAACAGACCGGCGGAGAACTTGGAATCCTCGACCTTGCGGTCGGTCCAGCGGCGGCGCACCGTCGCCGGCAGCAGACGGCGATAGGTGTTGGCCGCATCGGCATTGGAGACGACGATGTCGGCGGCGATCTCCTCACCCGAGGTCAGGCGCACGCCGGTGGCGCGACGCCGCGAGTCGACCATGATCTGCTCGACCTCGGCCTTGTAGCGGATCTCGCTGCCCTGCCCCTCGACCAGGTCGACCATGCCACGCACCAGGGCGCCGGTCCCACCCATCACCGAGTGCACACCCCACTTGCGCTCCAGGAAGGAGATCAGGGTATAGATCGAGGTGACCTTGAAGGGGTTGCCACCGACGAGCAGCGGGTGGAAGGAGAGCACCTGACGGATGTAGGGGTCCTTGATGTACTTCGAGACCATGCCGTAGACGGTGCGGTAGCTCTGCTTGAGCGCCATCTCCGGCACGATCTTGGCCATGTCGGTCCAGGAGGTGAAGGGGATGTGCGCGAGGTCCTCGAAGCCGACCTTGAACACTCCCTCGCTGTACTTCATGAAGCGGTCGTAACCCTCGACGTCGTCCGGCGAGTACTGCGCGATCTGCGCCTTCACCGCCTCCGGATCGCCGCTGTAGTCGAACACCTTGCCGTCATCGAAACGGATCCGGTAGAAGGGATCCATCAAGCGCAGGTCGATGTCGTCGGAGAACTTGCGTCCGCACAGCGACCACAGCTCCTCGAGCAGGAAGGGAGCGGTGACGATAGTCGGACCGGCATCGAAAGCGAAGCCATCGCGATGATGTACGTAGGCACGCCCACCAGGGGCATCGAGACGCTCGAGGACGGTGACGCGATAACCGCGCGCAGCCAGCCGGATCGATGCGGCGAGACCGCCGAATCCACTACCGATGACGACCGCGTGAGGCTTCTTCTGATTCGTGGTGTTGACGGAAACCTTGGAGTCCATGAGTGTCAAGTCTACGTTACCAAAATATGTGTCATTTTAAGTTGACAGTATAGCAGGATGCTTGCCGCGTCTACCCCCGAGGCACACCGGAAACCTTGACAGGCATCAGCGCACTCGGCGAAACCCAGCCAACTGTCGACCACCCGGCGGGACGAGCCAGAAGGCGCCCACGACGCCCTCGCGCGCACCGCGTTCAGAGCCCCTGGCGCGCGGCGATATCGAGCACCAGGGCACCCACCGCCAGGGGACGTTCCTCATGCGCGAGATGGCCGAGTCCCGGCAGCTCGACCAGCTCCGCGTCGGGCGCGAGCGTGCGCACTCGCTCGGCCTCGCGCGGCGAGACGGTCCGGTCGCCCTCGCCGACGACCAGGAACAACGGAGGCCTCAGCTCGGACAGTCCACGCTCGATCAGCGACAGATCCCAATTGGCCATCATCGACAGGGTCGCGCGGACATGCCCGGTGTCGCCGACGAGACGGCGATAGAGGTCGACCCCGCGTGCCTCGAGCACCGACCCGGTGCTCGCCACCATGCCCTCGACCGCCTTGCGATCGAGCGCGTGCCAGGAGAGAAAGCGCGAGATCATCGGTGTCGTGGCGAACAGGCGTGCGGTCGGCGAGAAGACGTGGCCCGGCAGCCCGCGCCAGGGCAGCAACGCACCGTTGAGACTGATCAGCGCCCGTGGCGCGAGCCCCCCGGTGAGTGCCGCGCGCGTCAGGATCGCGGCGCCGGCCGAATGCCCCAGCACGAGCGCCGGCGACATCCGCAGACACGCGAGCAGTTCGACCAGGGCCTCGGCCATGCCGGGAAGCGACATGCGCGCATAGGGCAGCGGCGCGCTGAAACCGTGCCCCGGCAGATCGGGCGCGACCAGGGTGAAGCGCTCCGCCAGCAGCGGGGCCAGATCACGCCAGGAGTGGGTGGCCGCGCCGGTACCGTGCACCAGCAGCAACACCGGCCCCCGCCCCATCACCTGGACGTGCCAGCGCACCCCGGCGGCGGAGACGAAACGACTGTGCTCGTGATTCGGCCAGCTCGTACCGTCACGCGCCCAGTCGAGCCGCTTGGCCATGGCAAACCTCATCGTTCGAACACCTCCTGTCGGATGCAATCCATACACGGACACCACCCCGGCACGGCTGGGTGCCGGAGACGAGGCAACCCCTGCTCGACGCCCCAACGCGACGACGCCACCCCGAGGGTGGCGTCGTCGCTGCGGCCTGTCGTCACCTCAGCCGGTCGCCGCGCGAACCGCCTGGTTCAACGCACCGGCATCGGCGTGCGGCAGCGGCAGGTAACGCGCACCCATCTCGGCGGCGAGTTCGCGTCCCTGCTGCTGCGGCCGTGGCGAGGTGTCGATCACCATGGCGCTCATCTCCTGCGCCCGCACCGCCCGCGCCGCGGCCTTGGCCTCGTCGAAGGCGCGCGCCCGACCACCGGCGCCGTCGCGCGCCACGTTGGCGCGACCATCGGTCATCAGGATCAGGATCGGGGTGCCGCCACGACGCTGGATCGAGTCGGCCATCATCATCCCCAGATCGATCCCCGAGGCCAGCGGTGTACCGCCGCCACCGGGCAGACCGGCGAGGGTGCGCTTGGCACGCACCAGCGAGCGGGTCGGCGGCAGCAACACCTCGGCGCCCTTGCCGCGGAAGGCGATCAGGGCCACCTGGTCACGGCGCACATAGCAGTCGGCCAGCAGCATCTCGACCGCACCCTTGGCCTCGGCCAGACGGTGCAGCGCCGAGGAGCCCGAGGCGTCGACCATGAAGATGGTCGTGGTCTCGGAGCGGTGCTTGAAGCGGGTGATGCGGAAGTCGTCCTGACGCACCTCGATGCGCGAGGACTCGATGCCGCGGCGTGCCCGCTCCTCACGCCGCAACCGCTGCCAGGGCGCAGCGGCGCGCAGGGTCTCGACGACGTTGAGCTTGAGCCCGGCACGCAACTCGCCGCGCAGCACCCCGGCCGGCCGACCGCGGGTCGGCGCGTTCTGCACCGCACCGGCCTTGCCGGTGGCGCGCGAGCGCGAGCGACGCAGGGTGCCGAGCTGGAGCTGCGAGAGCAGGTCGGCGGGGATCGCCGCCTTGGCCGCGTCGAGCACGGTGTCCTCGAGTTCCTGCGGCTCTTGCTGCTGCTCCTCGGACTGGTTCTGCTCCTGCTCCTCGGGCTCTTCCGGCGGTGGCGGCGGCTCCTCGGGCGGCTGCTCCTCGCTCGGCGGCAGCTGGGTGGCACGCGGCGCCAGCACCAGACGCGCGGCGACGGCCAGGTCCTCGGCCTCCACCTGCTCGCGGCCCTCGAGCGCCGCCGAGGCGCAGGCGACCCGACAGGCGAATAGCGATGCACGCAGCGAGGGGATACCGAGCGCCAGCGCGGTACCGCACAGCGCCTCGAGCTGCGCCTCGTCGAGGGTCAGCCCGGCGAGACGCGCACGCGCCTGTACCACGTCCTCGGGATCGTAGTCGCAGGCGATCGCCTCGTGGACACGGATGTGGGTGAGATCGACGTGGAAGGCGAGACGATCGAGCAGCGCATTGAGCAGCCCCTCGTCCTCGCCCACACCCTCGTCGAGCGCCACCACCGCGAAGCGCGACGGGGTACGCATCGCCAGACCATCGCGTTCGAGCACCACCTCGCCCGAGTCGAAGGCCATGGTCAGTCGCGCGGCGGTATGGGCCGAGATGCGCTCGGCCATCGCCAGCTCCACCAGACCACCATCGGCCTCCACCAGCAGGCCACGTTCGGCGATCGGGCGCCCGGCGTTGAGGGTCGCGGCCAAATCGAGGCCACCGAGCAGGCGGCCGTCGGAGACGTGCAGCGGGATGCGGCGATGCGGCGCCTCGGGCGGCTGCAGATCGCGCATCAGGCTCAGCCACTGCTCGCGCACCGGGCCGGCGAGGGCCCGCAGCGCGACGCCGCCGGTCCCGACCGGATCGACGCTCATCAGGGCCGCAGCCAGTACCGCATCATCCCACGCGGAGAGGCCCGCCCCGGCCGGGGGCGGACCCGCCTCGACGCCTCGATCGGCGGCGGGATTCGCGGCGGTCATGTTCATTCCCCGAACAGTTCCGCCACGGCGCGCTCGACCCGGCTGGTGGAACCGGACTCATCGAGCGGGTCACGACGCAGACGGTGACGCAGCGCCGAGGTGGCGACCTCCTTGAGGTGGCTGTCGAGGACCTCGGTATCGCCCTGCAGCGCAGCCAGACCACGCGCGGCGCGGATCAGGGTAAGCTCGCCGCGCAGCCCGTCGGTGCCGAGCTTCATGCACAGCTCGCCGGCGCGCTCGAGGGTCGCATCCGGCACCTCGACGTTGGGCAGCAGCTCGCGCGCCTTCTGGATCTGGCGACGCACCTTGCCGTCCTGGCGCTTCCACTTCTCGACGAAGGCATTGGGGTCGCGCTCGAAGGCATCGCGCAGTCGCACCACCTTCATCCGGGTGGGCAGGTCCTGCGGGGTCTTGACCTCGACGGAGAGACCGAAGCGGTCCTGCAGCTGCGGGCGCAGCTCGCCCTCCTCGGGGTTACCGGAGCCGACGAGCACGAAGCGCGCCGGGTGGCGGACGCTCAGGCCCTCGCGCTCGACCAGGTTCTGCCCCGAGGCGGCAACGTCGAGCAGCGAGTCGACCAGATGGTCCTCGAGCAGGTTGACCTCGTCGATGTAGAGGAAGCCGCGATGGGCACGCGCCAGCAGACCCGGCTCGAAGGCCTTCTCGCCCTTGGTCAGGGCGCGCTCAAGGTCGAGGGCGCCGATCACGCGGTCCTCGGTGGCGCCGAGCGGCAGATCGACCACCGGCACCGGCACCTGACGACTCTTCAGCGTCCGGCCCGCGGCACGCTTGGCGCGGCAATCCTCACACAGGGCGTCATCGCTGGCCTCGGGATCGCACTGATAGGTGCAATCGACGGCGCGCATCTTCGGCAGCAGGGCGGCCAGGCCACGGATCGCGGTGGACTTGCCGGTGCCGCGGTCACCGAATACCAGTACACCGCCGATCGAGGGATCGATGGCAGCGATCAATAAGGAGCGTTTCATCTCCTCCTGGGCGACAACGGCGGAAAACGGGAACGGGATGGGCATAACGCTGCAAACCTTGTTGCTTAGTCTGTTCGGCGCAAACGGCCTGATGGAGCGGACACGCCCAAGACCGTCGCGCACGCAGGCGCTTGCTGGACGTTGTCCCGATGAACCATGGAGCCGGTCGCGCGGCGCGCAGCCCGCCCCAAGCCTTATTCGATCAAGTTCGCGACCCTAGCGCCCCTGCTCGACCGTGGTCAAGCCGACGGGGTCAATCACCGATGAGAATGGCGCAATGGGGTTGCCCTTTCCATGACCGGGGCCGATGGACTGCGCGCAACCATTTGCGGCAGACTGCACGCCGCCCACGGCGGTCCCCCGACGACCGTCCTCCAAGCCACTCCGGGCAACGCCCGGCGCAGACCGACGCGCGCGGCGTGCCCATCGACCACGAGGAGATCCAGCATGCCGATCCGTCATCCCGCAGCCAGCCACCAGCCGCACGAGGCGCAGCGATGAATCAGTCCGCCGCACCCGTCGCCGAGGGCCCGTCCAAGGGCATGGGTCAGATCTCGCTACTCAGCAACGACGACCGACTCAAGGGTCGCCCCCGTCTGTGCAGCGACTGCGGGCTGTGCGACAGCGCACTCAAGCCACAGATGACCCAGGCGTGCATGTTCGTCAACAACCAGACCGACGCCATCGAGCAGCGTCTGTTCGGTCGCAGCCGTGGCGACGGCGACGAGCTGCTGTTCGGCTGCTACCGCGCCACCTATGCCGCGCGCATGCGCGCCCCGCGCCCCGGCGCGCAGTGGAGCGGCATGGTCACCACCCTCGGCGCGCGCCTGCTCGAACGCGGCGAGGTCGAGGCGGTGATCACCACCGCCGCCGCACCCGGCACCCGCTTCAAGGCCCAGCCGATCCTCGCCCGCACCCCCGAAGAGGTGCTCGCCACCGCCGGCAACAAGCCCAGCCTGTCGCCCAATCTCGGCTTGCTCGATCTGGTGCGCGAACAGGGCATCAAGCGCCTGGCCTTCATCGGCACCGGTTGTCAGGTGCACGCGCTGCGCGCGATCGAGGCCGAACTCGGGCTCGAGGCGCTGTACGTGATCGGCATCCCCTGCAGCGACAACGTCTCCTACCCCGATCTCGAATACTTCCTCGAGCAGATCTCGCGCTCGCCCGCGACCGTGGTCCATCACGAGTTCATGCAGGACTTCAGCCTCTGGCTGCGTCACGAGGACGGCACCGTCGAGCGGGTCAACTACATCGACTTTCCGATGGACAAGCTCCACGGCATCTTTCCCTCGGCCTGTCTGTCCTGCTTCGACTACCCCAACGCGCTGAGCGACCTGACCATCGGCTACATGGGCGCGGAGTTGGGCTGGCAGTGGGTGATGGCGCGCACCGAGCGCGGCGAGCAGATGTTCGAGATGCTGCGCCCCGACCTCGAGTTCGGCACCCTCACCGAAGGCGGCGACCGCACCCGCGGCATGCCGCGCTTCATGGAGCGGCTCAACCACCCGCCCGGCACCGGGCGTCCGCCGCTGCTCATCCGTAAGCTGGTGGTCTGGCTGCAGCGCAACCGTGGCCCCCGCGGGCTGGAGTTCGCCCGCGCGGTGATCGAGATGAAGCTGCTGCGCAACCTCAACCACGTGCGCAGCAAGTTCGAGCGTCAGGAATCGCGGGTGGTGCCGGGTTTCGTCTATCGCGCCCTCGCCCCCTACGCCGAGCACTATCGCGAACTGTTCGACCGCGACCTGGCCCCGCGCGACTGACCCCGGCTCAGACGACCGGCGCCGCGCGCGCCGGCGTCGGCTCCTGGAACTGCAGCGCGGCCAGTCGCGCATAGAGCCCACCCTCGGCGATCAGCGTCTCATGGCGCCCGGCGGCGACGATCCGCCCACCGTCGACCACCAGGATGCGGTCGACGTTGCGCACCGTCGCCAACCGGTGGGCGATGACGATGCTGGTGCGCCCGCGCATCAACTCCTCGAGTGCATCCTGCACCAGACGCTCGCTCTCGGCATCGAGCGCGCTGGTCGCCTCGTCGAGCAGCAGCAGCGCCGGGTCGCGCAGGATGGTACGGGCGATGGCGATCCGCTGACGCTCGCCGCCGGAGAGCTGTACTCCGCGCTCGCCGAGATCGGTGTCGAAGCCCTGCGGCAGACGATCGAGGAACTCGGCCGCATGCGCCGCCTCTGCGGCGCGCCGCACCTCGGCGTCGGTCGCCGACTCCATGCCGTAGCGGATGTTCTCCCAGGCGCTGGCGGCGAAGATCACCGGATCCTGCGGCACCAGCGCGATCCGCCCGCGCAGCTCGCGCGGATCGAGCGCGCGCAGATCCACGCCATCGAAGCGCACGGCCCCGGCGGCAGGATCGTAGAAGCGCAGCAGCAGCTGGAACAGGGTCGACTTGCCCGCCCCCGAGTGTCCCACCAGGGCCACCCGTTCGCCCGGGCGCACCACCACCGACAGCGCCTCCAGCGCCGCGGTGTCTGGACGCGACGGATAGCAGAAGCGCACGTCGTCGAAACGGACCTCGCCACGCGTCGGCCGAGGCAGCGTCACCGGATCGTTCGGCGCGGCGATCGCCGGACGCGCCTCGAGCAGCTCCATCAACCGCTCGCTGGCCCCGGCGCCGCGCAGCAACTGCCCGGCCAGCTCGCTGAGCGAGCCGACCGAACCGGCCACCAGGATGGCGTAGAACAGGAAGGCCGAGAGTTCACCGCCACTGAGAGTGCCGTCGAGCACCTGATGGCCACCGATCCACAACACCACGCCGATCGCGCCGAAGGTCAGCAGAGTGGCGATACCGGAGAGCAGCGCGCTGGTCAGCGAGCGCCGACGCGCCACCTCGAAGGCCGACTCCACCTGCTCGCCATAACGACGCCGATCGATCGGTTCGTGACCACAGGCCTGCACGGTGCGGATGCCGTGGATCACCTCGTCGACATAGGCGGCGACATCGGCCACCCGGTCCTGACTGGCGCGCGAGAGACGGCGCACCCGATGCCCCAACAGCCAGGCCGGGCCGATCACCAGCGGCACCCCGAGCAATACCAGTCCGGTCAGCCCCGGACTGGTCACCGCCAGCATGGCGATGCCACCGAGCATCATCAACGAGGTGCGCAGCGCCATCGCCAGGGTCGAGCCGACCACCACCTGCAGCAGCGCGGTATCACTGGTCAGTCGCGAGATCACCTCGCCGGTGCGGGTGGTCTCGAAGAAGCCGACATCGAGTCCCAGCACCCGATCGAAGACCGCGCGCCGGATGTCGGCGACCACCCGCTCGCCGATCCAGTTGAGCAGATAACTGCGCGCCATCATCGCCCCGGCGGTGAGCACCACCACGGCGAGGAACAGCAGCAACGAGCGATCGAGCGCCACCGCCGAACCGCTCGACAGCCCGCGATCGACCACCACCCGGATCACCTGACCGAAGGCCAGCACCGACCCGGCGGCGAACAGCAACGCGGCGAGCGCGGCGAGCAGGCGCCAGCGATAAGGCAGGGTGAAACGCAGCAGACGCGCCAAGGCACGCAGATCGCGGGTGCCCGGACGATCGGGCGCGACGGAGGATGATCGAGACATGGGATTCCTTACAGCAAAGCGGACAACGAAAGGAGAACGACCGAGGGCCGGGACTCAGCCGTGTTCGAGCGCGCGCCACTGGCGCAGCAGCAACAGCGCCGCCCAGACCAGCGCGGCGAGCATCAGCAGGGCGCCGAGCAGATGACTGGCCTGAGCGAGCGCACGATCGAGATGCAACAGCCCGGTCTCGGTTAATAGGTATTCCCAGTCGTGAAATCCATAGGGCGCGGTCTGTCCGGTGTTGCCGCCGAGCAGCGGCAACACCCCGGCGCGGGCATCGGCGACATAGGGCGCGATATCGAGAAAATTCTCCCCGAACCACCACAGACAGACGCTCGCACCGAAGGGGTCACGAGTACGCAGCAGCAGCACCAGCAGACAGATCAGCGGCATCAGCAGCTGCCCCAGGGTGCCGCCGAGCGAGCCGATGAAGTCGCCGAGCGGAGCGAAGATGACGTGCCCGGCCTCGTGGAAGGGCAGATTGACCAGATGCAGCAGCGACTCGCCGGCGGCATTGCTCGACACCGGCGCGGCCATCAGCCGCAGCCCCCAGACCAGCAGCACACACCAGAGCAGGACACGAAGGGCCAGCACCGGTGCGCCGCCGGCCGGGGGCGCGCCGAACAGCAGCTCGGCCACGCGCCCCGGCGGCCGCCGTCGCACACCCCGGCGCGCAGGCGGCGACGGGGCCTCGCCGGATGGCGGGTGATGCTTGTAGTACTTGGCGAAGACCAGCCCGCAGGCCGTGCAGATGTCGGCATGATCGGACTGCTCGGCACGACACTTGGGGCATTGCATGACGGATCAGCGGTGACGACGCACGCGCGCTCGCTAGAGCATCTCCTCGCGGAACTCGCGCAGCACCACACCCCACCAGTCGAAGGTGTCCTCGAGGTTGCGCGGGGTGACGCCGTAGTTGAGGTTGACGGCGAACTCCAGCACCGCATCGCCCTCGTCGTCGATATAGGCCTTGCCGAAGCGCTTGTCGCGATTCCAGCGATTGACGTCCTCGAGGGTCAGACCAGGCTGTTCCCAGCCGGCATAGAACAGGATGTCCTTGCAGTCCTTGCCGTCATCACAGCCATAGAAGGTCACCAGATAGATGACCCCGAACATCCGCCCACGGATACGCGGGTCGCCGACACTGTCGGTCTGCAACTCGGCGCTGCCGAAGCCCTTGGCCACCGTCAGCACCGCCTCGGGATCGGCCGCGCTCACCAGATCACGCGCCAGCGCGCCCCCACACCACAGCGCCGCCACCAGGCCAGCGGTCAGCAGTCCACGAATACGCATCATTCCCCCTCCTCGCATCAGGCCGATCGAGAGCGGACATCTGACCCCGCCCCCAACGATGAACCCCGGCATCACGGCCAGGGGTGCGCCGGACATCCCGCGCACGGCTCAAGTATAAGCCGCGATCGACAGGGCGCGGCGATCAGCCCAACGTCCCGACCAGAGCACGGATGGCGTCGCGATTGGTCCAGGAGGCGGTGAGCCGCGCGGCGGCGCTCGCCGGCACCCAGCGGTACTCGAGATGCTCGCGCGGATTGAGCCGCACCAGGCGTCGGGTCTCGAGCACCAGCGCGAACCAGTACTCGCGATTGAAGCAGACATTGGGCGCATACCGCTTGCGCCAGGCGCGCACGATCGGGAACAGCGCCGACTGGTGCAGGTCGATCAAGCGCCCGCCGGCACGCAGCCCGGTCTCCTCGTAGACCTCGCGCGCGGCGGCCTGACGCGGGCTCTCGCCGGCATCGAGGCTGCCGGTGACCGACTGCCAGAAGGCCAGCGGACGCGCCCGGCGCAACATCAGGAACTCGCCCCCGCGGGTACAGATGACCACCAGCACCGACTGCGGGCGCTTGCGCGGCAGCCGGCTCATTGCCTCTGCCTCCGCCTCGCTCACCCTGAGCTGACGCAGGATCCCGGGATCCACACACTTGGCCATCAACGTTACCTGTCTTGGTTCGGCCTCGGCGTCACGACCGGCGGCCTGAGGGAGAAATGAGCACACGCCACCTCACGGTGGCGCGTGTTGCCGACGCCCGCGACGGGCGTGCGGGCGGGAGCGACGGGCTCAGCCGCGCTGGCGCAACCGCAGCGCCAGCTCCTTGAGCTGCGCCTCGTCGACCGCCGAAGGGGCGTCGGTGAGCAGACAGGCCGCGGTCTGGGTCTTGGGGAAGGCCATGACGTCGCGGATCGACTGCGCGCCAGTCATCAGCATCACCAGGCGGTCGAGACCGAAGGCGATGCCACCGTGCGGCGGGCAGCCGAACTTGAGCGCCTGGAGGAGGAAGCCGAAGCGCTCCTCGGCCTGCTCGTCGCTGATCTTGAGCAGCTCGAAGACCTGGCGCTGCACCGCCTCGCGGTGGATACGGATCGACCCACCGCCGACCTCGGTACCGTTGAGCACCATGTCGTAGGCACGCGACAGACAGCTGCCCGGATCACTGGAGAGGCTGTCGAGCTGCTCTTCCTTGGGCGCGGTGAAGGGATGGTGCAGGGCCACCCAGCGATCGGCGTTGGGATCGTGCTCGAACATCGGGAAGTCGACCACCCACAGCGGGTGCCAACCCTCGGCCATCAGCCCGCGGTCCTCGCCGAGCTTGACGCGCAACGCGCCGATCGACTCGTTGACCACCCGCGCCTTGTCGGCGCCGAAGAAGATCAGGTCGCCGTCCTCGGCGCCGGTACGCGCCATGATGCCCTCGACGGTGGCGTCGGGGAGGAACTTGAGGATCGGCGACTGCAGCCCCTCGCGCCCCTTGCTCGACCACTCGTTGACCTTGATGTAGGCCAGCCCCTTGGCGCCGTAGATACCGACGAACTGGGTGTAGCCGTCGATCTCCTTGCGCGTGAGCGAGCCGCCGCCGGGCAGGCGCAGCGCCGCCACGCGACCCTCGGGGTCCTGGGCGGGACCGGCGAAGACCTTGAAATCGACGCCATCCATCAGGTCGGCGACGTCGATCAGCTCCAGCGCCACGCGCAGGTCGGGGCGGTCGGAGCCGTAGCGACGCATCGCTTCGGCATAGGTCATGCGCGGGAAGGGGTTGGGCAGGGTCTCGCCGTTGACCTCCTCGAAGAGGGTGCGGATCATCGACTCCATCAGCCCCATCAGCGTCTCCTCGTCGACGAAGGAGGCCTCGATGTCGAGCTGGGTGAACTCGGGCTGACGATCGGCGCGCAAGTCCTCGTCGCGGAAGCAGCGCGCGACCTGATAGTAGCGATCCATCCCCGACATCATCAGCAGCTGCTTGAACAGCTGCGGCGACTGCGGCAGGGCGAAGAACTCACCGGGGTGGGTGCGACTGGGCACCAGATAGTCGCGCGCGCCCTCGGGGGTCGACTTGGTGAGGATCGGGGTCTCGATATCGAGGAAGCCGTGCTCGTCGAGGAAGCGGCGCATCACCCGGCTGACCTGGCTGCGGGTGCGCAGCCGCGCCTGCATCTCGGGGCGACGCAGGTCGAGATAGCGATAGCGCAGGCGCACCTCCTCGGAGGCGTCGGCGACATGGCTCTCGAGCTGGATCGGCGGCGTGGCCGCAGCGTTGAGGATCTCCAGCTCCAGGCCCAGCACCTCGATCTCGCCGGTGGGCAGATCGGGGTTGACGGTGCCCTCGGGACGCGGCCGCACCCGGCCCTTGACGCGCAGCACGAACTCGCTGCGGACCTGCTCGGCGCGGGCGAAGATCTCGGCGCGATCGGGGTCGAACACCACCTGCACCAGGCCGTCGCGGTCGCGCAGATCGACGAAGATCACCCCGCCGTGGTCGCGGCGCCGATGCACCCAGCCGCAGAGCACGACCTCCTGGCCGTCATGGCTGCCGTTCAAGTCCCCACAGTAGTGCGTGCGCATCGTTCTATCGCCCCATTGTCCTGAAAGTCGTCGTTGATCGTTCGCGGCGCCGCGTCATCGCGCAGTCGCTCGCCTGGGGCCGAATGCCCCGACCCCGGACGGCGTCGGCGTCCGGGACATGAGAAACCAAAAAACCGCGCTGGGCGCGCCAGCGCGGCTTGCGGCTCGAACAGGAGGAACCGGCCTCACGGCGCATCGCCGACGGCGGGCGCCGCTTCGTACCACTCCCCCTCGCGGGGGCGAGAAGATACTGAAGCGGCGACCGCGCACGCAAGCACGGTCCCCGCGAGCCGGGTCAGGCGGCCTTGTCGGAACCGCTGCTCGAGCCCTCATGCAGGTTCTTCTTCTTGCCCTGCTTGAAGTCGGTCTCGTACCAGCCGCCGCCCTTGAGACGGAAGCCGGCCGCGGAGATCTGCTTCTTGAGTTCGGACTTGCCGCAGGCGGGACAGTCGGTCAGCGGCGCATCGCTGATCTTCTGCATCGCCTCCATCTCGTGTCCGCACGCCTCGCAGCGATATTCATAGATCGGCATTGATCATACCTCGTCATCGGATAAACAACGGCGGTCGCGGCCCACCGGCCGTGCGCCGATACCATGAGGGGTTGCGGGCCAGCATGGAATTGGCCTTCAATGACAGCCCCTCGAAACCAGGTTTGAGCCAGGACACCATGCCCTCGACCCGTCAGCCCTCGATTCTCATCACCGGTTGCTCCAGCGGCATCGGCGCGCACTGCGCCGAGGGGCTGGCGCGCCGCGGCTGGCGGGTGATCGCCTCGGCACGCGCCGAGGCCGACGTCGAGCGGCTGACCGCCAGCGGTCTGGAAGCGGTGCGGATCGATCTCGACGACTCGGCGAGCATCGCCGCAGGGCTCGAGCAGGCGCTCACGCTCACTGGCGGCAGGCTCGATGCGCTGTTCAACAACGGCGCCTACGGGCAGCCCGGCGCGGTCGAGGACCTCAGTCGCGCGACGCTGCGTGCGCAGCTCGAGACCAACCTGCTCGGCTGGCACGAGTTGACCTGCCGGGTGATCCCGGTGATGCGCCGTCAGGGAGAGGGCCGCATTGTCCACAACAGCTCCATCCTCGGGCTCATCCCACTGCCCTTCCGCGGCGCCTATGTCGCCAGCAAGTATGCGCTCGAGGGTCTGACCGACACCCTGCGCCTGGAGCTGCGCGGCAGCGGCATCGAGGTCTCGCTGATCGAGCCGGGACCGATCACCAGCCGCTTCCGCGACAACGCCCACCGCGCCTTTCGCGACCACATCGACGTCGAGCACAGCGTCCATCGCGACGCCTATGTCCGTGCCGAGCAGCGCCTGACCAAGCCGGGCAAGGCGCAACCCTTCACCCTGCCACCCGAGGCGGTGCTGCGCGCACTGGTCCACGCCGTCGAGAGCCCGCGACCCCGCCCGAGATATTATGTCACCCTGCCGACCCATGTGCTCGGCGGACTGAGACGGATCCTGTCGACCCGCGCGCTCGACTGGCTGCTGGCACGGGTCTCGCGCGGCGGCGCCGGCTGAGCGGCACCGCCGCGCGAGTTCAGATGTATTCGACCTCGAGGATCTCGAACTCACGCACCCCGCCGGGGGCATCGACCGAGGCGATGTCACCCTCGCTTTTGCCGATCAGGCTGCGCGCGATCGGCGAGGAGACCGAGATCATCCCCAGCTTGAGGTCGGCCTCGTCCTCGCCGACGATGCGGTACTTGAGTTCCTGATCCTTATCCAGCTCGAGCACGTGCACGGTCGCGCCGAACACCACCCGACCGGTACGCGGCAGCGTGGTGACATCGATGATCTGCGCGTTGGAGAGCTTCGACTCGATGTCTTTGATGCGACCCTCGATGAAGCCCTGCTGTTCACGCGCGGCGTGATACTCGGCGTTCTCCTTGAGATCGCCGTGCTCGCGCGCCTCGGCGATCGCCTCGATCACGCGCGGCCGTTCGACACGCTTGAGCTGGTCCAATTCTTCACGCAATTTCTCAGCGCCTCTCGCGGTCAGAGGTACCTGGGTCATGGGTGATTCCCTCGTATGGATGGACCGCGTGCCGTAGCGCGCGATCGTTCGGGCCCGTTGCGGACCCCAAAAAGACAAAAAGAAACCACGGGCACCCCGTGCGGGGCGCCCGTTCGGTCTGGATCAATGGAGATCTTGTAACCGATTGACGGTACAGATGTCCAGCTGCTTGAGCGCCAGACAGGTCGCCTCGGCGCCGGCGATGGTGGTGGTGTAGCACACCTTGTGCTGCAGCGCGGCGCGGCGGATCTCGGCGGAATCGGCGATCGCCTGGGCACCCTCGGTAGTGTTGACGATCAGGCTGACCTCGTTGTTCTTGATCATGTCGACCAGGTGCGGGCGCCCCTCGGCGACCTTGTTCACCCCGACGCACTCGAGCCCCGCCTCGCGCACCGCCGCAGCGGTGCCGTGGGTGGCATAGAGGCTGAAGCCGAACTCGATCAGATCGCGGGCGACACGCATCAATCGCGACTTGTCGGCATCACGCACACTCAGCAGCGCCTTGCCGCCACGGCCGGGCAGCAGCGAACCGGCGCCCTCCTGGGCCTTGGCATAGGCCTCGCCGAAGGTGTCGCCGACGCCCATCACCTCGCCGGTGGACTTCATCTCTGGACCCAGCACGGTGTCGACGCCGGGGAACTTGACGAAGGGGAACACCGCCTCCTTGACGAAATAGTGCTTGGGACGGCTCTCGCGCTCGTAGCCCTGCTCGGCCAGCGAGCGACCGGCCATGCAGCGCGCGGCGACCTTGGCCAGCGGCACACCGATCGACTTGGAGACGAAGGGCACGGTGCGCGAGGCGCGCGGATTGACCTCGAGGATGTAGATCTCCTCGCCCTTGACCGCGAACTGGGCGTTCATCAGGCCGACGACGTTGAGCGCGCGCGCCATCTTCGCCATCTGCTCGCGCATCCGGTCCTGGATCGAGGCCGGCAGGGTGTAGGGCGGCAGCGAGCAGGCCGAATCGCCCGAGTGCACGCCGGCCTGCTCGATGTGCTCCATGATGCCGCCGATGAGCACGTCCTGGCCGTCGCTGATAGCGTCGACGTCGACCTCGATGGCATCATCGAGGAAGCGATCGAGCAGCACCGGCGACTCGTTGGAGACACGCACCGCCTCGCGCATGTAGCGCTCGAGATCGGCCTCCTCGTAGACGATCTCCATCGCCCGGCCGCCGAGCACGTAGGACGGACGCACCACCAGCGGGTAGCCGATGTCGGCGGCCAGCGCCACCGCCTCGGCCTCGCTGCGCGCGGTCGCGTTCGGCGGCTGCAGCAGCCCCAGGTCCTGGATCATGTGCTGGAAGCGCTCGCGGTCCTCGGCCAGGTCGATGCTGTCCGGGGTGGTGCCGATGATCGGCACCCCGGCGGCCTCGAGCGCGCGGGCGAGCTTGAGCGGGGTCTGGCCGCCGTACTGCACGATCACGCCGCGCGGGCGCTCGCACTCGACCACCTCGAGTACATCCTCGAGGGTGAGCGGCTCGAAGTAGAGCCGGTCGGAGGTGTCGTAGTCGGTCGAGACCGTCTCCGGGTTGCAGTTGACCATGATGGTCTCGTAGCCATCCTCGCGCATGGCGAAGGCGGCGTGGACGCAGCAGTAGTCGAACTCGATGCCCTGACCGATCCGGTTGGGGCCGCCGCCGAGGACCATGATCTTCTCGCGATCGCTCGGTTCGGACTCGCACTCCTCCTCGTAGGTGGAGTAAAGATAGGCGGTGGTGGCGGCGAACTCGGCCGCGCAGGTGTCGACGCGCTTGAACACCGGGCGCACGCCGAGGGCGTGACGGCGGGCGCGGATGGCGTCCTCGGTGGTCTCGAGCAGCCGTGCGATGCGACGATCGGAGAAGCCCTGACGCTTGAGCTGACGCAGCCGCTCGACATCGAGCCCGTCGAGCCCGGCGGCGACCAGCGCGCGCTCGCTGGCGATCAGGTCCTCGATCTCGGCGAGGAACCAGGGCTCGATCTTGCTCAGCTCGTGGATATCCTCGAGCGAGAGCCCCATGCGGAAGGCATCGGCGACGTAGAACAGCCGATCGATACCGGCCTGGCGCAGCTCCTGGCGCAGCTTGGCCATGGCCTCGGGGTCGGCGGGATCGACGATCTCCTCGAGCCCGTACTTGTCGATCTCGAGCCCGCGCAGCGCCTTCTGCAGCGATTCCTGGAAGGTGCGACCGATCGCCATCACCTCGCCGACCGACTTCATCTGGGTGGTCAGACGGGCATCGGCCTGGGCGAACTTCTCGAAGGCGAAGCGCGGGATCTTGGTGACCACGTAGTCGATGGTCGGCTCGAACGAGGCCGGGGTGGCGCCGCCGGTGATGTCGTTGCGCAGCTCATCGAGGGTATAACCGACGGCGAGCTTGGCCGCGACCTTGGCGATCGGGAAGCCGGTGGCCTTGGAGGCCAGCGCCGAGGAGCGCGAGACGCGCGGATTCATCTCGATGACGATCATCCGCCCGTTCTCGGGGTTGATCGCGAACTGGACGTTGGAGCCACCGGTGTCGACACCGATCTCGCGCAGCACCGCCAGCGAGGCGTCGCGCATGATCTGGTATTCCTTGTCGGTGAGCGTCTGCGCCGGGGCGACGGTGATCGAGTCGCCGGTGTGCACACCCATCGGGTCGAGGTTCTCGATCGAGCAGATGATGATGCAGTTGTCCGCGCGGTCGCGGACCACCTCCATCTCGTACTCCTTCCAGCCGAGCACCGATTCCTCGATCAGCAGCTCGCGGGTCGGCGAGAGGTCCAGCCCGCGGCGACAGATCTCCTCGAACTCCTCCTGGTTGTAGGCGATGCCGCCACCGCTGCCGCCCATGGTGAAGGACGGACGGATAATCGCCGGGAAGCCGATCGAGGCCTGGACCTGATTGGCCTCCTCGAGGCTGTGGGCGATCGCCGAGCGCGGCATGTCGAGGCCGATCTTGCGCATCGCCTGACGGAACAGGTCGCGGTCCTCGGCCTTGTCGATGGCCTCGCGCGAGGCGCCGATCAGCTCGACGCCGTACTCCTCGAGCACGCCCTCGCGCACCAGGTCGAGTGCGCAGTTGAGCGCGGTCTGGCCACCCATGGTCGGCAACAGCGCATCCGGGCGCTCACGCTCGATGATCGCCGCCACCGCGCGCCAGGTGACCGGCTCGATATAGGTGGCGTCGGCCATCTCGGGGTCGGTCATGATGGTGGCCGGGTTCGAGTTCACCAGAATGACCCGATACCCCTCCTCCCGCAGCGCCTTGCAGGCCTGGGCGCCGGAGTAGTCGAACTCGCAGGCCTGGCCGATGACGATGGGGCCAGAGCCAATGATCAGGATGCTGTGGATGTCAGTACGCTTTGGCATTCTGTTAGTTTCTTGAGATCCGAGAATGGATGTACGTGAACGCAAATGCTGGAAGACGAATGCCGTTGGCGACGGACCGCGAGGGATCCGCGCCCGCACCGCTCCGCAACACCCGGTCGACCCCGGACTCCGCCGTCGCTGGCGGATCCGTCGAGCCCGCGCGCGCGTCACATGAGGGAACGCGCGCGACGCCGCCCGTCTAGCCGCGCGCGCGCATGGACTCGATGAACTGATCGAACAGCGGCGCCACGTCACAGGGGCCGGGACTGGCCTCGGGGTGCCCCTGGAAGCTGAAGGCCGGGCAGTCGCAGCGACGAATACCCTGCAGCGAGCCGTCGAACAGCGAGCGATGCGTCGGCTGCAGCGTCTCGGGGAGGGTCTCCTCGTCGACGGCGAAGCCGTGGTTCTGGCTGCTGATCATCACCGCGCCGGTGGCGAGATCCTGCACCGGGTGGTTGGCGCCGTGGTGGCCGAACTTCATCTTCAGCGTGCGAGCGCCGGAGGCGAGCGCGAGCAACTGGTGGCCAAGACAGATGCCGAACAGCGGCACCTGGTGCTCGAGCAGCTCGCGGATCGCGGCGATGGCGTAGTCACAGGGCTCGGGGTCGCCGGGACCGTTGGAGAGGAACACCCCGTCGGGGTTCATCGCCAGCACCTCGGCGGCGGGGGTGCGGGCCGGGACTACGGTGACGCTGCAGCCGCGCGAGGCCAGCATGCGCAGGATGTTGCGCTTGACGCCGAAGTCGTAGGCGACGACCTTGAACGGCAGCGCCTCGTCGGCAGGGTCGAGCGGCGCGGGCAGCCCGCCCTCGAGCGCCCACTCGCCCTGGGTCCAGGCATAGGGCTCGGCGGTGGTGGCCTGCTGGGCGAGGTCCATGCCCTTGAGCCCGGGGAAGTCACGGGCGGCGGCCAGGGCCGCGGCCTCGTCGATGGCGTCGCCGGCCTGTAGACAGCCGTTCTGCGCGCCCTTCTCGCGCAGGATGCGGGTCAGGCGACGGGTGTCGATGTCGGCGATGCCGACCACGCCCTGACGACGCAGATAGTCGTCGAGACGCTCGCGCTGGCGGAAATTGCTGGCGCGCTGGGGCAAGTGGCGGATGATCAGGCCGGCGGCCTGGATGCCGGCGGACTCCTCGTCCTCCGGGTTGGCGCCCACGTTGCCGATGTGGGGGTATGTCAGGGTCACGAGCTGGCGCAGATAGGAGGGATCGGTGAGGATCTCCTGATAGCCGGTCATGGCGGTGTTGAACACCACCTCACCGACGCTCGAGCCATCGGCGCCAATCGATGTTCCGCGGAAGACCGAACCGTCTTCCAGAACCAGAACTGCGGGTTTTCTCAAGGGTATCTCCGAATCCGGGCGAGGATGCGCAACGACCGCGACGGGACGTCGGGTGACGGCGTTGGACACACAGGGTAGGTCAATGGCAGCGCCCTGACCGGCCTGAATTCTAAAGAACCGTCGGCGCACTGTCCACGCGCGCCGGTCGGCACGGGCGGCGAAATGCCAACCCGATCATCTGCTTCAGCTCACGCCATCGCGCAGTTGATGGCGCGCCCAGGCGGTGATCCCCGCAGCATCCATGGCACCGGCCTGACGGGCACGCTCGACCCCGCCGCGAAACAGCGCCAGGGTCGGGATGCTGCGGATACCGAGCCGCGCGGCCAGCCCCTGGGCCTGCTCGGTGTCGACCTTGATCAGCCGCAGCTCGGGCTCGAGGGTGCGCGCGGCAGCGGCGAAGGCCGGCGCCATCATCTGGCAGGGACCGCACCAGGGCGCCCAGAAATCGACCAGCAGCGGCAGATCGCTGCGCGCCAGGTGACGGGCGAAGCGCGCCTCGTCGAGCGCCACCGGCTCGCCACCGAACAGCGGCGCATGACAGCGCCCGCAACGTCCGCCCGCGCCGAGGCGCGCCGGCGCCAGTCGGTTGACCGCGTCGCAGGCGGGACAGACCACATGGATTGGATCGGACATCTCCTCACTCTCCCTCTCGATGGATGCGGGCGGGACGGGAGAGTCCGCACGCCGCGTATCCTGGTCATTGTCGACGGTCGTGACCGTTCCGACCACGGCCCCAGCCGTATCGCGACCGTCTTGAATCGTCATCGACCGGTGGCTATCGTCACCGGCCTCGCCAATATCCACACCATCAGGAGTCATCCCCCATGACAGATTCACCCCATGTCGTGACCGTCACCGCCGAGAACTTCCAGTCGGTCGTCATCGAGGGCTCCTACGAGCGCCCGGTGCTGGTCGACTTCTGGGCCGACTGGTGCGCCCCCTGTCGCATGCTGATGCCGCTGCTCACCGGGCTGGCCGAGCGCTACGCCGGGCGCTTCCTGCTCGCCAAGGTCAACACCGAGGAGGAGCAGACGCTGGCCGCACAGTTCGGCGTGCGCAGCCTGCCCACGGTACGGCTCTACAAGGACGGCCAGCCGGTCGACGAGTTCATGGGCGCGCTGCCCGAGGGAGAGATCCGCGAGTTCCTCGATCGCCACATCCCCCGCGCCTCGAGCGGGCTGCTCGAGCAGGCCCGCACCAGTATCGCCGAGGGCGCACTCGAGCAGGCCGCCGCACAGCTCGAACAGGCCCGCGCCGAGGACCCGGAGAACAACCGCATCGCCCTGCTCGAGGTCGAGCTGCGCGCCGCGCGCGGCGAGGTCACCGAGGCCGAGGCGGCGATCGATCGGCTGCCGATCGAGCTGGCCAACGACCCCGAGGTCAATGCCCTGCGTGGCCGGCTGCGCTTCGCCGCCGCGCTCGTCGACGCCGCTGACGAGGCGACGCTGCGCGCCCGTCTCGAGGCCGATGCCACCGACAGCGAGGCCCGCTATCAACTCGCTGCCCGTGCGGTGAGCCAGGGCGATCACGCCACCGCGCTGGAACTGCTGCTCGAGCTGATGAAGCGCGATCGCGGCTATGGCGAGGACGCCGGGCGCAAGGGCATGCTCGCGGTGTTCGACCTGCTCGGCGGCGACGGCGACCTGGTCGCGCGCTATCGCGCCAAGATGATGACCGCGCTCTACTGAGCGCCCTCCCCCCCGGCGGCGCGCCCGATCTCGCAGACCTCGCGAAACACCCCGAGCGCGCCCCAGGGGTGCCCCGACCAGCGCAGCCAGCCCGGCGCCCCGGCCTGCTCCGGGTGACAGCCGCAGACCCCGGCGACCGCGACCAGTCGATCGGTCCCGGCGACGAACAGCAACGGCACCAGCGGGCGCAGCCAGGGCGGCACCCCGGCCTCCTGAAAGATCTTCTTGAGCGAGCGCAGCGGCCCGCCCGGGCGCGGGCGACACCGCCCACCGACACCGAAGCGCACCTCCAGCGCCATCTCGGCGCCGCTCACCTGTAACTCGCCCAGTCCATGCGGCAGCACCAACTCGCGCCCCGACACCCAGCGTAGAGCCGCATCCGGCGGCCTCGGCAGCGGTTGCAGCGCATAGAGGTCGTCGCGATAGCGGCGCACCTCGCAGCCGGCCCAGGCCACCTGCGGCGCGGCATCGACGCGCGCCGTCAACAGCTCGCCGACGACCCGTTCGAGCCGCGCCCGCCCCGGCACCGCAAAGCCCTGACGCCGCAGCCACAGCCGCGCCACCGCCCGCCGCGCCGGGGGCTCCAGCCCGGACAGACCGGCCACCGAGAGGCTGCCGGGCACGGCGCCGGCGACGGCGGCGAGATCGCACCCAGCCTGGCGATCGATCAGCGTCGCCGCCTCGGCACAGTGCGCCGCGCTGCGCGCGATGGTGGACGCCGCCGCCGGCCAGCGGCCGCGCAGCAGCGGCAGCACCTGGTGGCGCAGCAGGTTGCGATCGTGATGGAGGGCGTCGTTGCTCGGATCCTCGATCCAGTCGAGCCGATGACGCCGGGCGTAATCGAGCAGCTGCGCGCGCGACACCCCGAGCAGCGGGCGCACCAAGCGCCCCCGACCGAGCAGCGCGCATCCCGGCATCGCCGCCAGCCCGTGCACCCCGCTGCCTCGCAGCAGTGCGAGCAGCAGGGTCTCGGCCTGGTCGTCGAGATGATGGGCGGTCAGCAGCAGCTCGTCGTCGTCGAGCAGCGCGGCGAAGGCGCGATAGCGCGCCGCGCGGGCATGGGCCTCGAGGCTCTCGCCAGGGGGCGGCGAGAGCGCCAGGGCGCGGGCGACGAAACGCACCCCGAGCACGCGACAGCGCTCACGACAGTGCCGACGCCAGTCCCGCGCCACTGGCTGCAGGCCGTGATCGATGTGGATGGCGCCGAGCGGGCGCGCCAGTGGCGCCCGGGTCAGCGCGTGCAGCAGCACGGTGGAGTCGAGTCCACCGCTGTAGGCGATCCAGCAACGCCCCCGGCCACCGAGCGCGGCCAGGTCGACGGCGAGGCGCTCGGGGTCGAGCGCGTCCACCTCACTCCTTGAAGCGACCGAAGCCCATCAGGCGCTGATGGCGCTTGGCCACCAGGGTGTCGAGGTCGACCGCGGCGAGTTCGTCGAGCCGCTTCACCAGCACCGCCTTGAGCGCGGCGGCGTTGGCGTCGGGGTCGCGATGCGCACCACCCGAGGGCTCCTTGATGATCTCGTCGATCAGCCCCTGCTCGAGCAGCTTGTCGGAGGTGATCGCCATCGCCTCGGCGGCGAGCTGGGCCTTGTCGGCGCTCTTCCACAGGATCGAGGCGCAACCCTCGGGCGAGATCACCGAGTAGGTGCTGAACTGCAGCATCCCCAGCCAGTCGCCGACGCCGATCGCCAGCGCCCCGCCCGAACCGCCCTCGCCGATCACGGTGCTGAGGACCGGGGTACGCAGCCGCGACATCTCGCGCAGGTTGCGCGCGATCGCCTCGCTCTGACCACGCTCCTCGGCACCGACGCCAGGATAGGCGCCGGGGGTGTCGATGAAGGTCAGCACCGGTATCGAGAAGCGCTCGGCCATCTCCATCAGGCGCAGCGCCTTGCGGTAACCCTCGGGACGCGGCATGCCGAAGTTGCGCTGGATCTTCTCCTTGGTATCGCGCCCCTTCTGGTGACCGATCACCATCACCGGCCGCCCGTCGAGCCGCGCCAACCCTCCGACGATGGCCGAATCGTCGGCGAAGGCGCGATCGCCGTGCAGCTCGTGGAACTCATCGAAGATCCGGCGCACATAATCGAGCAGATAGGGACGCTGCGGATGACGCGAAAGCTGCGAGATCTGCCACGGCGTCAGCGAGGAGAAGATCGACTCGGTGAGCGCCACACACTTGGTCTGGAGACGCTCGATCTCCTCCTGGATATTGAGTTCGTTGTCGTGGCCGACCAGGCGAAGTTCTTCGATCTTCGCCTCGAGCTCTGCGATGGGTTGTTCGAAATCGAGGAAATTGAGATCCATAGCCCCACTACATCGTCTTGAGAGTTACGCGTGGATCGCCCACGGATGACTCCGCATACGGCGCCCCGTCATCAGGCAGCGATCGAGCACCGAGGGGCCATCGCAACGACACCCCGGCTCGGGCGTTGCGGGACCGACCTCGTCGCCCCATCCACCCGGCTCGACCCCGGCACGGGCGCATGCCCGCGGCCACACAGCAACCTGCCAATCTAGCGCAGCGATCGCAGTGAGTACAGCATCATGCACCAGGCTCTGCACGACCGCACCGGACAGCCGAGCACCGGGCCATGCGACGTCTCGAAGGTGATTTCGCGTACTTAACCGACATGACCTCAGGATTTCGACCAAGATCCGCGATCAGGCAGGTAAATGCCGCCAAATTCGAACAGCACCAGGCGTTTACAGCAAACCAGCAGAAAAACCCGTCCCAACCCCCGAGAATCAGCCACCCCGACGGGAAAAAGCCGCAAAAGCGCGCCGTCGGACGAGACGATTCCGGTGCCAATAATCGGTCACCAGCCACCCGCTCTCAGCCGCCAGTAGCGGTGCCTTCAGGGCGTCGTGAGAGACCAACGCCTGCGCCCCGATAGCGACCGGTGGCTGGCAGCTGACGGCTGACGGCTGACGGCTGACGACTGACGGCTGGCAACTGATGGCTGGCGACTGATGGCTGACGACTGGCAACTGGCAACTGGCAACTGGCGGCTGGCGGCTGGCAACTGGTGGCTGATGGCTGACGGCTGATGGCTAACGACTGACGGCTGGCAACTGGTGGCTGACGACTGGCGACTGATGGCTGACGACTGGCAACTGGCGACTGGCGGCGGGCAACTGGTCGCTGACGACTGATAACCCCTACTCGAACAGCCGCGCCAGCGCCCGCTGCCAGCCGCCAAGTTCATCGCCGAGCCCCAGCCACAACGCCTGGATGCCGGAGACGGTCCGATCGAAGGCCGGCCAGTCACCCGGGTCCGGCGCGATCCAGGCCAGCCAGACGGCCAGCGCGAGCAGGGTCAGGCTGCTCAGCGGGTCGTTCAGGCTCAGCGGCTTGAGCGCGGTGCCGAAGGAGCGCTTGATCCGGCTGTTGAGCAGATCGACGCTGAACAGCTCGTCGAGCAGGAGATGGGTGAGATAGCCGATCGCCACCATCAGCCCGGCCACCCAGGCCGCCCGCGCCGGCTGCTCGAACAACCAGTGGGCGGCATTGACCGTCGCCAGCGCCCACACCCCGGCGGCGAGCCAGGAATGCCAGATCCCGCGGTGCACGGTGAAGCGGGTGAACAGCTCGAAGAAGCCGTAGCGAACGCAGAGGAACACCCCGATCCATACCAGCGCCAGCTCGAACAGCAACAGCTGCCCCACCAGCGGCAGGGTCATGGCGAAGGCCAGTCCGGCCCCGAGCACGGTGAAGAAGGCGCGCACCGGGCGCGAGGTGTCGGAGTCGACATCGGGCAACAGACTGGCGCCGACCCCGAGCGCGAACAGCGGCAGGGTCTGTCCCTGCTCGACCAGCCCGGCGGCATGCAGACCGAGCACGCTGGCGCCACTGACGAAGATGCCGACATTGATATGGGTGTGGAAGTTGGCCATGCGGAAACGAAGCACTGCGCAGAGCGACGCCAGCGGCGCCCACGGATCCGGGGCACTCTAACCGCGCCAGCCGCCAGCCGCCAGCCGCCAGGGAAAGCACCCGGCCGCCAGCACCCAGCCTCCAGTGCGCTTGTCTCAAGCGACAGCGCTCAGCAAGCACGTCCACTGGAGGCTGGTGGCTGATAGCTGGCACCTGGCGCCTGGAAGCTGGCGACGAACCCCGCCGTGGCGGATAATCCGCGCCTCGTCCGCCGTCGCTTCGCAGAGGTTTCGTCCATGACCGCATCCCCACTGACCATCGCGCTCGTCCAGCAGGCCGATCAGGGCGGCCTCGAGGCCAATCTCGACGCCTGCGCCACGGCCTGTCGCGCGGCTGCCGCCGAGGGCGCGCAGTTGGTGCTGCTCCAGGAACTGCACAACGGACCCTATTTCTGTCAGCAGGAAGACCCTGCGCTGTTCGATCTCGCCGAGCCCATCCCTGGCCCCAGCACCGCGTACCTCGGCACACTCGCCGCCGAACTCGGGGTGGTGATCGTCGGCTCGCTGTTCGAGCGCCGCGCCCCCGGGCTCTATCACAACACCGCCGTGGTACTCGACAGCGACGGGCGCCTCGCCGGGCGCTATCGCAAGATGCACATCCCCGACGACCCGGGCTACTACGAGAAGTTCTACTTCACCCCCGGCGATCTCGGTTTCACCCCGATCGACACCAGTGTCGGTCGGCTCGGGGTGCTGGTGTGCTGGGACCAGTGGTACCCGGAGGCGGCGCGGCTGATGGCGCTCGCCGGGGCCGAGCTGCTGCTCTACCCCACCGCCATCGGCTGGGACCCGCGTGACGAGGCCGAGGAGCAGGCGCGCCAGCTCGACGCCTGGATGACGGTACAGCGTGGTCACGCGGTGGCCAACGGCCTGCCGCTGGCCGCCTGCAACCGCATCGGCTTCGAGCCCGATCCGGCGGCGGGTGGCGCCGGAGCGCACTTCTGGGGCAACTCCTTCGTCTGCGGTCCCCAGGGCGAGCTGCTCGCGCGCGCCGGGGCCGATCGCACCGAGACCCTGATCGTCACCATCGATCGCGCCCGCAGCGAGACCGTGCGCCGCATCTGGCCCTTCCTGCGCGATCGGCGGATCGACGCCTACGACGCGCTCGAGCGCCGCTACCGCGACTGACCCCGCGCGGTTGAGATCACCGCCCTCCGCCCTCAGGGATGGCTGTGCGGTCGCCACGCGACCGCGAGCAGGATGCGCCCGGGCGGCGTGGCCGCCCCGCAGTCATCGCGCCAGCGGAGGACAGCCCATGCCCACTGACACCAGCCCCAGCACCGAGAATCGCGCGCTGATGCGCTCGATCATCCAGCGCGTCGCCACCGGCCCCGATCTCTCCAAGGACATCTCCCTGGCCGAGGCCCGACAGGCGATGCGCACCATTCTCGACGCCACCGCCGACCCGGTGCAGGCGGCCATCTTTCTCATCGCGCTGCGGATGAAGCGCGAGACCGACGACGAGCTGCGCGGCATCCTCGAGGCCATCCAGGAGGCCACCGGACACGCCGTCGCCGAGGTCGACGAGGTGGTCGACATCGCCGACCCCTACGACGGCTACAACCGCTCGCTGCCGGTCTCGCCCTTCCTGATGCCGCTGCTCGCCGAGTGCGGGGTCGCGGCGATCAGCCATGGCGCGCACGCCGTCGGCCCCAAGTTCGGCGTCACCCACAGACATGTACTCGAGGCCGCCGGGGTCGCGGTCGACCTCAGTCCGGTCGAGGTCGCCGCCCGCCTCTCCGATCCCGAACTCGGCTGGGGTTATGTCGATCAGCGCGCCTACTGCGCGTCGCTGCACAACCTGCTCGGACTGCGCGAGACCATCGTCAAACGTCAGGCCCTGACCACCGTCGAGGTACTGGCGCGACCGGTTCACGGACGCCGCCACACTCACCTGATGACCGGCTATGTGCACAAGCCCTATCCGCGCATCTATGCCCTGCTCGCGCGCCATGCCGGGTTCGAGTCGGCGCTGCTGGTGCGCGGCGTCGAGGGTGGCGTCATTCCCTCGCTGCGCCAGCGTGGGCTGTGTTTCAACTATGAGCGCATGAGCGAGGAGCAGTCCTTCGAGGTCGACCCCACCAGCCTGGGCATCGAGCAGACGCTACGCGCCCCACCACTGCCAGAGACCCTGCCGCAGACCAGCCGCGCCGGCGACGACATCGCCATCGCCGTCGATTTGCCGGCCACCGCCGCAGCGGCAGCACGCGCCGGCCTAGCCGCGCTCGAGGGCGGACACGGCCCCGCCTATGACGCCCTGGTGCTGGGCGCAGCGCTGGTGCTCTGGCATCTGGGACGGGTGCCCACCCTGGAGGCGGGGGCGATCCGTGCCCGCGCGGTACTCGACAGCGGCCGTGCCGCACGGCGGGTGTACTGATGGCCGGGCCGAGCGCAGTGGCAGGCCGCGACGAGGTCCCCGAGGGAGGTTTCATCCGGATTCGGGTGGCGGGGATCGACTGCATCCTCGCTCGGGTCGAGGGGCGGCTCTATGCCGTCGAGGACAACTGCAGCCACGAGGACTATCCGCTCTCCTACGGCTATCTCGACGGCGCGCGCATCAAGTGCTCGCTGCACGGCAGCCGCTTCTGCCTGCGCACCGGCCAGCCGCTCGAAGCGCCCGCCGAGACCCCGATCCGCACCTTCCACGTCGAGGTCATCAACGACCAGATCCTGATCGACCCGACGCGGGCGGGCGAGTGAGGACGCCAGCCGCCAGCCGCCAGCCGCCAGCCGCCAGCCGCCAGCCGCCAGCCGCCAGCCGCCAGGATTGAACCGCAAAGCCGCGAAGGGCGCGAAGAAAGCGACCAGCCTTCAGCAAACAGCCTCCAGTGTCGGTTTGCAGTCAACCTTGAAGGGACGATACAAGTCTGCCCTCTCGCTGGCGGCTGGCCGCTGGCCGCTGGCAACTTGAACCTCTTCGCGCTCTTTGCGGCTTGGCGGTTCAATCCCCTGGTCGCTGGTCGCTGGTCGCTGGTCGCTGGAAGCCGACCGCTGACCCGACGCGCCTCACTCCGCCCGAGGCGGGGTCAGTGCCGGTTCGCGGCGGTCGGCGCCGATCTCGACGTCGTCGTCGATGCGGAAACGCGGCCCGTCGGTGACGTCGGTCGGGCCGACCTCGCCGAGCACCGGCTCAGCGCGACGGCCACCGAGGGTCGGCACCATCACCTGGGGCTGGGACTGGACGGGCTCTGACGTCTCGGCACGGGTGCGCAGCGCAGCGCGGCCGGTCACGCCGAGCACTGCGCGCAGCCGTGGCGCGAGATCGCCCGGGGCGTAGTGCTCGCGCTCGAGAAAGCGCAGCAGCGGCAAACCGGCGGCGGCACACATGGCATCGAGCTGGTCGCGCGGCGGCTCGCGACGGCGCAGCCAACCCGTCGGCGAGAGCGCCAGGGCGCAGCAGGGCTTGCTGGTCGCCGCATCGCAGACCAGGAAGTCGAGGACACGCTCACCGATCCGCAACTCGGCGCGTTCGCGCCAACGCTTCGGGGTGCGCCGCGCCACCGCCAGCACCTCGGCCACCGGCACCCGCGCATAGAGTCGGTAGCGATCGTCGAGACATTGCTCCAGAGCGTGAGCGAACTCACGCTGGGTGGACGTGAGCAGCGGCCCGGCGATCACGTAGGGACGGCGGTTACGCGGCGACAGCGCGCGCCACAGGCTGATCGCGAGGGCGAGCAGCACCAGCGCGGTGAGTCCGAGCAGCAGGTAGAAATGAGCCATGCTCCCTCCGGTCAGGAATGTGGTCAGCCGCGCGGCAGGCCGGGCTCTGCCTGGGGCGGCAACTTCACCCCGTGCCGATTGAACCAGGCGCGATCGAGCGCCCACACCACCGAGTCGACGTCGGACTGCGACAGCAGCAGCTGGAGCACGTACAGCTCGGTATAGCTCAGGCGCTCGCGCGCGGTGCGCAGCGACTGCGCCTGGGCCGACGCGTCGCCATTGCCCAGCGTCGGGTCGATCCAGCCGAGATAGCGTGATTCCTCGACCGTCGAGGCGCGCGGACTGGTCACCGTGGCGACCCCGTTGAGGAAGGTCAGGACGCGGAAATCGTAGGGATACTCGGCGACCGCCTGATCCTGTGCGAGCAGTTCGTTGAGCTGCCAGAGCCGCGGCTTGAGTCCGTACGGGGCCCAGGAGAGGGTCAGCATCAGCAGCGCCAGGGCGATGGCCGAGAGGATGATTGCGTTACGAATGAAACCAAGCATGGGGAAGCAACTCCACGAGATCCAGGTCCGACCGGATGGTCGCTGGCGGAGATTCTACCCCAAGGCGACCGGGGTCCGTTGCCGGGCCCCGGTCGAATGGCCGATGAGCAGACGCCCACCGGCCTCGCGCGCACCGATCAGTTGATGCGTGGGTCGAGTTCACCGCTGTCGTAGCAGGCAGTCATCCGCTCCAGCGAGAGCGCAGTGATCTTGCTGGCGTTACCGGCGGTGCCGAAGGCCTCGTAGCGGGTCCGGCAGATGTCCTTCATCGCCTTGGTGGCGGCAATGTAGTACTTGCGCGGATCGAAGTTGGCGCGATTCTCGGCGAGGTGCTTGCGGATGGCACCGGTCGAGGCCATGCGCAGGTCGGTGTCGATGTTGACCTTGCGCACCCCGTGCTTGATGCCCTCGACGATCTCCTCGACCGGCACGCCATAGGTCTCGCCCATGTCGCCGCCGAACTCGTTGATGATCGCCAGCCATTCCTGCGGCACCGAGGAGGAGCCGTGCATCACCAGATGGGTGTTGGGGATGCGTTGGTGGATCTCCTTGATGCGGCTGATGGCGAGGATGTCGCCGGTCGGCGGCCGGGTGAACTTGTAGGCGCCGTGGGAAGTGCCGATGGCGATCGCCAGGGCGTCGACCTTGGTCTTGGCAACGAAGTCGGCGGCCTCCTCGGGGTCGGTCAGCAGCTGGCTGTGGTCGAGCGTGCCCTCGGCGCCGATGCCGTCCTCCTCGCCCGCGGTGCCGGTCTCGAGCGAGCCCAGACAACCCAGCTCGCCCTCGACCGAGACGCCGCAGGCGTGGGCGATCTCGACCACCCGACGGGTGACGTCGACGTTGTAGTCGTAGCTGGTCGGGGTCTTGCCGTCCTCGCCCAGCGAACCGTCCATCATCACCGAGGAGAAGCCGAGCTGGATAGAGCGCTGGCAGACCGCCGGCGAGGTGCCGTGGTCCTGGTGCATGCACACCGGGATATGCGGCCACTCCTCGATCGCGGCGAGGATCAGGTGACGCAGGAAGGGCGCACCGGCGTACTTGCGCGCACCGGCCGAGGCCTGGACGATCACCGGCGAGTCGGTCTCGTCAGCCGCCTCCATGATGGCGCGCATCTGTTCGAGATTGTTGACGTTGAAGGCGGGCACGCCGTAGCCGCGCTCGGCGGCGTGATCCAGCAGCTGGCGCATGGAAATCAGGGCCATGATGTTCTCCTCGTGTCAGTGACAGGGGTGGAATCGATGTTCAGGATACGCCCGTGGGTCAATCTTCGCTCGCAGTTCGATGCTCTCCGACCCTCATGATCTTCATGATGTTGGTCTGGCCCTCGACCCCGCTGCGATCGCCCTTGGTGATGATCACCAAGTCGCCGTCGCGCACGGTGCCGCGTCGCAGCAGCTCCTCGATCACCTCGCGGTTGACCTCGTGGATGTCGGTACTGGCGACATCGAAGGCGACCGGATAGACGCCACGGAACAGACAGACCTTGCGCCGGGTCGAGTCGAAGCGGGTCATGGCGTGGATGGGGATACCGGAGCTGATGCGCGACATCCACTTCACCGTCGAGCCGGTCTCGGTGAGCGCGGCGATCGCCTTCACTCCGAGGTGGTTGGCGGTGTACATCGCCGCCATGGCGATGGCCTCGTCGACACGCCCGAACACCGAATCGAGCCGATGCCCGGAGCGGGTGGCGCTCTTCTCGGCCTCGCGACAGATGCGATCGAGCGCCTCGACCACCTTCACCGGGTTGCTGCCGATCGAACTCTCGGCCGAGAGCATCACCGCGTCGGTACCGTCGAGCACCGCATTGGCGACGTCGAAGACCTCGGCGCGGGTCGGGATCGGGTTCTCGATCATCGACTGCATCATCTGGGTGGCGGTGATCACCACGCTGTTGAGTTCGCGGGCGCGGCTGATGAGGTGCTTCTGCACCGCCGGCAGCTCGGCATCGCCGATCTCCACCCCGAGATCGCCGCGCGCGACCATGATGGCGTCGGCGGCGTTGATGATCTCGTCGATACCGTCGAGCGCCTCGGCGCGCTCGATCTTGGCCACCACCCCACCGCGACCGCCGGCGGCCTGGAAGTGGGCGCGTGCCTGGCGTACGTCCTCGGCGCTGCGCACGAAGGAGACGGCCAGGTAGTCGGCGTCGAGTTCGGCGGCGAAGCGGATGTCGGCCAGATCCTTGTCGGTCAGCGCCGGGGCCGAGAGCCCCCCGCCCTTGCGGTTGATCCCCTTGTTGTTGGAGAGCTTGCCGCCGATCACCACCCGGCAGGCCATCCGCCCGCCCTCGACCGACTCGACCCACAGCTCGATGGCGCCGTCGTCGAGCAGCAGGGTGTCGCCGGCGCGCACGTCCTCGGCGAGCGCCGGATAGGTGGTGCCGACCCGGGTCGCGTCACCGGCATCGAGCGGACACCCGGCATCGATGGCGAAGGGCGCGCCGCGCTCGAGCACGATCGACCCGTCGGCGAAGCGCCCGATACGGATCTTCGGTCCCTGCAGGTCGAACAGCACCGCCACCTCGGCAGCGCCGGCGCGGGCGCGCTCGCGCAGCCGCTCGACACGCTCGCGATGGCGCGCGTGGCTGTCGTGGGAGAGGTTGAGGCGGGCCAGATCGAGACCCGCGCGGATGAGCCCGTCCATGACCTCGGGCGCGTCGGTTGCCGGCCCCAGGGTTGCAACGATCTTGGTACGTCTGGGCATGTGTCACTGCCTCCCGCGTGCAAATGGGGCCGCGCCGGATGGCGCGGCCAGGATCGACCATCGGGTCGATCAGTCCTTGGCCCGGGCCTCGAGCATGGCCACCGCGGGCAGGGTCTTACCCTCTAGATACTCGAGGAAAGCGCCACCGGCGGTGGAGATGTAGGAAACACGGTCCTCGATGCCGTACTTCTGGATCGCGGCGATGGTGTCACCACCGCCGGCGAGGCTGAAGCCGGGGGCCGCGGCGATCGCCTCGGCGACCACCCGGGTGCCCGCGCCGAACTGGTCGAACTCAAACACCCCGACCGGGCCGTTCCAGACGATGGTGCCGGCCCCCTGGATGACCTCGGCCAGGGCGTGTGCCGAGTCCGGGCCGATGTCGAAGATCATGTCGTCCTCGGTGACCTCGGCAGCGGCCTTGATCACCGCCCGCTCCTGCTCGTCGAAGCGCTTGCCGCAGACCACGTCGGTGGCGATCGGGATGCCGGCGCCGCGCGCGGCCATGGTCTCCATCAACGCCTTGGCGGTGGGCACCAGATCGGCCTCGTGCAGCGATTGGCCGACCGGCAGCCCGGCGGCGGCGAGGAAGGTGTTGGCGATGCCGCCGCCGACCACCAGCTGGTCGACCTTCTCGGCAAGCGATTCGAGCACGGTGAGCTTGGTCGAGACCTTGGAGCCGCCGACGATGGCGACCATCGGGCGCGCCGGCTCGGCCAGCGCCTGACGCAGCGCCTCGAGTTCGGCGCTGAGCAGCAACCCGGCGCAGGCCTGGGGGGCGAAGTGTCCGACGCCATGGGTCGAGGCCTGGGCGCGGTGGGCGGTGCCGAAGGCGTCCATCACGAAGACGTCGCACAGCGCCGCGTAGCGCCGCGCCAGCGTCTCGTCGTCCTTCTTCTCGCCGGCGTTGAAACGCACGTTCTCGAGCAGCACCAGCTCGCCCTCGGCGACCTCCGGCGGGGTGTCGAGATAGTCACGCACCAGCCGCACCTCGCGCCCGAGCTTGGCGCCGAGATCGGCGGCGACCGGGGCGAGTGAGTTCTCGGCGGAGAACTCGCCCTCCTGGGGACGGCCCAGGTGCGACATCACCAGCACTCGCGCGCCGGCGCGCAGACAGTGCTCGTAGGTCGCCAGCGAGGCGCGGATGCGCGCATCCGAGCTGACCAGGCCATCCTTGACCGGCACGTTGAGGTCAGAGCGGATCAGCACCCGCTTGCCGGCGAGATCGAGGTCGGTGAGCTTGATGAAGGACATGAAAAACCCTCTGGATGGATGAGGAAGGAGATCAGGCGCAAGCCCGGGCTTGCCTGATCGCCCTCGGCGGGGCCGCCGACCGGAGCGGTCGACGGCGCGGCGGCGACCGCCAGACGGCGGTCACCGGGACGACGGCGCCTCGCGGCACCGTGCGCGGCCTCAGTTGTTGGCCACGTACTCGACCAGCCGCAGCATGTTGCAGGTGTAGCCGAACTCGTTGTCGTACCAGGAGACGACCTTGATGAAGGTCGGATCGAGGGCGATGCCGGCGGTGGCATCGAAGATCGAGGGGGCATTGAAGCCGCGGAAATCGGTCGAGACCACCTTGTCCTCGGTGTAGGCGAGCACACCGGCCATCTCACCCTCGGCGGCCTTGCGCATCGCCGCGCAGATGGCGTCGTAGTCGGCCGGCGCCTCAAGCTCGACGGTGAGGTCGACCACCGAGACGTCCGAGGTCGGCACGCGGAAGGACATGCCGGTGAGCTTGCCGTTGAGCGCCGGCAGCACCTTGCCGACGGCCTTGGCCGCGCCGGTCGAGGACGGGATGATGTTCTCGAGGATACCGCGACCACCGCGCCAGTCCTTCATCGACGGACCGTCGACGGTCTTCTGGCTGGCGGTGGCGGCGTGCACCGTGGTCATCAGGCCACGCTTCACGCCCCAGTTGTCGTTGAGCACCTTGGCCACGGGCGCCAGACAGTTGGTGGTGCAGGAAGCGGCCGAGACGATCGTCTGACCGGCGTACTCCTGGTGGTTGACGCCGAACACGAACATCGGCGTGGCGTCCTTCGAGGGCGCGCTCTGCACCACCTTGCGGGCGCCGGCGTCGAGGTGTTTCTGGCAGGCCTCGGCGGTGAGGAAGAAGCCGGTGCTCTCGATCACCAGCTCGACCCCGGCCTCGTTCCACTTGAGGTTGGCCGGGTCGCGCTCGGCGGTGAGACGGATGCGCTTGCCGTCGACGATCATGGTCGAGCCGTCGACCGCGACCTCGCCGGGGAAGCGACCGTGCACCGAGTCGTACTTGAGCATGTAGGCCAGGTACTCGGGGTCGAGCAGGTCGTTGATCGCCACCACTTCGATGTCCGGGAAGTGCTTGGAGATCGCCCGGAAGGTCATCCGACCGATACGACCGAACCCGTTGATACCGACTTTGATTGTCATGCGTTCAAGCTCCTTAACTTGTTGAGCGAAATATGTCGAACCGCGAGGGCGTGCGCGACGCCGCATCGCCACGGCCCGCGCGGTTGTCGGTCATTGAGCGTTCGGCCACCGGAGATGGGGAGCCCCGGCGACCGGACCCATCAACCCTGCAGCACCCCCTCGACGACCGCGACCAGGTTGTCGACGGTGAAACCGAATTCCTTGAACAGCGCGCCGGCCGGGGCCGATTCGCCGAAGCGATCGATGCCGAGCACCGCGCCGCGCGAACCGACGTACTTCCACCAACCGTCGCCGACGGCCGCCTCGACGGCCACCCGCGCCTCGACCGCGCGCGGCAGCACCGACTCGCGATAGGCCGCGTCCTGGGCGTCGAAGGCGTCAGTCGAGGGCATCGACACCACGCGCACCGCGCGCCCTTCGAGCGCCTCGGCGGCACCGAGGGCGAGTGCGACCTCGGAGCCGGTGGCGATGATGATCACCTCGGGAGTGCCGGCGCAATCGCGCACCACGTAGCCGCCGCGCGCGATCGCCGCCAGCTGCTCGGCGTCACGCTCGACGTGCGGCAGCGCCTGACGCGAAAAGATCAGCGAACTGGGGCCGTCGCGCCGCTCGATCGCCTGACGCCAGGCGACCGCCGACTCGACCGCGTCGCAGGGCCGCCACACGTTCATGTTGGGGATCATGCGCAGGGTCGGGATCTGCTCGACCGGCTGGTGAGTGGGACCGTCCTCGCCGAGACCGATGGAGTCGTGGGTGTAGACGAAGATCGAGGGCACCTTCATCAGCGCCGCCATGCGCAGCGCGTTGCGGGCGTACTCGGAGAACATCAGGAAGGTCGCGCCATAGGGCACGAAGCCGCCGTGCAGGGCGATACCGTTCATGATCGCCGACATGCCGAACTCGCGCACGCCGTAGTAGACGTAGTTCCCCGCCGCGTCGTCCTTGCCGATGCCCTTGCAGCCCTGCCACAGCGACAGGTTGGAACCGGCCAGATCGGCCGAGCCGCCGAGCAGCTCCGGCAGTAGCGGACCGAAACCGTTGAGCGCATTCTGCGAGGCCTTGCGCGAGGCGATGCTCTCGCCCTTGGCGGCGACCCCGGCGATGAAGGCATCGGCCTGCGCGGCCCAGTCCTCCGGCAGCTCACCGGCCATGCGTCGCTCGAACTCGGCGGCCGCGGCGGGATAGGCCTTGGCGTAGGCGGCGAAGCGCTCGCGCCACGCGCCCTCGGCGGCGGCGCCGCGCTCGCGTGCGCTCCAGCCGGCGTAGACCTCCTTGGGGATCTCGAACGGTGCGTGGTTCCAGCCTAGCGCCTCGCGGGTGAGCGCGATCTCCTCCTCGCCGAGCGCGGCGCCGTGACAGGACTCAGTACCCTGCTTGTTGGGCGAGCCGTAGCCGATGATGGTCTGGCAACAGATCAGCGTCGGCCGATCGGTGACCGCACGCGCCTCTTCGAGCGCAACCTGGATCGCGTCGGGGTCGTGACCGTCGACCTTGGCGATGACGTGCCAGCCATAGGCCTCGAAGCGCTTGGGGGTGTCGTCGAGGAACCAGCCGGGGGTGTCACCCTCGCCGCGCACCTCGCCGTCGATGGAAATGTTGTTGTCGTCATAGACGGCGATCAGCTTGCCCAAACCGAGCGCGCCGGCGAGCGAGCAGGCCTCGTGCGAGATGCCTTCCATCAAGCAACCGTCGCCGAGGAAGGCGTAGGTGTGATGGTCGACGATGTCGTGACCGGGGCGGTTGAACTGGGCGGCGAGCGCCTTCTCCGCGATCGCCATGCCGACGGCATTGGTGATGCCCTGACCGAGCGGCCCGGTGGTGGTCTCGACACCGGGGGCATAGCCGTACTCGGGGTGACCCGGGGTCTTGGAGTGGAGCTGGCGGAACTGCTTGAGGTCCTCGATACCGAGGTCGTAGCCGGTGAGATGGAGCAGAGAATACAGCAGCATCGAGCCGTGCCCGTTGGAGAGCACGAAGCGATCACGATCCGGCCACTGGGGGTTGGCCGGATTGTGACTCATGAAGTCGTTCCACAACACCTCGGCGATGTCGGCCATGCCCATCGGCGCGCCCGGGTGCCCGGACTTGGCCTTCTGCACCGCATCCATGGCAAGTGCCCGGACGGCGTTGGCGAGTTCTCTGCGTGAGGACATGAGCCCCTCCTGAAGTTGACGATGACGAAGATACTGATTGTGCGGACCGGAGCGCCGAGGCATCACGACGGACTGAGGCTCACCCGGAAACGGCCCGCGAATGCGATGAATGTGGCGTGCGGGGCTGGCGGCCGCATCGAGCAGGGAAGTTCCCATCCTCCGACCCGGGGCGAGAACGCGCGAGTTGGCCGGAGAGTTCCACACAGGGCCCTTGATTGTGAACCAAAGGTCTAGGGTCGGACATCAAAACAAACTTATACCGCCAAAAACTATTTTAACATTTCATAATATTCAGGATTGACGCTGGAAATACCACATCAGTTTACCACCGCGCCGGGCGCACCGGCGCGGGCTGGGCCGCGCTCAGCCCTCCATCCACTTGATCGAGCAGCCCATGCTCGGGATCTGCTCGGCCGGGCCGCGCCCGCTCAGCGCGACCTCGCGCATCGCCTCGAACAGGTCGCGGCGCACGTCGGCGGGGGCGGCCTGCTTGCGACTGGCATCGAGCCGACCGCGATACTGCAGCTCGAGCGCGGCGTTGTAGCCGAAGAAGTCGGGGGTGCAGACCGCACCATAGGCCTTGGCCACCGCCTGGTCGGCGTCGTAGAGATAGGGGAAGGGGAAGGCGAAACGCTCGGCGATCTCGCGCATGTTGTCGAACGAGTCCTCGGGGTAGTCGGCGACGTCGTTGGACATGATCGCCACGCTGCCGATACCGAGCGTGGCCAGTTCGGCGGTATCGCGCACGATACGGTCACGCACCGACTGGACGTAAGGGCAGTGGTTGCAGATGAACATCACCAGCAGTCCGCGCTCGCCGCTGCAGGCATCGCGCGTCCAGGTGCGGCCGTCGACGCCCGGCAGGGCGAAGTCCGGGGCCGGTTGGCCGAAGTCACACACGGGGGTCTCGAGTGAAACCATGACGGTCCTCCGAGTTGGCGGTTCGATGGTGCGGGGCCGCCACCCTGACGGGCGCGACCGAAGGGGACATTCGCGTCCTCGCGAGCACGACGCCGACGAGCGCGGACCCGGGAGAAGGGGCCACTGGAGCGGACGCAACAGGGCGGTGGCGGCGGCCACCAGCAGGCCGGAGTCTGCTCCCAGCCCCCGGGCAACATGCCACATCCGCCCCCCCGAACGCATCCCCAGCAGCCACGCGCCGGCGACCGGGAAGGATGTCGGCGACCCGTCCGCGCCTCGCATGTTACCGGAACGGAAGGGGATTCCAAATCTCGCCCCGATCGCCACCGATCGCCGCATCATGACGCCGCGGCGCGGGCTTCGCGAACGTCACGCGAGCCGCTATCATGGGCGGCTTCATCAACGCGCCACCCTGGCGCCATGAATAGGGCTCGACTCGTATGAGCAAGGACTACATCTTCACCTCGGAATCGGTCTCCGAAGGACATCCGGACAAGATGGCAGACCAGATCTCGGACGCCGTCCTCGACGAGATCTATCGCCGCGACCCCAACCACGCCAAGGCGCGCGTGGCCTGCGAGACCCTGGTCAAGACCGGCTTCGTGATGCTCGCCGGCGAGATCACTGTGACCGACGCCGACCTCAAGATCGATTACGAGCGCGTGGTGCGTGAGGTGGTCAAGGACATCGGCTACGACAACTCCGAGGTCGGCTTCGACGGCAACACCTGCGGCGTGATGATCGCCCTCGGCGAGCAGTCCAAGGACATCAACCAGGGTGTCGATCGCGAGAGCGAGGAGGCCCAGGGCGCCGGTGACCAGGGCCTGATGTTCGGCTATGCCACCAACGAGACCGACATGCTGATGCCGGCGCCGATCGACTACGCCCACCGCCTGGTGAAGCGTCAGGCCGAGGTACGCAAGAACGGCACCCTGCCCTGGCTGCGTCCCGACGCCAAGTCGCAGATCACCATGCGCTACCGCGACGGCAAGCCGGTCGGCGTCGACGCCGTGGTGCTCTCCACCCAGCACGGCGAAGAGGTCAGCGAGCGCGTGCTGCAGGAAGCGGTGATGGAGGAGGTGATCAAGCCCGTGCTCGGCGCTACCGGTTGGCTCAACGCCGAGACCAAGTACCACATCAACCCCACCGGCAAGTTCGTCATCGGCGGCCCAGTCGGCGACTGCGGCCTGACCGGGCGCAAGATCATCGTCGACACCTACGGCGGCATGGCCCGTCACGGCGGTGGCGCCTTCTCCGGCAAGGACCCGTCCAAGGTCGATCGCTCGGCCGCCTACGCCGGTCGCTATGTCGCCAAGAACATCGTCGCCGCCGGACTCGCCGACAAGTGCGAGATCCAGGTCTCCTACGCCATCGGCGTCGCCGAGCCGACCTCGGTCTCGATCGAGACCTTCGGCACCGCGCATGTGAGCGAGGAGCGCATCGTCGAGCTGGTGCGCGAGCACTTCGACCTGCGCCCCTATGGCATCATCAACATGCTTGACCTGACCAACCACGAGCTGATCAAGTATCGCGATACCGCCGCCTACGGTCACTTCGGTCGTCCCGAGGCCGGTTTCACCTGGGAGCGGACCGACAAGGCCGAGGCGCTGCGCGCCGCCGCCGGGCTCTAAGCCCACCCAGCCCCCCGCCACCGAGGAGCGCTGCAACCCGGGACCATCGAGGTCCGGGCCAGGCTCGGGGACGGGGCATACAGTTCGAACGGCGCTCACTCACGATTCATCAAGAAGAGTTGATCAACCATGAGTGAGTTCACCGATTACAAGGTCGCTGACATCACCCTCGCCGACTTCGGTCGTCGCGAGATCGCCATCGCCGAGACCGAGATGCCGGGCCTGATGGCCCTGCGCGAGAAGTACGGTCCCTCCAAGCCCCTCGCCGGCGCCCGCATCACCGGCAGCCTGCACATGACCATCCAGACCGCCGTGCTGATCGAGACCCTGGTCGCGCTCGGCGCCGAGGTGCGCTGGTGCTCGTGCAACATCTTCTCCACCCAGGATCACGCCGCCGCCGCGATCGCCGCTGCCGGCGTGCCGGTCTATGCCTGGAAGGGCGAGACCCTGGAGGAGTACTGGTGGTGCACCGAGCAGGTGCTCAACTGGCCCGACGGCCAGGGCCCGAACATGATCCTCGACGACGGCGGCGACGCCACCCTGCTGGTGCACAAGGGCGTCGAGTACGAGAAGGCCGGCGCGGTCCCCGCGCCCTGCGCCGAGGACAACGAGGAGTGGACCGCGGTGCTCGGCGTGCTCGGGCGCACCTTCGAGCGTGACGGCCAGCACTGGCACAAGATCGCCGAGGGCATCAAGGGCGTCACCGAGGAGACCACCACCGGTGTCCACCGTCTCTACGAGATGGCCAAGAACGGTTCGCTGCTGTTCCCCGCGATCAATGTCAACGACTCGGTGACCAAATCCAAGTTCGACAACCTCTACGGTTGTCGCGAATCGCTCGTCGACGGCATCAAGCGCGCCACCGACGTGATGATCGCCGGCAAGATCTCCATGGTCTGCGGCTATGGCGACGTCGGCAAGGGCTGCGCGCAGTCGCTGCGCGGACTCGGCGCCACCGTGTGGGTCTCGGAGATCGACCCGATCTGCGCCCTGCAGGCGGCGATGGAAGGCTTCCGCGTGGTGACCATGGAAGAGGCGGCGCCGATCGCCGACATCTTCGTCACCACCACCGGCAACAAGGACATCATCGGCCACGACCACATGGCGGCGATGAAGGATCAGGCGATCGTCTGCAACATCGGTCACTTCGACAACGAGATCGACATCGCCAGCGTCAGCCAGTACCAGTGGGAGGAGATCAAGCCGCAGGTCGATCACATCATCTTCCCCGACGGCAAGCGCATCATCATGCTCGCCCAGGGTCGACTGGTGAACCTCGGCTGCGCCACCGGCCACCCGAGCTTCGTGATGTCCAACAGCTTCACCAACCAGGTGCTGGCGCAGATCGAACTCTTCACCAAGGAAGACGCGTACCCGATCGGCGTCTACATCCTGCCCAAGCACCTCGACGAGGAGGTCGCGCGACTGCACCTGGACAAGATCGGCGCGCACCTGACCACCCTCACCGAGGATCAGGCGGCCTACATCGGCGTCGATGTGAACGGACCGTACAAGCCCGAGCACTACCGCTACTAAGCGGCTCGCGCGTCCCGGACGCGGCAGTCGTGGCCTCTTGGCTACGGCCGTCGCGGCCGCCACGGTTCCTCACCTCAACTCATCACGCGACCGTCGCGCACCGCGCGCCCGCGCCCTCGCGCGGCGGTGGCCGGAGTGCCAGAACATGTCGCCACAAGATCCCACCCCGACCTACAGCCTCGAACTCTTCCCGCCCAAGACCGCCGAGCGCATGGAGCGGCTCAAAAGCGAGATCGCCACCCTCAACACCGTCTCACCGCGGTATTTCTCGGTCACCTACGGCGCTGGCGGCTCGACCCGCAAGGGCACCTTCGAGACCGTCTCCTGGCTGCGCAGCCAGGGCATCGACACCGCCCCCCATCTCGCCTGCATCGGCTCTCCCCGGGCCGAGGTCGAAGAGCTGCTGGGGCACTACCGCGAACAGGGCATCGACCGCCTGGTGGCGCTGCGCGGCGACCTGCCCTCGGGCATGGGCGGCGGCATCGGCGGTGACTTCCGCTATGCCAACGAACTCGTCGAGTTCATCCGCGCGCGCACCGGCGATCACTTCCGCATCGAGGTCGCGGCCTATCCCGAGTACCACCCCCAGTCCGGCACCCCGGACCGCGACCTGGCCAATTTCAAGCGCAAGGTCGAGGCCGGCGCCGACGCCGCCATCACCCAGTACTTCTACAACGCCGACGCCTATTTCGCCTTCATCGAGCGCTGCCAGGCAGTGGGCATCGACATCCCCATCGTGCCCGGCATCATGCCGATCACCAACCACAGCCAGCTCGCCCGCTTCTCCGATGCCTGCGGCGCCGAGATCCCGCGCTGGATCCGCCGTCGGCTCGAGGGCTTCGGCGATGATCTCGCCAGCACCCGCGAGTTCGGTCACGAGGTGGTGCTACAGCTGTGCCGGCGCCTGATCGAGGGCGGCGCCCCCGGACTGCACTTCTACACCATGAACCAGTCCGGTCCGACGCTGCGTCTGTGGCAAGAGCTGGGGCTGCCCAGCGGCGACTGAGCCAGCCAACGCCGGCGCGCGCCCCGGACGCGCCGGCGCCCCTCAATCGTAGCGCTCGTCCTTCCAGCGTCGCAGCGCGGCGAACACCGCCGCCGACTCCTCCAGCGCCTCGCCGGCGAAGCGCTCGGCGGCCGCGCGCACCTCGGGCACCGCGACCCGCAGGAAGGGATTGGTCGCCAGTTCCTCGGCGAGCGTGCTCGGCACCGTCGCCCGGCCCGCCGCACGCGCCGCGCGCACCTCGACGATGCGCGCCTCGAGCGCCGCGTGCTGCGGCTCGACCCATTGAGCGAAGCCGAGGTTGGCCTCGGTGTACTCGTGGGCGCAATAACACAGCGTCTCCGGCGCCAGCCGCGCGATCCGCGCCAGCGAGCGCGCCAGCTGCTCGGCGGTGCCGTCGAACACCCGGCCACAGCCGGCGGCGAACAGGGTATCGCCGCAGAACAGCCGTCCCTCGCCGAGATAGGCGACATGGGTCGCGGTATGCCCCGGCACCTCCAGCACGCGGAAGGTCACGCCGAGCCCGACGGGCTCGATGGCATCCCCCTCCCCCACCCGCTGATGCGCCAGCGCGATGCGCGCGTCCTCCGGGGCGTAAACGACCACCTCGGGAAAGGCGGCGCACAGCGTCTCGACGCCACCGATGTGGTCACCGTGATGATGGGTGAGCAGCACCGCCTCGAGATGCAGCCCGTGCTCGCTGAGATAGGCCAGCACCGGCGCGGCCTCGCCCGGATCGACCAGGGTCACGCCGGTGCCGCCGGGGGCGCGCAGCAGCCAGATGTAGTTGTCCTCGAAGGCGGGGATGGCGATGGGTTCGAGCATGATCGACGGCTCCTCGGGCAACGGCGGGGACGGCGATGGGAGGGGGGTGGTGGCCGGGCGCGTGGCGCCCGGCACGGCGGCGGCTAGCCGGCGAGCGTCTGCTCGCGGCGTGGGGCCTTGGTCTCGAGCGCGGCGAGCGCCCGGCTCACCGAGTCGCGGATACCCGCGACATCAAGCCCGCACTCGGCGAGCTGCTCGGCCTGGGTGGCGTGGTCGACGTTGCGATCGGGCAGTCCGAGCTGGAGCACCGGCACCACCACGCCCTCGGCGTTGAGCAGTTCGGTGATCGCGCTGCCGGCGCCACCGGCGAGGGTGTTCTCCTCCAGGGTGACCAGCAGCGCATGCTCGCGCGCCAGCGCGAGGATCAGTTCGCGATCGAGCGGCTTGACGAAGCGCATGTTGGCGACCGTCGCATCCAGCTCCTCGGCGACTTCCAGCGCCGGCGCGACCATGGTGCCGAAGGCGAGCATCGCCACCCGCTGGCCCTCGCGCACCCGCAGACCGCGCCCGATCGGCAGCGCCGGGGCAGCGGGATCGACGGCGACGCCGGGGCCGACGCCACGCGGATAGCGCACCATCGCCGGCCCGTTGAACTCATAGCCGGTCTTGAGCATCTGCCGACACTCGTTCTCGTCGGCCGGGGCCATGATCACCAGATCGGGCAGCGGGCGCGAGAAGCTGAGATCGAAACAGCCGGCGTGGGTGGCGCCGTCGGCCCCCACCAGACCACCACGATCGACCGCCAGGGTGACGTCGAGCTGCTGCAGACAGACGTCGTGGACGAGCTGGTCGAAAGCGCGCTGGAGGAAGCTCGAATAGATCGCCACCACCGGCTTGACGCCCTCGCAGGCCATGCCCGCGGCGAGCGTCACCGCATGCTGCTCGGCGATGCCGACGTCGTGGAAACGCTGCGGGAAACGCTTGGCGAACTCGCCCATCCCCGAGCCCTCGCACATCGCCGGGGTGATCGCCACCAGGCGCGGGTCGCGCGCAGCGGTGTCGCACAGCCAGGAGCCGAACACCTTGGTATAGGTCGGACCCTTGGCCTTGGACTTGCGGAACTCGCCGGTCTGACGATCGAAGGGGGTGACGCCGTGGAAGGTCACCGGCTGCCCCTCGGCGGGCTCGTAACCGTGCCCCTTGTGGGTGACCACGTGCAGCAGACGCTGCCCCGGCATGCCCTTGACGTTGCGCAGGGTCTTGAGCACCGACTCGAGGTCGTGACCGTCGATCGGGCCGATGTAGTTGAAACCAAGCTCCTCGAACAGGGTGCTCGGCATCACCATGCCCTTCATGTGCTCTTCCCAACGCCCGACCAGCTCGCGCAGCTGCGGCATGCCGCGCAGCGCGCTCTTGCTACCCTCGCGCATGCTGGTGTAGAGCTTGCCCGAGAGCAGTCGCGCCAGATGGTTGCTGATGGCGCCGACCGGCGGTGAGATCGACATCTCGTTGTCGTTGAGGATCACCGTCAGGTCGATGTCCATGGAGCCTGCGTGATTGAGCGCCTCGAAGGCCATGCCCGCGCCCAGCGCACCGTCACCGATCACCGCGATGACATTGCGGCGCTCGCCGCGCTGCTTGGCGGCGATCGCCATGCCCAGCGCGGCACTGATCGAGGTGCTGGAGTGGCCGACGCCGAAGGTGTCGTACGCGCTCTCGCCACGCTTGGGGAAACCGGACAGGCCGCCTTTTTGACGCAGGCTGTGCATGCGATCGCGCCGGCCGGTGAGGATCTTGTGCGGGTAGGCCTGATGGCCGACGTCCCACACCACGCGATCCTCTGGAGTGTCGAACACGTAATGCAGACCCAGTGTCAGCTCGACGACCCCCAGCCCAGCGGCGAGATGGCCGCCGGTACGCGACACCGTGTCGACGAGAAGGCTGCGCAACTCGTGCGCGACCTCGGGTAACTGGCTCTCGGGTAACGCCCGCAGGTCGGACGGGCTGTCGATCGAGGCAAGAAGCGGATGCCGCAACACGGCGGCGCCGGAATCACTCGGAGTGCGGTCGGGCATGGTCTGACAGGTCTGTTTTTTGGCAGGCGGACTAGTTTAGACGAATCGATTCGGCGCTGACCAACGCAAACGCAATCACACACCGAGATCCGCGCCGAACACCGACCAAGATCAGGAAAAGGTGTTTTAGTCGCCCCACCAACCCCGCCAGGCTTGCACGCCTCGATCGGCGCACCCTCAATCGGTGACCAATACCCCGGGGGAGCGCAGCACCCGACCGGCGACGGCGATCGCCTCGGTGGAGACGAAGTCGTGGAAGGCGCGCGCGGCGGGCGACAGACGCCGACCTCGGCGATAGACCAGATACCACTGACGCCGTTGCGGGAAGCCGGCGACGTCGAGGATCACCAGGCGACCGGTCTCGAGTTCGAGTTCGAGGGTGTGCAACGACACCACGCTCAACCCCAGCCCGGAGCGCACCGCCTGCTTGACCGCCTCGTTGCGGGTCATCTGCAGCCCCTGGCGGATGGTCATGCCGTGCTCGCTGAACACGCGCTCCATCGCCTGCCGCGTCCCGGAGCCCGGCTCACGCATCACGAAAGGCTCCTCGGCGAGACGCGCCAGCGGGATGGCGCTCACCCCGGCGAGCGGGTGCTCGGGGGGCGCGATCACCACCAGCGGATTGTCCATGAAGGGGTCGGCCTCGACCTCGACCCGATCCGGCGGCTGGCCCATCAGCACCAAGTCGACGGCATTGGCCTGGAGCAATTGGATCAATGACTCGCGATTGGTGATCTCGAGTTCCAGCGCGATCCCGGGATAGCGCTGTTGAAAGGCGGCGAGCAGCCGGGGCGCGAAATAGTTGACGGTACTGGCGGCGGCCAGGTGCAGACGACCACGATTGACGCCCTTGAGCGACTCCAGGACCTCTTCCATCTCCTGCAGCGAGCGATTGATCGCGCGACTGTAATGGAATAACTCGCGCCCGGCCTCGGTCAACTCGATCCGCTTGCCCAACCGCTCGAACAGCGCCAGGCCGGCCGCGTCCTCGAGTTGGCGGACCTGCATCGACACCGCCGGCTGGCTCAGGTGCAACGCCTCGGCCGCGCGGGTGTAGCTGAGGTGACGGGCCACCGCCTCGAAGACGCGTAGCTGACGCAATGACACATTCATCGTGCAGGCCCCCAGGGACGGCGGGCAATTGACCCATCTATCATAATCTATGGCTTATATTAAACATAAGCAATATTTAGTAGTAATTATAGGGTTGTTCCATATAATCGATCCCCAGGTTGCGCCCCCGGCCACACCGACCGGGTCCGGCCCAAGAATACCGGCACGCAGCAACATACCGAGCCCTATGTGGAGGACCGAGCATGGCCAAGACCTATAACGCGGGCGTCAAAGAATACCGCGAAACCTACTGGATGCCCGACTATACGCCGAAGGACACCGACCTCCTGGCGTGCTTCAAGATCACCCCGCAGCCCGGGGTGGCACGCGAGGAGGCCGCGGCGGCGGTCGCCGCCGAGTCCTCCACCGGCACCTGGACCACGGTGTGGACCGACCTGCTCACCGACCTCGACCATTACAAGGGCCGCGCCTACGCCATCGAGGACGTGCCCGGCGACGACGAGCGCTTCTACGCCTTCATCGCCTACCCCATCGACCTGTTCGAAGAAGGCTCGGTGGTCAACGTCTTCACCTCGCTGGTGGGTAACGTGTTCGGCTTCAAGGCCGTGCGCACCCTGCGTCTCGAAGACGTACGCTTCCCCATCGCCTATGTCATGACCTGCAACGGCCCGCCGCACGGCATCCAGGTCGAGCGCGACGTCATGAACAAGTACGGTCGACCGCTGCTCGGCTGCACCATCAAGCCCAAGCTCGGACTCTCGGCGAAGAACTACGGGCGCGCCGTCTACGAGTGCCTGCGCGGCGGTCTCGACTTCACCAAGGACGACGAGAACGTCAACTCGCAGCCGTTCATGCGCTGGCGTCAACGCTTCGACTTCGTCATGGAGGCGATCGACAAGGCCGAACGCGAGACCGGCGAGCGCAAGGGGCACTATCTCAACGTCACCGCCCCGACCCCGGACGAGATGTTCAAGCGCGCCGAGTACGCCAAGGAGATCGGCGCCCCGATCATCATGCACGACTACATCACCGGCGGCTGGTGCGCCAACACCGGACTGGCGCAGTGGTGTCGCGACAACGGCGTGCTGCTGCACATCCACCGCGCGATGCACGCGGTGATCGACCGCCACCCGCACCACGGCATCCACTTCCGCGTGCTCGCCAAGCTGTTGCGTCTGTCCGGTGGCGATCACCTGCACACCGGCACCGTGGTCGGCAAGCTCGAAGGCGACCGCGCCGCCACCCTCGGCTGGATCGATCTGCTGCGCGAGTCCTACATCGAGGAGGACCGCTCGCGCGGCATCTTCTTCGATCAGGACTGGGGGTCGATGCCGGGCGTCTTCGCCGTCGCCTCCGGCGGCATCCACGTCTGGCACATGCCGGCGCTGCTCGCCATCTTCGGTGACGACGCGGTGTTCCAGTTCGGTGGCGGCACCCTCGGCCACCCCTGGGGCAACGCCGCCGGCGCGGCGGCCAACCGGGTCGCGCTCGAGGCCTGCGTCGAGGCCCGCAACCAGGGTCGCGCGATCGAGAAGGAGGGCAAGGAGGTGCTCAGCGCCGCAGCCGCCCACAGCCCCGAGCTGAAGGCCGCGATGGAGACCTGGAAGGAGATCAAGTTCGAGTTCGACACCGTCGACAAGCTCGACGTCGCCCACAAGTGACCCCGGCCCCGACCAACCCGAATCATCCGAGCCGACCGACCGCAGGCTCGCCGATCGTAGAGACGAGGAGGACCCCGTCCGCGGACGGGCCCGGCAACGCCGGGGAGCAGCGCGGCGCCGCGAGGCGCACGCATAACCATAAGGGGCACCAAGTCCCACGGGCGGTGCCGCCAGCGATGGCGGCGGCGACCCGAACCACAAGATCACTCGTCGCGCCCTCGGCGCCTGTGCGGTTCCAACCATAGAGAGTGTCACCATGAGCGAAATGCAGGACTACCAATCGAGCCTCGAGGACGCGAGCAGCCGCAAGTTCGAGACCTTCTCCTACCTGCCGGCGATGAGCCCCGAGGGCATCCGCCAACAGGTCGAGTTCATCGTCTCCAAGGGTTGGAATCCGGCGATCGAGCACACCGAGCCGGAGAACGCCTTCGACCACTACTGGTACATGTGGAAGCTGCCGATGTTCGGCGAGACCGACGTCGACACCATCCTCGCCGAGGCCGAGGCCTGTCACCAGGCCCATCCCGACAACCACGTGCGCCTGATCGGCTACGACAACTACGCCCAGTCGCAGGGCGCGGCCATGGTCATCTATCGCGGCACCCCGGTCTGACCACGGCCCCGCCATCGCTTGTGACGTCACGGACGCGACCGGCGCCGGTCGCGTCCGTCCCCCGCCCGCCCAGCGTTCAAGGACTGCCCCCATGAGCGAGACCCATCGCGACCAATACCTGATCCGAGAGGAGCCCTACTACCGCACGGTCGAGGACGAGGTACGCCTCTACGAGGCCGCCTACGCCGCGCGCATGCCGGTGATGCTCAAGGGGCCGACCGGCTGCGGCAAGTCGCGCTTCGTCGAGTACATGGCCTGGCGGCTCGAACGCCCGCTGATCACCGTCGCCTGCAACGAGGACATGACCGCCTCGGACCTGGTCGGGCGCTTCCTGCTCGACGCCGACGGCACCCGCTGGCAGGACGGCCCGCTCACCGTCGCCGCGCGCATCGGCGCCATCTGCTATCTCGACGAGGTGGTCGAGGCACGCCAGGACACCACCGTGGTGATCCACCCGCTCACCGACCACCGTCGCTGCCTGCCGCTGGAGAAGAAGGGCGAGCTGGTCGAGGCCCACCCCGACTTCCAGATCGTCATCTCCTACAACCCTGGCTACCAGAGCTTGATGAAGGACCTCAAGCAGTCGACCAAGCAGCGCTTCGGCGCGCTCGACTTCAGCTATCCCGGCGCCGCGATCGAGGCCGAGATCGTCGCCCACGAGGGCGGCATCGAGCGCGACCAGGCCGACAGGCTGGTGCAGGTCGCCCAGCGCAGCCGCAATCTCAAGGGCCACGGCCTCGACGAGGGCATGTCCACCCGCCTGCTGGTCTACGCCGCCCAGCTCATGGCCAAGGGCATCGAACCCCGCGCCGCCGCCCAGATGGCCCTGGTCCGCCCCCTCACCGACGACCCCGACATGCGCGACACCCTCGACGCGGCGGTGGATACCTATTTCTAAGCGGCCAGCGGTCAGCGGTCAGCCACCAGCGGACAGCCGCCAGCCACCAGTGAGGCGGATACCAACCGCCGACAGTCGACGACAGACCGCTGGCGGCTGATAGCTGAAGGCTGGTAGCTGGTAGCTGGTAGCTGGTAGCTGGTAGCTGGTAGCTGGTAAAGCATCATGCGCGACTATCGCAAGCTGTCCGTCTGGCACAAGGCCCACACGCTGACGCTCGCCATCTACGAGACCACCCAGGGCTTCCCGTCGAGCGAACGCTTCGGGCTGGTTCCGCAGATGCGCCGCGCGGCGTCCTCGGCACCATCGAACCTCGCCGAGGGCTGTGGGCGCGGCAGCGATGCCGACTTCGCCCGCTTCGTGCGTATCGCGGCAGGATCGGTCAACGAACTCGAATACCAGTGTCTGTTGGCGCGCGATCTCCACTACCTGCCGGCAGCACACGCCGATGAGCGCATGCGCGAGTGCGCGGAGATCCGGCGGATGCTCGTCGGGCTACTCTCCTCGCTCGCCCCACCGACCCCACATCCCCCTAGCCCACGGTCAACGCCACCGGACGAGGATGCTCGATGAGCACGCGGCACCGTCCACTGGAGGCTGGTGGCTGATATCTGGAGGCTTTGCATGACCAGCGATATCCAAGACGCACTCTCCTGCCTCAAGTCCGGCGCCGAGCACGCCCAGGCGCTCGAGGCGAGCCATCACGAGGCCGCGCGCCTGCTCTCGCCGCGCGGGCTGGAGCACTATGTCACCGGCATCCGCGCGATGTGCACGCTCAACAAGGGCGACGATCTGGTGATGACCTATGTGCAGGAGATGCCCGGGGTCGCCCGCGAACTCGGCGAGGACATCATCCCCGACATCGTCGGCGCGCTGATGAAGCTCGCCTCGCACACCTCCGGCACCGTGCTCACCCTGCTGCTCGGCTCGCTCGGGCTGGCCGCCACCCGGCTCGGCGACGCCGAGCTGATGCGCGGCTATCTCGGCCTGCTCCACCAACTCGCCGGCAAGGCCCCGCGCGGCCTGCGCCCGATGCTCGAACACAGCGACGAGCTGTTCGCCAAGCTCACCCTCGGCGGGCTGCGCCGCTGGGCGCTGTGGGGCGCCCAGGCCCACGCCCGCGACCTCGACGGCCAGCTCGCCTACTTCGGCCTGGCCAGCGAGGCCTCGCGCGCGGTGCTCCAGCAGGAGCGGCGCGGCACCCTGTTCGTCGACAACCAGCGCCGTCTCAACTTCTACCTGCGCGCGCTCTGGGCGCGCGCCTTCTTCATGCGTCCGACCTCGGGCGACTACGAGTCGCGCGAGGGGCTGCGCCCCTTCATCGAGGACTTCCAGATCCATCTCCCCGATGCCTTCGACGACTGGCAGGGCATCCCCGGCGTCGACCTCTACCGCGCCGCCGCCGCCCACTGCGCCGCCCACCTGGTCTACACCACCGCGCCGCTCGACGGCGCCGGCCTGAGCCCGGCGCAGCGCTTCGTCGTCACCCTGTTCGAGGACGCCCGCGTCGAGGCCCTGGCGGTCGCCGAGTTCCCCGGCCTGCGCAAGCTCTGGGGCGCCATCCACGCCCACGCCGTCACCCTCGCGGCCAACGCCCACCCGATGCAATCGCTGCTCACCCGGCTGGCGCGTGCCCTGCTCGAACCCGAGTACCAGGACCCGGAACCGGCGATCGCCGAGAGCGCCGCGCGCTTCCATCAGCACTGCGCCACCCGCGGCACCGACAACGCCATCAGCCGCGAGGCCGGGCTCGCCTTCCACGACCGCGCGCTCGAACTGGTGGCGCTGCCGAGCCTGCGCGTGCTCGAGGACATGCCCCTGCCCTATCGCGACGACAACCGCTACTGCTGGGCCTTCGACGAGAACCTGTTCATCACCCAGGGGCTCGACTACCTGCCCGAGCGCGCGCGACAGGTGCGCCGTCAGGTCAGCGTGATGGAGATGGTCAACGAACTCGACTGCGAGCTTGCCGGCGACGACGCCCAGGAGGTGTGGAACCTCGCCACCCCCTTCTGGCTCGACCAGGAGGACTGCACCATCAACGAGCTGGAGGGCCGCGAGCCGATCTCCGAGCCCTTCCACTATCCCGAGTGGGACTACCACGTCCAGCTCTACCGCCCCGACTGGACGAGCGTGATCGAGCGCCGCCAGGAGCGCGGCGACCCGGCGCTGATGGACGAGATCCTCACCCGCCATCGCCCCATCGCCTCGCGCATCCGCCACCTCATCGACGCCCTCCAGCCCCAGGGCGTGGTGCGTCGGCGCGGCTACGAGGAGGGCGAGGAGCTCGACCTCGAAGCCGCGGTGCGCGCCATGGTCGACATCCGCCGCGGCGTCATGCCCGACCCGCGCATCAACATCCGCATCACCCGCCACGTCCGCGATCTCGCCATCGTCGTGCTGATGGACCTCTCCGAGTCGACCAACGAGAAGGTCGGCGTCAACGAGGGCGAGCCCGGCTACGACGAGGCCCCCAGCATCCTCGACCTCACCCGCGAGGCCACCGGCCTGCTCGCCTGGGCGATCGACGCCATCGGCGACGCCTTCGCCGTCCACGGCTTCGCCTCCGACGGTCGTCACGACGTCCGCTACTACCGCTTCAAGGACTTCGACCAGGACTATGGCGACGCGGCCAAGTCACGCATGGCTGGGATGCGCGGCGGGCTCTCCACCCGCATGGGCGCGGCGCTGCGCCACGCCGGCCATCACCTCGAACAGCAACCGGCGCAGAAGCGCCTGGTGCTGCTCATCACCGACGGCGAGCCCGCCGACATCGACGAGCGCGACCCGCAATACCTCCGCCACGACGCCAAGAAGGCGGTCGAGGACCTGCGCACCCGCGGCATCCACACCCACTGCCTCACCCTCGACCCCGAGGCCGACCGCTATGTCGCGCGGATCTTCGGCGAGAACGGGTACTCGATCGTCGATCAGGTGGAACGGTTGCCGGAGCGGTTGCCTGGGGTGTTTGGGGTGTTGACGGGGTGAGGGGACACCCGTAGGGCGCAATAGCGACAGCCTATTGCGCCGAAAGGAAATCACCGCTCGCTCACACCAAGGCATCCAGCGGACTCCGCACCCCCTTCCCGCCGCGATTCAGCACATGCGTATAGATCATGGTGGTCGACACGTCCGCATGCCCCAGCAATTCCTGAACCGTGCGGATGTCATATCCCGCCTGGAGCACATGGGTTGCGAAGCTATGTCGAAGCGTATGGGGCCCGACCCGCTTCGTGATGCCGGCCGCTTGCGCCGCGCGATTCACGGCTTTCTGGAGGGCCGACTCGTGCAGATGATGACGTCGCGCGGACCCGCTGCGCGGATCCTGAGAGAGCCGTCCGCTTGGGAAGACGTATTGCCACTGCCAATCCTTGGCGGCGTTCGGATACTTGCGTGCCAAGGCATCCGGGAGATAGACCTCGCCGTAACCCTCCGCCAGGTCGTTGTCATGCAGTACCTTCACGCGCGCCAATTGATCCCTCAGCTCATCCTGAGCGCGCTCCGGCAATGGAGCCACCCGATCCTTGCCCCCCTTGGCATTGCGGATCAGGATCTGGCCGTATCCGAAATCGACGTCCTGCACGCGCAGCCGGACGCATTCCATCAGCCGCATCCCCGTGCCATAGAGGAGCGATCCCATCAATTGGTGAACCCCCTCGAGCTGGTCGAGAAGCGCCGTGACCTCGGCATGCGTGAGCACCGTGGGCAGACGCCGAGGACGCTTGGCGCGGGCGAAACCACCGACATCCAGATCCTCCCTCCCCAAAACCTCGCGATAGAGAAAGACCAGGGCATTGAGCGCCAGATTCTGGGTGCTCGCGGCCACGCGCCGATCGACAGCCAGATATTCCAGAAAACGCCCGATATGCGAGGCGTCCAGATCGGTCGGATCCCGATTTCCGCTGAAGGCGATATAGCGCATCATCCAATGGACATAGGTCTGCTCGGTGCGGATCGTCATTCCACGGACCCGAATGGTCTTGACGACACGATCCAGCAGGGCCGAATGCGTCTTGCGGATCTCGGCGAAGGAATGATTCGAGTCATCCGATGAATCCACGTCCGGACTCGCCGGACCCGCTTCATAATCCCGAGCCACCGTCGGATGGCTCGGCTCCAGCCGTCGGGCCGATGCCCGCCACTGCTCCCAGTCCACCTGCTCCAGCCATTCCACGCCCGCGAGCTCGAACAAAATCCGTATAGCATCGACAATCTGGCGAAACTGCCAGTCCTTCATCTCGGTCCTCTGACCCACCTCCGTCAGATAGCGCTCGACGTCGGCAGGGCACTGCTCCGCCAGCTTCCGATCCGGAAAAGCCGCGATGTACTGCTCCGCACGCCGCACTATCCAACGGTCGAATGGAGGTTTAATCCCTGATTTTTCGACCTTTTGCACGTACCGGCGCCAAAACGACCGCACCTTTTCCTTATAGGTTGACGGGTTGTTGTCCATGGCCTAGGCTCAGCTCGTGTATGCGTAGTTGGTTGGGACGGCTACATCGCGAAATTTTGAGGATAGCGAGGGTGCGTACACGAATCATAGACACGCTATGCAGATTCTGTCTAGTTCAGAAATTAGAGAATCTGTATAGCGCAATAATTACTGATTCCGTCTAATCAACTGTTATGTAGAAAAGGAGTTCGACTAATGAGCAGTTGGGAGCTTTCAGAGTCATATGACTACGATGGGAGAAAAGTTCGTTTTGGGCGGCTGGGTGAAGGTCCACCAATGGTCCTGGTGCATGGCACCCCTTGGTCATCATTCAATCTGCGACATTTGATTCGGAAGCTGTCCGAAGAGTACACGGTCTACTTCTTTGACTTTCTGGGCTATGGCCAGTCGTGTGTGACGGAAGGCGATGTGTCGTTGGGTGTGCAAAATAAGGTTTTGGATGGCTTGCTTGCCCATTGGGAACTGGATGACCCGATTATTGTCGGTCATGACTTTGGCGGCGCAACTGCCCTCAGAGTTCACCTTCTCAATAAGCGGTCTTTTAAGAAAATCATTCTGATTGATCCGGTTGCGGTCTCTCCTTGGGGCTCGCCGTTTTTCCGCCATGTGAACAGTTATGAAGCCGCTTTTTCAGGGCTGCCCGACTATATTCACGAAGCTGTGGTCCGGTCCTATGTGCAAACGGCTGCTTTTAAGCCACTTGATGAGGCAACACTAGAGGGAATCGTTTCGTCGTGGGCTGGCGAGCAAGGTAAGACTGCTTTCTATCGTCAGATGGCTCAAGCAGACTCCAAATATACCGACGAGGTCCAGCCTCTTTACCCTACGATTACTACACACACCTTGATTTTGTGGGGGCGGGAGGATAGCTGGATACCGCTGGAGCGTGGAGAAGAGCTCCATGGCATGATCCCGGGATCGGTTCTGCGTGTGATAGATGATGCAGGCCACCTCGTCATTGAGGAGAGGCCTGATGAGTTGGTGAAGGAAATTTTGGATTTTGCTCAGGCCTAAAAACTACATAACCAGGCGCGTCACGCGGATGGCCTTTACGCCGCTCTGCTCTGTAAAGGCCACCGGTGCGCTCAGCGTTATGTGTCAAGGAGAAACATGAAGTCACATACATATAAAAGAAAGAACAAGAAGAACGATCCTGTTTACACATTTTTTAAATTAGTGAATGCTGTTAAGGTGGTTAGAGACTTTGATGATGAGTCCTTCGAGCACGTATTTCATATTGGTGATATTGTGAGTGGCAGAACTATCAATGGTTTTGATTTTGACAAAGCCATCAACAGAGGTCACAGTGTTTATGCGACAAGTAATGAGTTTCCTACATCCAATGCTCAAAGCTTGGCCAATCAAATTGACATTATTTATCAAAGTAAAAAGTCAGAACCTACCGATTTAGAGTTAGACATTTCAGAGATTATCTCTGATTCAACAAAAAGTGAGACAGAAAAAGAGGCTCTCATCAAAGCCAGAGTCGGGCAAGGTTCTTTTAGAAAAGATCTTCTTATAATGTGGGGTGGGTGTGCTGTCACGGGGTGTACAACTAGCGAGCTTCTCATCGCAAGCCATATCAGACCTTGGAAGTCATCCACTGACGATCAACGCCTTGATAAATTTAATGGCTTCTTACTATTAGCAAATATTGATAAAGCGTTTGACTCTGGGCTTATCAGTTTTGATTCCTCCGGAAAAATTCTAATTTCCCCTTATTTTACTGACTACAAGGTTGCCGGAATTGATGAAAATATGGCTATCAATATTCAAAAAGAGCATGAGACTTATCTAAGTTATCATCGAACGGCGGTTTATAAAAACACATAACAAGAAAATTAAATCGGACTAAAAACGCTTGGCTTAGTTCGCTGCGCTCACAAGTATAGCCAAGCATTTTTAGCCGTTTATTTGAGCGTTAGGCTTACAGAGAGAGTACCAAAAGACACCCACTTACCGTTGACGCTCCCAAGGCCCTCTCCTACGCTTCCCCCAAAACCTCCAGCGGAGGAGATGCACCATGACTCGTCCCCGCGCCGCGCTCGTCTCCTTGTCCGATACGCCTTGGTATCACGTCGTCACGCGTTGCGTGCGCCGGGCCTATCTCTGCGGCTTCGATCGGTTGACGGGGCGGAGCTTCGAGCATCGGCGCGGGTGGGTGGAGTTGCGGTTGCGTCAGCTCGCGGGGGTGTTCGGATGGAGAGTAAAGGACACCCACTTACTTACCGTATAAGGACACCCACTTACCGTTGACGCTCCCAAGGCGCTCTCCTACGCTTCTCCCAACACCCCCAGCGGAGATGCCCCATGACTCGTCCCCGCGCCTCGCTCGTCTCCTTGTCCGATACGCCCTGGTATCACGTCGTCACGCGGTGCGTGCGACGCGCCTATCTCTGCGGCTTCGATCGGCTGACGGGGCGGAGCTTCGAGCATCGTCGCGGCTGGGTGGAGTTGCGGTTGCGCCAGCTCGCGGGGGTGTTCGCGATCGATGTCGCGGCCTATGCGGTGATGAGCAATCACGTGCATCTGGTGGTGCGGGTGGATGCCGATCGGGCTGCGGGGTGGTCGGATACCGAGGTGTTGCGGCGCTGGCGGTGTCTGTTCCGGGGGCCTGTAGTAGTGGAGCGGTTCCTGTCACCGGCGACGCGGACGGAGATGACCGAGGCGGAGCTGGATGGGGTCGCGGAATTGATCGCGACCTACCGGGCGCGGCTAGCGGATCTCTCGTGGTTCATGCGGGTGCTGAACGAGTCGATCGCGCGGATGGCGAATCGGGAGGACGGAGTTCGGGGGCGATTCTGGGAGGGACGCTTCCGTTCACAGGCGATCCTCGACGAGACGGCGCTGTTGGCGGTGATGGCCTATGTCGATCTCAACCCGATTCGGGCGGGGATTGCGGAGACGCCGGAGGAGAGTGCGCATACTGGGATCGCGGCGCGGATCGCTGCCTTGCGGACGAGCGATGAAGGCATGACGGAGGGGCGGCCCACTAACGTACAACGCTCAACGCCTGAGACCATCGACGCCTCGCCAGCAGCACACACGACCACCGACCACACCGACACCTCACCGAACGCCTGCAGCGACAACCGCCGGGAGGCCGCGCTCGACCGCCTGCCTCCAGCCCCACTGATGCCTTTCGGCAATCCCGCCGAGGTCCCCGCCGTCGTTCCTTTCACTCTCGACGACTACCTGCCCCTGGTCGATTCACTCGGCCGCGCCCTGCATCCACGCAAGCGCGGATCGATCCCGGCGGAGCTGCCCGAGATCCTCTCCCGACTCGGCATCGCCCCCGAGCGCTTCGTCGAGCATGCCGGTTTTCTGCTCAAGGGCTTCGGCGCAGCGATCGGCGCACCGCAGCGACTGACGGCACTCGCCGCGCAGCGCGAGTGTCGTTATCTACGGGGCGTGCGACACGCCAAAGCCCTCTTCTCCACGCCAGCAACGGCCAATCCCTCAGCTACCGCGGCATAATCCTCGTCTCTTTTGAGTTTTTTGGATATCCGCCTGGGTTTCTCCTGGCGAGATAATCCCAGGCAATCTACCCAATTAACGTCCACTTAATCATTAAGGTGAAAGAGGCACACAAAGAGAAAAAACCTATGCCGACAGTCAAAGAGCACTACGACAATGTCCTCTCGGACGTCTACGCTTGGATGTGTGGCGGATTCACGGCCGGCATCCAGAAGAACATGGACTTCTTCGAAACACGTAAAATAACCCCAACTCGCTCCGGCGTGGCGATTGACCTCGGGGCAGGCTGTGGCTTCCAGTCCATCCCACTAGCCCGAGCAGGATTCTCCGTAACCGCCATCGATACCGACAGAAAACTACTGGACGAATTGAGGCGTCACTCTGGAGAACTACCGATTAGCGTCATCCAGGAAGACATTGTCGACTTTGACAAACACACCGGCGGCAACGCCGAACTCATCGTTTGCATGACAGACACACTCATTCACCTCGAATCCGAAGACAGAGCAAGAACCCTTTTCAGGAAGGTCATCTCGTCGTTGGAGGAAGGTGGAAAGTTCGTAGTCACATTTCGCGACCTGTCACCTGAGCTTTCCGAACTCGACCGATTCATCTTGGTGAGGAGCGATAAAAACATCATCTTCACTTGTTTCCTTGAGCACGAACGAGACACGGTCAAGGTTTACGATCTCGTCCACATGAGAGAGGGCGAGCAATGGACACTCAACAAGAGTTATTACAGAAAGCTTAGGCGGTCGAAACAGTGGATAGATGAACAGCTCTCAAGCATCGGCTTCAGCAACATAGACTCCACCGTTGACAAAGGATTCGTTACCGTAATAGCAACCAAGTGAAACAAAACATCGAACAATTCCGCATCGACAAAGAACACCTGTTTGTCATCGACGCCTCATGAAAGCGCAGCGTGACCCCGGCAAGGCTGTCCGACTTCTTCACCCGACTCGGCATCGCCCCGAGCGCTTCGGCGAGCACGCGGATTTCCCGCTCAAAGGGTCCGACGCGGTGACAGATGATCCGGCGGCGACTGCATCGCCCTCCCCCGTCCCCGGCCAATACTCCGTATCGCGGGACCGATAGCATCGGTGCCGCGATACGGCTGATGACGCCCGCTGACCGTGACGCGCTAGCTCAGTCCCTCTCACGCACCACGGCGGACACCTGCCCCTGCGCGCGATGCCTTCGGCTTCCCCCGCCGTGCCCCTTCCCCGATCGGCTTGAACGCCACGGGGGCGACGAAGCGCGTCCAGGCCCAGCTTGCCAGTCGAACGACCAGACGCACGACCAGCAGCGCCCACAGCAGCATCAGCGCCCGGTAGACGATCACCCAGGCGGAGATCATCTCGGGCTGCGGCAGTGCCACCCATGCCTCACCTTCGACCCGGTCCTGATACCACTGCAGCGCATCGGCGCTCGATCCGTTGCCGGCGATGTGCATCTCGGGCTGGCCGAGCAGGCTTGACGGGATCGAGTCGAGCAGCGTGGCGAAGGCCGCGACGGTCAGCAGCGCCAGCACCAGTTGCACGAGGTTGTGTCGCCACGCCGAGGCCTTCGGTGACAACCACGTGCGCGCATGGAAGGCGAGCACCCAGACCACCACGACCACCGCGGCAAGGAGCGATTGCGTCAGTCCGACGAGGAGCACGAACCAATCGAGACGCTTGAGCGGGATCCCGCGAATCGCCCCGAACACCAGGGCCGCGACGACAACGGCGATCAGCAGCGCCCAGAAGGTCACGGCAGGCCCCATGGAGGGGCCGGCGGTCCAGACCACCCATCGATCCTCGGCGGGCATCACCTTGACGCTGAGGTTCGTCGCAGCGGTTACGCCAAGCTCGACCGGTGCGACCCGGTAGCGTGTCGCGATCGCCGCCTCGGCGTCCCAGCTCACCAGAACCCGATGGAGACCGGGATCGATCGGGACCTGAAGCTCCACCCGGCCATCCTCCAGCGCGGTCTCTCGGACGTGCCGTCTGGAGCCATCCACCTCGAGCGCCTCGAAGCGCGACCCGGCGGCCAGCCTGATCGGCAGCACATCCCCCTGACTGGACTGGATGCTGACCTCCAGTGTGTAGCGGGAGCCCTTGGCCCGCGGCATGACGGTCAGGGTCGAGGCGCGCACCGTCATGGTTGCGGCCGGCACCGGCTTGGGCCGGGTCACGTTGAGTTCGATGCGCTGTCCCGGCCAGGGTCTCCAGGTCCGCAGCGCCCCCTGCTGGAGCGCCGCGACGCCCTCATCCTCGACCGCCTCGACGCGCCACAAGGGGGACTCCGCGATCGCCCAGGTCTCGCTGAATGCGCCCCCGCCCGGGCTCTCCAGACGAATGCGATCGGCGAATTCCAGCTCGCTGGTCCAGCGACGCTCGGTCTGGCCGGCGCGGAACGGGATCTCGATGCGTCCATCGCGAACGGACAGACCCGAGGAGACGACACGCTCGCCCTCGAGCAGGGGCACCAGCACGACGGCGCTGTCGCTGCTGCTCGACAGGCGCTGCACCCGCGTCGAGACCGTCCACTTGGAGCCGAAGGAGATGGTCCTGAGCACCCGGGTGAAGGGTTCGAGTCCCGCGGTATCGGGCGCGCTCGCGTCCCCGGCCTCAGCGCGCTGCCGGGGCGCGATGCTGAGACTGCCGTTGGACAGCCCGAGCGCGGAGACGCCATCGACGCGCCAGACGTCCGGGGCCTCGACCCGGATTTGCTGCGGCGGGGCGTTGAGCGTCAGGGTCAGACCGCCGGGCGGGATGGCGCCGGACAGCTCGAGGCTGTGTCGCCCGGCGGGCACGCGGACGTACCTGATCCGCGATGCGCCATCCGCGCGCACCGGTGTCGTCTCGCCGTCGAGCAGGACCGCCCGTGGCTGCCACTCGGAGCGCCGCGCCGGGAGCGGATAGGCGGTCTCGTGCAGGGCGGAGACGTCCAGGAGCAGCCGCAGCGTCCACCCCTGCTGGTCCTCGGCGCGGGAGATCACCACCCGCATGTCGCCCGAGGACGCACAGTTGGGCGCGCACTCGGGGGAGCGGAGCAGGTGCGAACGCAGCTCTTCGATCAACGTGTCCGACGGATAGCCGACGGACTGGGCGAGCGCCTCGTCGCTGACGAAGAGCGCGGGGCTCGACAGCACCGCCACGGCGATCAGCGCAACGGTGGGCGACGAGGACCGGGCGGCGCCGACATCGAGCGTCATCGCCTCCTCGTCCGATGCCACGGGCCGGTCGCGATAGGTCCGGTAGCCGCGGAAGGCCAATGCCACCAGCAACACGATGAGACCGCCCGCGCCGATCAGCTTCGCGGCGCCGAACATCATCGGCGTGAGCAGATAGAGCGAGGCGGACTCGAAGGCATCCGGGACGTTCGGCACCTGCCAGGCAAGGGTGGTCTGGTTGCCGCGCCAGGTGGGCAGTCCCGGCCCGGTACCGATCTTGGCCTCGGCATCGACGATCACCTGCAGGCGACCACCGTCCTGATCGAGGCCCAGATAGTCAGAAGGCGCGGCGGCCTTGCCCCGCATGGGCGCGGATGAGGGCATCGCCATCTCGGGCTCGGCGAGCCCCATCGCGCGGTTCGGGCTGGACAACGCCGCGTCGTAGCGGTTGGCGAAGTTGCGATCAAGCTGCGGAAACAGCGACGTCTTGACCGCATAGACCGTGTAGGAGGCGACGAACACGGCGAGCGCGACGAACAGCGCCGTGGCGATCCCGCCGACGAGGTTGCCGAGACGCGGGATGTCGCGCTGGTAGCACGCCCGCGTCAGGATGCCGAGGAGGATGACGGCGATCCACAGCGACCCGCCGCCGAAGGGCAACTGCCAGGTCAGCGCCCCGACGATCACCCACAGCACGCCGGCCCAGAGGCCCAGGGCCTTGACGAAGAGCGCGGCGACCAGGATGAGCAGGAACAGATCGAGCAGGTTCCACTTGGTGAGCCAGGTCCGCGGGAGGTTGTCGGTGCCGAAGGCGGCGACGGCCAGCCACCCCGCCGGCAGGTTGATGGTGGTGTTGACCGAGTCGAACACCGCGCTCTCGGCCACCCAGCCATTGCTCGCGAGCCGCAGGGGGAAGGTGCCGGACTGCTCGGGATCGGGCTCCAGACGCCCCTCCGCGGTGAGCGCGAGTCGCCCCGCCGGTACCTCGATCCCGTCCAGCGACACCGCCGCGTCGTCCGCGGCGATCTCCGAGAGCACCCACGGTGTGCCGTTCAGCTCGAGACGGCCGATGTCCAGGGGCGACGAGAAGCGGCCCGGTGCGAACAGCTCGCCGGTGATGCTGTCGCGGAACGTCAGCCCGCGACCGGAGAAGTCGAGCCACGCCTCGCGGCGCAGGTCCACACGCCCGACGCCCGAGCCGATATCGGCGAGCAACTGCACATCGAGTGATCCGGCCTTGCCGGCCTCGGCCAGGAAGGCGCGATCGCCGCGCCACGACTCGGGGATCTCGGTCTGGCTGGGGTCGATCTGATCCAGCCCGGTGAAGCCGAGAGAACGAAGCTCCGGCACCACCTGGAACGACCACAGCTCCCTGCCGGGCCAGCCCTCGCCGGTGACATCGGGGACCGGGATGCTGAGGATGTCGCCGGTGGCGTGCGCCAGGACGTCGACCGAGTGCGCGCCCTGCCCGACCTGGATCTCGAGCCGCCCCGCCTGATCGATGCCCACCGGGAGCGCGCTCTCGACCTGATGGGGGACGAAGCCCTCGGGCAGGAAGTCCGCGAACGTCAGGGATCGCTCGCGCCCGGTCACGGAGATCACCAGCCGGGTGACGACGACCATCGGGTTGCCATCGGTGAAGCGCCGGAAGACCTTGATCGACAGCGAGTCCTGGGGCGCCGCCGGCGTCGCCTCGCGAGGCCGCTGAAGCCAGAGATCGCCGTTGTCGTCGAGCCTGAGCGGCGTGCCGTCGGCCGCCAGCACCACCCCGACCTGCCGGGGGATGGACAGCTGCGTCGGACGCCGAAGCCACGCGATCTCGCCCTCGACGCGGGCGGATGCGCGGGGGCCATCCAGGAACAGGAACGGCTTCCCGTCCCGATCGACCACGGTCGCGGGCGCGCCGTCGAGCGTCACCTCGGTCGGCCAGGCCCCGCGTTGACCGGGGAGCGGCAGCCAGCCCCGCTCGAGCAAGGTCCAGGGTTGTCGGAAGCTCATCGCCTCGCGCCCGATCGACAGGACGAGCGGCCCCGGCCAGGCACACACGGGATCGAGGGTGGCGCCGGCGGCCAGCGCGGGGGTGCAGCCGAGCGCGGCGGCCTGGTCTCGCAGCGCCCACGGGACCCATGCCTGCAGCTCGGCAGGAACGCCGGTGAGCCGCCAGTCCTCCACGCGGTCGATTGGCTGCGCCTCGATCATCGCGCCCGATGCCGCCTCCTGGCCCGGAGACACAACCTCTGACGCCGATTGGGCGAGCGTCGTCGCCGGCAGGAGCAGCACGGCGAGGGCGACGAAGAGCCCAGCCACGGGCGCCAAGGCCGGGATGCCGAGAGGCACGCCGGTGTGCTCGCGGGCGCTGCGCTTCGGGTGTGCTGAGCGAGACATCGCGTCCCCTCCCTGTGGCGTCGATGATGGATTGGGTGCGCTGGAGGGTCGCAGTCGGGCCGCGCGGCACATGCGCGTCAAGGGGACAATCACCGGGCTGGCGCTCCTCGTCTGCGACGCCTCGCATCATACAGCCGTTCGTCGAGCCCGAGCGAACGCCTCGGGCCGCCCCACGCAGGCGCCCTGGTCTCGCACCGATCTCGCGGCGGCTCGGCACGAAGGCGACCCCGACCGGCATGCCCGCAAGGATGCCGTCTCGCGGAACCGCTAGAATCGGTGCGACGGCACGGCTGATGGCGCCTCCCCGGAGACGATCGCGACAGCGCCTCGGCTGCGCCCCACGGACCCACCCATCACCGGACGACACGACCACCATGCACGCCGAACTGACCTCCCTGGGCTGGACCGACTGGTTCGAGGACAAGCTCGACCCCGCCCCAGACACGCGGCTCGCCCGCGTCGCCGCGGTCGATCGCGACCAGCTGTTGCTGCTCGACGAGACCGGCCCGTTCCGCGCCAGGCTCGCCGGTCGCTATCTCCATCGCCACCCACACCCCGACGCACAGCCCTGCGTCGGTGACTGGGTGTGCGTGGAGGGCGGCCCGGACGACGACTTCGGCATCGTCCATGCCCTGCTCGCGCGGCGCACCGCGCTGCGCCGCAAGGTCGCCGGGAACAGCAGTGAGCCGCAGATGATCGCGGCGAACCTCGACTGCGCGGTGATCGTCCAGTCCTGCCACTTCGACTTCAATCTGAGGCGCCTGGAGCGTTATCTGGTGATGGTGACCGATGGCGGCGCCGAGCCCTACATCCTGCTGACCAAGACCGATCTGGTCGCACCAGAGGTGCTTGAGGCCCAGATCGCGGAGATCCGTGACGCCGGCATCAACGCACCGGTGCTGACGCTGAGCAGCGTGACCCGGGAGGGGCTGGAGACGCTCGAACTGCTGCTCACCCCGGGCAGGACCTATTGCTTCGTCGGCTCGTCCGGCGTCGGCAAGAGCACCCTGATCAACCTGCTGACCGATCAGGCACGCCAGGAGACCGGCGGCGTCAGTGGCACCGGCGAGGGACGTCACACCACGGTACGGCGCGAGCTGATGCGGCTCGCCGGCGGCGCGCTGGTCATCGACAACCCCGGGATGCGCGAGTTCGGCGTCATCGGCGCCGAGGACGGTCTCGACGCCAGCTATGGCGAGATCACCGCGCTCGCGCAGCACTGCCGCTACCGCGACTGCACCCATACCGACGAGCCCGGATGCGCTATCCTGCAGGCGGTGGAGGTCGGGGCAATCGGTCGGGCACAGCTCGACAGCTATCTAAAGCTCCGGGAGGAATCCGCCTTCCACCAGCGCTCCCATGCCGAGCGGCGCAAGAAGGACCGCGACTTCGGCAAATACCTCAAATCGGCGAAGAAACAGCTGAGACGCTGACCCGAGGCGACAGGATTCGGCTCAATCGGCACGCGGTCCGGTGGCACGGCTCGATCGGTGAGGCGCTCGCCTCACCGCTCGCATCACTGCAGATCGGCGCCAGGAGCGCGCGCAAGGACATCGTCTCGATCACTGGACCAGCGAGGTATTCGCGCATGAGACCTACCGTGACCGCACTCGGCCTCTCCTTGATCCTGCTCGTCGGACTACCACCGGCCATCCAGGCCGAACCCATGGTGCAGATCGACAGACCCGACCCGACGGACGTCCGTCCCCCGCAACGACCGGACCCAGACGACCTGCACGTCGCCCACCCGCCGCTCGAGATCCGCTATCAGTGCCCGCCCGGCTGGACGACCTCGGTCGGCAGCTTCGAGCCGCACCAGACGACGGTCTGCGTACCCGAGGACGTCCCGCAGCGCATGCCCTGCCCACCGGGCACCGTCCTCACCAGGACCTCATGCAGCATCTCCTGCCAGATGTTCAATTAATCGTCCGACGGACCGCCCCGGGGCACCCCCACCCCGGGGCGACCTCGCACACTCAGAAAAAGCCCAGCGGGCTGGTGCTGTAGCTCACCAGCATGTTCTTGGTCTGCTGGTAGTGGTCGAGCGCCTTCTTGTGGGTCTCGCGCCCGATGCCCGACTTTTTGTAGCCGCCGAAGGCCGAGTGCGCGGGATAGGCGTGGTAGCAGTTGACCCAGACGCGTCCGGCCTGGATCGCGCGACTGGCACGGTAGGCGCGGTTGGTGTCGCGGGTCCAGACCCCGGCGCCGAGCCCGAACTCGGTGTCGTTGGCGATAGCGATGGCCTCGGCCTCGTCGCGGAAGGTGGTCACGCCGACCACCGGGCCGAAGATCTCCTCCTGGAAGACCTTCATGTCGTTGCGTCCCTTGAGCAGGGTCGGCTGCACGTAGTAGCCGGTGCTCAGACAGCCCTCGAGGCACTCGGCACCGCCGCCGATCAACACCTCGGCGCCCTCCTCGCGACCGATATCAAGATAGGACATGATGCGCTCGAACTGCTCCTGCGAGGCCTGGGCGCCGACCTGGGTGTCGGTGTCGAGCGGGTTGCCGCGCTTGATACGCGCCGCGCGCTCGATCACCCGGCCGATGAAGTCCTCGTAGATGTCCTCCTGGATCAGCGCCCGCGACGGACAGGTGCAGACCTCGCCCTGGTTGAAGAAGGCCAGCACCAGCCCCTCGACGCACTTGTCGAGATAGTCGTCCTCGTGACGGAGGATGTCGCTGAAATAGATGTTGGGCGACTTGCCGCCGAGTTCGACGGTCGAGGGGATGAGCTTGTCGGCGGCACAGCGCAGGATGTGCTGGCCGACCGGAGTCGAGCCGGTGAAGGCGATCTTGGCGATGCGCTCGCTGGTGGCCAGCGCCTGCCCGGCCTCCTCGCCGAGGCCGTTGACGACGTTGATCACGCCGGGCGGCAGCAGGTCGGCGATCAGCTCCATGAAGAGCATGATCGAGGCCGGGGTCTGCTCGGCGGGCTTGAGCACCGAGCAGTTGCCCGCGGCCAGCGCCGGGGCGAGCTTCCAGGCGGCCATCAGCAGCGGGAAGTTCCAGGGGATGATCTGCCCGACCACGCCCAGCGGCTCGTGGACGTGATAGGCGACGGTGTGCTCGTCGATCTCGGCCATCGAGCCTTCCTGGGCACGGATACAGCCGGCGAAGTAGCGGAAATGGTCGGCGGCCAGCGGGATGTCGGCGGCCAGGGTCTCGCGCACCGCCTTGCCGTTGTCCCAGCTCTCGGCCACCGCCAGCATCTCCAGGTTGGCCTCGATCCGATCGGCGACCTTGAGCAGCAGGTTGGAACGCTCGGTGACCGAGGTCCGCCCCCAGGCCGGTGCGGCGGCGTGGGCGGCGTCGAGCGCCAGGGCAATGTCGGCAGCATCGGAGCGGGCCACCTGACAGAACACCTGGCCGTTGACCGGGCTGACGTTGTCCAGGTAACGGCCATTGACCGGGGCGACCCACTCGCCACCGATGAAGTTCTCATAGCGCTCGGCGAAGCGCACCACGGCGCCGGGATCACCAGGGTTGGCATAGATCATGGCTCAGATCCTCCTGTTGTCTGCATCGCTTGAGCCGACCCGCGTCGGCGAGGCGGCAACAGGACGTTAACGGGGCATACCCGTCGAATACTTGCCCCGCAGTCCCCAAGATTGGCCTGACAGTCCAGGCCCGGGACCACGGAGGGAACAGCATGCCGCCAAGCGTACCGATGTCGTTGAACACCGCCTTGCCATCGCAACCGCCGGTGGACCTGATCGAGAACCGCATGCTGTTCGCGCGTCACGCGGCCGAGCTGTCGATCTACGACACCTTCGCCCCGGCCCGCGACGTGCCGCTGCGCGCCGATGAGCTGCTCTACTGCGCGATGACCCAGGGCCGCAAGCGGATGCACGGTCCACACCCGGCGCACGACTTCCTGCCGCACCAGTCTTATGTGCTCGCCCCCGGCGAGCAGGTACTGATCGACTTCCCCGAGGCGACGCTGCAACGACCGACGCGCTGCCTGACCATCGCCGTCGAGCGCGAGCGACTGCGCCGGCTGTGCGACCGGCTCGATCGCCACGCGCCGCTGCCGCGCGGGAGCTGGCAGACGGTGCACCGGCACAGCTGGCACGGCCATCACTCGGAGGCCACCCAGGGCCTGCTCGAACGCATCGCCGGGAGCTTCCTCCAGGCCGACACCGACAACGATCTGGTGCTCGATCACGGCGTCGACGAGCTGCTGGGTCGGCTGCTGCGCCAGCAGGGGCGTGAGTTCCTGCTCGCCTGCGCCGCCGCCGAGCCCGATCACGACCCCTTCAGCGCAGTGCTCGACCACATCGAACATCATCTCGCCCAGCCGCTCGACATCGACCGGCTGTGCCGGCTGAGCTGCATGTCGCGCACCCGATTCTATGCCCGCTTCGCCGCCCTGCTCGGCTGCCCCCCCAACGCCTATCTGCTCGAGCGCCGACTGCACCGCGCCGCAGCACTGCTCGCCCAGGGGATGGCCGTCACCCGCGTCGCCTACGAGGTCGGCTTCCAGAGCCCGAGCCACTTCTCGCGCCGCTTCCAGGCCCGCTACGGGATCGCCCCCAGCCGCTACCGGGCGCACGCCGCCCCGCCCCCGCCCGACTGACTGGCTGGGTCGCTTCCGACTCGCCCGGGTTCTGGACTATGCTGCACCCTTGTCGCACTTCGGAGACATCGAGCATGGCCAAGGAACACCCAACCTCGGAAACCCGCGCCGACTGGCGCGACACCATCGACCACATCGCCTCGTCCGCACCGATCCGGCTCGCCCAGACGCTCGGGCTGCGTCTCAGCGTCACTGCGTTGCTGCTCGGCTGGCTGGCACTGCTGGTCGTCATCAACGCGCTCTACCCCATCGACGTCAGCGGTCTCTTCCTCTCGGCCGTCTTCATCACCCTCTATGTGCTGCCCGGGCTGATCGCCTATGACCGCGGACTGACCAAACGCCTGCGCATCACCGTCATCAATGTGCTCTTCGGCTGGACCCTCGTCGGCTGGGTCGGGTTGCTGCTCTGGGCACTGCTCGGCGATGGCGAACCCGTCCCGCAGGGCCGCGCCGAACCCCAGGCCTGACACCCACCCGTCCTCGATCGGCTCGGACCACCCCGCAATCGCCCCGACCTGGGCGAGCAGCACGGACACCCGGCGAGCAAAAGTCGCCGGGATTCCGTGACCTGAAACCCGGACACCCGATGACGACCGAGTTACAATCATGTGACAATCGCCCCGGGCGCATGGTCTGAAGGAGTTCGCGAAGCAAGGATTGCTCGCCCGAGGATCCAGTCGCCCGAGCACACGGATCACGCCCGGTCTTGACGTGACCCGCGCCCATCCAGGCGTCCCCAGCTATCACGTCCGACCCCGCCCGCATCGCCGCTCGGCAAGACAACGACCTGGACCACCCCGGTCGACACGCACAGCCAAGAACAACCGAGCCAACATGTCCCGCATCCATCTCAGCCTCGGCCGCAAGATCGGCCTGGCCCTCACCGTCATACTCGCCTTCATGCTGCTGATCGCGCTGATCGGCTGGAGCGGACTACAACGCACCGACAAGGTTCAGCAGGCGCTGATCAAGAGCTTCGAGCAGTCCAACTTCCAGTTGGTCAAGGAGATCGACCATCTGGTCTGGGTCAACGACCTCGGACTCAGCCTGCTGCTCGACCAGCCCTTCACCGGCGAACTCGACTCGCACCGATGTGACTTCGGCAAGTGGTACGACAGCCTGCGCGACGACCCGAGCTATGCGCGCTACCCCGAAGCGTTCCGCGCCGCCTTCGACACCATCGCGGTCCCGCATCGCGCCGTCCACGAGTCGGCCAAGCGGATCAACAGCGCACTACAGCGCGGCGATCACGACCAGGCGCTGCGCATCTATCGCAACGAGACCCTGGCCTATCTGCAGACCCTGCGTCATCTGTTCGGGGTGCTCGAGGAATCGCTCCAGGCTCAGCAGCAGGAGAGCATCGCCATCTCCACCGAGACCAGCCAACTGGCACGCTGGAGCATGCTCGGCGCGGCCAGCATCGCACTGGTACTGGCGGCCCTGCTCGGGGTGCTGCTCACCCGCCTGGTGGTCCGACCGGTGCGCGCCACCACCGCGCGACTGCGTGACATCGCCGAGGGCGAGGGCGACCTGACCCAGCGTCTCGAGGTCCATGGCAACGACGAGATCGCCGATCTCTCGCACGCCTTCAATGCCTTCATCGCGCGCATCCACTCGCTGGTCAGCCAGGTCGCCGGTGCCGCCAGCCAGCTCTCGAGTGCCGCCGAACAGCTCTCCGGGACCAGCACCGAGAGCCGCGAGCACGTCGCCCGGCAACAGCACGAGGTCGAGCAGGTCGCCACCGCGATGCACGAGATGGCCTCGACCGTGGCCGAGGTCGCACGCAACGCCGCCGAGGCCGCGCAAGCGGCTCAGAACACCGACGACGAGGCCGAGGCCGGCAGCGCCGTGGTCGGCGAGGCCAACACCACCATCGATGCGCTGGCCCTCGAGGTCGAGCGCGCGGCCGAGGCGATCTCGCGCCTCGCCGCCGACAGCGAGGAGATCGGCAAGGTGCTCGACGTGATCCGCGCCATCGCCGACCAGACCAATCTGCTCGCACTCAACGCCGCGATCGAGGCGGCACGCGCCGGTGAGCACGGGCGCGGCTTCGCGGTGGTCGCCGACGAGGTGCGCAACCTCGCCAGTCGCACCCAGGCCTCGACCACCGAGGTGCAGGAGATGATCGAGCGGCTGCAGGGCGGCGCGCTCGGCGCGGTCGAGGCGATGGAGCGCGGGCGCGCCAAGGCCGGCGAGGGTGTCGCCCAGACCACGCACGCCGCCGAGTCCTTCCAGACCATCACCCAGTCGATCGGCACCATCACCGACATGAATGCCCAGATCGCCAGCGCCGCCGAGGAGCAGTCCGCGGTCGCCGAGGAGGTCAACCGCAGCGTCTCCAACATCAACGACGGCACCGCGCACGCCGCCACCACCTCGGGCCAGATCGCCCATGCCAGCGAGGCCCTGGCCGCGCTCGCCCTCGAACTCCAGACCCTGCTCGGGCGTTTCCATATCTGAGCCGCCAGCCGCCAGCCGCCAGCCGCCAGCCGCCAGCCGCCAGCCGCACGGATTGAACCGCAAAGCCGCGAAGCACGCGAAGTGAATGATGTGTGATGTCGGCGTGAGGCCACAGACGGCGCGGGTCCGCACCCACTGGCGGCTGATCGCTGGCGGCTGGCGACTTATTCCCCTTTGCGTCCTTGGTGTCTTGGCGGTTCAAAATCCTGGTATCCGGATTCAAGAACCTCTTGCCGCGGCCGTTACTCAGGGATGGAACAGACTCGCCCCGGAGGCCCAGAGATGATCTCGCTCCACTCATCCGTCTCGCAGCTCCAATCGCTCACGACCCTGCGCTCGGGTAGCGGCGCCTCCGGCTCGTCGGCAACGACGCCCAGGGGTAACGCCGAAACCGGCTCGCAGCAGCAGGTGCTCGAGCGACTCGCCGCGCACATCCCCGGCATGGACGCCGATGCCGTGGGCAAGCTCGACGCCAAGGACTTCACCCCGGAGAAGGTCGCCAACCGCATCGCCGACGCGGTGGCCACCGGGCTGGAGAGCGCCCGCGCCCGTGGCCGCTCCGAGGCCGAGGTCGAACAGCTCTATCAGCAGGCCGTCGAGGGCGCACGCAAGGGCTTCGAGGAGGCGCGCGAGATCCTCTCCAACCTCGACATGCTCCAGGGTAAGGTCGCCGAACAGCTCGACGAGACCGAGCAACTGACCTTCGCCGCGCTCGATAGCCTGGCTCCGAGCAACGCAAGCAAACCGACGGACTTCGTTGCGGTGGTTGGTGCAAACGAACGCTTCCAGTATGCGGAATCGCTCTCGCTCGAGATCAACACCCGCGACGGCGACACCGTGCGCATCGACTTCAATCATCAATTCGACCACAGCCAGTCTGCGATGGTCGCGAGCGACGGAGAAACCGATCAGATCAAATACTTCAATATCTCTCGCACCAGTAGCGAGACGAACTACGGTTTCAGCGTCAAGGGTGATCTCGACGCCGAGGAACTCGATGCCATCCGTAACCTGGTGCAGGACACCAGCGAGCTGGCCAACACCTTCTTCCAAGGCGACGTGCAAGCCGCCTTCGCCCAGGCCGGCAGTCTCTCGTTCGACTCCAGCCAGCTCTCGCACATGGACCTCAACATGCGCTCGAGCGCGAGCTACTCAGTCACACAGGTACAGCGTTACCAGGAGACCCAGCAGCTCGGTGACATGGGGCGCGGTCAAGACATCAGCCGCAAACTCGATGACATGCTGAGCCAGATGCGGGAGACCTTCTCGCAGCCGCTCCTCAACAACGTTATCGAGGACGTCCCCTCCGCTGGCGCCGATCTGATGCGGGGCTTGGTGGAGCAGGACAGTCGCTTCATCACCGCCGAACCACGACAGCAGGATGACTATCGCGCACAGATGACCCAGCTACTCGATACCATCGCACCGGGGCGCGCTCGCGCCGATGACTGAGGACTACTCGGGCAGGTTGGGTGGATCCCAATCGTCGACCGACTCACCGGTCGCGCACGCTACACGCCATTGCGTGATCCGTTCGCACCGCGCGTGGCTCGCGGCGGTCAATTCGGCGGCGAGATCACGCACCGCCGGCGTCGTAGCGCGCGCGGCTTGCGCGGCGTAGAAGTCACGCTGCCGCGCCGCGTCCCTGATCCCCAGCTCCAGCACTCGAGCGACATCCATCAGGTAATCGACCTGCTCGAGATCACCACCGAGCACCAGCTCGGTGCCACCAACACTCCAGTCGAATTCCCAAGGGGCGAGACACGGCAGCCCCACGCCCTGCGTACGAGCCTCCACCCGCGCCACTTCTCGACCGGCGAACTCGGCCAGACGGCGGAACGCAGCAGCCGCCGGCTGGTTGTGATGCAGCGCCATCCCGGCGGCGAGTTCGGTATAGCGCTCGTGGCTGGCGTGTTCGAGTTCGAGCGCGTGGGCGAGCAGCGCCGCGAGTGAATTCGCCGGCTCCGGCCCCGCGCTCATGCCAGCAACCCCGACTCGATCTCCTCGAGCGTGCACGCGGGAGCCTGCTCGGCCCGCCAGGGCGTGAGGACGCGGCGAAACAGCAGCCCCAGGGTCTTGCCGTCATCGGCCTGGATCCGGCGCGCAGCTGCCACCGGATCGGTGCTCGGCCCCGTGTCATCGGCATGCACCCGGCCTTTCCAGTCGCGGTGCTCGGGCCTGAAGGTGGGACAGGGGGTGAGTACGTGCACCAGGGCGAATCCGGGATACTCGATCGCCTCGACCAGCAACCGGCTCAATCCTGCTGGATCGCCGGAGAAGCCCCGGGCGATGAATCCGGCGCCGGCGGCCAGGGCGATCGCGGTAGGCAGGAAGCGCGGCACCCCGGTGCCGTGCGGGGTGAGCTTGGCCTGCTGCCAGTCGGGTGCGGTGGTCGGCGAGGCCTGTCCCTTGGTCATGCCGTAGACCTCGTTGTCCATTACCACATAGGTGAGATCCTGGTTGCGCCGACAGGCGTGCAGGAAGTGATTACCGCCGATCGAGAAGCCGTCGCCGTCACCCCCGAGCACCAGCACGGTGAGTTCGGGGCGCACCGCCTTGAGACCGCCGGCGAGCGCCAGGGCGCGCCCGTGCACGCCGTGAAAACCGTAGGCGGCGACATAGGCCGGCAGCCGCGAGGAGCAACCGATGCCGGAGATCAGCGCCAGACGCTCGCACGGCAGCTCGAGATGGGCCAGCGCCCGGGTCAGCGCCGCGAGCACGCCGTGATGTCCGCAGCCCGGACACCACACCGGTGTCACCCCGGACTTGTAGTCACGGGCACGCAGGGTCGAGGTGGTCGGTGATTGCGACTCAGTCATCGGTCTCCTCCGCATCCAGCACCGCGGCGACGATCTCGCCCGGTCGCCACGCCAGGGGACCGGGCCGGGCCAGCGCGCGCGCCTGTGGTGGCAACACCCGCTGGGCATGGAGATGGGCGAACAGCTGGCCGTCCTGATTGAGTTCGACCACCAGTACGCACGGCGCGCCATCGAGCGCCTCGCGCAGCGCCGCGCGCGCCAGCGGGGCGATCAGCCGCAGCGCGATCGCCCGGGTCGGACGCCCCGCCGCGGTGAGCCGTGCGGCGGCCTCGAACACCGCCCCGGCGCTGCTGCCCCAGGTGACGAGACAGCGCTCACCCCGGCCCCAGATCTCGGCCCAGTCGGGCCCCGGATCGAGACCGTCGAGCTTGCGCGCGCGCTTGTCGAGCTGCAGGCGATGATCGGCGGCCAGGCTCGACGGCGTCCCCGAGGCGTCGTGCTCCAGTCCCTCGGCGACATAGCGACACCCCGACTGGCCGGGCGCGGGCATCGGCGAGCGTCCGTCGACGCTCGGCGCATAACGCAGGAAGGGCGCATCGAGGGGCCCGTCGGGCACCAGTCGGGGCGGCAGCAGCGGGGCCCGTGGCGGCGGATCGACGATGGCGCGCGACTGGCCGAGCGCCTGGTCGGAGAGCACGATGGCCACCGTCTGCAGGTGCTCGGCCAGCCCCACCGCCCACGCCAGGGTGAAGCAGCAATCGGCGATGCCGAGGGGCGCGAGCACCAGGTGCGGGGCGTCGCCGTGGAGCCCGTAGAGCGCGAGGCCGAGGTCGGACTGCTCGGTCTTGGTGGGGATCCCGGTCGAGGGACCGCCGCGCTGCACGTCGACCACCACCAGCGGGGTCTCGCTGGCCACCGCCAGCCCCAGCCCCTCGACCATCAGGCTCAGCCCGGGGCCGGAGGTGGCGGTCAGCGCCGCCACCCCGCCGAAGGCCGCGCCGATGACCATGTTCACCGCCGCCAGTTCGTCCTCGGCCTGGAGCAATTGCCCGCCCCGCTGCGGCAGACGCGGCGCCAGCCATTCGAGCAGCTCGGTCGCGGGGGTGATCGGGTAGGCGGCGACGAAGCGCACCCCGGCGCGCAGCGCGCCGAGACCGGCGGCCTCGTTACCGCTGAGGTTCCACAGCCCGGCAGCGCCGCCAACGGGCGCACACCCACCCTGCTCCACCAGCCCCAGCCCGGCCTCCAGACAGGCGATGGCCGCCGCGCGGGTGGCGGCGTCTTTGCTCGCCAGCACCCGCGCGCTGGCCGCGCTCAGCACCGCGTGAGACAACCCCAGCCAGCCACCGATCGCGCCCAGGGCGACCATGTTGGCGCGTCCCCCGGGGATCTCGGCGGCGCGCGCGGCGAGCGGCAGCGCCCGCACCCGTGCGCCACACTCGGTCAGACAGGGCGGTGGCGGCGCGCTGGCAGCGTCCTGGAGGATGAGGGTGTCGGCAACGATCGGCAGTTCGTCGACGAAGCGCTCGACATTGGCCCAGTCGAGCCCGAGCAGCAGGTCGAGCCGATCGGCCATGCAGGCGACCGGGCGCGAGGCGAAACGGATGGTGGCGGCCGACTCGCCGCCGCGGATCTGCGGACCGGCGGCGCGCGTCAGCAACCCGTGGACACCGGCGCGACCGAGCGCGGCGAGCAGGATCTGGGCGGTGGTGAGGGCGCCGTGACCACCTGCGCCGGTGATCGCCAGCATGCCCTCGGGGGCGACGGGGTCGCGATTGCACGGCATCGCGGGCACTCCTCCCAAGCCGGTGCGCCGCGCTCGGATCGGCGGCGCGAGGATGGGGTGCGAAGCGGTTTCGGGGACACCACGTTACACCCCCGTGCACCGATCATAGCCGCGACGCCAAGCGTCCCGGTTGATCTGGCACAGTCGAGGGGCGTTTCGATGGAGGGCCGACCGGACCCGCCGTGCGGGCCGGCCAGGATCAGGCCTGGAGCTGCTCGGAGCGGAAGGGCGCGACGGTCTCGAGGATCGCCTTGTGGACCTTGACGTTGCCGGCGACCAGGTTGCCGGTCTCGAGGAAGCGATTGCCACCGCCGAGGTCGGTGACCGTACCGCCCGCCTCCTGCACCAGCAGGGCGCCGGCGGCGCAGTCCCACTCGGACAGGCCGAGTTCCCAGAAGCCGTCGGTGCGCCCGGCGGCGACATAGGCGAGGTCGAGCGCCGCCGAACCCGGACGACGCAGCCCGGCGGTGGCCAGGGTCATGGCCTTGAACATGCCCATGTAGGCATCGATGTGGCGCTGGTCGCGGAACGGGAAGCCGGTGCCGATCAGCGCGCCGTTGAGCGAGGGGCGCTTGGCGACCCGAATCTTGCGATCGTTGAGCTGGGCGCCCTCGCCGCGTGCGGCGGTGAACATCTCCTCGCGCAGCGGATCGTAGACCACGCCGCACTCGAGCTGACCCTTGTGCTTGAGTGCGATCGACACCGAGAACTGCGGGAAGCCGTGGAGATAGTTGGTGGTGCCGTCGAGCGGATCGATGATCCACTGATAGTCGCCCTTGCCGTGGAGACCGCTCTCCTCGGCGAGGATCGAGTGACCCGGGAAGCGCGCCTGCAGCTCCTTGATGATGGTCGCCTCGGCGAGACGGTCGACGTCGCTGACGAAATCGTTGCGCCCCTTGGCCTCGGCCTTGAGGTGGTCGACGTGGTCGAGATAACGCAGGAGGATCTTGCCGGCGCTGCGCGCGGCACGGATGGCGATGTTGAGGCTTGGATGCATAAGGATGAAAGATAACGGATGTGGTCCGCGTATCATAGATTGAGAACCCTATCAGCGTCTTGAGAGAACGCCTCATCCATGACCCAAACCAGCGAAGAAAACTTCGGGCGCATCCGCGCCGTGCTGATCGAGACCAGCCACCCCGGCAACATCGGCGCCGCGGCGCGTGCGCTCAAGACCATGGGCCTGTCGCGTCTGGAGCTGGTCGCGCCGCGTCAGCGCCCGGACGCCGAGACCCTGGCCCGCGCCGCCGGCGCCGACGACCTGATCGAGCGCGCCGGCATCCACGACGACCTCGACAGCGCGCTCGAGGGCTGTCGTCTGGTGATCGGCGCCAGCGCCCGGCTGCGCAGCATCGAATGGCCGGTGCTCGACCCCGCCGAGGCCGCCGGCCGACTGCTCGCCGAGGCCGACCACGGCGAGGTGGCGATGCTGTTCGGGCGCGAGAGTTCGGGGCTGACCAACGCCGAGCTCTCGCGTTGCCACTATCTGGTGCACATCCCCACCAATCCCGAGTTCAGCTCGCTCAACCTCGCCGCCGCGGTCCAGGTGCTCGCCTACGAGCTGCGGCGCCACGCCCTCGCCGGCAGCCTCAGCGAGCACGTCGACGAGCGCCCCGACCTGGCCGACGCCGCCGACCTCGAGGGCCTCCACGGCCATCTCGCCGCGACCATGCGCGCGGTCGGCTTCGGCGACATCGAGCAGTCGCGCACCCTGCAGATCCGTCTACGCCGGCTGTTCAACCGCGCCCGCCCCGACCGCACCGAGATCAACATCCTGCGCGGCATCCTCAGCGCCGCCCAGGGGCGCAAGCGCCTCGGGCGCGACGACCCGGCGCCCAAGGAACCCGCCACCCCCACCGCCAAGGACTCCACATGTTCAGACGACTGAGAGAGGATATCGCCTGCGTCTTCGACCGCGACCCGGCGGCGCGCAACACCTTCGAGGTGCTCACCACCTATCCCGGCATCCACGCGGTGATGGTCCATCGCATCGCCCACGCGCTGTGGCGACGCGAATTCAAGTGGGCCGCGCGCCTGCTCTCGAACATCGCGCGTCTGTTCACCGGGATCGAGATCCACCCCGGTGCGGTGATCGGCCGGCGCTTCTTCATCGACCACGGCATGGGCGTGGTGATCGGCGAGACGGCGGTAATCGGTGACGACTGCACCCTCTATCACGGGGTGACGCTCGGCGGTACCACCTGGGAGAAGGGCAAGCGTCATCCCACCCTGGGACGCGACGTGGTGGTCGGCGCCGGGGCCAAGGTGCTCGGCCCGATCGACATCGGCGATGGCGCGCGCATCGGCTCCAACGCCGTGGTGGTGAAGTCGGTGCCGGCCGGGGCGACCGCAGTCGGGGTGCCGGGACGGGTCATCGAGCCGGCGCGCGACGCGGCGAGCAGACGTCGCGCCGATACCGCCCGACGCATCGGCTTCGACGCCTACGGCGCCACCCGCGACGTCCCCGATCCGGTGGCCAACGCCATCAATCGCATGCTCGATCACATCCACCAGATGGACAGCCGCATGGAGTTGATGTCACAGGCACTCGAGGGCCAGGGCATCATGCGTCACTTCGAGCACGAGTGTGATCTCGACGCGATGAGCATCCCTCCGGCCACCGACGGCGAGGAGGACGCGGACTCGGGGCAGCGCCGCCCCGAGGATGTGCACCAGCGCTGAACACATCGCCCTGGCGTGGTGCGGATTAATTGATCGTAACGGTCGGGTAACGTAGTATAACCCTACACTTGTTCGATGTATTTTCCCTTGGGTGCAACGTGAGACTGACTACCAAAGGCCGCTACGCGGTCACCGCGATGCTCGACCTGGCCATCCACCAGGGCCGGGGACCGATCGCGTTGGCCGACATCGCCCAGCGCCAGGGCATCTCGCTGTCCTACCTGGAACAGCTCTTCGCCAAGCTGCGCAAGCGCGCGCTGGTGACCAGCGTGCGCGGTCCGGGTGGCGGCTACAACCTCGCCCGCACCGCCGCTGAGATCCGCGTTGCCGAGGTGATCGCAGCGGTCGACGAGAACGTCGACACCACCCGTTGCGGTGGCGCCCACAACTGTCAGAACAATGGTCCCTGCCTGACCCACGACCTGTGGAACGACCTCAGCGACCACATCTTCGACTATCTCAACGCCATCACCCTGCAGCAACTCGTCGACAAGCGCGAGGCCACTCACCCGCACCCACCGACCTCCTGCGCCACCGTCGACGTCAAGCTCGACGTCTCGCGCGTCGCCGCCAACACCTGAGCGCGCGCAAACGCCTTGCCAGCACGCGCTCCAAGGGCCTAGGATCAGCGTGAGCCGTCCGGATGAAATCCGCTCGGCGGGATGCCCAAGATCCACCCAACTGTCTTCGCCGAGTTGGACGCAGCCAAGAACCACTTCGAACTCTTCGGGTTGCCGACGAGCTTCACGGTCGACACCAACCGCCTGGCGGAGCGCTATCGTGCGCTGAGCGCCCAGGCCCGCGCCGACACCGCCCTCGCCGCCGCCTCGCCGACGCAGCTCGACGAGGCCTACCGCACGCTGCTCGATCCACTGGCGCGCGCGCGCTACCTATTGCGCCTGTACGGACGCGAACTGGGGCGTGGGGGGGGCAATGCCGGTCTGCTGGTCGAGCAGCTCGAGCTGCGCGAGCAGCTCCAGGAGGTGAGCAACCGCACCCGCACCGCGCTCGCCGTCTCCAGCGTACTCACCGATCTGGCCGAGCAGAGCGCGGTACTGGCCAAGGAGCTGCGGATCCTGTTCGAGGACCCCTCCACGGACAATCTCGAACTGGCGCACGATCTGGTGCACCAGCTCGAGTTCATCGCGCTGTGCCGGCGCGACGCCGAACAGCGCCGCGACGCACTCCAGCACCGGCGCTGAGTCCGGCGCGCGGGTTCAGCACTGCTCCCAGGGAAGACCGTGGAAGCGCCAGCCGCCGAGACTGCTGCGGTGATGGTGCTCGTCGAGTTCGCCCTCGAACCCCTCGCCGACGTGATAGACACGCTTGAGTCCGGCCTGGAGCAGCGCCTTGCCCGCCTCGTGCGAGCGCTTGCCGCTGCGGCAGATGAGGATCACCGGCGGGCACTGCTCGGTGTCGGAGTCGCAACTCGCACCACCGAGCAGGAGCTTGCGGATCTCGGTCTCGAAGTCCGGGTTGACGGTCCACTCCGGCTCGTCGATCCAGGGCACGTGCACCGCGCCCTTGGGGTGACCGACGAACAGATACTCCATCGACGAGCGGATATCGACCAGGATCGCCTGGGGGTGGGACTCGAGCATCGTCTGCGCCTGCTGCGGCGTCAGACTCTGCGGGGCAGCGTCGTGCATGGGAATTCCTCGTTGGTGGTGGGATCGATCTTGTTATTGTGCCGCGCGCGGAGGCGCGTCCGGCTATCCTAGCGCCCTCGGGCATCACCGCCCAGCGCAAGCATCGGGAGACAGTATTGGCGACACATCGAGATCCACGACCCCCGCTGGACGTACGCGTCAAGGACGCGCTGGCACGGGCACTGATGCGACTGATGGCGCGTCTGCCGCTGGCCTTCGCCCACCGTCTCGGCAACGGCCTCGGCTGGCTGGTTGCGCGCTGGCCCAACCGTCAGCGCCGCAACGCCCTGATCAACCTCGCGCTCAACTTCCCCGAGCGCGACCGCGAGCAACTGCTCGCACTGCGCGACGACACCCTGCGCGAGGTCGCCAAGACCTATTGCGAAATCGCCCATCTGTGGCTGCGCCCCGTCGAGCAGACCCTCTCGCTGGTCCGCGAGGTGCGCGGGGCGGAGCTGCTCGAGCGGCGCGACGGCCAGGGGCTGATCGTGCTCTCGCCGCACATCGGCGCCTGGGAGCTGGCCGGACTCTATCTCGCCGAGCAGGGGCCGACGGCGATCTTCTACAAGCCGCAGAAGTATCTCGACGACCTGATCCGGCGCGCCCGCGGGCGCAGCGGCGCGACCCTGGCACCGATCACCGGCAAGGGCATCCGCGTACTGGTGCAGGCGCTCGAGCGCGGCGACTATGTCGGCGTCCTGCCCGACCAGGAGCCCAAGGCCGACAAGGGGGCGGTGTTCGCGCCGCTGTTCGGCATCCCCGCCTTCACCATGCTGTTGGTCAACCGTCTGGCGCGGCGCACCGGGGCGCCGGTGATCTTCATGTTCGCCGAGCGGCTCGACGACCAGAGCGGCTTCCGCATCCACTGCATCCGCGCCCCCGAGGGCATCGACAGCGCCGACGACGAGGTCGCTGCGCGCGCGCTCAACCAAGGCATCGAGCAGTGCGTGCGCACCTGCCCGAACCAGTACATCTGGCCCTACAAGCGACTCAGACGCCGCCCCGAGGGTTGGCCGAAGATCTACAGCGGCGGGCTCTCCGACGCCGAGGCGCTGGAGCAGGTGGAGCGGCTGCGCGCGCGGCACGCGGCGCTCGCCGAGGCCGCGCCGCCGAACTGAGCGGAGCTGCGGCCGGCGGCAGGCCGCCGGCCGCGCGAGATCAGGACGAGATGGTGGTGGAGGCGCTCTGCGTCTGCCCCTGGTTGTCGGTCCAAGTGATCTCGATCGGGTCACCCTCGACACCCCCGGCGAACTTGAACGACAGATAGGGGTTCTTCGACACCCCGCCGCTCCACGAGGCGGTCATCACCACCTCCCCCTTGGCCTTGCACACCACCTCCTGGATGAAGTGCGCCGGGATCGGCTCGCCGGTCTTGCTGTCCTTGCGCAGCCCGGTTTCCATCGGGTGACTCATCAGACACTTGACCGTGGTCACGTCGTTCTTGGTCTTAGCGCGGATCTTGATGTCAGACATTGGCTCTCTACCTCAGATTATCCGTTGAGCTCGCGGCGATGGCGTCCTGTCACCCGCCGCAACCACCGATGGTCACCTTCACGCTCTTGCTGTTGCTGAAGACCTGATCGCCGACCTTGACCACGGCGGTGACATCGGCGGTCTCGGCCATCTTGATCCGGGTGGAGACGAAGGGCATGGCGTTGGGAGCGAGTTCAAAGGAAGCGATCAGCGGAGTCTGATTCTTCTCGGCGAAGATCGCGATCGAGGTCACGCCTTCGATGTCGGCCTCGACCGTCACCGGCACCACTCGGCCTTGCTCGGCGATGTCCGGGGCCTTGATGCGGATACGCTCGTCGCGCTCGGCGCGCTCGCTGCCGACCAGCGCCGCGAGCGCCTCGGGCATCTCCTTGGCCTTGAAGGCCGCCTCGTTCCAGTCGGCGAGCACCAGCCGGGGCGACAGCAGCCCGGCGCTCACCGCGATCCCGATCGAGGTTGCGCTCAGCGAGCCCTTGAGCAGGATTCTGCGTTTTGCATCGATCATCAACTCTCTCCTATCGAGCATGGGTGGGTGGTCTGCGGATCCGCTGGAGGAGGACTGCCGCCGGTGTTCACGACAGCGGCGCGCGGAACCTGGGTGCCCGACTCCCTCGGGCGTTGTTGTTGTCGTGCGTCGCCACCCCGGCGCCCCGAGCGAACGGCGCGCGGGACAGCGGGTATCGGGAGGAGCGGGCGCGACACTCAGCCCAGCGGGTCGTCGCGCTCGCGCCGGTCGCGCTCCTCCTCGCGCAACGCATCGAGCCGCGCCTGGATCTGGGCGGCATCGTGATAAGGGATATCGCGTTGCCGCAGGGCGATCTCAAGCTGGCGAATCGCCGGCTCCAGGTCGCCGAGCAGATAGAGCCGCTCGGCGCGATAACGATGGGTCGCGGCGCGGTTGCCGGACTTGAGCGCCGCCTGCTCAAGCAGGTCGTAGAGCATGACGTCGTCGGGACGCAGCCGCGCCAGGTCCTCGAGCGCATCGAGCGCCCGGCGCGCGCGGCCCTGCTCGAGCAGCAACCGTGCCCGCACCGTGCCGAGCACCCAGTCGTTCGGCGAGAGCGACAGCGACTGGGTGAGTCTCTTCAGCGCCTCGCCCGGACGCCCGCGCCGTTGCGCCAGCTCGGCCTCGAGCACCACGAACTCGGGTTGACTGGGCTGGGCCGCGAGCAGCCGGGCGAGTTCACGCTCGGCGCTGCCGTAGTCGCGCGCGCGCAGCAGTGCCAGCGCATAGCCGTAACGCTCGGCCAGCGCGTCACGGTAGCGTCCCTCGCGCAGGGTCGCGCCGAAGTGCGCCACCGCCTGCTCGGCGCGGTCATAGGCGCGCTCGCGCAGCCGCGCGCGGGTCAGATGGAAGCGCAGACTGTCGGGACGCTGGCGGGCGCCGAAATACTCGGCGCGCTGCAACGCCTCGGCGATGCGGTTGCTGGTCACCGGGTGGGTACGGAGGAACTCGGGCGCGGCGCTGTCATGGATCTGCCCGGCACGCGAGAGCCGCTCGAAGAATCCGGCCATGGCGTAGGGATCGTGCCCGGCGCGCACCAGGGTGGAGATGCCGATGCGATCGGCCTCCTTCTCGTTCTCGCGGGTGAAGTTGATCTGGTGCTGGATCGCCGCGGCCTGGATACCGACGATCGCCGCCATCCCGGCATCGCTCGAGACCTGGGCGCCGAGGATGGCCGCGGCCACCAGCAGCGCCGTCGCCGGCACGCTGAGGCGGCTCTGATCCTCGACCCCGCGCATCAGGTGACGCTGGGTGACGTGCGCGATCTCGTGCGCGATCACCGCCGCCAGCTCGCTCTCGGTCTGGGCGGCGAGCACCAGCCCGGCATAGACGCCGATATAACCGCCGGGACCGGCGAAGGCGTTGACCACCGGCTCGTCGATCAGAAAGAAGGTGAAACGCCGTCCCTCGGCATCCGGGTCGGCGAGCACCAGCGAGCGCCCGAGCGACTCGATATAGCTCGCCAGCAACGGATCATCGAGCACCGGCAGGCGCTCGCGCACCTGCTGCATGAAGGCCTTGCCGAGACGCGTCTCCGCGCCCTGGGTCATCACCGCGTCGGCCGAGCTGGAGAGATCGGGCAGCTCGAAGTGCTGAGCGTGCAGCGGTGCCGCACCGAGCAGGGCCGGGAGCAGCGCCGAGGCGAGCAGACGGCGGAGGCGTGGCAGTCGACACATGGATCGCTTCATCACATAACCGACGAATCAGACCAGAAGGAGATGGCGAGGGTTCGCGTCCCATCCTCGCCGACATCGCCCCACATGTCGACGTCCGACGACGATTGAGAATCCTCATTGCCCCGACAAACCCAACCGCGTTGTCAACTATTAGAAAACCGCTGTATTCTTAACCACCCATCGCGCGCCGACGCTGCGTGCACCATGTGCGCCAGCCGCTGGCCGGGATGGTGACGGGCGAGGACACGGCGCCAGCCGGTCTCCCCGGGCCACGCAACAAGCCCCGCAGCGACGGGGATCAACGTCTCTATGGAGAGGACGAGGCCGCGCGGACATCACCGGCGGCCGGCATCGAGACCCGGCCGGGCGAGCGTCCCGGCCGGGCGCCATCACGAACTAGCGCGGAGAGACTCGGACATGAATCAGTTCTACTACGACGCGGTCACCAAGATGGAACAGCTCGGCGTCGATGACGAATACATCCAGGGCTGGCAGTGCGGCTTCCTGCAGAACCCCAAGCGCGAGGAACAGCGTCTGACCGAAGCCTATGCCGCAGGCTACGACGACGGCGAGGAGAAGAACGCCGAGAACTTCGCCAACTGGGTCAGGGAGTGACCCCGGTCCGGGGCGCCAGCGCGCCCCGGACCCATCTCTAGTGATGGCGCAGGGTGTGCAGCGGCGGGCGTACCAGCAGCGGATAGGTCGCCATCACCCCGGCCACGCCGATCAACAGCCCCGAACCCAGCACCCCGATCGTCCACAACCAGGGGTTGAAGACGAACGCGATACCGAAGAGCTGTTCGGCGAGCAGCCAGCCGATCCCCTCGGCGAACACCGAGGCGAGCAGACCGGCGAGCAGACCGGCGACGACGAACTCCACCGCCAGCGCACCGAGCAGCCGCGCCCGCCCCACCCCGAGGGTGCGCAGGATGGCGTGCTCGACGCGACGGTCCTCCAGGCTCGCCTGGATCCCCGCATACATCACCAGCAGCCCCGCGGCGAGGGTGAAAAGGAACACGTACTCCACCGCCAGCACCCCGCGATCGACCACCTGACGCACCTGCTGGAGCAGCGCGTCGACATCGAGCAGGGTGAGGTTGGGGAAGCGGCGCACCAGCTCGACGAGCAGCGACTCGTCGCTCGCCGGGACGTGGAAGCTGGTGATATGGCTTGCCGGCTCGTCACCGAGCAGCGCCGGCGAGGCGATGACGAAGAAGTTGACGTTGAAGCTGTCCCACTGCACCTCGCGCAGACTGGTCACCGGGGCCGCGACCTCGCGGCCCGCGACCATGAAGGCGATCTCGTCGCCGAGCGAAATGCCCAGGGTCTCGGCCAGATCACGCTCGACCGAGAACTGCGGCGGTGCGGCGGCATCCTGCCACCAGGCACCGGCGACGATACGATTGTCCGCGCCCAGGCGGGTGCCGTGGCTGAGATTGAACTCGCGCGCGGCGAGCTGCTCGGCGCGCGGCTCGGCATAATCCGAGGGCACCACCGCGCGATCGTTGATCCGCACCAGCCGCCCTCGGATCATCGGGTCGAAGGCGACGTCCTCGATCCCCTGCGCGGCGAGCAGCGCCCGTATCGGCTCGACCTGCTGCGGCTGGATGTTGATCGCGAACTGATTCGGCGCCCCCGGCGGCAGGCTCTCGCGCCAGCCCTGCAACAGATCGACCCGCACCACCGCGAGCAACAGCAGCGCAAGGATGCCGACCCCGAACCCGGTGATCTGCAACACCGCACCGCCGGGACGGCGGGTCAGCGCCGCCAGCCCGAGCCGCCACAGCCCGCGGCTGCGCCCGGCGAGCAACGCCGCCAGCCGCACCAGCGCGAGCACTGCGACCACCAGACAGACCAGCGCCGCGGCCAGCCCGGCAAGCAGCTTCCAGGCGAGCGCGAACTCACCGGCCTGCCACAGCACCAGCGCCGACAGCGCCAGCGCCGCCAGCACCACGGCCAGCGCCACCGAGCCGCGCGGCGCGCCGAGATCGCGGCGCAGCGCACGCAGCGGCGAGACCTGGGCGAGCTGCAGCAGCGGCGGCAGCGCGAAGCCGAGCAGGGTCACCAACCCGGTGCCCAGGCCCACCAGTAGCGGCGACCAGGAGGCGGCCGGCAGCGCAGTGCCGAACCAATCACTGAACACCGCCAGCAGCCCCGCCTGAGCGACCCAGCCGAGCGCACCGCCGAGCAGGCTCGCGGCCAGCCCGAACAGCACCAACCGCAACACGAACACCCGCATCAGCAGGTGTCGGCGCGCGCCGAGACAGCGCATCACCGCCACCGCGTCGATCTGGCGTCCGACCAACCGGTGACTGGCCAGGGCGATCGCCGCCCCGGCCACCAGCAGGGTACTGAGGCTGGCGAGGTGGAGGAAGCGCGAGGCACGCTCGACGGCATTGGCGAACTCGGGCCGCGCCGTGCTCGCGGTGAGCAGCTCGAGCCCGTCGGCCTCGGCCCGCGATCCGGCCCAGGCGGCATAGTCGGCGACCGCGGCCTCGGGTCCGGCGAGCAACAATCGATGAGTGGCGCGACTAGCCGGGCCGAGCAGCCCGGTGGCGGGCAGGTCGGCGGCGTTGAGCAGCACCCGCGGGGCGAGATTGAACAGCCGACCGCCGGCATCCGGCTCATAGGCGAGGATGGCGCCGATGCGCAGGTCCGTCTCGCCGAGCGCGAGAGAGTCGCCGACCTGCAGCTCGAGCAGACGCAGCAGGCGCGACTCGACCCATAGCTCGCCGGCCGGCGGTCCCTGCTCGCGCGACTGCTCGGCGGCGGCAAAACCCTCACGCACCCGCAACTGGCCACGCAACGGATAACCCGACTCGACCGCCTTGGCCTGCACCAGCTGCGGCCCGTCGGACCCCAGCACCACCGAGCGGAACTCGACGGTCGCGGCACTGACCAATCCCTGCGACTCGGCGCGATCGCACCAGGCGGCGGGTGGCGCATCACTGCCCTCGAGCACCAGGTCGGCGGCCAACAGCTCGCCGCCCTGACGCGCCATGCCCGCCTCGATGCGACTGGCGAAGAAGCCGACGGCGGTCACCGCCGCCACCGTCAGCACCAGCGCGGCAGTGAGCAGGTAGAGTTCGCCGCTGCGCCAGTCCTGGCGCAGCAGCCGCAGTCCGATCCGCCAGGCCTTCATGCCAGGGCCTCCAGGCGGCCCTCGCGCATCGCCAGGCGGCGATCGCAGCGCGCGGCCAGCCCCGGGTCGTGGGTGACCAGCACCAGCGCGGCGCCGGCCTCGGCGCGCAGCTCGAACAGCAGCTCGATGATCTGCTCGCCGGTGGCCTGGTCGAGATTGCCAGTCGGCTCGTCGGCGAACAGCACCGCCGGGCGCGGCGCATAGGCGCGGGCGATCGCCACCCGCTGCTGCTCGCCGCCGGAGAGCTGGCGCGGATAGTGACCGGCGCGCGCGCCCAGCCCGACCCGCGCCAACGCCTCGTCGGCGCGCGCGGCGGCATCCGGGGTATCGGTCAGCTCCAGCGGCAGCAGCACGTTCTCGCGCGCGGTGAGCGTCGGCAGCAGCTGGAAATTCTGGAACACGAAGCCGACCCGGCCGCTGCGCAGCTCGGCGCGTCCGTCCTCGTCGAGCGCGCCGAGCGGCTCGCCGCACAGCCAGACCTCGCCGCTGCTGGCGCGGTCGAGCCCGGCGAGCAGTCCGAGCAGGGTCGACTTGCCCGACCCCGAGGCGCCGAGGATGGCCAGCGCCTCGCCGGCGTCGACCTCAAGCTCCAGCCCCTCGAGGATGGTCAAGCCACCAGCGGGGCCGGTAACATGTTTATCCAGTCCCACCGCCTTGGATACGGTCTGACTCCGTTGCACTGACATGATCCGTCTACTCCTGATTGCTGCTCTGTCGCTGTGTGCCCCCCTCACCCTGGCCGCCACGCCGACCCTGCTGGTGCTCGGCGACAGCCTGAGCGCCGGTTATGGCATCGACCGCGAGCGGAGCTGGGTGCGGCTGCTCGAACAACGTCTCGAGCAGGAGGCGCTGGCCTATCGTACGGTCAACGCGAGCGTGTCCGGGGAGACGACGGCGGGCGGCCTGACGCGGTTGCCAGCGCTGCTCGAACGTCACCGCCCGGCGGTGGTGATCATCGAACTCGGCGCCAATGACGGGTTGCGTGGGTTGAGCCTGGAGCGACTGCGCGCCAATCTCGACGCGCTCATCACCCAGACGCAGGCGAGCGGCAGCCGCGTACTGTTGCTCGGTGTGCGACTGCCGCCGAACTACGGTGCGGTCTACACCGATCGCTTTCAAGCGGTGTTCCGCGAGGCCGCCGCCGCACATGCGATCCCGCTGGTGGCGGAGATGCTGCGCGGCATCGCCGAGAATCGCGCGCTGATGCAGGCCGACGGACTGCACCCCACGGCCGCCGCCCAGGCGCGCATCCTCGACAACCTCTGGCCGACGTTACACCCGCTGCTCGTCCCGCCGCGACACTGATCCCGAAGGGCCAGCGCCATTCATCACCCTTTCAAGACCAGGAGAGCGCCATGCATCGCGTCACCATCGTCGGGTCGGGCTTCGCCGCCCTGACCGCCACCCAGCAGTTGCGCAAGTCGAACCCCGATGTCGAGATCACCCTGGTCAGCCCCGAGGCCGAGTTCGTGTATCTGCCCGGCCTGATCTGGGTGCCGCCGGGACTGCGCCAAGGCGAGGACCTGCGCATCGACCTGACCCGCTTCCTGCAGCGCATGCGGGTACGCCACGTCGCCGCTGAGGCCACCGGCCTGAGCCACTGCGGGCGCACCCTGGAGACCACTCAGGCACCGATCAACAACGACGGGCTGATCATCGCCAGCGGCGGGCGCTTCCTCAAGAAGCTGCCCGGCATCGAGCATGCCATCACGCCCTGCGAGGGCATCGCTGCGGCCGAGCGCATCCGCGAGCGCATCCGCGCCATGGACGGCGGCACCATCGCCCTGGGCTTCGCCGGCAACCCCAAGGAGCCGAGCGCGATGCGCGGCGGGCCGATGTTCGAGTTCCTCTTCGGACTCGACAACCAGCTGCGCCAGGAGGGTCGGCGCGAACGCTTCGAGCTGGTGTTCTTCACCCCGGCACCGCGTCCCGGCAACCGGCTCGGCCCCAAGGCGGTCGAGGGACTGGTCGCGGAGATGCGCCGCCGTGACATCCGCACCCATCTCGGTCACAAGCTCAAGGGCTTCTCCGAGCAGGGGGTGAGCACCGAGGGCGGCGACTTCGCCGCCGACCTGATCCTGTTCATGCCGGGGATGACCGGCAACACCTGGTTCGACAACACCGAACTGCCGCGCTCGCCCGGCGGGCTGATCGAGGCCGAGCGCACCTGCCGCGTGCCGGGTTACGACCGGGTCTATGTCGCCGGCGACTCGGGCAGCTTCCCGGGACCTGAGTGGATGCCCAAGCAGGCGCACATGGCTGACCTGCAGGCGCGCACCGCGGCGCGCAACCTGCTCGCCGAGTTCGCCGGCCAGACACCGGAGGAGACCTTCCGCGTCGAGCTGCTCTGCATCGTCGATGCCAATCGCGACGGCATGCTGGTGGCACGCAACGAGCGCTTCAACCTGGTGCTGCCGAGCCTGCGGGTCTTCCACTGGCTCAAGCGCTTCTTCGAGTGGAACTATCTGCGCCGCTTCCGTTGAGCGCGACGGGCGCCGGGGGAACGGCGCCGGAAGGGATCAACCGAGGGAAACACGGGGCCGGCACATGCCGGCCCCGGCGCGTTCAGGGCCGCACCTCGGCCCCGGCGCCCTCCTTCTCGGGCGGCAGCAGGTCGGTCTTGCTCAGCCCCATCCACACCACCGCGGCGGTGGCGACATAGATCGAGGAGTAGGTGCCGACCACCACGCCGATGATCAGCGCCAGCGAGAAGCCGCTGATTACCTCGCCACCGAGCATGTAGAGCGCGACCAGCACCAGCAGCGTAGTGCAGGAGGTGACCACGGTGCGCGAGAGCGTCTGACCGATCGAGGCGTTGATGATCTCAGTCACCGTGCCCTTGCGCATCTTGCGGAAGTTCTCGCGCACTCGGTCGAAGACCACGATGGTGTCGTTGAGCGAGTAGCCGATCACCGCCAGCACCGCCGCCAGCACCGTCAGGTCGAAGCTGATCTGGAACAGCGAGAAGATGCCGATGACGACGATCACATCGTGCACCAGCGCCACCACCGAGCCGACGGCGAAGCGCCACTCGAAACGCAGCGCGACATAGATGAGGATGCCGATCAGCGAGAACAGCACCGCCAGTCCACCCTGCTCGCGCAGCTCCTCGCCGACCTGAGGTCCGACGAACTCCACCCGTCGCAGATCCACCTCACCTGCGGCGGCGGCACTCAACGCCTGGAAGACGCGATCGCTGAGTTGGGCGCTCGCCCCCTCGTCATCGCTCCCCGGCGCGAGTCGGATCAGCACGTCCTGACGCGAGCCGAAGTGCTGCACCGTGGCGCCGACGAAACCGCCGGCCTCGAGCGCGCCGGTGACCTCGGCGAGTTCGGTCGGGGTCTCGTAACCGACCTCGATCACGGTACCGCCGGTGAAGTCCAGCCCGAAGTCGAAGCCGCGCAGCAGCATCGACAGCAGCGCGATCACCAATACCGCGCCGGAGACGATCGCGGCTGCACGCCGCATGCCCATGAAGTCGATGTTCAGGGTCTTGGCCATAGCCTTGTTGCGCATGCCGATCTCCTCAGATGGCCAGTTTCTTGACGTTACGACGGCCATAGATCTGGTTGATCATGGCGCGCGAGCCGAGGATGGCCGTGAACATCGAGGTGACGATACCGATGAACAGGGTCACGGCGAAGCCCTTGACCGGGCCGGTACCGAAGCTGAACAGCACCACGGCGGCGATCAGGGTGGTGACATTGGCATCGACGATGGTCGAGAGCGCCTTGTCGTAGCCGGCGCGGATGCTCGCCTGCGGCGTGCTGCCGTTGCGGATCTCCTCGCGGATGCGCTCGAAGATCAGCACGTTGGCGTCCACCGCCATGCCCACGGTGAGCACGATGCCGGCGATGCCCGGCAGGGTCAGGGTCGCCTGCAGCAGCGAGAGCACCGCCACGATCATCACCAGGTTGACCACCAGCACCAGGTCGGCGACCAGACCGAACACCCGGTAGTAGAGCGCCATGAACAGCACTACCAGACCGAGACCGATCATCACCGAGCGGAAGCCCTGATCGATGTTGTCCTGACCCAGGCTGGGACCGATGGTGCGCTCCTCGACGATCTGGATCGGCGCGGCCAGCGCGCCCGAGCGCAGCAGCAGTGCGGTGTTGTGCGCCTCCTCGCTGCTGTCGAGCCCGGTGGTCTGGAAGCGGCGCCCGAAGGGCTCGCGGATGGTGGCAACGCTGATCACCTCCTCGACCTTGTGGGTGCGCTTGACCGGCTCGCCGTCGACCATCTCGGTGGTGGTGCGGTTTTCGATGAACACCACCGCCATCGGCTTGCCGACGTTCTCGGTGGTCACATCGCGCATCCGCCGCGCGCCCTGGCCATCGAGGTTGACGAACACCGCCGGGGAGCCGCTCTGACCGTCGAAGCCTGCCGAGGCGTCGGTGATCTGGTCACCGGTGACGATCACCCGGCGCTTGAGCAGGATCGGCACGCCATCGCGATCGCGATAGAGCCGGCTGCCCACCGGCACCCGCCCGGAGACGGCATCGGCGACGCTGTGCTCGGTGTCGACCAAGCGGTACTCGAGGGTCGCGGTGGCGCCGAGGATCTCCTTGAGCCGGCCGGGATCTTGAGCGCCGGGCAGCTGCACGACGATGCGCCGCTCGCCCTGACGGGCGATGCTCGGCTCGGCCACGCCGAGGGCGTTGACGCGGTTGCGCAGGGTGGTGATGTTCTGCTTGAGGGCGAAGTCCTTGATCTGCTCCTGCTCGGCCGGCTGCAGCTCGGCGCGGATCAGATAGGTGCCGCCCTGCTCGGCGCTGGCGAGCGCGAGGGCGCGGAATTCACGCCCGAGCAGCTTGTCGGCCGCGGCGCGCGCCTCCTCGTCCTTAAACTTGACGAGGATCTCGCCACCGTCGCGCAGCACGGTCAGGTAACGCACCTTGTGCTCGCGCAACTGGGCGCGGATATCGCCGACATAGCGCTCCAGCGCCTGATCGAGCGCGCTCTCCATGTCGACGTCGATGACCACGTGGATACCGCCACGCAGGTCGAGTCCGAGCGACATCGGGTTGAGCCCGAGCGCGCGCATCCAGCCCGGCAGATCGGCCGAGAGGGTCAGCGCGGTGCGATAGCGCTCGGCGAGGGTACGCTCGATCGTCTCCTGACCGGCCAGCTGTTCACCGGAGAGGGCAAAGCGCGCCAACAGCCGACCGTCCTCGGTCAGCTCGACGTCCTTGTAGGGAACCCCGGCGTTGTCGAGCACGGCGCGCACCTCGTCGATGCTCGCCTCGGTCACCTCGGCGCCACGCGCGGCGGTGATCTCGATCGAAGGGTCCTGAGAGAACAGGTTCGGCATCGCCAACAGCAGGCCGAGCAGGACCACGCCCAGGATCAGTAGATTCTTCCACAGGGGGTATCGGTTCATTGCATGTCCAAGTGCAAAGGCATTGGGGATGCCACTGCGCGCAACGGAAAAACGGGGACGCGGATCGCACGCCGATCCAGGGCTGGGGGCGAGATCCGCGAGATGGGTCGCACACGACGACGCCCGAGGCCGATACCGGCCTCGGGCGTCCGCACGATCTTAGAGATCCTTCAGCGTGCCCTTGGGCATCACCGATTCGACGGCCTGGCGACGCACCTTGATCTGAACGCCATCGGCGATCTCGACCAGGATGAAGTTGTCGCCGAGATCGGCGATGCGCCCGGCGATACCGCCGAGCGTGACCACCTCATCGCCCTTGGCCAGGGCCTCGACCATCTTGGTGTGTTCCTTCTGCCGCTTCGCCTGAGGGCGGATCAGCAGGAAGTAGAAGACGACGGCGAACAGCACCAGCGGCAGCAGGGCCATGAAGGAGTCGCCGCCGGTGGCGACCGCTGCTTCACCCTGGGCGAGGGCGTCGGAGATAAAGAAGCTCATATCGGTTCCTTCGGCGATTGGATCGATCTCACCCGATCCAGTGGATGTGGAAACGGACCGACGCGGCCTGGACCGCGCGATCGCGGAAATTCCAGCGCGCGATTATCGCACAGCGCCGGCCAAGATACAGCGTCGCCACCGATCGCGCCGGCGAGGCGTGCGCGCGGCGACGACGCACAGCATCAATCCGTCTGGGCGCGCAGCGCCTTGAACTCGGCGACGAACTCGACCAGCCGACCGTCGGCGATGGCCGCGCGCAGCCCCGCCATCAACTCCTGGTAGTAATGCAGGTTGTGGATGGTGGCCAGACGCGAGCCGAGGATCTCCTTGCAGCGATCGAGATGGTGCAGATAGGCGCGGCTGTAGTGGCGGCAGGTGTAGCAGTCACACGCCGGGTCGAGCGGGCGCTCGTCGGTGCGATGTACGGCATTGCGGATCTTGATGGTGCCGTGACGGGTGAACAGATAGCCGTTGCGTGCATGGCGTGTCGGCATCACGCAGTCGAACATGTCGACCCCGCGACAGACCGCGGCGACGATGTCCTCCGGGGTCCCGACCCCCATCAGATAGCGCGGATGGTCAGTCGGCAGCTTGTCGGAGAGGAAATCGAGCACCCGCAGCCGGTCGGCCTCGGGCTCGCCGACCGACAGCCCGCCGATGGCGTAGCCGTCGAAGCCGATGCGCATCAGGCCCTCGAGCGAGTCGGCGCGCGGCCCCTCGTGCATGCCACCCTGAACGATACCGAACAGCGCCGCGGGGTTGTCGCCGTGGGCCTCGCGCGAGCGCGCCGCCCAACGTAGCGACAGCTCCATCGAGGCGCGCGCCTGGGCCTCGTCGGCCGGATACGGGGTGCACTCGTCGAAGATCATCACGATGTCCGAGCCGAGTTCACGCTGCACCTGCATCGACACCTCGGGACTCATGAACACCCGGCTGCCGTCGACCGGGGAGCGGAAGTGCACCCCCTCCTCGGTGATCTTGCGCAGCTCGCCGAGGCTGAACACCTGGAAGCCACCCGAGTCGGTGAGGATGGGCCGCTCCCAGTGCATGAAGTCGTGCAGATCGCCATGACGGCGGATCACCTCGGTGCCCGGGCGCAGCATCAGGTGGAAGGTGTTGCCGAGTACGATCTCGGCGCCGAGTTCGCGCAGCTCCTCCGGGCTCATCGCCTTGACCGTGCCATAGGTGCCCACCGGCATGAACGCCGGGGTCTCGACCGTGCCACGGGGAAAGTGCAACCGGGCACGCCGCGCCAGCCCGTCACGGGCGAGCAGTTCGAATTCCATCAGGTTCTCCTCGGGATTGTCAGGGGACGAGCCGGCCCACCACCTCGGCCAGGTCGATCGCGCGCCAGCCCGGCGGCGCCAGGTCTTCGGGCCAGGGGCGCGCATCGCGGTCGATCCAGGCCGTGCGCAACCCACAGGCACGTGCTGCGGCGACATCGCGCACCGGGTCGTCGCCGAGGTGCAGCGCCTCCTCGGGGCGACAACCGGCGAGCGCCAGGGCACGCTCGAAGAGCGCCGGGGCGGGCTTGGCCGCGCCGACGTCGACGGCATTGAGCGAGTGCGCGAACAGCCCGTTCAGCGGGGTGGCCTGCACCTCGGCGTTGCCGTTGGTCAGCGAGATCAACCGATAGCGCCGTCCGAGTAGGTGCAGCGCCGGGATCACGTCGGGATAGGGCGTGACCCGATTGCGATGATCGAGAAACAGCCGCAGCCCGACCTCGGCCAGCCCCACCCGATAGCCGTGACGGGCGAGCAGCAGACGCAACGAACGTACCCGGATCTCGCCGAGATCATGGGCACGATGCGGCAGGCGCTCGGCGAGCCGCTGGCGATGACGGCGCAGCGCGGCGATGTCGTGGGCCTCGGCCAGCCGTGGCGCCACCGCGTGCAACCAGTCGTGGAGCGCGCGCTCGGCCCCCTCGATCACCGGCTTGCAGGGCCAGAGGGTGTCGTCGAGATCCAGGGTGATGAGACGCAGCGGCGGGACGGACATGCGGTGACCGGCGATCCTAAAGCCCCATTGTGCCCGTAATCGGCAGCGCGCTCCAGACGCGACGGCCAGCGGCCAGCGGCCAGCGGCCAGCGGCCAGCGGCCAAGATTGAACCGCAAAGGCGCGAAGCACGCAAAGGAGTTTGGATAGGCAAGACCGCAGCGCCGACGCGGGGCATCACTGGAGGCTGATCGCTGGAAGCTCATTCGAACTGCGAAGGCGCGAAGCACGCAAAGGGGTTTGGATAGGCAAGACTCCAACGCCGACGTGGACCATCACTGGAGGCTGATCGCTGGAAGCTCATTCGAACTGCGAAGGCGCGAAGCACGCAAAGGAGTTTGGATAGGCAAGACCGCAGCGCCGACGCGGGGCATCACTGGAGGCTGTCAGCTGGCGGCTGGCGGCTGGCGGCTGATCGCTGATCGCTGATCGCTGGAAGCCCTTCTCATTCTTTGCGCCCTTTGGGCCTTTGCGGTTCAAACTTCCTGGCGGCTGGCGGCTGGCGGCTGGCGGCTGGCGGCTGGCGGCTGGCGGCTGGCGGCTGATCGCTGGAAGCCCTTCTCTTCTTCGCGCCCTTTGGGCCTTTGCGGCTCAGACTTCCTGGCGACTGGCAGCGCCCGACGCGAGCAGCGCGCGATGGCGTTGACGCAGCTTGGCGAGCTTGGGGTCGATCACCGCCTGGCAGTAAGGCTGCCGGGGGTGGCGGCGGAAGTAGCCCTGGTGCTCGGGTTCGGCTGGGTAGAAGGTCGGCGCCGGGGCGAGTTCGGTGACGATGGGGTTGGGCCAGAGCCCGGCGGCATCGAGCCGGGCGATCGTCTTGGCAGCCTGCGTGCGCTGCGCATCGTCGTGATGAAAGATCACCGAGCGGTACTGGGTGCCGACATCGGCGCCCTGACGATCGGGCGTGGTCGGATCATGGAGGGTGAAGAACACCTCGAGCAGAGTCGCGTAGTCGATCACCGTCGGATCGAATCGCACCTGCACCACCTCCGCATGACCGGTATCGCCACGACAGACGTCGCGGTAACTCGGTCGCTCCAGCACACCGCCGGCATAACCTGAGACCACCGCCTTCACGCCACGCAGCCGCTCGAAACCCGCCTCCAGACACCAGAAGCATCCTCCCCCGAGGATCGCCGTCTCGTCTTGCATGCCGCCTCCTCCGATGCTGGCCAAGTGATCGAGCCCCGGCAAGGACCGGGCGCTCGTCCCCAGAGATTGCGGCACCCGTGGGCATGGACAAGACCGTCGCCACCACGCGCGCAACCGTCGCACCCCGACTGCCGGTCGACTCTCGACTGATGGATATCAATGCGCCAGCACTACCTCATGGCCGCATTCTTGCCCTCGACAGCCCGGCATCGGTCAGGGGGACCTGGCCGACACAAAACAGCGACAAAGCAGCCTTGACAAGAAAAACATTAATTAAGAAACTTATGATGTACTAAAGCTGGGGCTTTGGTGCATCCTTCAACCTCCTTTGGTGGTAATGATTTAAGGCGCGGCTCACTGCCGCGCTTTTTTTATGTCTTGCGCCCGATCAGCAACCGCAGTCCGTGCGGCGGCTCATACCGCTCGACTCCGACACCGGCCGGCAACGCATCGATCATGCGCTCGGCGGCAAGCCAGTCGCGCTCGGCACCACCCGGCGCGAACCCGCGTCGCTCGGCCAGATAGTAGGCCGCCTCGGCGATCATTCGCCGTCTCCGCGCCACGCTCTCCCCTGCAACATCCTCCATTGCATGCCTCCTCGCATCGGTTCGGTAACACCCGCACGGCACAATCCTGCCTCGACATCGTCTCGACAAGATGACGAGCGACGGATCAGAGCGCTTGCAGCGCCGTCATGACGGCGCGATGCTTCATACACGAAAAGAAACCGAACGACCACCACCCAGACCACCGCAGAGGACCGACATGGCCGCTCCCGAGCCTCCCCTGTCACGCCGTATCCGACTCGCCCTGAAGCAGGCCTGGCGTATCCTCGTCGGCCCGCGCCCCGACGCCGCATTGGAGCTACAGCAAGCGCACGATCAGAACGCTCGACGAGGTGGGCAAGACGCCGCGCTACAGCTGCTCGCGCTGCTCCAGCGCGAGGGTCGTCTGGTCGATTTCCTGCAGCAGGACATCGCCGACAGCGACGACGCGACGCTCGGCGCATCAGCACGAATCGTGCACAACGGGTGTCGCCGAGTACTCGACGAGCATCTGCCGCTCGCCCCGATCTGCCAGGCGCCCGAGGGCACCCGCATCACCCTCGAGCCCGGCTTCGACGCCAACCGACTGCGCCCGAGCGGCGCCCTGGTCGGCGAGCCGCCCTTCACCGGCACCCTGATACACCCTGGCTGGGAGGTGCGCGCGGTCCGCCTGCCCGCCCCCACCCCGGGTCATGATCCGCGCATCATCGCCGCAGCGGAGGTGGAGCTGTGAGCAGCGCGCGCCACGCCATCGGCATCGATCTCGGCACCACCCATTGCGCCCTCTCCTGGGTCGACGCCGCCAACAGCGAGGGCGAGCGGGTCGCGCAGCACCAGCTGGCGATCCCGCAACTGACCGCGCCCGGTACCCTGGAGGCACACGCGCTGCTGCCCGCCTTTCTCTATCTGCCGCACCGCGACGAACTCGACCCCGCCGCGCTCGCCCTGCCCTGGCCGGCGGCACCGACCCCGATTGCCGGCGCACTGGCCCGAGCCCTCGGCCTCGCCACCCCGATTCGGCTGGTGGCAAGCGCCAAGAGCTGGCTGTGCCACCCCGAAATCGATCGCGAGGCGCCGATCCTGCCGGTCGAGGCCCCGGACGAGGTCGAGCGGATCTCGCCGCTGGCCGCGACCATGCAGTATCTCGCCCATCTGCGCGCGGCCTGGGACAGCGCCCATCCGCAGGACCCACTCGCCGCCCAGGCACTGACCATCACCGTGCCCGCCTCTTTCGATCCGGCCGCGCGCGAACTCACCGCCACGGCGGCGCGCGCCGTCGGACTCGACGACTTCACCCTGCTCGAGGAACCGCAGGCGGCGCTCTACAGCTGGATTGCGGCGAGCGCCGGCGGTTGGCGCGAACAGGTCGCGATCGGTGATCTGATCCTGGTGATCGATGTCGGCGGCGGCACCACCGATCTCTCGCTGATCGCCGTCGACGCGCGCGAGGGCGCGCTCGAACTGACCCGGGTCGCGGTCGGCGAACACATCCTGCTCGGCGGCGACAACATGGACCTGGCGCTCGCCCACCGGCTGCGCACCAAGCTCGCCGCCGCCGGGGTCGCACTCGACCGCTGGCAGCTCCAGCAGCTCACCCACGGCTGCCGCGACGCCAAGGAGGCGCTGTTCAGCGAACCCGGGCTGGAGCGCCTGCCGGTGGTGCTGGCCAGCCGCGGCGCGCGCCTGGTCGGCGCCAGCATCCGCACCGAGCTGACCCGCGACGAACTCGAGGAGACCCTGGTCGAGGGCTTCTTCCCCGAGGTCACGGCCGACAGCCGCCCTCGAGCGCGCGCCCGCGCCGCGCTCACCCGGGTCGGCCTGCCCTATGCGCAGGACCCGGCGATCACCCGCCACCTGGCCGCCTTTCTCACCCGTCACCACGAGGCCGGCGCGACCACGGCGACGCTCGCGCAACCGACGGCGGTGCTGTTCAACGGCGGGGTGTTCAAGGCCGAGGCGTTGCGCGAGCGGGTGATGGCCGTGCTCGCCGCCTGGCTGGCGCCGAGCGGCGCACCGCCGCCGCGCCAGCTCACCGCCACCGATCTCGATCTCGCCGTCGCCCGTGGCGCCGCCTTCCACGCCCATGCGCGGCGCCACGGCGGGGTGCGGATCCGCAGCGGGACCTCTCATGCCTATTATGTCGGCGTCGAGGGCGCGGCCCCGGCGGTGCCCGGGATCGACCCGGAGCTTGCCGCGCTCTGTCTGGTCCCGCTCGGGCTGGAGGAGGGCTCGCCTGCGGTGGCGCCAGATCAGGAGTTCGGTCTGGTGGTCGGCGAGCCGGTACGCTTTCGTTTCTTCGGCTCGGACCTCAGGCGCGATGACCGCGTCGGCGACCTGCTCGAGGAATGGTCGCCGGATGCGCTGAGCGAACTCGAGGAGGTCCAGGTCACGCTCACCGCGCATCGCCACCGTCCCGGCGAGGTGGTCGCGGTGCAACTGCAGGCGGCGGTGACCGAAACCGGCACCCTGGAGCTGACCGCGCTGCCGAGCGACGGCGGCGAGGAACGCTGGGCGGTGGCCTTCGACACCCGTGGCCGTGACACCCCGCGCTAGGCGCTACCCGCACTTGATGCGATAAGGGGTAAACTGAACGTCTCGCGCCCCCAGGATCGCGAACCGCGCGCAACGACAGCAGCAGGAACCGAGTCGATGGCGAAACAGCCCACGGGATCGAAAACCAAGCCCAGCACCCGGCGGCGGCGCAGCGCTGCCAAGGACACGGTCGGGAGCAACCCGCCACCGACGCCGCAGACCGCCGATTCACCGACCTCGCCGGAAGCGGCCGGCGCTGTGCCCGTTCCCCAGGAGCGCCCCGTCACGCAATCAGGACGCGAACCGGAGCAGACGGAGCAGACGGAGCAGACGGAGCAGACGGAGCAGACGGAGCAGACGGAGCAGACGGAGGCTAGCCCGGTGGTGGCGCAGCCGCCAGCCCGTGAGGCGCCCGCGTCGTGCCCCGAGTCCGAGCCCCCTCCCCCGCCCACACCGGCGCGCCCCGGGCTGTTCGTGGTCCATGTCACCCCGGAGCTGGCCACCGTGGCCAAGGTCGGCGGTCTGGCCGACGTGGTCTTCGGGCTCAGCCGCGAACTGGCGATCCGTGGCAACCATGTCGAGATCGTGCTGCCGAAGTACGCCTCGATGCGCTACGACCAGATCTACGACCTGCACGAGGTCCACCGCGATCTCTGGGTGCCCTGGTACGACGGGGCGATCCATTGCAGCGTCTACTTCGGCTTCGTCCACGACCGCAAGTGCTTCTTCATCGAGCCGCACTCGGGCGACGACTTCTTCGATCGCCCGGCGATCTACGGCTATCCCGACGACGTGCTGCGCTATGCCTTCTTCTCGCGCGCGGCCATCGAGTTCCTCTGGCAGAGCGGCAAACACCCGGACGTGATCCACTGCCACGACTGGCAGACGGCGCTGCTGCCGGTCTATCTCTACGAGTTCTATCAGCGTCTGGGGATGACCCACCCCCGGGTCTGCCTGACCATCCACAACTTCGCCCATCAGGGCGTGGTCGACGGCGCGCTGCTGCGCGCCACCGGACTGCAGCACCCCGAGCGCTTCCATCACCACGACCGTCTCGGCGACCCGCGCTACCCGGGCATGCTCAATCTGCTCAAGGGCGGCATCGTCTATTCCAACTTCGTCACCACCGTCTCGCCCCGCTATGCCTTCGAGACCAAGGACCAGGGCCAGGGCTTCGGTCTCGAGGGCGTGCTCCATGCCCACCAGATCAAGTACGGCGGGGTGGTCAACGGCATCGACTACGACCTCTGGAACCCCGAGATCGACCGCCACATCCCGGCGCGCTACGGTATCGAGACCATCGAGGCCAAGTACGACGACAAGCGCGCGCTGCGCCAACGCCTGATGCTCGCCGACAACGAGAAGGCGATCGTCGCCTTCATCGGCCGACTCGACCCGCAGAAGGGACTCGAGCTGGTGCGTCACGCGATCTTCTACACCCTCGAGCGCGGCGCCCAGTTCGTGCTCCTCGGCTCCAGTCCGGACCCGGCGATCAATGCCGACTTCTGGGGACTCAAGCGGATGCTCAACGACAGCCCCGACTGTCATCTCGAGATCGGCTTCGACGAGGATCTGGCGCACCTGATCTATGCCGGCGCTGACATGATGCTGGTGCCCAGCCGCTTCGAGCCCTGCGGCCTGACCCAGATGATCGCGCTGCGCTACGGCACCATCCCGGTGGTGCGCGCCGTCGGCGGCCTGGCCGACACCGTGTTCGACAAGGACCACGCCGCCCGCCCGCTGCACGAGCGCAACGGCTATGTGTTCAACGACTACGACCACGCCGGACTGGAATCGGCGCTGGGCCGGGCGATCGCCTGCTATCGCGACTACCCCGACGACTTCCGCGCGCTGATGCGCAACGCGATGCACACCGACTACTCCTGGAACCGTCCCGGCCAGGACTATCTCAACATCTACGACTACATTCGTAACGGCTGAGGTCGGCGGCCATCGGCGGTCTGTGACGAGTAAGGATCATGCGATGAAGCTCTATAACCTCTTCCCCCGGCTCTGTGGCCCTCTCGATGAGTGGACGCCCCATCTCGAGCGTGCCGCCGACCTCGGCTTCGACTGGGTGTTCGTCAACCCCATCCAGAAACGCGGCCGCTCCGACAGTCTCTACTCGATCACCGACTACTTCGCCATCAGCCGCGACGTCCTGCGTCCCGGCTCGCGGACCCCACACAAGCGCCAGGTCCGCGCCATGATCACCGAGGCCGAACACCTCGGCATGCGGGTGATGATCGATCTGGTGATCAACCACTGCGCGATCGACGCCAGGCTGGTGCGCAACCACCCGGAGTGGTTCGTGCGCGAGGGCCAGCGGGTGGCCAACGCCGCCTGCATCGAGGCCGACGGCACCCGAGTGGTGTGGGAGGACCTGGCGCAGTTCGACTGGCACCACACCTGCGATCGCGAGGGGCTGTTCGGCTACTGTCTGGAGGTGGTCGAGCACCTGATCGCGCTCGGCTTTCGCGGCTTCCGCTGCGACGCCGCCTACCAGGTCCCGGCGGCGGTCTGGCATCGGCTGATCGAGCACGTCCACCGCGACCACCCGGAGGTGGTGTTCGTCGCCGAGACCCTCGGCTGTTCGCCCGAGCAGACCCGCGAGACCGCCGCTGCAGGCTTCGATGCCATCTTCAACAGTGGCAAGTGGTGGGACTTCGCCTCGCCCTGGCTGCTCGAGCAGTACGATGCCACCCGTGCCCTGGTGCCCTCGATCGGCTTCCCCGAGAGCCACGACACCGCGCGGCTCTATGCCGAGTCCGGCGGCAACCGTCACGCCCTGGAGCAGCGCTATCTGTTCGCCGCACTGTTCTCCGGCGGGGTACTGATGCCGATCGGCTACGAGTTCGGCTTCGCCCGACGGCTCGACGTGGTGACCACTCGAGCCACGCACTGGGAGACGCCCAACCTCGGTCTCAGCGACTTCATCCGCCACGTCAACGCGGTCAAGGACGCCCACCCGGTGTTCCAGGGCGAGGGGCCGGTGCGCATCATCCCGCTCGACAACCCGGCGGTGCTGTTGCTGCACAAGCGCACCGAGGACGGCGTCGGCGAGGCGCTGATCGCGCTCAACAAGGACACCAGCCAACGCCAGTGGCTGCATGTCGACGACCTCTATCGCCACCTCGCGCGCCCGGCGCCGCTGCGCGATTGCTCCTTCCAGTGGGCGATGGACTATCTGCCCACGCCCTTCGAGTTCGAGCTGGCGCCGGGGATGGCGCGAGTCCTGGTCACCGGGGACTGACCCCGTCCTCCACGTCGGGAAAGCGCCAGGTCGCCGGTCCGGTACGCTCGAGCCCGCGCAGCGGGTCGTTCGGTCCGTGGCCATAGCGCAACAAGGCGACCAGGTCGGCGCTCACCCGGGGGTTGGTGGTGAAATAGCCGTGTCCGAAGAAATCGGTACGCCGTCCCTCGTAGCTGATCATGTCGACCCGACCGAAGGTCGCCAGATACCGCTGCGCGCCCGAGCTGATGTCCTTGAGGGTGATCTGCCCCACCCGATCGCGACTGCGGAACAGGATCCGCGAGATCAGCAGGGCACGATCGCGCGGCGAGGCATAGACGGTCAGCCGCCCGGAGAGCAGCTGAGGCAGCGGCCGACCGGCGCGCGCGCCGAGCAGGCCGGGATCGGAGACGAAACCGGTGATCTTCTGCGCGGCCAGATCGATGTCGATGTCCGGTGACATCAGCACCAGATTGTCGATGCGATAGCGCGCGCGCGGATCCTGGCCCTGGGTCAGCGCCTCGATCACCAGCTCGCGCAACGCATCGACCAGCACCAGGGTGCCACGGCTGTGGGCGAGCAACTGGATGCGCTCGAGCCCAGGGGTGGCGGCCAGCATGCGCAGTGTCTTCTTGAGGTGCTCGACGGCGTACTCGGCCGACTCGGTGGTGGCGGTATAGGAGGTCAACAGGTTGCCGCTCGCCGCGGCCGGCCAGGTAAAGATGGCACAGACCGGCTCGCGGCCGAGGAAATGACACAGCTCGGCGGCGGTGTAGGCGGCACTGGCGAAGGTCTCGTTGAAGCCGTGGACATAGAGCAGCAGCTCCTTGCGCGGCGCCGCGGCCAGCCGCAGTCGCAACTGTTGCTGGAGGTCGGCGCGGGCGCGGGCGAAGCGACGCAGCTCGGCCGGATCGAGACGGATCCGATCGGCGTCGTCGCGAACGATGGCATAGGGCTCCTCGGGAAAGCGCCCGAGTTCCTCGACCCGGCCCAGCTCCAGGGTCACCGCTCGGGTGCGCCGCGCCAGCAGGCTCTGGCGCAACAGCCCATCGCCGTCGAGCCCAGAGCCGATCCGCACCCGCGCGGTGCCATAGACCAGCCCACGCAGCCGCCCTTCGCCATAGGGCGCCGTGTCATCGGCGTCGGCGGTGGCGCGGTCGGTGACATAGAGCAGCTCGAGATCACCAGGGTCGCGCGGCGCGTTGGTAAACAGCACCTGCTGCGCCGGCGACTGATAGAGCAACGGGGTCGGCATCAACTCGCGCGCCTTGCCGGCGCAACCGCCGACCAGCACCCCGACCAGCAGCACCTCGCCCATCGCTCGCACCATCCGCATGGTTCGCCTCCGTGCTCGCCGCGCCTCTTTTTCCGGTTGAGTCGAGGATAGACCACAACCATCCGACGCTCCGCCGCACGCACACCTCATGCCACGCGCACGGTTTTATCGACGCGAACAATGGGGTAGATTTCGCTACAGCAGTCATCCACGAAACGAGGACCCGGCGATGGAAGAGGCGGCGCAGCAGATCGAGCTGAAGACGGCACGACACACGATCGCGCAGCTGCGTCTACAGCCCACCGCCGACTGCGTGCTCGGCAGCGCGCCGGAGTGCGATGTCGAGATCCAGGGACCCGAGGTCCGCCCCCGTCACGCCCGGCTGTTCATGCAGCGCGGCGCACTCTTCGCCGAGCCGGTCGATGGAGCGCCGCTGATGGTCAACGGCCGGCCCGTGCAAGGCGCCGTCGGGGTCGGCCAGGGCGACTGGATCGCGCTCGCCGGGGTGTTGGTCCAGCTCTCGACCGACGCGGTCGCACCACTGGCCCCGGCGCCCGGGAGCACCGAGCGCATCGAGATCCTGGTCGGACGCCAGAGCGACTGCGGACTGGTGATCGACTCGCCCCAGATCTCGCGCCATCACGCGCGGGTGTCGATCATCGACGACCAGGTCTGGCTCGAGGACTTGCGCAGCACCAACGGCACCTCGGTCAACGGCGCACCGATCCGCACCCCGGTCACCCTCACCCCCGGCGACCGCGTCGCCTTCGCCAGCTTCGTGTTCGTGTTCACCGGCGCCGCACTCGAGCCGGCCGAGATTGGCAACATGGTGCGGGTGGAGGTCAACGCCCTCACCAAGGAGGTCAAGGATCGCACCACCGGCGCCCCGCGACGGCTGCTCGACGAGATCGACCTGGTGATCGATCCCGGTGAGTTCGTGGTCATCTTCGGCACCAGCGGTTCGGGCAAGTCGACCCTGCTCGACGCCCTCAACGGCCGCCGCCCGGCCACCTCCGGGCAGGTCGCCTACAACGGCGTCGACCTCTACGGCGCCTTCGACCAGTTCCGTTCCGGTATCGGCTATGTCCCCCAGCAGGACATCGTCCATCGCAAGATCCGGGTGATCAGCGCGCTCGGCTACACCGCGCGGCTGCGACTGCCGCCGGACACCTCGCGCGAGGAGATCGCCACGCTCAGCGAACGGGTGCTCGAGCGCGTCGGTCTCAGCGAGAAGGCCCAGCTCGCCGTCGACACCCCGGAGCCGCTCAGCGGCGGCCAGCTCAAGCGCGTCAGTCTCGCCGTCGAGCTGGTGGCCAACCCCAACATCCTCTTCCTCGACGAGGCCACCAGCGGGCTCGACGCCGGCACCGACAAGAAGATGATGCGGCTGTTCGCGCGGCTCGCCGCCGACGGCAAGACGGTGGTCTGCGTCACCCACTCGCTCGAGAACATCGACTGCTGCAATCTCGTCGCCCTGCTCCATCGCGGCTGTCTGGTCTATTACGGCCCGCCCGGCGAGGCGGCCGCCTACTTCGGCGTCGAGCGTCTCTCCGACGTCTACGAACTGCTCGAGCAGGGCGAGGCCGAGCAGTGGCGAACGCGCTATCGCGCCTCGCCGCTCTACCAGACCTATATCACCACGCGCCGCGCGGCCACCCCGGCCCCGGTCGAGGCCCCGCAGCAGGCCAAGGGCGCGCGCGCCAAGCGCCCCGGCACCTCGCTGCGCGCCGGGCTGCGCCAGATGCTCACCCTCACCACCCGTTATGCCGACCTGCTGCTCTCCGACCGGCTCAACCTGCTGGTGCTGCTGCTACAGGCGCCCCTGATCGCGCTGGTGGTCGGGGCGGTGTTCGACATCGGCGGCACCCTGCCCGAGCGCGCCGCCGCCGAGGGACAGGTGACCTTCGTGCTGGTGCTCTCGGCGATCTGGTTCGGCTGCATCAACTCCGCGCGCGAGATCGTCAAGGAGCTGCCGGTCTATCTGCGCGAGCGCTCGGTGACGGTGCGCATCCCCGCCTACCTGACCAGCAAGCTGGTGCCACTGGCGCTGCTCTGTCTGCTCCAGTGCGCCAGTTTCCTCGCCATCGTCACCCTGATGCTCGGCTTCGAGGGGCCTTTCCTCGAGCGTCTCGCCACCCTCTTCCTCGCCGGACTCGCCGCCACCTGCATGGGGCTGGCGGTGAGCGCCCTGGTCAACTCCAACGACAAGGCGATCGCCGCGCTGCCGCTGCTGCTGATCCCGCAATTCATCCTCTCCAATTCGGTGGTCGCGCTCTCCGGGGTGACCGAACAGGTCGCCCGCTTCTCGGTGATCGCCTACTGGGGGCTGGACGCGATGCGCGCGACCCTCGACGAGACGCTGCGCACCCCGCTGCCGGGCAGCGAGAGGGCGTTGATCGAGGTGCAGGCGAGCTGGGACGACTCGATGCTCGCGCTCGGCGGCCTGGCGCTCGGCTTCCTCCTGCTCACCACCCTGTCCCTGAAGCTCAAGGACCGGCGACTGTGAGGCTTGGCGAACACGGATCCTGGGGTTAGAGTGAGGCACTGAACACGCAACGCATCACCCGCACGACCCCAGCAACGAGCGAGACGTGCCGTGGAAGACCCAGAGCTGAAAACCTGCCCCAAGTGCGGCGCCCAGAACCTGACCGCCGAGCTGCCGGGACGCGACTACCGTTGCGGCGACTGCGGACTCGAACTGGCCCATCTCGACACCACGGCACAAGGGGTGATCCGCGGCGTCATCCGCTGGTTGCGCGAACCCGGCGAGGTCATCAACGAGCGCTACCGGGTCAACTCGGTGCTCGGCAAGGGCGGCTTCGGCGTCACCTACCTGGTCGACGACCTGCGTCTGCACGGCAAGCACCGAGCGTTGAAGGAAATCCCCGAGATCCTCTTCGACGAACACGAGACGCGTCTGCTCGGGCGTCTCAGCCACCCCGCCGTCCCCGACATCACCGACCGCTTCACCGACAACGAGATGGTCTGTCTGGTGCTGGAGTTCGGCGGCGATCGCACCCTGCGCGGCGAGCAGGAGCAGCGCGGCGGACGCATCCCGCTGTTCGTGCTGCTGCCCTGGATCAATCAGCTGTGCGCCGCGATCGGCTATCTGCACGACCAGGATCCGCCGGTGGTGCATCGCGACCTCAAGCCCGATAACATCCTGCTCGACGACAGCGGGCGGATCATGCTGATCGACTTCGGCATCGCCAAGGAGGCGGCGCCGGACACCGCCACCCGCACCCTCGGGCGCGCCGCCAGCCAGGGCTTCAGCCCGCCCGAACAGGTGCTCGGCACCGGCACCGATCAGCGCTCGGACGTCTATGCGCTCGGCGCCATCGTCTACAACCTGCTCAGCGGCAAGATGCCGTCAGCGGCCTACGAGCGGGTCACCGGCGCCACCCTGGTGCCGCTGTCGCAGTTCCTCCCGGAGATCCCGCCGGCGGTCGACGCCGCCGTGCTGAAAGCGCTGGAACTCAACATCAATCAGCGCCAGCAGTCGATCGCCGAGTTCGCCGAGGTCTTCGAACAGCTGGCCGGCGGTAACGGCGCCAGCTCGCCGACGGTGGTCGCCACCACCGTACTGCCGCAATCGCCCGGCGGCTTCAGCCCGCCCCAGACCGCCCAGACCGGAGCGCAGATCCACTCACTGCCGCTGCCCACTCATGCCACGGGCGCGAGCGGCCAGACCTCCGTCACGCCCCCGTCCCAGGACAAGAGCGGACAACCGGGCTCCAAGTCGCCGCTCGCCCTGCTCGCCGGCTTGGTGCTACTGGCCGGCGCGGGCGTCGTCACCTGGCTGGTGCTTGACCGGCTCCCTGCCCCCGAGGACGAACCGACTCCGGACACGGCGCAACAGAGCGACACCCCGGACCAGCCCGCGACGCCCACTCCGACCTCCCCCCCGGCAGTTTCCCCGGTGACCGACGAGACCTCGGCGGCTGCAGCAGCGGCAACTGGCACCGCGGCCGCGGCGGCCGCCGCTGCGGGCGCAGGAGCGGCGGCGGCTGGCGCGGGAGCCGCCGCACGCCCTGCGCCCCGCGGCGAACCCAGCGCCCGCCCCACGCCACCGCCACAGACCACCAGCGTCCCCAGCGGCCCGCTGCCGAGCATCTTCTCCGACCAACAGACCGACACCCGAAGCACTCCGACCCGCCGCCCCGGATCGCTGCAAGACCTCTTCGAGCAGCAGCGTGCACCCCAGGTCTCGCAGCCGGTCGTCTCGACTCCCAAGCCCGGGAGCCAACCGCCAAAGGAGCCGGCGCCGTCCGTCGAGCCCGAACCACAACAGCCGGTGGTGGTCGCCAAGCCTCCCCCAGAACCGCCCAAGGCACGGCCCACCCCCAAACCAGCCCCCAAGCCAGCTCCATCGAGTGGCGGCAGCTCGGGATGGGGGTTCAAGTACAAGGGGGCGGAGCGCAGTTACTGACCTCGCCCGCCCCGGACAAGGATCGTTCGTCGCCCATGTCGAGGGACCGGGCGACGGCACGAGTGACGCCACGCCCGGCGTGGCGCTCCCCCCGCGTCGTGTGACACACCTGAGGAGTCGTCCATGCAACCAGCTCGTTCCAACTCCGCCCGTCGCTCGTGGCTGCGCCACGCGCTCCTGGGCTTCACCACCCTGATCCTCGCCCTGACCGGCAGCGCCGCGGCGCTGGCCCAGAGCGGCTACGGCTTCGCCGCTCCCGGTGGCTACGGGCTCAAGATCTACCGCACCGATTATTCGCTCTATCCCTTCGTCCAGGTCTATCTGCGCACCTTCGACTCGGACATGCAGCCGCTGATCAACCTCAACGAACTCAACATCGGGCTGATGGTCAAGGGTCGCCCCTATAACCCGATGAAGCGTCAGTACGGCATCCAGTCGATCCGTCAGCGCGAGGAGGCCACCCGCAGCGTGCTGGTCATCGACGCGAGCAAGACCATGTCCGGCGCACCCTTCGAGGAGACCCTGCGCGCGGCCATCGGCTATATCGAGAGCAAGCGTCCACAGGACGAGATCGCGGTGCTGGCGGTGCGCGACACCAAGCAGGGTTACCAGCTGGTCTCGCAGTTCGAGCGTGACGAGCGGGTGCTCGCCCGCCGTATCGCCGACATCCAGCCCGACGGCATGAAGACCCGACTCTATGACACCATCGGCGCCGGCATGCAGATGTGCGCGATGAGCGCCCAGGGTTCGGTGGTCGGCGGCAACTATGTGGTCTCCTGCTCGTTGGTGGTGTTCTCCGACGGCAAGGACGAGGGCAGCTCGATCACCCGCAACGAGCTGATGACCCGCATCTCCAACCTCGGCGTGCCGATCCCGATCTACTCGCTCGCCTATTCGCGCATCGACCCGAGTCACTTCCAGAACCTCGAGGCGCTGTCGAAGAACTCCTTCGGCATCTACTACCTGGTCGGCGAGACCACCGCGCGCATGCAGCGCATCGTCGAGGAGATCCAGAACATCCTCCAGAGCGACTACGTGGTCACCTTCCGCTCCTACATCCCGGTCGACGGCGAGAACCACAGCCTCAAGCTCGGCGTCGAGTACCCGAGCGGCAGCGGCAAGTACGTCTACGACGACACCAGCTTCGAGGCGATCCAGCCGCCGCCGATCCCGGCGATCCGCTCGGCCATCACCAAGTTCGAGCAGGCCATCCCCAAGCTCCCGGCGGGCCAGACCCCCTACTGGGATGATCCCACGGCCACTCCCGAGGCGGCCCCGGTCATGCCGCAGTGAGGCGTGTCGGTCCGGGCCACATGGCCCGGACCGATCGGCACCACGAGACCGAATCGACAGCAGCGCGAGGAAGCAGATGATGAAAGCACCATATCGTAAGGGTCTGACTGCGGCGGCACTCGCCACTACGGTGGCGGTGAGCGGTTGCCAGACCACCGGCGATACCCAGGACCAGGCCGCCGGCGCCGGCATCGGCGCCCTGGTCGGCGCCGGCATCGGCGCCCTGGTCACCGGTGACGCCCGCGGCGCGGTGGCGGGCGCGGCCATCGGTGGCGCGCTCGGCTGGAGCGTGGTCGCGCTCAACCAGTATCAATCGCGTCAGGTACGCTCGAGTGCCGCCGACAGCCGGGTCTACGGCCTGAGCAAGCCGGTCGAGCGCACCCAGGTCAAGATCCGTCGCGGCTCCAACTCGCCACGGACGGTGGGCCGCGGCCAGTCGGTCGACCTGGTCACCGACTACTCGGTGATGCTGCCGCCGAGCGTCTCGCGCACCTCGGTGACCGAGAGCTGGACGCTGAAAAAGGACGGTCGCTCGGTGGCGCGCCTGCCGGCCAAGACCAGCACTCGCACCGCTGGTGGCTGGGCCGCCCAGGCCGAGATCACCATCCCCAGCGATGTGCCTCCGGGGACCTATGTGATCGAGCACCGCGTCAAGGCCGGGTCGAGCTACGACACCGACGAGTCGACCTTCGTGGTGCGCGGCTGAGCGCGGCACCGACCGGACGATGCCGCTCCACTGGCTGCTCGGACTGGCGCTGTTCGGTGGGCTGTTCGGCGGCGGCGCGGACCAGGGCTGCGCCACCGCCGAGCGGACCATGCAGCGCATCGAGCGCGACTGGCCGCTGCGCGCCTCGGGCGACCCGCTGCGCCGTCACGTCCAGACCCTCGGCGCCCGACTCGGCGCGATCGCCGGGCTCGACACCGCGGTTCACATCCATCTGGTACGCAACCTCGAACCGCTCGCCTTCGCCCTCGGCGGCGGCCAGTTCCTGATCAGCGACGGTCTGATCGCACTGGTCGGCGACGAGGCCCAGCTCGCCGCGGTACTCGCCCACGAGATCTCCCACCAGCGGCTCGGTCACTTCTGCGCCGCCCCCGACTCGGCCGACCAGCGCATCGACCTCGGCGCCGTCGTCCAGCACTTCGACCTGCAGCGCGAGATCGCCGCCGATCGGGCCGCCGAGACGCTGCTCGCGCGCGCCGGTCTCGACCCCGGCGCCATGGCCGGGGTGCTCGTCTGTCTGCAGCAGGGTCACGGCGCCAGTGCTCAGCTCAGGGCGCGGATCGACGCACTCTCCCCGGCGCCGCCGCCCCACCCCGAGTACGACTCGCCCGCCTTCACCAGGCTACGCGCACAACTCGTCGACGAACTCGACGGGCTGTGGTCGGAGAGCGGCGGCTGTCGTCCACGCTGAGTGCCGCCTGATCACTCAGCGCAACAGATCCTCTCGCCGGCGCTCGAACTCATCGTGCTCGATCTCACCGCGCGCATAGCGCGACTCGAGGATGCGCAGCGCCTCCTCGCTGGCGCACCCCTCGCGACCTCGACCATCGCGGCGCCCGGCGCGCAGCGCCCAGACCACGCCCAGTGCCACCAGGATCCAGAAGACCCAGCCCAGCCCACCGGGCAGCCAACCGTGATGCATCATGCATTGCTCCAGATTCGTCATTCTCGATCATTCGACGACACAGCCACCGCCAGCGTCGATCAACAGCGACGGGGGCGATCACGCATCGGCGCAAGCGGGGCTCGGCACCGGCCGACAGGCGTCACGCGCCCGAGGTGTGCTGCCGGCTCAGTCGTCGCATCGCTGCTGTTCGACCAGCTCCTCGAGCAGACGTTCGATGTTGGTCATGGCTGCTCCCAGCACGAGCGCATCACCGGCGGCGATAGCGCCGCCGCTGCCATCGACGCCGCCCTCTCATCGACCGACAGTGGCGCGGCGAACAACAGCGCGAGAGTCACGGGCGCCCGGGCACGAGACGCGTTGTAGACATCATCTCCGCCTTCTTCGAGCACTGACTGAAGCATGCGCCGGACACACCTCGACACGGGGCGACGGGACTTCCCGACGTCCCCGAACACTGGGCGCGGCCGACGCCGATTCGACCCGACGGGTGCCTGTGGGGCGAATGGGGGTCAGGCGGGGGCGTGGTGGTACAGCCAGAAACGATGCAGGGCGGCGACATTCTGGGCGCAGAGCAGCGGCATCGCCGCCTCGAGCAGCTCGGGTTCCCAGTCCCACCAGGCAATCTCGAGCAGCTGCTCGATCTCCTCGGCGGTGAAGCGGACCCGGATCGGACGCGCCGGATTACCGCCGACGACGGTATAGGGCGGCACATCGCGGCTGACCAGGGCGCGGCTGGCGACGATGGCCCCGTCGCCGACCCGCACGCCGGGCATCAGCATCGCCTCGCTGCCGATCCAGACATCGTTGCCGATGACGGTGTCACCGGCCGGGACATAGCCATCGAGCGCCCCGGCGAAGGGCGTGTCGGCGCGATAGAAGAAGGGATGGGTGCTGATCCAGTCGCTGCGATGCCCCTGGTTGCCGGCCATCATGAACACCGCACCACTGCCGATCGAGCAGAAGCGCCCGATGATCAGGCGGTCGACATCGTCGCGATCGGGATCGAGATAGCGCACGCACTCCTCGAAGGAGTGATGGTGATAGTGGCCCGAGTAGTAACTGTATTCGCCGACCTCGATATTGGGGTTGCTGACCTGCTCGCGCAGTGGCTTGCCGGCGAAGGGGCTCTCGAAATGGTTGCGCATCCTGACGCTCCGATCCATGACGCACGCGACACGAGATGCGTCGACTCGCTGAGGTCTCCGAGTGTAACCGCCCGTCGCGCCGCGCTGCTATCATCGACGCCCAGGCCCAGCCGCAGCCAGAGCGCGTCATGATCCCCCGCCCCTTCGAATACCGCTTCACCGTCCAGCTGCACGACACCGATGCCGCCGGACGCCTGTTCTTCGCCCATCTGTTTCGTCATGCACACGACGCCTACGAGGCGCTGATGCGCGAGATCGGCCAGCCGCTACCGCCGATGATCGCTGCGCAGACGCTGCTGCTGCCACTCACCCACGCCGAGGCCGACTATCTGCAACCGATGCAGCACGGCGAGCAGATCAGTGTCGAGGTCGAGGTGCTGGAGCTGCGCCAGCGCGCCTTCAGCCTCGGCTATCGCTTCCTCGATGCCGACGGACGCCTCGCCGCGCGGGCGCGCACGGTCCACGTGCAGATCGCCCTGGAGCCGGGGAGCGCGCGCACCCTCGCCCCCGAACTGCGCGCGGCCCTCGAACCCCACCTCACCGCCGCATCGACCGAGTGAGGACACCCGGCGCCAGCGGCCAGCGGCCAGCGGCCAGCGGCCAGCGGCCAGCGGCCAGCGAGATTGAACTGCAAAGACGCCGAAGAGTCACCAGCCCCCGGCCAGCAAGGAAGGATCGGTGGCTTGCCTTCAACCGCCATGATCGACCGAAACCTCCACTGGCGGCTGCTGGCTGCTGGCTGGTGGCTGAAAGCTGACGACTGACCTCAGCGCCCCGGCAGCGGGCATTTGCGCCCGTCCTCGTCGACCCGCACGAAGGTGATGCAGGTCGAGAAGATCTCCTGTTCGGCGCCAGTCTCGAGGTCGTCGGCGAAGACGCTCACGGCATAGGTCAGCGAGCTGGTGCCACGGCACGACTCGACGGCCTCGAAGCGCAGCACCACGCCCTCGCGCACACTGCGATGGAACTCGACCCGATCCATCCCGACGGTGACCAGGCGACAACCGGGATTGTCGCGACTGGCGGCGATCCAGCCGATCTCGTCGACCCACTGCAACAGAAAGCCACCGAACAGATAGCCGTAGTGATTGAGATGTCCGGGTCTGACGACCTTGTAGTTCTCCATAGCGTCCCTCGATGAAACAAAACCTTCAAAAAACCGCGTTTAACTGCGCTGGATCTATATAAAGCCCCGCGCGACTTGGGTATTTTTCGCCCCCGCATTCGCTGATGAGCTGTCTCGAGGGGAGAACATGTCCGACACCGCGGCCCTGGGCTGGATCGACATCGTCGTCATTCTGACCTATCTGTTGACGACCGCCTATCTCGGCTGGCTCGGTTATCGCGGCACCCGCTCAGCGGCCGACTTCCTGGTCGGCGGACGTGGCACGCATCCGGTGGTGATGGCCATCTCCTACGGCGCCACCTTCATCTCCACTGCGGCCATCGTCGGCTTCGGCGGGGTCGCCGGGCTGTTCGGCATGAGCCTGCTATGGCTGGTGTTCACCAACATCGCCGTCGGCATCCTGCTCGCCTTCGTGCTGCTCGGCGAGCCGACCCGCCGACTCGGCCACCAGCTCGGCGCCCACACCTTCCCCGAGCTGCTCGGCAAGCGCTACGAGAGCCGCGCCATCCAGCTCTTCTCCGGCGGGCTGATCTTCCTCTTTATGCCGCTCTACGCCGCGGCGGTAATGACCGGCGGCAGCGTCTTCGCCGCGACCCAGTTCGGCATCGACTTCGAGGTCGCGCTGCTGGTCTTCGCACTGATCACCGCCGCCTATGTCATCCCCGGCGGGCTCAAGGCGGTGATGTACACCGACACCCTGCAGGGGCTGGTGATGGTCGGGGCGATGGTGTTCCTGCTGATCTTCACCTATTCCTCGCTCGGCGGTGTCAGCGAGGCCCACCAAGCGCTCACCGACATGGCCGATCTCGCCCCGGCACCGCTACAGGCGATCGGGCACCGCGGCTGGACGGCGATGCCCGAGTTCGGCTGGGGCTCGCGCCAGTACGATCTGTGGTGGATCGTGGTCAGCGGCATCATCCTCGGCGTCAGCATCGGCGTGCTCGCCCAGCCGCAGCTGGCGGTGCGCTTCATGACCGTGCGCAGCCGCCGCGAACTCGATCGCGCCGTGCCGGTGGGAGCCGTGTTCATCCTGTTGATGGTCGGCACCCCCTATCTGGTCGGCAGTCTGTCGAACGTCTGGTTCGCCCAGAACGGTCCCGAGATCCACGGCCAGCTGGTCGAGACGCTCGAGGGCACGCGCGATCACGCCCTGGTCCAGCCGATGGTGCAGGACGCCACCGGCCACTGGTCGATCGACCCGGCGCGTGACCCGGTGCCGCTGATCGTCGCCAGCCGCGATCCCGCACAGGATGCCAGCGGCGCCACCTTCACCCTGCTCGGCGGGCGCTCCACCGCGATCACCGCCGTCGGCGGTGACGCCGATCGCATCATCCCGGCCTATATCAGCGCTGCGCTGCCGCGCTGGTTCGGCGTGGTCTTCCTGCTCGCGCTGCTGGCCGCGGCGATGAGCACCATGTCGAGCCAGTTCCACACCATCGGCAGTGTCGCCGGGCGTGACCTCTACGAGGGCAGCGGACGTGGCCGGGATCGCGAGCCGAGCCTCATGGTGATGCGCCTGGCGGTGATGCTGGGGCTGCTGATCGCCGTCACCATCAGCTACGCGGTGCGTCAGGAGTACGTGGTCGCGCGCTTCACCGCGATCTTCTTCGGGCTGTGCGCGGCGAGTTTCCTGCCGGCCTACTTCGGCGCCCTGTTCTCGCACCGGGTGACCCGTGCCGGGGCGCTTGCCTCGATGCTGGTGGGCATGGGCGTGTCGCTGTTCTGGCTGGTACTGGTCAAGTCCAAGGAGGCTGCCGCCATCGGCCTGGTGCAGCGGCTCACCGACGGTGAGACCAGCCTGCTCGCCGGACACCCCAACTGGCCGATGGTCGACCCGGTGCTGATCGCGCTGCCGGCGGCCACCCTGACGCTGATCCTGGTGAGCGCGCTCACCCGCCCACCCGAGCCCGAACACCTGGCCCGCTGCTTCCCGGCGCGCGCCGCCCGAGACTGAACACCGGTCGCCACCATCACCCGGCGCCCCGGACGACGCAACGACGCCCGGCCCGACCGGGCTGGCAGGAGAAGACGCATGCTCGGCATCGAAGACCCCTGGGTATGGCTCGCCTACCTCGGCAGCATCCTGGTGACCCTGATCTGTCTGTTCTACGGCTGGATTCGACGCAACGCCGCAGACGACGAACTCACCCCCACCGACCGCCTCTGGGCACTCGAAGAACAGCAGGTGGAAGATGCGCTGCGCTAGACTCACCCGCCCTCTCGCCGCACTCGCGGCGTTGCTGCTCGCAACCCAGACCCAGGCGGCCAACGACGCCTTCGACTGGGGCGCCGATCTCAGGCTGCGCCAGGTCTTCATCGGCAACGTCGGCTTCAACAGCGACAGCCCCACCGCCGAGCGCAACTTCCAGCGTTATCGCGCCCGGCTCTGGGGCGGCTACGAGATCGACCCCGGCGCGCGTCTCGACGCCCGACTGGTCTGGGAGGGACGTCACTATCTGCTGCCCACCCCCGGTGACTGGCCACTGCCCGGATTCGAGCGCAACTACAGCGGCGGAGTGCTCTTCGATCGGCTGGTGTTCACCCTCGAGGAGCCGGGCGGACTGCCGCTCACCCTCAAGCTCGGTCGTCAGGACCTGATCTTCGGCAACGGCTGGCTGGTGTTCGAGAGCAGTCCCTTCGACGGCTCGCGCTCGATCTATTTCGACGCCGCCCGCGCCACCCTCGCGCTCGCCGGCGACACCCAACTCGATCTGGTCTACATCGACCAGAGCGCCGATACCGGGCGCTTTCCCCAGGCACTCAACGGCGGGGTCGAGGACCAGATCGAGCAGCACGAGAGCGGTGTCATCCTCTATGCCCGCAACCGAGCGCTGATCCCCGGCGCCGACCTCGACGGCTATTTCATCTACAAACACGCCCGTCCCAACGACACCCCGGGCAACCTGCGCTTCAACAACGGCTATCCCTTCACCTCGCCCGCCGACAGCGGCGACGTCTATGCCGCCGGCGCACGCATCGACACCCCACTGGCCGAGCGCTGGCGGCTGCGTGCCGAGGGCGTCTATGAATGGGGCACGCGCAACGGGCGCGATCTCGACGCACTCGGGATCAACACTCGGCTGACGCTGGACCTCGGCGACGGACTCGACAGCAAGCTCCATCTCGACTACGAGTACCTCTCCGGCGACGACCCCGACAGCACCGGCGACCAGGCCTTCGACCCGCTGTGGGGGCGCTGGCCGCAGTGGAGCGAGCTGATGATCTACCAGTGGCCGCTCGAGACCCGAGTCGGCGAGGCGAGCAACCTGCATCGCGCCAACCTCGGCTGGATCGCCCAGTTGCTGCCCTCGACCCGCCTCACCCTCGATTATCACGCCCTCTGGGCCGACCAGCGCAGCACCCGCAGCGCCGCGCAGCTGGCCAACATCAGCGGCGCGGGCGACTTCCGCGGCCATCTGTTCACCGCCTGGCTCAAGACCCGGTTCAACGACCATCTCGCCGGTCACCTGATGGCCGAATACCTGCAACCGGGCGATTACTACGCCGCCCACCGCCGTGACAACGGCTACTTCGTCCGCGCCGAACTCACCCTGAGCTGGTGAGGGTCGCGCCCCCTTGGTTGCTGCGACGCAACAGGGGGACCGATAATGCAACCAGAATCCTTCTGCACTACGAGAGCGAAACCGAGACCATGACTGGAGAACGGCTTTTGTTGAGCGGCGACGACGCAGTCGCCCTGGGAGCGCTGCACGCTGGGGTGCGGCTGGGCACCGGCTATCCCGGCACGCCCTCGACCGAGATCCTCGAGACCTTCGACCGCATCGGCGGCCGCGCCCAGTGGTCGCCCAACGAGAAGGTCGCACTCGAGGTCGCCTGCGGCTCGGCCTTCGCCGGCGCGCGCACCATCGTCACCATGAAGCACGTCGGCCTCAACGTCGCCGCCGATGCCCTGTTCACCGCCACCCACACCGATGTCGACGGCGGACTGGTGATCGTCTCGGCCGACGATCCGGGCATGGCCTCGAGCCAGAACGAGCAGGACAACCGTCACTACGGTCGTGCCGCCGCCGCGCCGATACTCGAGCCGATCGACTCGCAGCAGGCCTACGACTTCACCTGGCTCGGTCTCGAACTCTCCGAGCGCTGGAAGATCCCGGTGATCCTGCGTCTGACCACTCGTGTCTGCCACGCCAAAACAGTGGTGCGTCCGCGCGCGCCGCATCAGGACGACAGCGCGCTGCGTTTCCGGCGCGATGTCCCGGCGCGGGTGATGATCCCCGCCTTCGCCAAGCCGGCACATCGTCGACTGCGCCAGAAGCTCGCCGAGATCACTGCCTGGAACGAGGCCGAGGGGCCGATCACCCTGCACCAGGGCGATCGTGCGCTGGGTATCGTCGCCACCGGCGTGGCCGCCGTGCATGCCCGCGAGGCCGCGCCCGATGCCTGCCAGCTGACCATCGGTCTGACCTACCCGCTGCCGCTCGAGCGCATCCGCGCCTTCGCCGCCAGCGTCGACCGTCTGGTGGTGATCGAGGAGGGCGACCCGGTGCTGGTCGACAGCCTGCGCGCCGCCGGCATCGATGTCGAGGGCAAGCCCGAACAGTACCGCTTCGGTGAACTCAATGTCGCGCGCGTGCGCCGCATCCTCGCCAACGACACCAGCCCCGAGAGCGAGCCGCCGGCGGGCAAGCCACCGGAGCTGTGTCCCGGCTGTTCGCACCGGGTGGTGTTCGAGACCCTGCGCGATCTCGACTGCATCGTCTCGGGCGACATCGGCTGCTACACCCTCGGCGTGCTGCCGCCCTTCTCCGCCATGGACACCTGCGTGTGCATGGGCGCGAGCGTCGGCGTCGGCCTCGGGCTGCGTCACGTCCTCCCCGAGGACGAGGCACGCCGGGTGGTCAGCGTGATCGGCGACTCGACCTTCGTCCACTCCGGGCTCACCGGCATCGCCGAGATGGTCTACAACCCACCGGCCACCGGTCACGTGGTACTGATCCTCGACAACGCCACCACCGCGATGACCGGCCAGCAGGAGCACCCGGGGACCGGTCGCCTGCTCGACCACAGCCCGACCAACCGCATCAGCTTCGAGTCGGTGTGCGAGTCGATGGGCGTGGCCAACGTCCACGTGCTCGATCTGCACCGCGGCGCCGACGACCTGCGTCCGCTGCTCGAGGATCTGCTCGCGCGCAACGAGACCTCGGTGGTGATCACCCGTCAGCCGTGCGTGCTCGCCGCGCCGAAGATCCGGGTCTACGAAAAGGCCGCGGCCGAACAGGCCGAGTGCGCCACCGCGACCCAGGACTGAACCCGAGCGTCGGCGCCCGACACCGGCACCGACGCCGTCCCGAACGTCGGGTGCGCGCCACGGCGCGCGCCCGCACCTTGAGCGAGAAGATTCGATGCAACAGGTCAAGAACATCGTGATCGCCGGACTCGGCGGCCAGGGGGTCATCAAGGCCTCCGACATCCTCGCCGACGCGGCCTTCCGCGCCGGTTTCGACGTCAAGAAGAGCGAGCTGCACGGCATGAGCCAGCGTGGCGGCTCGGTGAGCAGCGACGTGCGCTACGGCACCGATGTGCTCAGCCCGATGGTGCCGCCCGGCGAGGCCGACGTGCTGCTGGTGCTCGAGGCCACCCAGGTCGAGATCAACCGCCCCACGCTGCGTGCCGGCGGACTGCTGATCGGCCCGGATGTCATCGAGCCCGGCGCGCTGCGCAACCGTAAGAGCCTCAACGTCGCCCTGCTCGGTGCACTCTCCACCGCGCTGGAGATCGATCTGGGGCACTGGGAGGCGGCGCTCCACGCCAACCTCGCCGAAAAGCTCCACGCCATCAACGAGCAGGCCTTCGCGCTCGGGCGCGAGGGCGCAACACGCCACCTCGGTCAGTAACGATCGGCAGGGGCGCGGCGCGCCCCGTCATCCGCCAGCCAGAGCGGATCGGTCCGGGCATGCCCCCGGTCGACCCAGATCAAGCGATCAAGAGGACATCCATGTTTAAAGAGCTTTGGAACGACGCCGCCGGAGGCTTCCACCCCGCAAGCGCCCCCGACTATCTGCCCGAGCAAGCACTGCGCGAGGTACAGCTGCGCCGACTGCGCGCCGTGGTCGAGCACGCCTACAAGAACGTGGCGCTGTTCCGCAGTCGGATGGAAGAGCGGGGCCTCACCCCGGAATCGGTCCAGAGCCTCGCAGACATCGCCAAGCTGCCCTTCACCGTCAAGGCCGACCTGCGCGACACCTACCCCTCGGGACTGTTCGCCGTACCCATGGGCGACGTGGTGCGGCTGCACGCCTCCTCCGGCACCACCGGCAAGCCGATCGTGGTCGGCTACACCCGCGAGGACATCCAGGTGTGGTCGGAGGTGATGGCCCGCGCACTGGCCTGCTACGGCCTGCACCGCGGCGACATCGTCCAGAACGCCTTCGGCTACGGGCTGTTCACCGGCGGGCTCGGCGTGCACTATGGCGCCGAGACCCTGGGCGCGACCGTGGTGCCGATCTCCGGCGGCAACACCGACCGCCAGCTGATGGTGATCCGTGACTTCGGTGTCTCGGCGCTGTGCTGCACCCCGAGCTACTTCGCCCACATGCTCGAGCGCGCCGAGGAACTCGGTGTCGATCTCCCGGCCTCGTCGCTGCGCGTCGGCGTGTTCGGCGCCGAGCCCTGGAGCGACGCGATGCGCCGTCACATCGAGGAGGCCGCCGGGATCCGCGCCTACGACATCTACGGGCTCTCCGAGATCGTCGGCCCTGGGGTGGGCTGCGAGTGCACCGAGCAGCACGGGCTGCACCTCTTCGAGGATCACTTCTATCCCGAGATCATCGATCCCGAGAGCGGCGAGCCGCTGCCCGACGGCGAAGAGGGCGAGCTGGTCATCACCACGCTGAGCAAGCGGGCGATGCCGATGATCCGCTACCGTACCCGCGACATCACCTCGATCATTCCCGAGCCCTGTGCCTGTGGTCGCACCCTGCGACGGATGCGTCGCATCGAGCGCCGCTCCGACGACATGTTCATCATCCGCGGCGTCAACGTCTTCCCCTCGCAGGTCGAGGCCGCGCTGCTCGCCGTCGAGGGCACCCTGCCGCACTACCAGATCATCCTCACCCGCGATCACGGCCTCGATCAGATCACCGTCGAGGTCGAGGTCACCGCCGAGGTGTTCAGCGACAAGGTGCGTGCGCTCGAGGAGGTACGCGCCCGGCTGGCGCAGTCGATCGAGCGCATCATCGGCATCCGTGTCATGCTCCGTCTGGTCGAGCCGCGCACCATCGAGCGCAGCCAGGGCAAGACCAAGCGCGTGATCGATCGCCGCCACGACTGAGCGGCCCCGTCGTCGGCGACGACGGCCAGGAAGATGCACAAAGGGGAGTCGAACCCATGAAACTGCAACAACTGTCACTCTTTCTCGAGAACCGCCCCGGCCAGCTCGGGGCGCCGCTGGAGGCGATCGCGGCCGAGGACATCAATATCCTCACCCTGTCGCTCGCCGACACCGCCCAGTTCGGCATCCTGCGCCTGATCGTGCGCGAGTGGGAGCAGGCCAAGCAGATCTTCGAGCAAGGCGGCTGGGTGGTGAAGCAGACCGAGGTGGTCGCCGTCGACGTGCTCGACCGCCCGGGCGGCCTGGCCGGCGCGCTGGCGGTGCTCGAGGCCGCCGAACTCAACATCGAGTACATGTACGCCTTCTCGCTGCGCCGCGACGACAAGGCGATCCTGATCTTCCGTTTCGAGGACCCCGACCGCGCCATCGAAGTCCTGCTCGAGCACGGGCTGCACGTGGTCGAGGCCGAGGAACTGATGCGTCACGTCGGCTGACGCCAACCACAGACCCCATGCCAATGTCCAACCAAGACCCCGACTGGTCGAGCGAGAACCGTATCTGGAACCGCAGCGCCGAGACCCTCCCGCGCGAGGAGATCGCGGCGCTGCAACTCGAACGACTGCGCGCCATGGTCGAGCGCGTGGCCCAGGTGCCCTTCTACCGCGATCAGTTCAAGCACGCCGAGATCGGCCCGCAGAGCATCCGCTCGCTGGACGATCTGCGGCGCCTGCCCTTCACCACCAAGGACGACCTGCGCCGTCACCAGCCGCTCGGCTTCCTCGCCGTGCCGCGCAAGGAACTGGCGCGCATCCACGGCTCCTCGGGCACCACCGGCGTGCCCACCTTCGTCGCCTACACCGCGCAGGACCTGCGCACCTGGTCGGAGCTGTGCGCGCGCTTCCTCGTCGCCGGCGGACTGCGCCCGGCGCACACCGCCCAGGTCGCCTTCGGCTATGGCCTGTTCACCGGTGGCTTCGGCCTGCACTACGGCATCGAGCGGGTCGGCGCGGCGGTGATCCCGGCGGCGGCGGGCAACACCCGACGCCAGATCGACATCATGCGCGAACTCACCCCAGAGGTGCTGATCTGCACCCCGAGCTACGCGCTGACCATCGCCGATAGCGCGCGCGAACTCGGCATGGATCCAGCCACCCTGCCGATGCGTTACGGTCATTTCGGCGGCGAGCCCTGGACCGAGGACATGCGTCGCGAGATCGAGGACCAGCTCGGGCTGCAGGCGTTCAACAACTATGGACTCTCGGAGGTGTTCGGACCCGGGGTCGCCGGCGAGTGTCCGCTGCACGACGGCATGCACATCCAGGAGGACCACTTCATCGTCGAGTGTCTCGACCCCGAGACCCTGGAGCCGGTCGCCGAGGGCGAGCCAGGCGAGCTGGTGATCACCAACCTCACCCGCGAGGCCACGCCGCTGATCCGCTACCGCACCCGCGACATCGCTCGGCTCTATCGCGAGCCCTGTGCCTGCGGCCGCACCACCATGCGGATGAGCCGGGTGACCGGACGCACCGACGACATGCTGATCATCCGCGGCGTCAACGTCTTCCCCTCGCAGATCGAGGAGGCGCTGTTGCGCGTCGAGGGCACCACCCCGCACTATCTGATCGAGGTCGACCGCCCGGGCACCCTCGACGAGGTCCACGTCAAGGTCGAGATGCGCCCGGAGATCTTCTCCGATCGCATGGACCGGATGCAGGGACTGTGCGAGCACATCAGCCGCGAGATCCAGACCGTCGCCGGCATCCGTGCTCATGTCGACCTGGTCGAGCCGAGATCGATCGAGCGTTTCGTCGGCAAGGCCCGGCGCGTACTCGACAAGCGCCGGCTCAACGACTGACCCAAGGGCCATACCCCAGGAGAGAGCATGACCATGATCCATACCGCGCGCCGAACGCGACTCCCGGCCGGGCTGCTGCTCGCCACCCTGCTGCTGCCGCTGCTCGCCATCGCCGGCGACGGCTACTACATCGAGACCGTCAATCGCGGCTCGGCGGTGATGAGCGAGGGACCGCAGGAGAGCCTTACCAAGACCTACATCGCCGCAGGCAAGATGAAGGTGGTCAACAGCGGCGAGAGCGCCGACAGCATGATCCTCGACCCCGAGTCCGGGGTGATCACCTTCCTCAACGACGGTCTGCAGCAGTACTTCACCATCAACGTCGACGACGTCGCCAAGGCGATGGCCGACCCGAGCATGGCGCAGATGCGCGCGATGATCAGCGAGACCAAGGTGAGCGTCGAGGACACCGGCGAGAGCCGCCGGATCGGCGACTGGGAATGCCGCAAATACGTGGTCACCAAGCAGGGCATGATGCAGGTCGAGCAGGAGGTCTGGGCCACCGAGGAGATCGATCTCGACGTCCGTCCCTATACCCGGATGATGCGCATGGCCGGCGCCGGCGACATCCCCGGCGGCGCCGAGCAGATGGCCGAACTCGACAAGATCAAGGGCTTCCCGATCCTCACCGTCAGCACCATGAACATGATGGGCACCGAGGTGCGCACCGAGACCGAGGTCACCGCAGTACGCCAGGAGACGATCGCGACCGACTTCTTCACCGTCCCCGACGACTATCAGCTCAAGGAGATCGGCATGGGCATGGCGCCCCCGGCCGGACACCCACCGGCGCACTGATCCGCGCCCCGTGGCCGGCGAGCGCTGGCCACGGCATCCAGATCAGCCCACCCCCGCCCGCGCCAGCGAACCGATCGCCACCCGATCGTACTTACCCGAGTCGAGTAACGGCAGTGCCGCCACCCGCAGCCAGCGCCGTGGCCGCTCCGACCCGGACAGCGGCCCCGCGCACCACACCGCCAGCTCATCGGCACTCGCCTCGCCACTGTAAACGGCCACCAGCCGATGCCCCCACACCGGGTCTTCGAGCGCGACCACGGCCAGCGCCGTGACCCCGGGCGCACCGGCGAGCACCGCCTCGACGCGAGCGAGCGAGACGTTGTTGCCGGCGATCACCCGTAGGTCGTCGGCACGCCCCTGGACCCAGAGCGCGCCCTCGGCGGCGATCCAACCGAGATCCGAGGTCTCGAACCAGCCATCGGTCAGCCCCTCACCGGGACGACGCTCGGGGTTGGCATAGCCCTGCATCAGCACAGGCCCACGCAGCCACAGCCGCGCCGGTGCCTCGGCCTTGCCACCGCGCGCCGCACAACCGGGTAGCAGCGCCCCGATCCGTCCGGGCGACGGCGCCGCGTGCAGTCGCGCCGAGGTGGCGATCTGCGAGCCGGTCTCGGTCATCCCGTAGGTCACATACAGCGGCCAGCCGGCCTTGAGCGCGCGCGCGGCGAGCGCCGGGCTCAGCGCCTGCCCCCCGACCATCACCACCCGCAGCGACGCCGGTGGCCGCACGCCGTGATCGAGCAGACGCGCCAGCATCGGCGGCACCAGCGAGAGATGGGTGATGGCGTGCGCATCGAGGTCGTGCGCCACCCGCTCGACGGCGAAACCCTGGTGCAGCACCAGGGCCGCACCGGCCAAGGCGCAGCGATAGGCGATGGCGATGCCGCCGACATGACTGGTGCGCAGACAACACAGCCAGCGATCAGCGCTGCCGAGCCCGAGGCTGTGGTTGCAGCCAAGCGCCGAGGCGAGCACGGCCTCGGCGCCGAGCATCGCCGCCTTGATGCGCCCACCGCTGCTGCCACTGGTACGGATCAGCAGCGCCGGGGGGCTCGTCGGGTGCGTCCCGGGCCCGGGGCCGAGCCGTTCGAGGCGGGCGTCGAGCGGATCCCAGTGCCACTCGGCCGCGGCCAGTCGCGCCAGGTCGGCGCGGGCCTCGGGATCGAGTCCGACGCGATAGGGGAAGAGCGCGGCGCCGAGCCGCGCCAGGGCATGCTGCATCAGCAGCAGATCGAGCGCCGGAGCATCCGGGGCGAGCACCAGCTCACCCGCGGCCAGCCCCTGATCACGGAGCAGCCGGGCACGCGCCATGACCTCGGCGCCGAGCCGATCGTAGTCCCAGCGCTGATCATCACAGACCAGCGCCAGCCCGGTGCCCGAGCACCAGGGGGCGGCGGAGAAGTCGGGGGGGCGAGTGCGCACCGGCATGCCCTGCGGGGCATGCGGGAGTGCGTCGGACATCGGTCTACCAGCGGACCTCGAAGACGCAGGCCTCAGCGCCATTGGCCTGGCAGGCGGTCTCGGTGACGCGCGCCTCGCGCTGCACCAGCTTACGATAGAGACGCTCGAAGGTGCCGGCGTAGAAGTCGCAGAGCGGGTGCTCGGCACGGGCGCCGGCGCAGATCGGACCGTCCTCGATGACGAAGCGCGGCGGATAGGCCGGCAGCGCCTCGAAGCGACCGGACCCGGCGAAGGTCCAGGCGTTGCGCCGGATCGCGGTCATCAGCACGCGGCTGGCCAGCGGCGCGGGCAGGATCTTGAGCAGACGCTGCGCCGGGCGCGGGATGCGCCGGGCGAGCAGATAATCGCCGGTACGCGCCCCAGCATCGCGCGAGACCGCCTTGGCCCCCTCGACACCGATCAGCTCGCGCAGCGCGATATGGAGTCGGGTCACCTCGCGCTCATCGACCATGCTCTCGGGCATGGCATCGAGGTAATGTGCCAGACCCGCGGCCTCGAGCAGCGCCACGACGCGCTCGCGTCCCTCGAAGGACTCGAGCGCCTCGGCGATGCGGATGATGGCATTGGGGCCGACCCGTCCCGGGGCCGGAGCGGTGGTATTGACTGGTTGATTCATTGCACTAGGATCGATCGCCACTGCGTACTGCCCCAGCCATTCGAGCCGCCCCGCTCGACACAGAGTCCGTGGAGCATGTAACGCCCCTCGGGGGTAACCCGGATACCATCCTGGCTGACCTCGACCAGTCCACCGTCGCCATCGCACAGCAGACGATCCTGATCCTCCTCCAGCGCGGCGGCCGACGCGGCGGGCAGACGCATGTTACACATCAGGGAGACCAGCGCGTCACGGCGCCGGCGCTCCCGCTCACCCAGTCGCCGTCCTGCAGCAACCGGCAGTTGACCGGCATCGAGCCGACTCCGCCAGGCGCGCAGATCGGGCTCGTTCTGCACCAGCGCATCACCCAGCTCACCTACGCCACTGGGACCGAACGCGAGTACCTGCGAGGCCGGCAGCGGGGTATAGCCGATGGCGGTGCGATGCAGCTGACCGGCGCGTTGGGCGACGGCTAGTTCATCGCCCTCACGCACGAACATATCGAGTCCGACCCAGCGATAACCGGCCTTGGTGAAGGCCTCGACCGCCTGGCGGAACAACGCCAGCTTCTGCCCGGCACTCGGCAACATCGCGACATCGATGGCGTGCTGGTGGGGACGGCGAACCGGATCGTGATTGTAACTGAAGCAGGAGATGCGGTCGGGGGCGAGATCGATGACCTGATCGAGGGTGATGCGAAAACTCTCGGCGGTCTGGAAGGGCAGGCCATAGATAAGGTCGAAGCTGATGTTCTCGAAACCGGTGTCACGCGCGGTATGGTAGACATCGCGCACCATCCCCAGCGACTGCAGCCGGCCAATGGCGCGCTGTACATCGGTGTTGAGGTCCTGCACCCCGAAGCTGACGCGCTTGAAACCGAGCCCGTAGAGCAGGTCGAGCTGGCCGGCCGAGGCGCGACGGGGGTTGCACTCGATCGAGGTGCAGGCGTCGGAGGCGAGCGAAAAGTGGTGCTCGACGATCTCCATCAACCGGGCGAGCTGGGGTTCGTTGAGATGGTTTGGGGTTCCACCGCCGACATGCAGCTGTACCACCCGGCGTCCGCGCCCGATCAGCTCGGCGACCCGCCCGAACTCGCGCTCGAGGGCATCGAGATAGCCGTCGACCTTCTCCTCACTGTGGGTGATGGTGGTATCGCAGGCGCAGTAGAGACAGCGCACGTGACAGAAGGGCACGTGGACGTAGAGCGCGAGGTCGTCATCCGGGGCACTTGCCAGCTCGGCGAGTGCTTCTCGGTAGAGGGTTTCGCAGAAGGATCGGTCGGAGACCAGACCCGAGGGAGAGAACGGACATCCGCTCGAGGATTGGCCATACCGGTCGAGCAACTCGAACGGCACACTGGTAGAGAGAGGCGCCATGTGTCAAACCTGTTTTCAGGTTGTGCCGCGAACATTCCGGGGATCGACGCGACGGACCAGGCCGTAACCACCCCAAAGTGTCGCAGTCTCGAATCCATCCATATCCGACTCGGAATGTCCGGCGGATTCACGGGCCTCGTGGAAGAGGACGCGCGAGCGCTGGACGGCCAGCACGACTCGATCGGTCTCTCCGCAAGAACCTGGCTCAGGATGCCTTTCACAGCCCTGTCTAATGGCCGAAAGGCATCTTGCAAGCGCTTGTCCGGGCGGGATTTTAATGGATCGAGCAGACCGACGGAATCGTCGACCCAGGCTCTGAATTCCACGCGACCGCGCCGCGCTCACCATGGCTGGCACCGGGGATTATACGTCGACTGCAAACGAAGCTCTACCTTGTCACGGTTGGTCGCGAAAAAGTTCCCGGCACCCTCGCGCCCTTGTGCCAGCCCCTCGACCGGGCGGCGTGCAGCAACCCTCAGAGTCCTGAGGCCCAGCCGGTTCGTCGAGCACAGGAGGAGGCGGCATAACCGCCGCTCTCGCCACCCTGCGGGCGGGTGCGCGGCAACGCCGAGCGCAGCACGCCACTATCCGAACCCGAACCGCCCAGATCATCCTTGGCCGCGTCCTGGCGATTCGGCAACGCCCAGGACCAGAGCGCCTCATCGGGCAGCGGCAGCACCAGCAGCCAGTGCTCGAGCAAGGCCAGGGCGAGCAGCGTGGCCGCCAAGGTCAGACGCACCGCGGCGGCGCCGGCCGAATGCGGCGCCAGCGCCTCGAGCACCATCAGTACCACCACCACAGTGGAGACGGTGATCGAGACCGGAAAGAGCAGATTCATGCCGCGACTCGGCATGTAACTCTTGAGATAGCGCAGATGCTCGGGCAACCAGTCCTCATTGAGGTTGGGCACGCCGAGGAAGAGGTTGAGCTTGGCGCTCCAGCGCATCAGCCACAGCACCACAAAGGTCCAGACCCCGACCTGGTTGGGCTGCTCCCAGGCGATCAGGATGAGGAACACAGCGGTGGCGATGATCGCCAGCTCATGATAGAGGCTGGTGAGTACGGCCAGCCAGAAGCGCTGCCAGCCACGGCAGTCCTGGGGGCAGGCGAGCTTGCGCGGACCGGTGAGGAAACCGGTGAAATAGCTCATCTCCAACACCCCCCAGACCACCAGACCGCAGGTGAAACCGGCATAGGCGGCAAGACGGCCGTCGTGCAGACTGCTCAGGGCGAAGCCGAAGATCGCCACGGCCAGCACCACGATACCGCCGAGCATGGTCCAGCGGAAGGTACGACGCGGCAGGTTGTCCAGATAGAGCACCACGCCGGTGCCCAACCACCACAGCCCGAGCGCGAAGAGGACTGGGAAACCGAAGTCGGTCATGCGATGCGACCCATTCTGCTGCTGAGGCGAGCCGCAGGGCTCGCCGATATCACCGAAGCCATTCGCTGCTCGGTCGCATCAGGGTCGATACGCGCGAGCAGGCGCGTCCCCACGCGGGGACGCGCCACGAATGGACTCACTGGGAGACCGGCTCGGCGTCCAGGAGTTCGGCGAACACGCCTTCGTTACTCTCACCGAAGGCGCGCAACCGGATCAGGATTTCGGTTTCCGGGTCCTCCAGGGTGATCGCACCGTCGGCACGACGCGCTACCTGGAAGGGTGCCCCGGCCTCGGCCTGATGCAGCATGCGCTCACGCCCCATACTGCGCAGTACGCCACGCACGAAACCACCCTCGACGGGCGCAAAGGTCTCGATCAGCTCGCCGGTGGCGTCGTCGTAGACGGCGAGCACGTCCTCGGGCTGCGACTCGAAGCGCAGATCCCTGGTCTCGACCGCCGGCGCCACCGGGATCTGCTCCGGCGACATACCGGTGAGACGCGCGATGCTGATCATCAGGATGATCGAGCCGAGCAGGATCGCGACCGCGATCAGCACGCCCCGCGGAAACGGGCGTTCACCAAATGGATCACTCAAGATGAGACCTCGTCAGGAAGCGGCTGCGGGACTGGACTCGGCCTCGCTGTCGCTCGCGGCATCCTGCGCCTCTCCGCTCTCGGCGAAGGCCTTGAGCGCATCGGCCAGGATTCCGGCGATCCGGTCGACGTCCGGGATCGACCGCAACATCGGACGTGGAGGCGAGAAGGTCCAGGGACGGACATGGGGCCAGAAAAGCACGTAGGAAGGACGCGCGGACTCGGCGAGCAGCAAGGGGATGTCGCCACAGCCGTCGGCGTAGCGACGCAGATCGGCCGAGCGGATCTGCGCGAAGGGCAGATTCATCATCATCGGCAGCGCCACACCGATCCGCATCACCACCCGACGCGAGGTGATGGTGTAGACCGTGGTCCGCGCCATTCCCCAGGCCAGCAGCGCGAGGGCACCGATGGCCAGCACCGCCAACAGGGCGATCCACAGCGATCCCTGCACCACGGCGGCAATGCCGCCCTGCTCCGCCCACCCGAATGCCAGCAGCACTGCCAGCAGCAGAAAGTAGACGGCGATCTTCCTGACGTGGAAGACGCGCCGCGCCAGGACGTTCCAGCGCGGCGCGCCCTGCCAGAGCAGCTCCTCACCAGGAGGAAGCTGCTCGGGCAAACCCCGAATAGGCTCGAAGTCGTATTCCTTCACAGCAGGGGCTCTGCACGCTCTTCGGTGGCGTAGAGCTTGCCCGCGGCATAGAAGGCGCAGACCTTGTCCTCTTCATAGAGGGTGATGAGATCGGGGTTGGCCAGGGTCGGCACCTTGGCGAAATGCTCACCACGCAGCGACAGCACCTTGACCTTGCCTTCCTTCTTGTTGAAGCGGCAGAAGTTGATCGGCAACAGCACCTGCTTGCCACCCTTCGTGGTCTTCAGCTCGAGATAGCGGATCTGCGGCTCGGCGCGATCGATCCAGGCATCGGTGATGGTGCCACCGACCTCGCCGTCGAGACCCACCACGGTCATGCCACGCGGATCGGGATCCTTGCTGGAGATGGAGAAATCGGTGGCCACACGCAGCGGCACGATCTTCGGACGACCATCCTCGGTGAGGTCGGGGTGCTTCTCACGGTTGGGCGAGGAACCCGGGCCGACGCCAGCGGTCATCGGATCGCCGATCGGCTCGATCGGAGCGCCGAGGAAGGGTGCGACCGGCTTGGCCTTGAGGTTGGTCTCAGGGGCCTTCGGGTTCGGCGCCTGCACGGTGCCACCGTTGTGCGGCAGGATGAAGGTCTTGGGCGCGGGCAGACCAGGGAAGCCGACGACCTTGACACGACCGCCGGAGCGCTCGGTGCGGTCGGAATCGAGCGGATAACCCTCGCGCTTGTCTTCCTGGCGCAGATAGTAGATCAGACCAGCGAAAAAGAACCAGAATGCCCAGATCGCTAGCTGGGCAACATCGATGTATTCAGTGATGGCAGCAGACATGTTGTGACCTCCGTAGGACAAATGGCCAGCCGGCTAACCGGCCAGACCGAAGCGCGATGACCGCCTTGGACCGGGTCGATGGGCCAGACCCGCAAGCGGACCAGTGACGACCAACGTGGCAGATGAAAAAACGAACTCGCGTGATGTGACGACTCCATAACCGGTCTCGACCGGCCCCCTCCCCGCCCCGTGGCGCGGCCCCGACACACCCACGCGCGGCGTGGGCAGTGTGCACTGCGCCCTGGGGCAGACACTCATGCCGGCACCAGCTCCAGGGCCTGAGAGGTGTAGAAGCCGACCATGACCCGGTGGGTACGACCAGGCTTCCAGCCGCTGAGTCGAGGCTCAGCGGCGATCAGCGCCTGCAGTCGCTCCAGACTCACCGGCACGATCGCCGGCGAACGGTCGCTGCGCGGGAACCACTTGCCGACGGCGTGCATCAGTGCCAGCAGCGGTGTCCGCGGCGCAAAGGTGAACAGGATCGATCCGCTGGTGCGCTCGGCGATCCCGGCGAGCACATCCACCACGTCCTCGGGGCTGTAGTGGATCAGCGAGTCCATGGCCACCACGTAATCGAAGCGTCCGTGGGCCGGGTCGAGCATGTCACCGGCCTCGAAATGGACCACGCCCGGTTCCAGATCGGCCGGCAGACGCTCGCGCGCCACCTCGATCAGGCTCGGCGCCACATCAATGGCACAGACCTCGGCGCCGCGGCGCGCCGCCTCGACCGAGAGCATCCCGGTCCCGCACCCGGCATCGAGCAGGCGCTTGCCAGCGAGATCCCCCGGCAGCCAGCTGAGCAGGGTGTTGCGCATGTCGTCGCGCCCGGCGCGCACCGTCTCGCGGATACGCGAAACCTTGGCATCCGAGGTCAGCTTCGACCAGGCCTCGGAGGCGGTGCGGTCGAAGTAGGTCTTGATCTGACTCCGACGCTGTTGATAGGAACCCTCGGCCATCAGTCAAACCCCAGAAAATCGAAGATGTCGCGATCGCGCATCGGTCGCGCGTCCAACGGCTCGACCCCGTCCCAGAGCTGCTGGGCGAGCTGCAGATACTGCTGCTGCGCGGCCTCCAGCCCGGAGTCCGGCTCCGGCTGCATCTCGAACACGGTCGACTTCTTCAGTCGGCTGCGACGGATGATGTCGAGATCCGGCAGGTGCGCCAGACGCTCGAGGCCGACGGCCTCGATGAAGCGATCGATCTCGTCGGTCTGACGGCTACGGTTGGCCACCACGCCGCCGAGCCGTACCTTGTAATGCTTGGCCTTGGCCTGGATGGCCGCGGCGATGCGGTTCATCGCAAAGATCGAGTCGAAATCGTTGGCGGTGACGATCAGCGCGCGATCGGCATGCTGCAGCGGCGCGGCGAAACCGCCGCAGACCACGTCGCCGAGCACGTCGAAGACCACCACGTCGGTGTCCTCGAGCAGATGATGCTGCTTGAGCAGCTTCACCGTCTGACCGACCACGTAGCCGCCGCAACCGGTCCCGGCAGGCGGACCGCCGGCCTCGACGCACATCACCCCGTTGTAGCCCTCGTAGACATAATCGGAGGGACGCAACTCCTCGGCGTGGAAGTCGACCGACTCGAGCACGTCGATGACCGTTGGCACCAGACACTTGGTCAGGGTGAAGGTCGAGTCGTGCTTGGGATCGCAGCCGATCTGCAACACCCGCTTGCCGAGCTTCGAGAAGGCCACCGACAGGTTCGACGAGGTGGTGCTCTTGCCGATCCCGCCCTTGCCGTAGACGGCAAAGACCTTGGCCGATTCGATCTGCAGGTTGGGATCGAGCTGCACCTGCATGCTGCCCTCTCCGTCCAGGTACTTCGTCACGCGGCAGCCTCCTCGACGACGCCTTCAAGCCGATCTTCAAGCTCTTCGCCCGCCTTGCGCAGGGCCTCGAGCGTCGCCTCGTCGGGCGACCAGTAGTTACGTTCGTGCGCCTCGATGAGCCGGTTGGCGACCTTCGCCGAGGCGGTGGGGTTCAACTGGGCCAAGCGGTTACGCATCTCGTCGTCGAGCACGAAGGTCTCGGTGAGCTGCTGATAGACCCAGGGGGCGACCTGACCGGTGGTGGCCGACCAACCCATGGTGTTGGTCACGTGGACCTCGATCTGGCGCACGCCCTCATAGCCGTGCTTGAGCATGCCCTCGTACCACTTGGGGTTGAGCATGCGGGTGCGGGTCTCGAGCGCGACCTGCTCGGCCAGGGTGCGCACCACGCCGTCGCCACGGGTCTGGTCGCCGATGTAGACCGGCACCTCGTCGCCCTTGAACTGACCGACGCTCTTGGCGATGCCGCCGAGGGTGTCGAAGTAGTGGTCGACGGTGGTGACGCCGAGTTCGACCGAGTCGAGGTTCTGATAGGCCAGCTGCACCTTGCCGAGCACGTCCTTGAGCAGCTCGGTCTGCTGCATCGGCTTGCCCGAGCGACCGTAGGCGAAGCTCTTGCGCCGGGTATAGGTCTCGGCAAGCTCGTCGTCCTCGTCCCAGCTGCTGCTGTCGATGAGGTTGTTGACGTTGGCGCCGTAGGCCCCGTCGGCGTTGCTGAACACCCGCAGCGCGGCGGTCTCGAGGTCGCAGTCGTGCGCCTCCATGTACTCGAGCACGTGCTTGCGGATGAAGTTCTGCTCGACCGGCTCGTCGGCCTCGGCGGCGAGGAAGGCGGCCTCGGCGAGGAGCTTGGTCTGCAACGGCAGCAGGTCGCGGAAGATGCCCGAGAGGGTCATCACCACATCGATACGCGGCCGTCCCAGTTCTTCCAGCGAGATCAGCTCGGCACCGCACAGTCGACCGTAGTTGTCGAAGCGCGGGGTCGCGCCCATCAGCGCCAGGGCCTGGCCGATCGGACCACCCTCGGTCTTGAGGTTGTCGGTCCCCCAGAGCACCAGCGCGATGCTCTCGGGGAAGCCATTGCCCTCGGCCAGATGACGCTCGATCAGTAGCTTGGCCTGCAGCGTGCCGTCACGCTGGGCGAAGCGGCTGGGCATGCGGAAGGGATCGAAGCCGTGCAGGTTGCGACCGGTGGGCAGGATCTCCGGGGTGCGCAGCAGATCGCCGCCGGGCGCCGGCGGGATAAAGCGCCCGTCGAGCGCGGCGAGGATCGCCGGGGTCTCGGTGTCCTGCTGCAACTGCTGGTTGATCCGCGTGAGTTCACGGAACAGCTCGACGTTCGCCTCGGAGGTCGGCATCTTGCCGGCCTTGAGCGCCTTCTCCGGCGACTTGCCGGCGACCAGCGCCGCGACCGCGGCACGCTCCGGGGTAATGTCGCGGGTCGACTCGGCCACCGCCACCAGGGTGTCGATGCGCTCCTCGTCGGTCGGTGCCTCGCCGACCACGTGCAGACCGTGCGGGATCAGGGTGTACTCGAGTTCGAGCACCTCCTCGTTGAGCCGGGTGATGCGCGCGTCGATCTCGGCGGCCGGCCACTGCGGCTCGAGTTCGGCGAGTTCCAGCTCGGCGGCCTGGGCCTGGATCACCTCGGCGAGCTGGGCGCGCTCGTCGGTCTCGCTCGGCGGCAGCGAACGCCACCGCTCCATCGACGACTTGAGTTCGACCAACCCCTTGTAGAGACCGGCATGCGCGATCGGCGGGGTGAGGTAGCTCACCAGGGTCGCGGCGGCGCGGCGCTTGGCGATGACGCCCTCGGAGGGGTTGTTGGAGGCGTAGAGGTAGACGTTGGGCAGATCGTTGATGAGACGATCGGGCCAGCAGGCGCCGGACAGACCGGCCTGCTTGCCCGGCATGAACTCGAGCGCGCCGTGGGTGCCGAAGTGCAGCACCGCGTGGGCACCGAAGTCCTCGCGGATATAGCGATAGAAGGCCGAGAAGGCGTGAGTCGGAGCGAAGCCCTTCTCGAACAGCAGCCGCATCGGGTCGCCTTCGTAGCCGAACGAGGGCTGGATGCCGACGAAGACGTTGCCGAACTGGGCGCCGAGCACGAAGATCGAGGCGCCGTCGCTCTGCTGACGACCCGGAGCCGGCCCCCAGTGCGCCTCGATCTCGGCGAGGTGCGGCTCACGACGGACGTGATCGTCGGTGGCAATGCGAGTGTGGACGTTGGCATGGGCGCCGAAGCGCGAGGCGTTGCCGTTGACCACGCGCTCGCGCAGGTCATCGACGCTCTCGGGCAGCTCGACGCCGTAGCCGGCCTCCTTCATCGACACCAGGGTGTGATAGAGCGAGGAGAACACCGACAGATAGGCGGCGGTACCGGTGTTGCCGGCGTTCGGCGGGAAGTTGAACAGCACCACCGCGACCTTGCGCTCGGCGCGCTCGGCGCGACGCAGCCGCACCAGCTTGGCGACACGGGCGGCGAGCATCGCGGCGCGATCGCCCTTGGCGTTCATGTCGCGGTTAGCATCACCGCTGCCGTCACCGGTACGCCCACCGAAGACCATCGGGTTGGTGGCGCCGTCGAGTTCGGGGATGGCCACCATCATGGTCGACTCGACCGGCATCAGTCCCTGCTCGGAGTCCTCCCACTGGTCGAGGGTCTGGAACTCCACGGCGAGGGTCGACATGTAAGGCACGTCGAGCTTCTCGAGCATCTCCTCGGCGGCCTTGGAGTCGTTGTAGGCGGGGCCGCCGACCAGCGAGAAGCCGGTGAGCGAGACCACCGCATCGACCGTCGCCTTGCCGTCCTTCATGAAGAACTTCTCGATCGCCGGGCGGGCGTCGAGGCCGCTGGCGAAGGCCGGAACGACCTGCAGGCCGTGGGCCTCGATCGCCTTGATCACGCCCTCGTAGTGCCCGGAATTGCCGGCGAGCACGTAAGAGCGCATCAGCAGCAGGCCGACACGCCCCTTGAAGCCGCCCTTGCCGGGATTGGGGAGCTGGGCGAGCTGCTCGGTGATGCGACCCTTGACGGCGGGGTGGAAGAGTCCGACCTCGGGATACTCGATGGGCGCGCCGACCTTGAGGGTGCCGCGCAGATGGCGCCGCTCGCCGTCGGCGTAGCGGTCGACCAGGAAGCGGATCATGTTGCCGAGGTTGTCGGCGGAACCGGCGAGCCAGTACTGCAGGGTGAGGAAGTAGGCGCGCACGTCCTGCGCGGTGCCGGGGATGAAGCGCAGCAGCTTGGGGATGCGACGCAGCATCGACATCTGCTGGGCACCGGCGCTCTGCTGCTTGCGCTCCTTGTTGCCGCGCAGCCGCTTGAGCAGCGCCATCGGGCCACCCTGGGCGCTGCCGTCCATGGTGAAGCCGCCGAGTTTGGTCAGGCGCATCAGCTCGCTGGCCGACATGCACACGATCATCGCGTCGCAGTCGTCGCGACGCGCCTGCAGGGCCGACAGGATCGGGCGGAAGTGCTCCTCCATCACCAGCATGGTGACCATGATGATGTCGCCCTGGGCGATGTCGGCGTGGCAGCGTTCGAGCGACTCGGCGTCACCGGCCCAGTCGGTCGCCGCGTGCAGACTCAGCTCCAGACCCGGGAGGTCGCGCCGGACCTCCGGCAGCGCGCGCTCGGTGGTTCCCGCCAGATGCCCGTCGAGATTGATGATGACGACGCGAACCGGAGTCTCATCGGGTTTCTTGGCGCGCTGATCAGCGGCCGAAATGCGCTTTGGCATCGTAGAGCGTCTCCACAGTAATGGTCTGGATCCCGCGCTCCGTGGCATAGCGCTCGGTGTTGCGCTTGGCCTTGCCACGCACGAAGAACGGAATCTTTTTCAGTTCCTGCTCGGCCTCCGGTGCCCAAGCCATTGCAGCGGGATCGCCGGCCTCGGCGGGCGTCTCCTCGGGCTGCGCGGACACGGCGGTTTCGGGCGCTCGCCCGGGGCTCGCGCCATGTCCCAGATGCGACGGAGTCGACGCGTCGTTGAACTCGAAGTCTTCCCTGAACATGGTGATCAGGTGCTCCTCGAGGCCCATCATCAACGGGTGGACCCAGGTGTCGAAGAGGACGTTCGCGCCCTCGAAACCCATCTGCGGGGCATAGCGCGCCGGGAAGTCCTGCACGTGCACCGGTGCCGAGATCACCGCGCACGGCACTCCCAGACGCTTGGCGATATGGCGCTCCATCTGAGTACCGAGCACCAGCTCCGGATGCGCCTCGGCCACCCGCGCCTCGACTTCGAGATAGTCGTCCGTGATCAGCGGCTCGACGCCGTACTGCTTGGCCGCGGCGCGGATCTCACGAGCGAACTCGCGCGCATAGGTACCGAGCCCGACCACGGTGAATCCAAGCTCCTCGCTGGCCACCCGCGCTGCGGCCACCGCATGGGTGGCGTCGCCGAAGATGAACACCCGCTTGCCGGTCAGATAGGTCGAGTCAACCGAGCGTGAGTACCACGGCATTCTAGACCAGTCGGGCATCGGAATGCTGCCCGTATCGATCCCGGCAACCCGCCCGACCTCGGCGATGAAGTCGCGGGTGGCGCCGATGCCGAGCGGCACCGTCTTGACCGTCGGCTGACCGAACATGCGTTCGAGCCAGAGGCAGGTCTGATCTGCGGTCTCGGGATAGAGACAGATGTTGAAGTCGGCCTCGGGCAGACGCAGCAGATCGGCCGGCGCGGCGCCGAGCGGTGCGACCACGTTGACGTCGACACCGATCATGTCGAGCAGCCGGGTGATCTCGGTGACGTCGTCGCGACAGCGGAAACCGAGCGAGATCGGCCCGAGCAGGTTGGCGCGCGGGCGCTGCCCCTCGGGGCGCGGCGGACGCGACTCGCCGGGCGCCGGACGACGCTCGTGCAGCAGGCCGCGGACCAGCTGGTAGAAGGTCTCGTTGGCGCCCCACGACTCCTTGCGCGCGTAGGCCGGCAACTCCAGCGGCAGCACCGGAATCGGCAGCCCCATGCCCTGGGCGAGCGCGCCGGGTTGATCCTGGATCAGCTCGGCGGTGCAGGACTCACCGATCAGCAGCACCTCGGGCGAGAAGCGGTCGTAGCAGGCCTGGATAGTGTCCTTGACCAGCTCTGCGGTATCGGCGCCGAGTTCGCGGGCCTGGAAGGTGGTATAGGTCACCGGCGGGCGCGAGTCGCGCCGCTCGATCATGGTGAACAGGAGATCGGAATAGGTATCTCCCTGGGGCGCGTGCAGCACCAGGTGGACGCCTTTCATCGAGGCGGCAACGCGCATCGCGCCGATATGGGGCGGCCCTTCGTAAGACCAGAGCGTCAGCTGCATGATGTCAAACCTGTAACAGCGCACCGCGGGTGAGCGGGCGCGCGAACAATTCTGCGAGATCCGCCGCTTGGTCGAATCCGTGTACCGGCGAGAACACCAGCTCGATCGACCACTTGGTACGCAACCCCTCGGCCTCGAGCGGATTGGCCAGCCCCAGTCCACAGACGGTGAGGTCGGGGCGCGCGGCGCGCACGCGATCGAGCTGGGTCTCGAGGTCCTGACCCTCGGTGACCCGCACGCCCTCGGGCAGCAGCGCCAACTCGGGCTCCATCAGCTGACGATCGATGAAGGGCGAGGCGACCTCGACCAGCTCCATGCCGAGTTCGCGCTGGAGAAAGCGCGCGAGCGGGATCTCGAGCTGGGAGTCGGGCAGGAAGTGGATGCGCTTGCCGGCGAGCAGTTCGCGATAGTGCTCGAGCCCACGGCGGGCACGCGCCACCGCCGGCGCGGCGACCTCGTCGACACGCTCGGGGGTCACGCCCCAGGCGGCGGCGGCGGCCTTGAGCCAGGCCAGCGTGCCCTCGACGCCGAAGGGATAGGGCGCCGAGAGCAGCGCCGCGCCGCGCTTGTGCAGCGCGCGTGCGGTCTCGCCGAGGAAGGGCTGGGCGAGCAGCACCGAGGTGCCAGGGCCGACCGGGGGCAGCTCGCTGGCCTGACGCGGCGGCAGGAAGTGCACCGGGCCGATCTCGAGGGCCTCGAACAGCCGCCGGAACTGGTCCTCGACGACGTCGGGCAGGGTGCCGAGCACCAGCAGCGAGCGCTCGATGCTCGGCAGCGCCGGCAAGCGCGGCACCAAGGCGCCGAGACAGGCGTCCTCGCCTTGGGTGAAGGTGGTCTCGAGACCGCTGGCCGAGTAGTCGATGACCTGGACACGGTCGCTGTAGCGCTCGGAAAGACGCTCGGCGGCCTTACCCAGATCGAGCTTGATCACCTCGGAGGGGCAGGATCCGACCAGGAACAGGGTCTTGATGTCGGGACGGCGCTCGAGCACGTCGGCGACCACGCGGTCGAGTTCCTGGTTGCAGTCGGCGAGACCGGCGAGATCACGCTCCTGGAGGATGGCGGTGGCAAAGCGCGGCTCGGCGAAGATCATCACCCCGGCGGCCGACTGCAGCAGGTGCGCGCAGGTACGCGAGCCCACCACCAGGAAGAAGGCGTCCTGGATCTTGCGGTGCAGCCAGACGATACCGGCCAGACCGCAGAAGACCTGGCGCTGACCACGCTCGCGGGTGATCTCGGGCAGCGCACAACCGCCCTGCTTGGGTTCAGTCACCAGGCTCATTCGGTCACCTCGGCGAGCTTGGTCGCGCGGTTGCCCTCGAGCCGCGCGGCGCGCAGCTTGATCAGGAACTGTCCGGCATTGATCACGTAGGTGGCGTAGGCGGCGAGCGCGATCCACATCTGCCCGGTCACATCCACCCAGTGAGTGGCCAGGGCGACCAGATAGGCGGTGTGCAGCGCCAGCACCAACATGCTGAAGACGTCTTCCCAGAAGAAGGCGCGCGCGAACAGGTACCGCCCGAACACGACCTTTTCCCAGATCGCGCCGGTAATCATGATGGTATAGAGGATCAGGGTCTTGATAACGATGGAGACCGTCGCCGCCAGCGCACCCTCGCCGGTTGACAGGTAACGCAGCACCAGGTACAGACTAACCAGAAAGACCACGAATTGAACGGGCGCAAGAATCCCTTGAACCAGCGTCCAAGGCGATTCGTCCCGACGCCTGCGCTCTTCTGGGGTATAAAGCGGCGGGCGCGGGATTTGCTTTGATTGACGGAGACTCATCGTTGGCCGGGCTCGCTTCGATCCTTAGTCGTTATTTCATGCATGAGGAATCTAGTCCGCTTTCCAAGATGCGTCAACCAAACTTTACGTAAACTTGACTTGACAACCCGGCACAAGCCACCACAATAGGGTTGCGAGTCCAACGAGGCCGCTTGCGGTGCCCTGGCACCAGCATGCACGGTACGTTCGGCATGGCCCGTCCAGACCGACGACCGCCGCTCCGTTGCACTCGAGAGTTGAGAGGGCGGGCCTCGATCCAGCAACATCGAAGTACGGAGACGAGCCCGCGCATTGCGCCTTGGTTTGGTTTCCGTCGAAACACCTGATTTCGGCAGCGAGCATCGCGCATCCGAGCCCAACTTGTCACCCCCCGCGTGCGCGCGCAGGGCGACCCAGGGTCCTCGAAGCGTGGCAAACGGGCTTCAACGCCCGGGGTGCCGGGAGGCTTGTGATTCATTTGGGATCTCGTTCGGTGAGCCTGCCACTGCGGCCCTGACGTGGAACCTGCTAAACGCACCCATAGGCAGTGGAGGGTCTGGTCGCCGTGAGTCCGTTCAGAGACCCAAGGGAATCCCTGGGCGTCCTCAACGCCGAAACAGCGGCGCTGTTAATCGAAGGCACAGCGGACATCGCCATCGTGATCGACGACCAAGGCGTAGTGAGCGATATTGCGTACGGGAGCGACGATCTCTCCTCGGAGTTCAGCGACGAGTGGATCGGCCAGCCGTGGCTGGCGACCGTCATCCCGGAGAGCCGCCCCAACCTCGAGGCGCTGCTCGCCGAGGCCGAGCACGACGCCATCACCCACTGGCGCCAGGTCACCCACCCCACCGCGCGAGGCACCGACATCCCGGTGCAATACCGCGCGATGCGGCTCGGTGAGGACGGCTCGGTGGTGGCGCTCGGGCGCAACCTCCAGGGCATCGCCGCATTGCAGCAGCAACTGGTCGACGCCCAGCAGGCGCTCGAGCGCGACTACTGGCGCTTCCGTCAGGTCGAGACCCGCTATCGGTTGCTGTTCCGCATGGTCTCCGAGGCCATCCTCATCATCGACGCACCGACCCAGCGCGTGGTCGAGGCCAACCCGGCGTCGGGACAGCTGCTCGGCGAGGCGCCCGCACGGGTGATCGGCCGCCCCTTCCCCGAGGGCTTCGACGCCGACAGCACCCAGGCGATCAACGGCCTGCTCGCCGGCGTGCGCGCCGCCGGGCGCGCCGACGACGTGCGCGCCCGACTGCTCGACAGCGGTCAGGAGTTCCTCGTCTCGGCCTCGCTGTTGCGCCAGGAGAACGTCTCCTTCCTGCTCGTCAGGCTCTCGCCACTGCCCGCCGACAACTCGACGACCGCTCACCCGGAGGCCGGCGCGCGTTATCTGCGCGTGCTCGAGAACGCCCCCGACTGCGTGGTCATCACCGATGGCGACGGTCGCGTGCTCACCGCCAACGGCACCTTCCTCAATCTCGCCGAGGTGGCCACCGAGCAGCAGGCCCGCGGCGAGTCGCTCGACCGCTGGCTGGGTCGTCCCGGGGTCGACCTCAACGTGCTGATGGCCAACCTGCGCCAGCACGGCACGGTGCGGCTGTTCGCCACCACCCTGTGCGGCGAATACGGCTCGACCACCGATGTCGAGATCTCGGCGGCGGCCATCCGCAACGGCGAGCGTCCCTATTTCGGCTTCTTCATCCGCGACGTCGGCCGCCGGCTCGGCGCCGAACCGGCGCCCACGCCGGAACAGCCGCGTTGGCTCGAGCAGCTCACCGAACGTGTCGGCCGGGTACCGCTCAAGGAGCTGGTGCGCGAGTCGACCGATACCATCGAGCGACTCTGCATCGAGGCCGCGCTCAAGCTGACCGGCGACAATCGCGCCTCGGCCGCCGAGCTGCTCGGCTTGAGCCGCCAGAGCCTGTACGTCAAAATCGACCGCTACGGCATCACCGACCAAGCGTCCGAGGCCACGGCGCCGGACAAGAAATAGCGCCGACCTCGACACCCATGCAGCCCGACCCGATCATCACCGCGCGCAGCGTCGGCGCCTCCCGGCGGCGCCCGCCACCCTCGCCCCGGGCCGAGACGCGCACCCCGTTCCACCCACGATCGCATGGCGGCGCTCCCGGCCGGATCGCCGCCGCGCCCCCTGACAGGCTTTTAGGCTTTAGGTTTCCGGCATGAATCAATCGACGCTGTCCGCCACCCCCAAGCGCCCCGCCTTGCCCGCGGTACTCGAGGTCCTCCACCCCATCACCTGGTTCCCGCCGATGTGGGCCTTCGCCTGCGGCGTGGTCTCCTCCGGCGCGCCGATCCTCGATCAGTTGCTGGTGGTGTTCGCCGGTATCCTGCTCGCCGGGCCATTGATGTGCGGTACCAGCCAGGTGGTCAACGACTGGTACGATCGTCATGTCGATGCCATCAACGAGCCCGACCGTCCCATCCCCTCCGGTCGCATTCCCGGCAACTGGGGCTTCTATCTGTCGTTGATCTGGACCGCCGTCTCGTTGCTGCTGGCCTACGCGCTCGGCCCCTGGGTATTCGGTGCCTCGCTGCTCGGCATGGCCCTGGCCTGGGCCTACAGCGCCCCGCCCTTCCGCCTCAAGGGTAACGGCTGGTGGGGCAACCTCGCCGTCGGCATCTCCTACGAGGGGCTGGCCTGGGTGACCGGCGCGGCGGTGATGATCGGCGGCGCCATGCCCGACTGGCAGATCCTCGTACTCGCCCTGCTCTACAGCATCGGCGCCCACGGCATCATGACCCTCAACGACTTCAAGGCGATCGAGGGCGACATCAAGATGAACGTACGCACCCTGCCGGTGCAGCTCGGTGTCGATCGCGCCGCGCGCCTCGCCTGCCTGGTGATGGGCCTGCCGCAAGCAATCGTGATCGCGCTGCTGTTCTCCTGGGACAAGCCCGCGCACGCCATCGCCGTCGGCGTGGTACTGCTGGTCCAGGTGGGCTTGATGATCCGCTTCCTCGGCGACCCGCGCGCCCGCGCCACCTGGTTCAGTGGACTCGGCGTCAGTGTCTATGTCACCGGAATGATGATCAGCGCCTTCGCGGTGCGGGCACTGGCCGGCTGATCCGGCGCCGCCGCCCGCCCCGCGCACCAACCTCAACCCGGGGCGCCGGAGCACCGCGAGCGGCGGGCACGGACGCCTCTCAACCAGGGTAGGACCCTCATGACTGAGCTCGAAACCTTCGACGTGGTGGTGATCGGCGGCGGCCCCGCCGGCGCCACCGCCGCCACCGACCTGGCCAAGCGTGGCCGTTCCGTGCTGCTGCTCGACCGCCCCGGACGGATCAAGCCCTGCGGCGGCGCCATCCCGCCGCAGGCGATGCGTGAATTCGACATCCCCGAGGCACAGCTGGCCACCCGGGTCTACTCGGCACGCATGGTCGCACCCTCCAACCGCACCGTCGACATGCCGATCGACGGCGGCTATGTCGGCATGGTCGACCGCAAGGACTTCGACGAGTGGCTGCGCGAGCGTGCCGCCGAGCACGGCGCCACCCGGCTCGACGCCACCTTCGAGACCATCGAGCGCGACGCTGACGGCACCGCCCTGGTGCGCTACCGCCCCGGTCAGGGCCGCGATTCGGGCGAGCCACTGCAGGTGCGTGCGCGCGCGGTGATCGGCGCCGACGGCGCCCACTCGGCGGTGGCCAAGCAGTGCGTGCCCGGCGCCGAGAAGATGAAGTATGTCGCCGCCTATCACGAGATCGTGCGCACCCCGGAGGGCTTCGACGGCACCCGCTGCGACGTCTACTACCAGGGCGACATCTCGCCCGACTTCTACGGTTGGGTGTTCCCCCACGGCGACACCATCAGCGTCGGCGTCGGCACCGAGATCAGCGGCTTCTCGCTGCGCTCGGCCTGCACCGAGCTGCGCAAGCGCGCCGGACTGGCCGAGGTCGAGACGCTGCGCTGCGAGGGCGCGCCGATCCCGCTCGAGCCGCTACGCTGCTGGGACAACGGTCGTGACGTGGTGCTCGCCGGCGATGCTGCGGGTGTGGTCGCGCCGGCCTCCGGCGAGGGCATCTACTACGCCCTGCTCGGCGGACGCCTGGCCGGCGAAGCGGTCGAGGAGATGCTGGCTACCGGCAAGGCCTCGGCGCTCAAGCTCGCGCGCAAGCGCTTCATAAAGGATCACGGCCGGGTGTTCTGGATCCTCGGCATCATGCAGCGCTTCTGGTATGCCAACGACAAACGCCGGGAGCGCTTCGTCAGCATCTGCGCCGACCCCGATGTGCAGTACCTGACCTGGGAGGCGTACATGAACAAGCGCCTGGTGCGCGCCAAGCCGACGGCGCACATCCGTATCTTCTTCAAGGATCTCGCCCACCTGCTCGGCGTCGTCTCGCCGCGCTGAGCAAGGAGCCGAACGCCCTTCCCTTCGGGCGCTGTACACCAGCACCCGAAGGGCTCCTCGACTCGATCCCGAGAGCTGTCGCACGCGCGACACTCGCGCACATCGATCGCAGGCTCGGCAAGGGACTGCCGGCGGCGGGGACGATCGGCCTTCCATGCTCCATGGACCTTTCAACGCTCGGCGCCGCGCGCGACCTTGACTGGCGCTTGACGAACGCGCGTCCGAACGACCGCACCACGGCTCACCTGTACGACCCGATGCCGGCGCGATCATTGAAGCATCAGCCCGCAGCTCAGTGGCGCGGCGCCCCATTAGCCTCGTCGCCCCCCTCGCAGCCCTGGCGCTGGGCGGCATACCACAACAGCCGCTCGAGCAGTGTGGTGGTGTGACTCACCGAGTGCTCGAAACCCTCGAACACCGCCGGCACACGCTCCAGGTCGACCCCGTCGGCCACCTCCTCGGCGGCCAGCCGGGCGTTGCCGATGATCGCGGCGAACAGTTCACGATAACGCTCGCCGTCACCGCCGCACAGTGGCGTGCTGACATGGTATTGGTGCGCGGCGATCCCGGCATGGAGACGCTGACGGGCATCCTCGGCGGCCTTGATGTCGGTGAGGTCGGTGAACAGGAACATGAAGCCGAGCACCCGGCCCGGCGCCGAAAACACCGGATCAGCGCGCAGCAACACCGGGGTCTCGCGCCCATCGGCGCCACACACCTCGAACTCGGCCTGCCAGGGCCGGTAGTCGTCGCGCAGCGCGGCCAAGGCGGCACGTACCGTTGCGGGATCGCTCACCAATCCGGGCAGCGCATCAAGGGACTCCAGGCGCCCGGCCCCGAACAGCTGCTCGAGCGAACGCGTGGCCAGCACCAGCCGCCCCTCGGGATCGGTGATCAGCATCGGCTGATCGGAGATCCGTACCCGCGCCTGGGCCTCGGCGAGCTGCGCCTGGGCGATCAACAGTCGGACCGAGCGGAACTGCTGGAGCACATCGGTCACCGATTCACCGAGCAGTCGAGCGATGGCCGTCTGCCCCGAGTTCCAGGGTACCGCCCGACCACGTACCTCGCGCTGCTCACCGGCGAGCGCCGGGGCGCGGTTGAGTTCGGCGCCGTCGGCACAGAGCAGCGGGCTGGCGCCGAGGATCAGGGTCCGTACCCGCTCGGGACGAAACCACACCAGATACTCGCCGCAGCCACTCGACAGCGGCACCGCCAGCACTCCGCTGGCGGTCTCCCTGAGCGCGGCGAAGCGCGGGTCCTCGCGCATCAGCGATGAGGTGGCGATCACCGCCGCGCGCGGCTGGCGGTCGAGCCAGGCACGGACACGCAACAACCCTCTCTGCTCCGGGACCCGGCCAAGGGTCTGCAGCTCACCGTCACAGAACAGCGCCGCCCCGCTCGCCTCGAGGCTCGCGAGCAGGGCATCGGCGTCGCTGACCAGCGCCGAGCGCCAGTCGCCGCTACGCGAGATCGCCTCGATCATCCCCTGCTCGAGCCGTCGCACCGCCAGCTCGGCCTGCTCCTGGATGAAACTCTCCAGCGCCGCAATACGCGTGGCCACGGTCTCGGCGAGCAGCTCGCAGAGGGCGCGGATCTCGTAGTGGACGAAGCGGGGCGTGCGATGATGACAGGCGATCAGCCCCCACAGCCGTCCGCCCACGATCAGGGAGACGACCAGGGTGGCGCGCACGTCCATCATCTTGAGGATCTGGATGTGCAACGGCGAGACACTGCGCAGGGTGCACAACGACATATCGAGCGGCTCGCCGAGAGGATGCATCGGCTGCAACGGCACCGGCACGCTGTCGACATCGACCAGCAGCCGCACCCGTGGGCGACGCCCCGGCTGGCGCGCCATCCGCGGCACGCAGGCCTCGGGATAACACTGGCCGAGATAGGCCGGCAGCGCCGGTTCGCGCGCCTCGGCGAAGACCTCGCCGTGACCGGCCTCGTCGAGGCGGTAGAGCATCACCCGGTCGTAGCCGGTGAGCTGCTTGAGGGTCGCGACGACCTCCTCGCCAAGCGCCCGGACCGAGGGCGCGGCGATGATCCGCTGCAGCGCCTCCTCGACCCGCCCGGAGAGTTCGAGCGATGGCCCGGCGGGCTCGAGTTCGAGCACCAACAGGCCGCTGCCCGAGCGATGCACCAGCACGTCGAACTCGGTCGCCCCGACACCCAGGCGACAGCGCAGCGCCAGGGCCACCGGATTGAGGGGCGCGTCCAGATGAGGGCGCAACCGCTGTACCAGATCCTCTCCCAGCCAATCGAGCCGGTGCCCGGGCAGCGCATCGTCCAGCCCCAGCATCCGCCGCGCATTGGTGCTCGCTTGCAGGATCTCGAGATCCCGTTCGCGCACGCTGATCAGGGCACCATGGGGCTGGATGGTCTGGATCGAATGCAGTGATTCGGGATCACGACCCTCAGACCCGGCGATCGTGAACCTGGTCAAGGCGGAGAAACTGACACTCACAGACGGTAAACCTCCGTGCTCGGCTCCTGCCCGCAGCCACAGGCTGTGGGACAGCACCTGCAGGCGATGCGGGACTGGGCGGGCGCGCCACAGCCCCGAGCATCCGCCCGATGTCGGCGCCGACGAGGCGCGATCGGGATTCGCGACCGAGCGCCGAGGGGCGACAAGAGCGCCTCGGACCCGGACATCTCAGACGATGGTACGTGAGCGACTCCAGGCATACCAGCCGGAGCACGGTCGACGTGACCCTCGGTCGCGCCTGAGTTACCATAATCGACTGGCTTGCCCTCGTAGCTCAGCTGGATAGAGCAATCGCCTCCTAAGCGATAGGTCACAGGTTCGAATCCTGTCGAGGGCACCATCTCCCAGGCACGAAACATCTCGCCAGCATCCAGTATACCAACCCCCGCTGCCGCCCCCGGTCGCGCGCCGTGCCGCTTGTGCGCACCAGCCGCCACGCCCGGCGGCTATGCCTGTCGCGCGCCGACCCGTGCCAGCCCGCGCAGCACCAGATCGGGCACCGCCTCCCAGGGACGATCGAGCTGTCCGACAAGTCGCGGCGCATCGCCCCCGGTCAGCAGCAACCGAGGTGTCTCGCCGGTGCGCAAGACGCACTGATCGTAGAGCCGGGCGGCAACGCCCAGGACCGCCTGCAGGCTGCCGGCAGCCACCGCCGTGCCGGTATCGCGCGCCCAGGGCTCACCGCTCGGCTCGGCGGTGATCCGCGGGATCGCGGTGCCGGCGAGCAGGCTCGCGCGCATCATCTCGATCCCCGGCAGGATCACCCCGCCGAGGTGCTCGCCGTCAGCGGCGAGCAGGTCGAAGGTCACCGCAGTACCGGCATCGAGGACGAGCTTGGCGCCCTCCCCCTCGGCCTCGGCCGCGACCAGACCCAGCCAGCGATCGACGCCGAGCCGGCTCGGCTCGTCATAGGCGATGCGCAACCGCCCCCAGGTCGCGCGCGTGGCGACGAACTCCGGCTCGAGCGCCCAATAGGCACGACTCACCCGACTCAGCGCCTCGGCCACCGCCGCGCCGCCGACATTGCTCACCAGCACGCGCTCGGGGCGCGGCGCCAATCGCTCCCAGCTCGCCAGCAGATCGAGCGGGATGCCGCCGTCATGGCGCACCACCTCGACCTCGCCGACCTCCGGCCCGTCAGCCAGTGTCCAACGCAGATTGGTATTGCCGATATCGACCAACAACATCATCGCTCCTCCTCCACGACCGGCCGCAGACTGACCTCGCCGGCCTGGAAGCGGCGCACCCCCTCGGTGGTCTCCAGTCGCAGCGCGCCATCGTCCTCGATCCCGGCATAGCGCCCACGGATCACCCGCTCACCGAGGTGCAACGCCACCGGCTGGCCGCGCAAGCTGTCGAACCGCTCCCAGCGTGCGAGGAAGGGGCCAAGTCCGGCGCGCTCGTAGTCGGCCAGCGCCTCGAGCAGCGCCTCGGCGAGCCGCCCGGCCAGCGCATTGCGCACACCCTCGAGTGCGCCGGGCAAGGCCTCGGCGAGCGTCACCCAGGGCTGGTCGATCGCCGCCCCCTGGTCAGCCGCCATGCGCAGATTGATGCCGATGCCGACCACCAGATGGCTCGGTCCCTGCGACTCGCCGGCGACCTCGAGCAACAGCCCGGCGAGCTTGCGTCGCTGCCAGAGCACGTCGTTGGGCCATTTCAGCGTCACGTCCTCGACCCCGAGCGCGGCGAGCTGCTCGGCCACCACCACCCCGGCGACCAGGCTCGAGGCACCGAGCGCGGCCGGCGCCAGCGGCGAGCGCCACAGCAACGAGCCATAGAGATTGACCCCGAAGGGCGAGACCCAGGTCCGCCCCCGCCGCCCGCGCCCGGCGCTCTGCTGCTCGGCCAGACACAGGGTCGCCGAGGGCGCCCCGGCGGCGGCCTCGCGCATCAGCCAGGCGTTGGTCGAGTCGATCTGGTCATGGATGTCGAGCCGGGCGAGCCGCGCGCGCCCCTGTTCGGACATCGCCGCGAGCAGGCGCTCGCGCTCGAGCAGCTCCAGCGGCTGGGCGAGACGGTAGCCGCGCCCGCGCACCGATTCGAGCACCAGGCCGAAGCGCTCGGCGGCCTTGCGCAACGCCTTCCACACCGCCGCGCGGGTGATGCCGAGGTGCGCGGCGATGGCCTCGCCCGAGTGCACCTCGCCGTCGGCGAGCAGCCGGATCAACGCGATCTGACGATCCATCCCCGCCCCCTCAGACACGGCTGGCCAGCCAGGCCGCGCGCGCGGCCTGCGCAGCGGCCTCGGCCTCGGGCAGCAGACGCAGCTCGCAGGTGTCGGCCGGGGCCGGCTGCGGACGCACGGCCAGCTCGAGCAGCTCGTCGTCGCGGAAGACGTGCAGCGACACCGGCGCATCCAGCGCACCGAGCGCGGCGACTGCGCGCTCGAAGTCATCGGCGCCGACCCGCAGCCCATCGAGCGCAACCAGTCGGTCGCCGGGGGCAAGCCCGGCGCGCTCGCCCGGCGAGCCGGCGAGGACATGGCGCACCACCCCCTCGGGCGCACCCGGCGCCAGGCGCACCCCAAGGGTGGCCGGGGCCTCGACCGGCTCGAAACGCTCGACGCAGCCACCGAGGTCCTTGGCGTCGCGCGCCGGGCGCCACCGCATCTCGATCCCCAGGGTAGCGAGCAGCGGCGCGAGATCGAGTTCGTCGGTGGAATCGAGCGCGGTGGCGAAGAAATCGTCCAGCTCGAGCCCGCTGACCTCCTCGGCCAGGGCCTCGATACCGCGCTCGGCGACACCGACCCCGGTCCGTCCGTGGCGGGTCCAGAGTGCGCGCATCACGGTGTCGAGCGAACAGGCCCCGGCGCTGCGCTGGCGCAACGTCAGATCGAGCGCCAGCGCCACCAGCGCGCCCTTGAGGTAATAGCTGACGATGACATTGGGCGCGCTCTCGTCCTGCTTGTAGAAGCGGGTCCAGGCATCGAAGCTCGACGCGGCCAGGGTCTGCAGGTGCCGTCCCGGGGTGCGCTGCAAGCGGGTGATGGCGTTGGCGAGCAGGCCGAGATAGGTCGCGGTGTCGATACGACCGCTGCGCACCAGCGCCAGCTCGTCGTAGTAGGAGGTGATGCCCTCGAAGGCCCACAGCAAGCGGGTGTGGACCTCCTGCTCCAGACCGCCGTCGATCAGCGCCTGGGGGCGGATGCGCTTGACGTTCCAGAGATGGAAGTACTCGTGACTGCACAGCCCGAGGAAGCGGACATAGCCCTCACGCGGCGGGCGGCCGCGCTCGGCGCGCCGCGGCAGGTCGGCGCGGGCGCACATCAGGCTGGTCGAGAAGCGGTGCTCGAGCCCGCCGTAACCGGCGCCGGTGACGCTGGTGAGGAACAGATACCGGTCGAGCGGCAGCTCGCCGAACAGCGCCGCGTGCTCGCGGCAGATGCGCTCGAGGTCCTCGACCAGCCGCTCGCCGTCGGCGCGATGCCGGCCGCTGAGCACCATGCGATGGGGCACGCCGTCGACATCGAAGGGGATCTCGGTGAACCGCCCCATCTCCACCGGGTAGTCGATCAGATCGGCGTAGTCATCGGCGAGATAGCGCCCGAAGCCGCGCGCATCGACCGACTCGGGCCGGCAGGCACAGGCCAGGCGCCAGTCGGCCCGCGCCTCGCCCGGCGGCGGCAGCAGCTCGAGCGCGCAGGGACGATCATCGGCCCCGTCGACCCGCAGCAGCAGCCCGGGGCCGTTGAAATAGGCATGGGTGGCGTCGAGGTGACAGCCACGCACCGAGCGATCCCAGGCATGGACCCGATAGCGTACCCGCGCCGTGGCGACCGGCCGGTCGGCGACCCAGGTCTGCTTGTCGTGTTTCTCCAGCGCGAGCGGCGCACCCTCGCCATCGCTGGCGACGATCTCGACGAGATTGCGGGCGAAGTCGCGGATCATGTAGCTGCCCGGGATCCAGGCGGGCATGCTCAGGCGCAGCACGGCGGGGGCGGCACGCGACAGCAACAACTCGACCTCGAAGAGATGGGCCTCGGGGTCGACAGGATGAACACGATAGGTCAGATCGACCGGTTGATTGCGGGTTTCAGGCATGGTCCGAAGGATTGCAGCGGATGAAGACGCCGCTACGGTAGCAGATGCCCAGGGTGCACGCAGCGTCCGGGATGCCGGGAGAGGACCGTCGCACCACCGCCCCGGCTGGCGGGTGGGGGTGGAGCCTCGGCAAGCGGGTCATGTCGGGGAGGAGCAGGTCGGGGTCGGACGACCCCGCCTGATGGCGGACCGGGGATGGTCCACCGGGCGTCCCGCCGACACCTCGGCAGGACACCACGGGGGAGCGGCAGCAGCGCCTCTCCCCCTGAGGCGACGCCTTACCAGCGCGGCCCGCGAGACGGACGCTCGCCACGGGGCTTGGCCTGGTTGACCTTCATGTTGCGCCCCTTGAGCGGGGTGTCGTTGAGGGCCTTGATGGCGGTATCGGCCTCGGAGTTGTTAGGCATCTCGACGAAGCCGAAACCCTTCGACTCACCGGTGAACTTGTCGGTGATCAAGTTCACGCTGGAGATCTCACCGTAGGCGGCGAACACGGCCTGAAGTTCTTCCTGAGTCACGCCGTAAGCGAGATTGCCAACATAAATATTCATATTCGGGATATCCATACGAGTGCGCATTGAAGAGAAAGAGAACAGCCGAAAAATCAACGCGCAACTGATTCGACAGTTTTTGTCTCCACCGTTGGAGACTAGGCCCAGGCCCTCGAGGCCGGCAACGGGGCGCCCGGAACGGGGATCCGGAGCGATTGTCACGAGGCCGGTGCCCGGTGTCCGGCCCGCCCGATCAACGGACGGCAACCTGACGGCAGCGGCACGGAACCGCTACCCCCGGACCCAGACGGGTGGACGCGCCACCCGCTCATACGGGCCGATCAGGCCCGTGTCGAGCCGCCCTGACCGAGCCGGGCGCGCTTGGCGCCCTGACCCGACCGCGACTTGGGCGCGGGACGCCCGGAGCGCTCCCGCTGTGCATTGCCGCCGTTGCCCCGGCCGCCATTGCGACCGCCCGAACGACGGTGACGACCACCCCGACCATGGTCGGGGGTCTCATTCGTCGGCGCCTCGGCCGAGGGCTCGAAACCGGCTACCGGTTGGAGCACGATCTCACGCTTGATCAAGCGCTGGATGCCATTGAGCAGCTTGCGCTCGTCATGACTGACCAGCGACAACGCCCGACCACCGGCACCAGCGCGACCGGTGCGCCCGATGCGGTGGACGTAGTCTTCGGCAACGGCGGGCAGTTCGAAGTTCACCACCTGGGGTAGATTGGCGATGTCGATGCCGCGCGCGGCGATGTCGGTGGCCACCAGCGCCCGCACCCGCCCCTGCTTGAACTCGCTCAGTGCACGGGTCCGCGCCGACTGGCTCTTGTTGCCGTGGATCGCCGCCGCGGCAATCCCCTCACGCCCCAGATACTCGGCCAGGCGGTTGGCGCCGGCCTTGGTCCGGGTGAACACCAGCGCCTGGTCCCAACCTTCACGGTGGAAGAGGTGCGCCAACAGCTCGCGCTTGCGCGACTTGTCGACCGGGTGCGCACCCTGCTCCACGGTCTCGGCGGCGGTGTTGCGCCGGGCGACCTCGACCAGCTTGGGCTGGTGGAGGATACCGTCTGCCAGGCGGCGGATCTCGTCGGAATAGGTCGCCGAGAACAGCAGATTCTGACGTTGCTTGGGCAGCAGCGCGAGCACCTTGCGGATATCGTGGATGAAGCCCATGTCGAGCATCCGATCGGCCTCGTCGAGGACCAGGATCTCGACCGCGGACAGGTCCAGGGTGCGGCGCGCGGCATGATCGAGCAGCCGCCCCGGCGTAGCCACCAGGATGTCCACGCCGCGCCGCAGTCGGTCGACCTGCGGCTGCATGCCGACACCACCGAAGATCACCGTCGAGCGCAGCGACACCTCGCGACCATAGGCCTGGAAGCGCTCGCCGATCTGTGCCGCCAGTTCGCGAGTTGGCGACAGCACCAGCGCGCGGGGCAGACGTCGTCCACCATTGCTCTTGCGGGCCGCGAGCAGCTGCAGCACGGGAAGCGCGAAGGCCGCCGTCTTGCCGGTGCCGGTCTGAGCGCCGGCGAGCAGATCATGGCCGGCCAGGACCGCGGGGATGGCCTGCTCTTGGATCGGGGTCGGGCGTGCATAGCCCTGACCTGCCACGGCACGCAGCAGATCGGCCCGCAGGCCGAGCGAATCGAAGGACATGAAGACTCCTGAAACCAGCCTAACCCAAGTCTTGATACTGGGGCCGGTCTAGGCAAAAAAGAGGGAGGACGTTCGAGGGTGACGCCTTGAGGATAAGGTCGTTTCAGCCGCGAGACGACGCATCGACCGGTTGATGCGATAGATGCAGTCTACGCGCTCGGCAACACGAAAGCCAGCGATCCATTGCAATGATCTCATCCATGAGTTGAAAAGACGCCGAATCCGCCTCCGCATCGTCCGCAACCTGTGCGGATGATATCCAGCGGCGTGGAAGGGACGGAGGCGAAGCGATGGATCAAGCGTTCTTGACCTGCAGATAGCTCTTCTTGAAGGTGTCGCGATCTTCCTTGGAGCTGTGATCGAGCCCCTTTTCCGTCATCTTGTCCTTCATCCAGCGCGGCAGCACACCACGGACGTAGACGTTCTCCGGGTTCTCCGGGTCGAAATACTCGATGTACTGGCGCGAGCCGGAGGACTTGCGCACACCAGTGCGGCGGGACTTCTTCGCATCGAGCAACTCGACGATCTCGGTGAGATCATAGCCACGCTGCTGAATCAGCTCGCGAATCTCCTGGGCGACTTCCTTCTTCGCCTCGCGACGACGGATCTCGAGCGCGCGCTTGAGCTCGGACTGCTTGCTCTCGGCCTCCTCCAGCTGACGCCGGATTTCCTCGACGCTAAGGTTAGCGTACTCCACGTGATCTACCTCCAATGGGGTTAGGGTGTTTTTCTTTGATGGACGCAAAAGATCAGGAATCTGCGCGCACTGCGTAATTTATTCGATTTACTATAAAAGTCAAGTAAAGGCCATTTATTGAATGGCCTTTTCAACTATAAATAAGCAGCCGCCGAGGCATACATCCATATGCCAGTCCGGCCCTGGCTGGAGCGATGAAGGCGTCTCTCTCTGCAAATGCGGCGTCTCGCCAATCTCACAAGGGGGCGGCCATCGCACATTGACGAAAGGAGGCTTGGCGGGGCGGAAAAAGATGATGCTGCCGGCAGCATGTCGTACACGAAAGCAGACATCCAGATATCCCGAACAGCGCCGGCTCATTCAATGAGCGGTGCTTGACGACTCCGATCCTCTCGCCTGGCGGCAAGAAACATGGCATCACCATAGCTGAAGAAGCGATAGCGCTCGGCCACGGCATGACGGTAGGCCGCCATCATCCGCTGATACCCGGCAAAGGCGCATACCAGCATCAGCAGGGTCGACTCGGGAAGATGGAAGTTGGTGACCATGGCATCGACCACCCGGAAACGATAACCGGGACGAATGAACAGCCGACTTTCACCGCGATAGGGACGTAGCTCGCCAGCAGCCGCCGCGGTCTCCAGCGCACGCACGCTGGTGGTTCCGACGGCAACCACTCGGCCACCACGCGCCCGCGTCTCGGCAACCCGCGCACACAGCGTCTCGTCGACCTCCAGCCATTCCGAATGCATCCGGTGCTGATCGAGGTCATCGACCCGCACCGGACGAAAGGTACCAGCGCCGACGTGCAAGGTGATCTCGGCGCGTTCGACCCCGATCGCGTCGAGCCGATCGAGCAACGCCTCATCGAAATGCAACCCGGCCGTCGGCGCCGCCACCGCGCCCGCGTTGCGCGCATAGACGGTCTGATAGCGCGACTCATCGGCGGCCTCGTCGGCGCGGGTGATATAGGGCGGCAGCGGCATGTGTCCGAAGCGCTCCATCAATACCGTGAAGTCGTCATCGAGCGCGCGCAGCCGAAAGAGATCATCATCACGCCCGATCACCTCGATGCACGGCACACCATCGATCAACAGCCGGGCGCCGGGCTTGGGCGACTTGCTCGCGCGCAGATGCGCCAGCGCCACCCCGGGTTCGACCACCCGCTCGATCAGCAGCTCCACCCGCCCGCCGGTCTCCTTGACGGCGAACAGACGCGCGCGCATCACCCGAGTGTTGTTGAACACCAGCAGATCGTTCGGTCGCAGCAGCTCGGGCAGATCGAGAAAGCGCCGATCACTCGGTCGCGCGGCTCCCGCCTCGAGCACCAGCAGGCGCGAGGCGGCACGCTCGGCGAGCGGATACTGCGCGATCAACTCGTCGGGAAGATCGAAATGGAAGTCTGAACGACGCATCGCTTGGCACTGAATTAAAGAGATCGAAGGTCGACGGACACCCACCGACCGAGCAACAGGGGCACGAGACACCGCGAACACGGCATCTCGAACGAATACGAAAACATGGGGACCTCCGTCATGCCCGACCGGGCCGACGACATCCTTGCGGTCAGCGCACGACACCAGGTCGCAACCGGGTCGCGCCGCCAGGAACTCGACACGACGAAGACGGACCATTGTCGTCGATCGGTGCACGTTTGTCCTTGGCCGGGATCAATCCGCCAGCGAGCGGAGCAGGCTCCATAGGCGATGAACCGGACTCTGGTCTAACATGCCCGCTCCATTGCAACCCGCATCACAGCACCGAGATGATCAGCTACGGAATCGACCGCCTGCTCGCCGAGCCCGAGCTGCGCCGCCCACTGCGCGGCCGGCGCCTCGCCCTGCTTGGCCATGCCGCCTCGCTGACCGCCAGCGGCCAGCACAGCCTCGACGCCCTGATGGCGCTCCCCGATCTCGACCTGGTGGCCGCCTTCGGCCCCCAGCACGGGATGCGCGGCGACAAGCAGGACAACATGGTCGAGACCCCCGACGAGCGCGACCCGCGCCACGGCATCCCGGTCTACAGCCTTTACGGCGAGGCGCGCTATCCGACCGCGCGGATGCTCGAGAGTTTCGACGTCCTGCTGGTCGATCTGCAGGACGTCGGCACCCGCATCTACACCTACATCACCACCCTGGCCTATCTGATCGAGGCCTGCGCCCGCCACGGCAAGGCGCTGTGGGTGCTCGATCGCCCCAACCCCGCCGGGCGTCCGGTCGAGGGCAGCATCCTCGAACCCGGCTGGGAGAGTTTCGTCGGCGCCGGGGCGCTGATCATGCGTCACGGTCTCACCCTCGGCGAGCTGGCGCGCTGGTTCGCCGCGCGCGGTGGGCACGACCTCGAACTCAAGGTGATCGCGATGCAGGGTTATCGGCCCGACCAGGGGCCGGGGTTCGGCTGGCCGCTGCACCAGCGCCCCTGGATCAACCCCAGCCCCAACGCCGCCAGCCTCAACATGGCGCGCTGCTACCCCGGCACCGTGATGCTCGAGGGCACCACCCTCTCCGAGGGACGCGGCACCACCACCCCGCTGGAGCTGGTCGGCGCGCCGGACCTCGATTTCAACCGCATCCTCGCGCGGATGGAAGCGCTGTGCCCGGCCTGGACCCGCGGCGCGCTGCTACGTCCCTGCTGGTTCGAGCCAACCTTCCACAAGCACCAGGGCACACGCTGCGCCGGGCTGCAGATCCACACCGATCAGGCCGGCTACGATCACGGCGCGTTCAAGCCCTACCGGCTGATCGCGTTGCTGTTCAAGGCGCTGCGCCTGGAGTCCCCGGACTATCCGCTGTGGCGTCACTTCGCTTACGAGTACGAGCACGAGCGCCTGGCCATCGACCTGATCTGCGGCGGCCCGCTGCTGCGCGAATGGGTCGACGACCCCACAGCCACCCCCGCCGCTCTCGAACAGCGGCTGCTCGGCGACGAGCACGCCTGGCGCGAACAGATCGCGCCCCTGCTGCTCTACCCCTGACCCGGGAGGAGTCCCGCGTGCGTACCACTGTCGCCATCCTGCTGACCCTGCTGGGCCTCATCGCCCCGGCGCTCGCCGAGACGCGACCGGCGATCGGCCTGGCACTCTCCGGCGGTGGCGCGCGTGGCGCCGCCCATGTCGGCGTGCTGCGCGAACTCGAACGCCGCCGCATCCCCATCGACTACATCGCCGGCACCTCGATGGGCGCGGTCGTCGGCGGTCTCTATGCCATGGGGATGTCGCCCGACGAGATCGAGCGGACGATCGCTCGCATCGACTGGACGGCGATCTTCCAGGACGAGCCGGCCCGCGCCACGCGACGGATGCAGCGCAAGCTCGAGGACCGGAGTTTCCTGATCAAGAGTCGACCCGGGGTCGACGAGGAGGACGGTCGGGTCAATCTGGTACCGGCGCTGATCCAGGGCCAGAAGCTGGAGCTGGCGCTGCGCGAGTATACCCTGCCAGCGACCGGTGTTCACGACTTCGACCGCCTGCGCATTCCCTTCCGCGCCGTTGCCACCGACGTTGTCAGCGGCGAGGCGGTGGTGCTCGACGACGGCGACCTGGCCACCGCGATCCGCGCCAGCATGGCCGTCCCCGCAGTGTTCGCCCCGGTCGAGATCGGCGAGCGGCTGCTGGTCGACGGCGGGCTGGCGATGAACCTGCCGATCGGGGTGGTGCGCGAGATGGGGGCCGAGATCGTCATCGCCGTCGACATCGGCGGCCCGCGCCGTGATCGCGAGTCGATCACCGACGTGCTGGAGATGCTCGACCAGGTCGCCAGCCTGGTGACCTGGCGCAACACCCAGGCCGAGATCGCCACCCTGGGCCCGCGCGACCTGCTGCTCACCCCGCCGCTCGGGCGCCGGGTGCTGGCCAGCGACTTCGACAAGATGCTCGAGGCGATCGCCATCGGCGAGCAGGCCGCGCGCGACGCCGGCGCGCGATTCGACGCCCTCGCCCTGCCCCCGGCGCGCTATGCCAGCTACCGCCGCGCCCACCGCCCCGCCGACTACCAGGCCCCGGTGATCACCCAGGTCAGCATCGACAACGACTCCGGGCTCGACGACGCCGTGCTCGCCCGGCGCATCCGCATCACCCCCGGCGAACGGCTCGACCCCGGAGCGCTCGCCGCTCAGATCGAGCGGGTCTACGACCAGGACGTGTTCGAGACGGTGCGCTACCGCATCGTGCCCGAGGCCGACGAACGCGCCGCGCTGCACATCAGTGCGCGCGAGAAGCGCTGGGGCACCAGCTCGCTGCAGGGCGGACTGGAGCTGAGTTCGAGCGGCGGCGGCAACTCCCGCTTCAACCTCGGCGCAGCCTATACCAAGGCTCCGCTCACCGACCTCAACGGCGAGTGGCGCACCGAGGTCCGGCTCGGCGATGAGCCGGGCATCCTCTCCAGCCTCTACCTGCCGCTCGATCCCGCCGAGCGCTGGTTCGCCGGGATCGGCCTCGGCTACCTCTCCGAGAATCTGACCCTGTTCGACCCCGGCGCCCAGGACGCGCCGATCGCCGAGTACCAGCTCAACCGCCTCGGTGCCCGCCTCGAGTTCGGGCGCAACCTCGGCGACTGGGGCCGGGTCGCGCTCGGCTACGCCCACTATCGCGGCGACGCCGACCTGCGTGTCGGCGACCCCGGCTTCGGCGGCTACAACTTCGACGTCGGCGCACTCGAATTCCGGCTCGACATCGACACCCTCGACAGCGCCAATTTCCCCGCCAGCGGCTGGGCCGCGAGCGCCTTCGGCGAGCACTCGCGCACCGCGCTCGGTGCCACCAGCGACTACGACCAGGCCGGGGTCGAGCTGGTGCACGCTCTGGGGCGTGGTCGTCACCGCCTGATCACCGCGCTGACCCTGGCCGGCAACTTCGGTGGCGAGACCCCGCCGCACGCCTACTACCGGCTCGGTGGCTTCCTCAACCTCTCCGGCTTCAACCAGCTCGAACTCTCCGGGGCCAACCTCGGGCTGGCACGCGCGATCTATCTCCACGCCTTCGACACCGGGCTGGTGCCGAGCTATGCCGGCGTCTCGCTCGAGGTCGGCAACACCTGGGCACGACGGCGCGACATCGGCGCCGACAGCCTGCGTCTGGGCAGCAGCCTGTTTCTCGGCGCCGACACCCCGATCGGCCCGCTCTATCTCGGCTACGGCTATGCCGACGGCGGCAATGACGCCCTCTATCTGTTCCTCGGTCGTCCCTGGAACCGAGCGCTGATCCACTACTGACCCGGACGGGCACGACAGCGCCCGGCAGCGTGCAACCCGGCCCGACCGGCGCCTGCCGCAACCGCAGGCCGGAGTCGGCGAGCACAGTGACTTTGACCACTGTCGGGACCAGCCGCTCGGCAATATCGGCAACGCTCGGTGCTCCCCGCACGGCGGTGGGACTCGCCAGCGCCGTGTGACAAGATCAACGATCGGCGAGCAAGCGGCGCCCCATCGCCCGATGGCCGCCCAGGGCGCATCCTGCCGGGTCAGACGAGGGGCCACCCGACACCGCCCACCCTTGTGTCGGCACGGGTTTGCACCAATCCTTGCACTGCACCCGGGACATGGGGACACAGCGCCCGGATCATGCTCACCGACACCAAAGGAGATCGTTTCACGATGAAGATCAGACCCGCCAGCCTGACCCTCGCCTCGGCCATTGCACTCGCCTCCGCCGGCCTCTCTCCGGTCGCGCTGGCCGAGCTGCGCGACGTGCCGGTGACCGGCGCCGCGGTCACCACCGAGCTGACCGGCACCGTCGAGGTGGTCAACCTCGACAAGCGCATGCTCACCATCCGCACCCCCGAGGGCGAGTTCGTGGTGCTGCACGTCCCCGACGAGGTGACCCGGCTCGATGAGGTCAAGATCGGCAACACCCTCAACGTCAGCAAGACCGAGGCGGTGCTGATCGACCTGCAGAAGGGCTCGGACGCCGGCACCGTCGGCATGACCAAGGAGCGCGAGGTGGCGCGCGACCCGGGGGCCAAGCCCGCCGGCGCCATCGTCGACACCCTCACCCTGTACGGCAAGATCGAGGCGGTCGACCGCGAGGCCGCGACCGTCACCGTGCGCGGCCCCAACCGCACCCTGGTGTTCACCGTCGAGGACCAGGCGCTGCTCGACAGCGTTGCCCCGGGTGACGGGGTGGTGGCCACCTATATCACCGCCATCGACGGCTTCGTCACCTTCGAATGATCCCGCCGGCCGGGGCGCCGCCCCGGCCCCGAACTCAGCCAGCGCCCTGCTGCATCCGCTCCAGGGCGCTGAGGATCGCCGCCGAGTCGAGTTCGCCGCCGTCGGCGGCGAGCAGCGTATCGAGATGGGCGGCGACCTGTGCGGCCAGCGGCAGTTCGAGCCCCTGCTCGCGCGCGCGCTCCTCGACCAGACGCATGTCCTTGCGGTGCAGCCGCGCCTTGAAGCCGGGCCGGTAGTCGCCGTCGAGCATGCGCTGACCGTGCAGCTCGAGCACCCGACTGGCGGCGAAGCCGCCGAGCAGCGCCTCGCGCACCCGCGCCGCGTCCACCCCGGAGGCACGCGCCAGCAGCAGCGCCTCAGCCACCGCGGCGATGGTGCCGCCGACCACCACCTGATTGCACGCCTTGCACACCTGCCCGGCGCCATGTTCCCCAATATGGACGATGTTGGTGCCCAGCACCTCCAACAGCGGGCGCACCCGCGCAAACACCTCGGGGTCGCCGCCGACCATGATCGACAGCCGCCCCTCGCGCGCGCCGACGTCGCCCCCCGAGACCGGGGCGTCGAGCATCGCCACCTCGCGCTCGGCCAGCCGCGCGGCGATGGCGCGGGTGGCCGAGGCCGAGATGGTGCTCATGTCGATGACCACGGTGCCCGGTCGCGCGCCCTCGATCACCCCGTCGGGCCCGAGCAGCACCTGCTCGACATCCTCGGTGTCGGAGACGATGGTGAACACCACGTCGACCGCGCCCGCCAGCGCCGCCGGGCTCGCGCAGACCTCGGCGCCGGCCTCGCGCAACGGCGCCAGCGCCGTCTCGCGGCGCGCATACACCGCCAGCCGGTGACCGGCACGCAGCAGGTTCAGCGCCATCGGCGCGCCCATCAGGCCGAGGCCGATGAATCCAATCCGCTCTGTCATCTCTCAGGGGTCTCCTCGGGGGGCGCCGGGTCGAGCAGTTCCAGCCAGTGCACCACCGCCACCGAGGCGCCGGCGGCGAGCTGGAGCTGGCAGCCGACGTTGGCGGTGGCGATGAGCGCGGGCCGGCCGCCCTCCAGGGCGCCGAGCTTGTTCTCCAGCAGGCGGCGCGAGAGCGCCGGCTGGGTGATCGAATAGGTCCCGGCCGAGCCGCAGCACAGGTGCGCATCGGGCACCGGGACGAGGGTGAAGCCGAGACGCTCGAGCACCCCCTCGACCACGCCCTCGAGCCGCAGCACGTGCTGTTGGCTGCAGGGCGCGTGATAGGCCAGCCGCCGCCCGGCGCCGGGTCGGCCCAACGGGGTCAGGTCGGTGGCGGCGAGCACCTCGGCCGGGTCGCGGGCGAGCGCGGCGACCCGCGCCGCCCGCTCGGCATAGTCCGGGTCGTCGGCCAACACCTCGCCGTACTCGCGCACCATGCTCGCACAACCGCTGGCGGTCACCAGGATCGCCTCGCAGCCGGACTCGATCTCCGGCCACCAGGCGTCGATCGCCCGGCGCATCCGCGCCCGCCCGCCGGCCTGATCGTCGAGATGATACGCCAGCGCGCCGCAACAACCCGCCGCGGGCGCACCCACCAGCTCGATGCCGAGACGCGCGAACACCCGCGCCGCGGCGGCGTTGGTGCGCGGGGTCGCGCCCCCCTGCACGCAGCCCTCGAGCACCAGCATCCGCCGCCCCAGGCCACGCGAGTCCGGCGACGCGCCCGGCGCGACCCGCGGCGGGATCCGCGCGGCCAGTCGCGCCGGCAACAACGGGCGCGCCAGCCGCCCGAGGGCGAGCAGCGTGCGCACCCGCCCCGCCCCCGAGAGACCGAGCACCAACGCCCGCCGCAGCAGACGCTGGTGCCAGGGACGGCGCACTTGGGCGGCGACCAGTCCCCGCCCGATCTCGGCCAGCCGCGCATAACGCACCCCCGAGGGGCAGGTGCGCTCGCAGGCGCGACAGCCGAGACAGCGATCGAGATGGCGCTGCACCACGGCGGTGGCCGGCGCCCCCTCCATCACCCGCTTGATCTGATAGATGCGCCCGCGCGGCCCGTCGAGCTCGTCGCCGAGCAGCTGATAGGTCGGACAGGTGGCGGTACAGAAGCCGCAGTGGACGCAGGCGCGGAGGATGGCGTCGGCCTCGCGACCGGCGGCGGTGTCGAGCAACTCGGGGAGCAGATCGGTACGCATGCGGACTCCGGGTCAAGGCGGCGACGCCCCGCTAGAACTCGGCATGGAAGCGCCCCGGATTGAGGATGCCGTGGGGATCGAAGGCCTGCTTGAGGTTGCGATGCAGCGCAAGCAGCGACGGCGACAACGGGGTGAAGGGGGAGTGCATCGCCTCGCCGCCGCGAAAACAGGTCGCGTGTCCGCCGAGCCGCGCGGCCTCGGCGCGCACCACCTCCGCGGGGTGGGCCGCGCGCAGCCAGCGCTGCGCCCCACCCCACTCGATCAGCTGGGGGGCGTCGAGCGCCAGCGCCGGGGCGTGCGGCGGCAGCGAGAGCCGCCACAGCGGCGCGCCCGGCGCGGTGAAGAAGGGATGGCGCTGCTCACGGATCAGCGCGCCCCAGAAGTCCTCGGCCCGCCCCGGCTCGACGCGCTCGCCACCGATCTCGGCGGCGGCGGGCGCGAGCGCGCGCTCGGCCCCGGAGAGTCGCAGCCACAGCCGCTCGCCGTCGTGACAGCTCGCGCTCAGCGGCAGCGCTCGGCGCACCAGCGCGCGCAGCCGGGCGAGCGCCTCGTCACCGTCGCAGTCGAGCACCAGGGTGCGCACCGCCTCGGGGCGCGGCAGCACTTTGAGGCTGATGTCGAGGAGGATGCCGAGGGTGCCGAAGGCGCCGGTCATCAGCCGAGCGATGTCGTAACCGGCGACGTTCTTCATCACCGCGCCGCCGAAGCGCAGCACCTCGCCGCGCCCGGTGAGCACCCGCGCGCCGAGCACCAGATCGCGCGCCGCCCCGGCATGGGGGCGCGCCGGGCCCGAGAGGCCACAGGCGATGGTGCCGCCGAGGGTGGCGCCGGGGCCGAAGTGCGGCGGCTCGAAGGGCAGACACTGCCCGGCCTCGGCGAGCGCCGTCTCGATCTCACGCAGCGGGGTGCCGGCGCGGGCGGTGAGGGTGAGTTCGCGCGGCTGGTGGTCGAGGATGCCGCAATGCCCGGCGAGCGCGAGCGGACGGCCCGCGCAGCGCCGACCGAGAAAGTCCTTGGTGCCGCCGCCACGCAGACACAGCGGCGTGGTGGCGGCGATCGCCGCGGTCACGCTGGCGCACAGCTCGGCGGTCAGGTCCTGGCTCATCCGGTGGCCTCGCGCATCCCTGGTCGTCGTCGCAACGACCGACGATGGGATCGGGCGCGTTGACCGCACCCGATCGACGATGCCCCCTTAGATCAGGCCGGATTCACCGATCGCAATGCCACGCGGATGATCTCCTCGGAGGTCTTGGCGCCGTCGTCGGCGGCGCGCGCCATGCGCGTCGCATCGGCCGGACGGAAGCCGAGCGCGACCAGGGCGCTGACCGCGTCGGCGAGCGCCTGGTCGGTACCGGGAGCGCTCTCGCCCGCAGCCCCGGCGAGGGCCGGGGTGAGGGTCGCCTCGAGCCGGTCGCGCATCTCCACCACCAGGCGCTGGGCGGTCTTCTTGCCGATCCCGGGGAGTTTGGTGAGGGCGGCGACGTCCTCGTACTCGACACACTGGGCGAAGCGCGCCGCGTCCATCCCCGAGAGGATCGCCAGCGCCATCCGCGCACCCACCCCGCTGACCTTGAGCAGGTTGCGAAACAGCGCCCGGTCCGACTCACGGACGAAGCCGTAGAGCACCTGGGCGTCCTCGCGCACCGCCAGGTGGGTGATCAGGGTGACCGTCTCGCCCACCGTCGGCAGCTCGTAGAAGGTCGACATCGGCGCCTCGAGTTCATAGCCGACGCCACCGACGTCGAGCATCAGCCGGGGCGGCTGCTTGTGGACCAGCTGTCCACGCAAACGTCCGATCATGGGTTCAGGGTCTCCAGTCGCGCCAGGAGGCGGCCATGCGCTTGCGCCCGGGGATGCCCATCGAGTGGGCGTGACAGAGCGCGATGGCGAGCGCATCGGCCTCGTCCTCGCCGGGCGGGGTGTCCATGCTCAGCAGGATCTGCACCATGTGCTGAACCTGCGACTTCTGCGCCCCGCCGGTACCGACCACCGCCAGCTTGACCGACTTGGGGCTGTATTCGTGCACCGACAGCTCGCCGCGCAGCGCCGCGCACAGCGCCGCGCCGCGCGCCTGACCGAGCTTGAGCGCGGCGCTGGGATCGCGGGCGAAGATCAGCTGCTCGACGGCCAACTCGTGCGGACGATGATCGAGCACCAGCTGCTCGATCTCGTCGAAGATCAGTCGCAACCGGTCCGGCCAGGGGGCCTTGTCGACACGGATGCAACCGCTGGCCACGCGGCGGCTGTGGTGACCGTCGGTGTCGATGATGCCGTAGCCGGTGAAGCGCGAGCCCGGATCGATGCCGAGGATACGGTGCGCCAGACGCGGCGGGGCCGAGCGGGGGGCACGGGCCATGGCGTCAGCGCTCCCGGAGGCGCACCGGCTCAGGCATCGAGCGCCGCCATGATCTCGTCGGAGATCTCGGCGTTGTGATAGACCTCCTGGACGTCGTCGAGGTCCTCGAGCGTGTCGATCATCTTCAGCAGCTTCTCGGCGGTGTCGCGATCGAGTTCGGCCGAGGTCGAAGCGTTGAAGGTAACCTCGGCGACCTCGGTATCGAAGCCGGCGGCGATCAGTGCGTCCTTGACCTCGGAGAAGGCCTCAGGGGCGGTGATCACGTCGAGCGAGGCATCGTCGTTGGTGACCACGTCATCGGCCCCGGCCTCGATCGCCGCCTCCATCACCGCGTCCTCGTCGCTCCCCGGCTGGAAGCTGATGATCCCCTGCTTGGTAAACAGATAGGCCACCGAGCCGTCGGTGCCGAGGTTGCCGCCGTGCTTGGTGAAGGCGTGACGGACCTCGGAAGCGGTGCGGTTGCGGTTGTCGGACATGCAGTCGACCATCACCGCGACGCCACCCGGACCATAACCTTCGTAGCGGATCTCCTCGTAGTTGTCGCCCTCGGTGCCGCCGGCACCACGCTTGATCGCGCGCTCGACGGTATCGCGCGGCATGTTGGCGCCGAAGGCCTTGTCCATCGCCAAACGCAGGCGCGGATTGGCCGCCGGATCGCCGCCACCGGCGCGCGCCGCGACCGTGACCTCGCGGATCAGCTTGGTCCAGATCTTACCGCGACGCTTGTCCTGCGCGGCCTTGCGGTGCTTGATATTGGCCCATTTGCTGTGACCTGCCATCGATTGGGTTGCTCCTGAAGCTGAATACTGGGCCGATATTCTAACATTCGGCGCCGATCGGACGTTAAGCGCACCTCTGCGACGGACCATTCGAGTGCCACGCGAGGGGCGGAACTCAGCCCGCGAGACAAGCACGAATCGTGCGCTCTAAATCACTCCAGACTTAGGCTATACTCAGACGCGCAAACAGCTGGCTTCAGCCCGCCCGGCAGGGATCAGACACCCTCGCTCGCGGTATGACTCGCGACCTTGCGGGGTCGAGGCAATGCTTCGTTGCTTGCCGACAGAGAGCGAGGGCAATCAGACCCTTGCCACAGGATGATGTGATGCACACGCGCCGGAATCAGACTGACGATCCGTCGTCGCCCCTCCAGCCGGGCACTCCCAAGCCAAGGTATCCACGCCACATCCCTGTCTCCCGCCAGATGCGCGACACAGCGCCAGGAAGACCTCGCTCGTCACCGCAGCGAGTACACGTTACTTGTTACCGGACGGCTGACGCACCGCCCGGATGAGGCCGGTCCGAGTCTCCCGGCCATCCCCACAATGACAACGACAGTGAGAACGAAGATGTCGGGTTCCAGATCCTCTATGCGCGGCTTCACCCTGGTGGAGATGTCGCTGGTGCTGGTGGTGATCGGGCTGATCCTCGGCGCCGTATCCATCGGGCGCGACATGCAGCGCAGCGCCGAGTACGTGAAGATCAAGCAGAAGTTCGTCGACCAGTGGGTCTCGGCCTACAACAACCACTACTCGCGCACCGGAGTGGTGGTCGGCGACGACCAGACCGCGCCGCGCTACATGGTCAATGGCACCAACTACAACAGCGGCGCGACCTCGGGCTCGACCATCTCGGGCGGCGACATGTCGGGCGTCACCGCCCCCGGCGCGATCTGCGAGGGTGCGCGCCCGACCACCCAGGCCGCGGCCGGCGCCGGGCAGGCGGCCGACAGCAACGTCTCGCTGCATCAGCAGATGCTGCGCCACGGCATCCAGCTGCCGCCGGGACGTGCCGAGGGCTTCGAGGATCGCTACGTCTATCTCGACACCAACGGCAACCCGCAGGAGATCCAGATCTGCTTCCAGTGGAACCCACCCGGCGCAGCCAGCGGCGAGCCCTCGGGCAACGTCATGGTGATCACCGGGCTGACCCCGGACCTGGCGCGCGCGCTCGACCAGATGATCGACGGCAAGGCCGACGCCCGCGAGGGGGTGTTCCGCCAGGAGAACATCGGCGCACGCACTGGCAGCTCCCGGGTGCCGCAGAGCGAGTGGCAGGGCAACAACACCTTCGAGATCGCCGCGGCGAACCCCGACGAGGCCAGCGAGGGCGACCGCGAGGACGAGGACCAGGTGATGACCCTGGTCGCCCACTACAAGATGAACCAGTGACGCGCCCCGGCGTACCTCGGTGGAGTAACGCAATGCAGCAGCGCACCCCCGCCGCCCGGCGCGCACAGGGCGGCTTCACCCTGGTCGAGCTGACCGTGGTGCTGGTGGTCATCGGCATGATCCTCGGCGGCATCGCCATCTCCAAGGACATCGTCCGCGAGGCCCAGTCGAAGCGCATCTTCCAGTTCGTCACCGGCTGGAAGCGCGCCTACGACATCCACTTCCAGCGCACCGGCGTGGTGATCGGCGACAGCCAGATCGCCCCGACCTACATGGTCAGCGGCGCCGACGCCAGGCTCAACAACCGCTACGGCCAGGTCGCCGGCATCCCCGCCAACTACAGCCGCACCGGCCAGCGGCTGTGTCATGGGCAGGGCTACCCGGCCAACTCGGTCGGGCTCGGCGACCCCGCAGCGCTCTCCGAGCAGAACCTCCACCACCTGATGGAACGCGTCGGCATCGCCATGCCGGCCGGACGCGCCGAGGGGCAGGAGGACCGTTATCTCTACACCGACAGCAACGGCAACCCGGTGGAGGTGCAGATCTGCTTCCAGTGGAACCCCGACGGCACCGCCAGCGGCTCGGGCAACGTGATGGTGCTGCGCGGGCTCACCCCGGATCTGGCGCGCAGCCTCGACCAGATGATCGACGGTGCGCCGGACGCGCGCGAGGGCCGCTTCCGCGAGCAGACCACCCTGAGCAACCATACCCAGACCAACGTCCGTGAGCCCGGCTACGAATGGGGCGGCAACAACACCTTCCGTCGTGACAGCGGCCTCGCCGCCACCGCCGAGGACATCGGCGAGAACCGCGACGAGGACGCAGTGATGCTGCTGACCGCACACTGGCGGATGGACCAATGACCCGGATCTCGATCAGCGGCACCACCCAGACCGCGCTCACCCTCGGCGCGGCCCTGCTGCTGGCCGCCGGCTCCTGGTACGCGAGCAGCGCCCAACAGCGCTTGCAACAGGCCAGATACGACGACCAGAGCGCACGCCAGACGCTCTCCAGCGCCGCCGGTGGGCTGGCCACGCTGGAGCGCTGGGAGCAGGCGGCGGCCGACTTCGAGCGCTGGCGACCGGTGATCGAGGCGCAGTCACTGCGCCGTTCCGACTGGAGCGAGCGCCTGCTGCGGGTGGAGAACCGGATGCTCTCGCGCCAGCAGGTCGACGCCTATCTGCTGAGCACCGCGCCCGACGCCGACGGCTTCTTCATCACCGACGCGCTGAGCATCCGCGCCAATGGTGGCGAGCCGGGGTTGTTCACCCGCGATCAGGACGACGACGGTCCTCAGGCGCTGCAGTTCACCCTGCTCGGCACCTACTACTCCCGCTAACCCCGACCAGGAGTCCACCGTCATCAACTGGACCAAGGCAATCGATCTCGGTGGCCGCGCGCTGCGCATCGCCGAAGGGCGGGCGCAGCCGCTCGACCTCGACGCCCCGCCGACCACGCCGCTGTGGCTGCTCACCGACTACCAGGGCGCCGCCTTCGGGGTGATGTTGGTCAACAGCCGGGTCGCCGACATCGCCCCGATCATCGAAAAGCGCCTGCGCGATCAAGGCGAGATCGATGCCTATTCGCGGGTGATCGTCCATCAGCGAACCCGGCTGCGCGATGCCTACCGGGTGTTCTACACCGTGGTGCCACTCGACGTCTGGACCCGCTACCAGAAGCGCGTCAAGACCGGCGACCAGCATCAGGTGCTGATCCCCCTGGGCGCGGCGATGCTCGCCTGGACGCTGAGACGCGGGCGCGCCAGCCACCTGCTGGTGCTGCTCCAGCCCGACGACATCAGCTTCATGGTGGTGATCGACAAACAAGTGATGCTCGCCGAGCGCATGCCGGTGCTCGCCGGATCCGACCCGAACCTGGTCGCCGAGCGGCTTTACCGCCAGCTCAACGACCAGGGCTTCGGGCGCACCTATCCGCTGCCCCCCCACGCCACCCTGATCGGTCACGGCGAGTTCACCGAGGAGACCGGGGCGCGGCTGCTCGGCGCGCTGCAGCGACGCTTCCCGGGGATGGACTGGGGTCGTCTGGGCGCGACCTGTACCATCGATCACGACCCCGACTTCCAGAGCGCGCTGCCGGCGCTGATCGAGACCAGCAGCGAGGCCATCGCCGACGCCCCCCCGGCGCAGCGCGCGCAGCTGTTGCTGCTGTCGCTGCTGCCGTGGATGGGACTGAGCTTCCTGGTACTGGCCGCCGCGCTCGCCTGGCAGGGCGCGCGCTGGAGCGAGCAGGCGCGGACGCTCGAGCAACGGCTCGCCGAACAGCGCATCGTCGTCACCGATCTCGACGAAGTCGAGGCACGACTGCAACGCACCCACCAAGGTTCGCGCGCCACCGCCGAGCAGGCCGCCGACGTGCTCGCGCTGCTCGAGCTGCAGTCGCTGCGCGATCGCGTCCCGCCGCTGCCGCGACTGGTCCGCGATGTCCAGCGCAGCCTCCCCGAGGGGCTGGCGCTGCAGGAACTCTCGGTAGTGGTCGAGGACGGCGTGGCGATGGTCGTGCTCACCGGAAGCAGCGCGGCCTTCTACCCGACCATGGAGAAGGAGCGTCATCTGGTCGAGGCGCTCGGCCAGCGCGGCTATCGGGTCGTCGACCAGGCGATCCAAGCCGGCAACAGCGGTGAGAACACCTTCAGCCTCGCCGCGATCTGGCGCGGCGCGCGCGGGGAGGACAGCGACGACACGCCGGCAGCGCCGGGAGCCCGACCATGAACAAGATCACCACCCGCGTCTTCACCGGACTGATCGGCGCCGCACTGGTGGTGGCGATCGTGCCGCACCTCGACCAGTCGCGCCAGGCGTTCATCCAGCGCGGCTCGGCGCAACAGCTCGCGCGCATGGAGCATGAAATCGCCGCACACCTGCGGCTGCTCGAGCAACTCGAGGAACGGCTCGCCACAACCGGCCTGACCCCGCCCCCGGCCATGACCACGGATACCCTGCTGGCGCGCTCGGAACCGCAAGCGGCACCCCCTGCGCCACGGCGCGACGACAGTGGCACCGTCACTGCCGCGAGCGCCAGCGCACGCTCCAGGCTACTGGCGAGCGACACCAGCGCACGCGCCGCCAGCCGCGCCATGACGCCGCCACGGCCCGAGGATATCGAGCCCTGGTGGCTGGACTACGAGGTCGGCATGATCTACGCCGCGCGACACAACAGTCGCGCACTGGTCAACGGCCACCTGCTCGCCCCGGGCGAGGCGGTCGACGCGCGGGTGCAGCTGGTCGCCATCGAGTCGACGGCGGTGTGGCTCGATCGCGACGGCCAGCGCCGGCGCGTCGAGCTGCGCCTGGCCGAGGAGATGCTGACCCGCCCGGTGATCGCGCCGGACGCGGAGGTGCGATGAACGGCAAGCCGTGGCGCATCGCCGAGGAGCGCGCATGAACAACACCTATCAGTGGTCCCGGCTGGCGCTGGCGATCGTGCTCGGCGTGGTCACCGGCCTCGCGCTGTGGTGGATCTTCACCCCGCCGCGCGACCTCGAGGCGCTCGAGGCGCTCCATCGCGCGCCACCACCGGCGATCGCGGTGGTGCCGCCGCGCCCGCCCGAGACGGTGGTGACGCGGATCCCCGAACCGCCACCGCCGCCACCCCTGCCCGAGGACGCGCCGCCGCAGCTCGAAGCGCTGATGGCACGCTATCGCGCGCTCAGCGACGCCGGGCGCCGGGCACAGCAACCCCAGCCACAGACGGCCGACCTCGCACCCACCCCTGCGACCGAGCAGCCTGTTGCGCCGACGAGCACGCCACCCGCCGTCGAGCCTCCCGCACCGCCGGACGATGACACCGAGACACGGGTGGCGCGGCTGCGCGACGAACTCATCGCCTACAGCCAGCGCGGGCGCTCGGGCGAGCCACCGGCGCTCGGCGAGCTTGCCGGGATGATCGAGGCGCTCGACGACAGCCTGCGCGAGCGGGGACGCGACAGCGTGCTCGACCTCGAGGCACTGGCCGGGATACTGCGCACCTCCGAGCGCATGGTCGAACTCAACGGCCTGATCCAGCGCGAGGCGGCCCGCGGCGAGCAGGCCGACATCGCGCAGCTGCGCCAATACACCAGCGAGCTTGAATCCCTGGCGCCACAGCTCAACCGCCCGGTGGTCGATCTCTCGTCGCTGCGCGACCGCGACCATGACTAACCCGCACCGCAACCGCGGTCTCTCCACCCTGGAGATGGCCTTCGTGCTAGTGATCACCGGGCTGCTGGTGGCGATCAGCGTCGGGCGCGCATCGCTGCCGAACTACCCGCGCGACGGCAGCGACGCCCAGGCCCTCGCCGCGCTGCAGCGCGAGGTCTTCGACGCCGTGCTCGAGTACGCGCGGCGCTATCATCGCCTGCCCTGCGCCGATGGCAACATCGCCGCCGGGCTCGACCCCGACGGGCGCGAGGGCGCGGGCGATCAGGGTTGCGGCGACGTCTCCGCCAACCGGCTTGGCCATGTCCCCTTCCGCACCCTCGGGCTGGAGGCCCCCAGCGCCGACGAGGCCCGGCTCTACACCCGACTGCGTTACGCCGTCTATCGCAGTGGCGCGGTCGACCTGACCAGCGCCCAGCCACCGTCGTGGCAGCAGGACGCCGCCCCGCGCATGCTCCCCGGCGACGGCCCCTATGCCGGGCGCGGCGCCTTCCTGCGCGCGCTGCGCCTCGCCGCCGCGCAGCCGCGCGACGACACCAACCCCTACCTGACCGGTGACGACGGCCCGCTGGGCACGCTCGACTGTGTCGGCAACAAGCGACCCAATGTCGCCTTCCTGGTGCTCGGCGCCGGGGTGCGCGACGCCGACCGCGACGGCGATCTGTTCGACGGCCCGCACACCCCGCTGACCATCAACTCGCGCTGCTTCGCCGCCCCCGCCACCCCGACGACCGAACACTATGACGACACCGTGATCGCGATCGGCTTCGACCGGCTGGCCGGCGAGCTGCTGACGGTGGGGCGTCGCTGACCCGGTCCGAGAGACCCCGCAACGAATCGTTCTGCCCTGGAAAACCATGCACATGATCAACAACACGGCGCCCCTGATCGCCCTCGCGCTCATCTTCCTCAGCGGCTGCTCCGGGCCGGCCAAGGTCGACCTCGATCGCACCGTCGACATCGACGAGGAGTCCCAGCGCGCGTTGCAGGAGCGCCTGGTGGCCGAGTCGCGCAAGCTCAGCGCCTTGCAGCGTTCGCTGCAGGAGCGGGTCGAGGAGCGCTCGGTCGCCCCGCCGCCGCCACCGATCGCGCCGCGCTACAACCCGCTCGACGCCATCCGCGTGACCCTGGTGGTGGAGGAGACCGACGCACGCAGCATCCTCCAGGCAGTGGCGCGCCAGGCCGAACTCAGCCTGGCGCTGCCCGACTCGCTCGGCAGCCAGCCACGCTATCTCACCCTGGAGCTGCGCGACATGCCCGCCTCCAAGGTGCTGCAGGTAGTGCTCGACAAGATCGACATGTCGGCGCGAATCAACGACCGCTTGATCGAGGTCTACGAGCACGAGAGTCGGGTGTTCCACCTCGGCTTCCTGCAGACCGTCTCGACGGCCAGCTTCAACGCCGGCGGCGACGTCTTCGGCGCCAGCGCCATGAACGACATCGGCAGCAGCAGCAACAGCGGCAGCAGCGGCTCCTCGGGGATCACCAGCAGCTTCCAGCTCGACGGGCGCAACACCAACACCGCCGACCCCTACGACCAGATCGAGGCGATGCTCGGGGTGATCCTCGGCACCACCCCCGGCGTCGTCGACCCGGCCACCGCCCAGGGGTCGAACTACACCCTCAACCGCAACACCGGGGTGCTCTTCGTCCGTGCCCGGCCCTCGCAGCTCGAGGCCATCGACGACCTCATCTCGCGCTACAAGCGGGTGATGCAGCGCCAAGTGCTGATCGAGGCGCAGCTGATCGATGTCGAACTCAGCGACAAGTTCCGCTTCGGCGTCAACTGGTCGCAGCTCGAGAGCAACATCGCCGCGCTCTACGGCCCCGAGGCCATCGGTCTCGGCTCGATCGACTCGGCCCTGCCCAACGAGGGCGGCATCGGGCGCGCCATCACCATCCCCGGCACCAGCATCGGCGACAGCGGCAACCCGGGGCTGGGACTGGTCGCCGGCAACGACAACTACAGCGTCGCGGTCAACCTGCTGCGCACCTTCGGCAACGTCCACGTACTCTCCAACCCCTCGCTGCGAGTCAAGAACACCCAGCCGGCACTGGTCAGCGTCGGCAGCAACTCGAGCTTCCTCAAGGAGGTCTCGCGCACCTCGCTGGGCACCGCCGACAACCCCGAGAGCACCTGGGAGACCAAGACCGGCAATGTCTTCGACGGCGTGCTGCTCGGGGTCATCCCCTTCATCGCCGACGACGGCACCATCAGCCTGGTGATCAACCCGATGCAGACCCAGGTCGAACCGGGCAGCACCGACCCGGTCGACATCGGCAACGACCAGTCGATCTCGCTGCCCAAGGTCAGCTTCAAGGGCATGACCACCTCGCTGAACATGCGCGACGGCGACCTGGTGATCCTCGGCGGCATGATCAGCGAGACCGGCAGCCGCTCGAAGGACGGCATCCCGCCGTTCACCGAGATCCCCGGGGTCGAATACCTGTTCGGCGGGCGCGGTCACTCCACCACCGCCCGCGAGCTGGTCATCGCGCTGCGCGTCACCCTGCTATGAGCCTGATCTTCACCAGTCTGCGCGCGCGCGAGGCCCCGCACCTGAACGCCCTGGGCGATACCGCGCAACGCCGACGTGGCTGGCTACTCGGCATCGCCGGCATGGCACTGGTCGGCGCCGGCGTACTGCTGTGGCCACTGGCCGGCAGCCAGCTGACAGACCCCGTGCCACCGCCGTCACTGGCAATCGCGACCCCGGTACCGGCACCGCCGACGGAGACGTACGCGCCGCGCGGACCGTCCTCCACCCCCTTGCCGACACCCGAGCAGACGTCGGTGATCGACCCCGTGCCGACGCCGGACAGCGAGACGATCGAATCACCGCTGTTCGACGCGCCCGACCCGGCACTGCTGGCGATGCGTCAGATCGCCGCCGACTTCACCCGCGCCTGCGCGGCCGATCAGCTCGACGAGGCCGACCAGCTGCTTGCCCAGGCCGAGGCGATGATCGGCCCGGACAGTCTGGCAGCGGTGCGCATGCGTGCCTTCCTGCAGCTGCGCCGCGGCGAGCTGGAGGCCGCGCGCCGGACCTATCAGGAGGTACTCGGCTACGACGCCGACGACCTCGAGGCCAATCTCAATCTCGCCGCCATCGACTGGCGCGAGGGCGCGCTCGCCGAGGCGAGACAGCGGGTCGCGCGTCTCTACAGCCGCCACCCGAACAACCCTGACGTCAGACAGCACCACGATGCCTACAGCCACTGAGCGCGACCCCGTCCCCGGCGGCGCGCCGCCCTATCTCGACGAGCTGGGGCTGAGTCGCGACCCCTTCCCGGTGACGCCGACCGAGACCCGCTTCTTCCCCAGTCGGCAGACCTATCAGGGCTATCGCGAGCTGCTGCACCTGATCGAGCGGCGCAAGGGCTTCATGCTGGTCACCGGCGAGGTCGGGATCGGCAAGACCACACTGATGCGACGGCTGATGCGCGAACTCGAGGCCGCCGGCGAGCGGGTCGCGCTGATCCTCCACGGCGTCCCCCAGGAGCGCGAGCTGATCGCCGCGATCCACCGCGGCTTCGGGCTCGCCGAGCTGCCGCCGCCGCAGCTCGGCATCCAGCCCTACTTCGAGGCCCTGCATCACTTCTTCCGCGCCGAGCAGGCCGCCGGGCGCAACTGCGTGCTGATCCTCGACGACGCCCAAAACCTCGACGCCGCGACCCTCGAGCTGGTGCGCCAGCTCTCCAACCTCGAGACCAGCGACACCAAGCTGGTGCAGGTGGTGCTGGTCGCCCAGCCCGAGATCCTCGGCCTGCTCGGACGCTTCGAGATGCGGCCGCTCAACAGCCGCATCACCCTGCACGTCCATCTCGCCCCGCTCAGCCGGGCCGAGACCCGGGGCTATGTGCTCAACCGGCTCGACCAGGCCGGCGCGGCCCAGCGCATCACGCTCGATCGCGCGGCGCTGCGCCTGCTGCACCGGGCCAGCGGCGGTCTGCCCAGACGCATCAACCTGATCATGGATCGCTGTCTCTACGGTCTGCTCCATCAGCCACGTCTGCGCATCGACCAACGGCTGATGCGGCTGGCCGTCGCCGAGGCCGATACCGGGTTGCGGACCCTGCCGGCGCACCGCACCAGCGCCCCGCGCTGGCGTCTCGCGCTGCTGCTGACACTGCTGCTCGCCGCGCTCGTCAGCCTCGGCTGGAGCCGTCAGCAACAACTCCGACCCTGGCTGGAGACACAGCTCGCGGCACTCGGCGCGCACCTGCCCAGCGCGGACGCCGGGGCGACGGCGCAACAGGGCGTCACGACCGACGCGAGACCGACGGCCGACGCCGACGCTGACGCTGACGCTGACGCCACGATGAGCATGCGCGAACCTCCGACCAGCCCTGCCGACAGCGGCGCGCCGCCGAGCGCGCCCGCCGTCGCCGGCGCGACGGGCGCCGATCTCGCGACCCTGATCGCCGCCTACCCGAGACTGTTCGGTCTCGACGACGGCGCCACCGATGAGGCCGACGACGAGGCGATGTGGGTCGCCTGGCGCAGTCGCGACACGATCACCGAGAACTGTCAGGGGCGGCCTGCGCTCGAACTCGACGACGGCGAGCGGCTGTCCTTCTATCGCACCGCGATCGCCGCCACCCAGCCGACCTTCGGCGAGCGCTCGCACGCCGCGCGCCTGCTCCAGGCGCGGCTCGCCGCGCTCGGCCACCTCGCCCCCAACGCCGTCGACGGCATCATGGGCAGCTCGACCCTGGCGGCGCTGCGCGCCTTCCAGTCCGCCCAGGGCCTAGCCGCGACCGGGGTGGTCGATCCGCCGACCCGGTATCGGCTGAGCTGCCCCTCGCCCTGAGTCGCGCCATGCACTATTTCCTCTATCGCTATGCCGACGACCTCGGCCGCCCCGGATGGCGGTTGGAGAAGTTCCAGTTCGGCGACGCCCTGACCGCGCGCGCGGTGATCGAGCAGCGTCACGACGACACCGTGCTGCGGCTGTGGCGCCTGCCCGGGCCGGCCAGCGGACTGATCGACCTGATGATCGGCCTGACCCGCCGCCCGGTGCCCGCCGAGGTGCTCGCCGAGTTCCTCCACAACCTCGGGGTGATGCTGCGCTGCGGCCTGCCGATCGACCAGGCGCTGGTCGAGCTGCGCGAGGAGAACCGGCGCAGCCCGATGGCGCGGGTGATCAACGAACTCCACATCGGGGTCAGCGGCGGCAGCGCGCTGAGCGCGGTGATGGAACGACATCGCGAGATCATCCCCGGCACCGTGCTGTCGCTGATCGCCATCGGCGAGCAGTCGGGCAACCTCGACCGGGTGCTGCTCGACGGCGCGGCGCACCTCAACCGGGTGCGCGGCATCCGTCAGGATGTGCAGAAGGCGTTGATCTATCCGGTCTTCGTCACCCTGGTGGTGCTGCTCGCCGCGCTGTTCTGGATCGACTACGTACTGCCCAACCTCCAGCAGATGTTCCTGCAGATGAACGCCCATCTGCCGGCGCTGACGATCAAGGCGATGGCGGTCGCCGGCTGGCTACAGCGGCTGATCGAGGACTGGTTCTGGGCGCTGCTCGCGGGCCTGGCGCTGAGCATCCTGCTCGTCACCCGCACCACCTGGCTGCGCCAGCGGCTCTACGCGCTGCTGTGGCGGTTGCCGATCTCGGGGCGGCTGATCCGCGACTCGGCGCTGGCCTTCATGACCGAGTACCTGAGCCTGCTGATCCGCGCCGGGGTCAACCTCAGCGAGGCGCTGGCGGTGCTCGAGGAGGCGATGCGCAACCCGCACTATCGCGGCCACCTGCAGCGGGTGCGCGAGGGCATCCGCAACGGCAGCCGGCTCAGCGACGAACTCCAGGCCACCGGCGTCTTCCCGCGCCTGATGATCCGTCTGGTGAGCGTCGGCGAGCAGTCGGGCAACCTCGACGAGCAGCTCGACTATCTCGCCGTCGAGTACCGCCGCCGTCTGCACCACACCGTCGACTCCCTGGCCGAGATCCTCAAGCCGCTGATGATCTCGATCGCCGGCGTCTTCTTCATCTTCGTGGTGGCCGTGTTCCTGCTCCCGGTCTACCAGTTGATCTCGCAGACCACCATGTACTGAGTACCGACCCAGGCCGCGCCATGACCCCAGCACACTCGCACTCCAGCCCCCAGCCCCCCCGAGCGCGCGCCCCCGAGCGCGGCTTCGGGCTGATCGAGATGCTGCTGATCCTGACCTTCACCGCCAGCGCCATCTGGGGGGTGATGTATCTCACCCAGCAGACCCGCGACCGCAACGCCGAGGTCAAGGGGCAGACGCTGCTCGAACTCGCCGATCGGCAGTTGCTGCAGTTCATGGTGCGCGAACGCCGCCTGCCCTGTCCCGACGGCGACGGCGACGGCCACGAGGACTGCGCCGTCGACAAGGGCTACCTGCCCTACCGCACCCTGGGGATGGCCGCCGGCACCTACTCCGCCGGCGAGGTGCCGCTGCTCTACGGCGTCTATCGCGACAGCGCCGGCATCGACCTCACCCGCCACGACCACTTCTTCCACCCGCGCAACAGCGACGGCACCGAGTACCCCTTCACCGACGGCGCCGGGCACATCAACCTGCTCGACTACTGCATGGCCCTCGACACCGCCGCCGGCACGGCGCTCGACACCGAGCTGCTGCACACCGAGGCGAGCGACGGGGCGCGACACAACGTCGCCTATGCGCTCGCCGTCCCCGGCCGGCTCAACGCCGACGGCCAGGGCAGCGACACCCTGGGGCTCTACGACGGGCTCAATCAGGACCTCGATCGCCCGGTGTTCCACGCCCCCGGTACCCCGCTCACTCGCAACCGCTACGACGACTCGACCCTGGTACGCGGCTTCGCCGAGGTCGAAGGGGTGCTCACCTGCGACATCGTACGCCGCAGCCTCAACCTGATGGCCGACGCGCTCGCCGTCCAGCAAGAGGTCTGCGACTTCACCAACTCGAACGTCGAGTCGGCCTTCCTCGGCACCGTCCTCGCCGGGGTCGGCACCGCGCGCAGCGCGGTCGACATCTATTCCACCGGGACCGGAATCGGTGCGGCCACCGAACAGGTCACCGAGTCCAGCGTGCAGATCGCCCGCTCGGCGGCGACCTGCATCCCGCCCTTCGTGCTGCCCGGCTGCGTCACCCTGCCGATCCACACCGCCGCCCTGGTGCTCGCCTCGACCGGGACCGGACTGGCCTCGGCCGCACTGGCTCTGTCCTCGGTCACCACGGCCGCAGCAGGCGTCTACACCGTCCAGTACGGGCTCATCTACGACAAGATCAAGGCCGGCTGCGATGCCGAATTCACCCCGCCAGAGGCCCCCGCGCCCGACTTCGGCGACAAGATCGCCGAACTCGGCGACGACCTCGCCCAGGCACGCGCCGACCTCGCCGCGGCGCGCATCCCCCGCGATGCCGCACAGACCGAGATGGAGCAACAACAGAGCGAGTGGGACGCGGCCACCGCCGCGATCCAGCCCAGGCTCGACGCCATGAACGCACGCATCCCCGAACAGCTGGCGCCTTGGCTCGAACGCCTCGGCGACCTCGACCCCGACCTCGGCGCCGACCCCGCCGTCGAGGCCTGCATGCAGCAACAGATCGAGGGCGGCGCCACGCTCGAGGACGCCCGCGCCACCTGCGGCATCACTCAGGAGGAGGATCCCGACGAACCGGGCATGATCATCGCGCTCAACGGCCATGTCACCGCGGTGGAGGCCGAGATCAACGCCCAGCGCATGATCGACATCAGCCAGGAGCCGTGCGAGACCGGCAAGGCCAATGGCGCGACGCTCGACGACGCCGCCCGCGACAGCTTCTGCTCGACGCTCGCCGCCGGACGTGACGCCAGGGCCGACGCCCGCGCCCAGCAGACCGAGACGCTCGCCCAAGCCGATGCCCAGAAGACCTGGCTCGAGCAGGAGGCCGACAAATTCAAGACCTATGACGCCGCGCTGATCGACGAGTACGCCGCGCGCCAGTCCCACCTCACCGCGCGCACCGCACTGGGCAGCGCGATCCAGGCGGTGCTCGCCGACACCGGCATCTGCAGCGGCGCCTCGAGCACCGATTGCGACACCCTGCGCAACCAGATCAACGCCGCGCCCGAGAGCACCGACTACACCGCCATCGGCAGCGCACTCACCAACCTGAAGGGCGCCTGCGGCGACTGTCAGAAGGTCAAGGACGCCGCCGCGCTCCGCCCCGCCGCGGCCACCACCCAGCAGACCTGGGTCAGCGCGCTCAACACACTCAAGGGCGCCGGTCTCGCGCTCGAACCGCCGAAGACCGACGGCTTCGGCGACGGCGGCATGTGCGACGACACCCAGCCCTGTGACCTCGCGCAACACATCCAGACCCTCTACGACCGCTATCTCGCGCTCGGCAATGCCCAGATCGCGCTGAACCAGGCACAGATCGAGGTCGATCGCCTGACCGACGAGGTCACCAACCTGGAGCAGGAGATCGAGGGCTATCGCTGCGCCGAGCAGGGCAAGCAGTACGACCCGGACAGCGGCCAGTGCATCGCCCGGGTCGAGCCGGACCCGGGCGCGATCGGCGCCGACCCCGACCCGGACCTGCCCGACGAGTTCGACGACGTCGAGGCCCCCAGCGCGCTGCCCGATCGCTTCGAGAGCGAGGCCGGACTCGAGATCCTGGGCACCGCCGACGAACTGGGGACGGGACGATGAACACCAAGGACCGCGGCTTCACCCTGGTCGAGATGTCGGTGGCACTGCTGGTTGGCGGGCTGACCTTCATGGCTATGCCGCCACTGCTCGAGGCGCTTGGCGAACTCGATCGCGCCAAGCGTCCGGAGGGCAGTCTCAAGCGGGTGCGCGAGGCGCTGATCGGCCATCTCGTCAGCCACGACCGACTGCCCTGCCCGGCGACGAGCGCGGCCAGCGGCGAGGCCGCAGCCGCCTGTGGCGGCGAGGTGGCGAGCGGCTTCGTGCCCTATCGCACCCTCGGGCTGACCGAGCCGCCGCGTAACCCCCAGGGCTTCGCGTTGCGCTACGCCGTCGCCGGCATGCTCACCGAGCCGACCGAGCGCTTCCACCCACGACTCCCCGCCGCCGCCGGCTGGACCACCCCCGGCCCGTGGAACCCGAGCACCAACGAGAGCGGTATCGGCCAGCCCTCGGGCAGCGCGCCACCGGCCTACAGTCCACCCACCCCGGGGATCAACGGTCTCGATCTCTGCGTGGCACTGGTCGAGGGCGCCCGCGAGACCCCGGCGGGGATGCTCGCGGTGCGCGCCCTCGAGCGGCCCGACACCCAGGTGCGGATGGCGGTGGTGCTGATCGACCCCGGCGCCGACGGGGTCCTCGACAGCGACAACCGGGCCACGCCATTCGCCTCCCCCGGGCGGCGCGAACGCGACGCCCCGCCGGTCTACGACGACCGCGTCGCGGCGCTCGGCTTGACCACGCTGGCCGCGCTGCTCGACTGTCCCCGACTGATCGCACGAGTCAACGCCTCGGCGCGCGACGCCTATGCTGCCGACGACCTCGCCCGCGCCCAGCAATGGTTCGAGCACTTCCGTCGCTTCGGCTACGAGATCCGTCACGACAACCTCGACCACGCCGAGACGGCCCAGGATCATGCCATCGGCAGCGCGGTGTTCGACGTCACCGGCAACCTCATCGGCACCGGTGATGCATTGGCTACGGCCACCGGTGCCGCGGCCAAGGGCGGGGCGATCGCGTTGAGCGCCTATGCGATAGGCATGGCCGCTTACTCGATCACCACCGGGGCGCAGGACATCGCCGAGAAGAAGGAGGAGAAGGCGACTGCGCTGGAGCAGGCGCGTAACGCGCGCGACAACCTGCTGGAGGTGATCGACGATCGCAACACACGGGTCAACAACACCATGACCCTGGAACGACGCGGCTGGTACCAATGAATGCTTATCAACAAAAGGGCCTGAGCCTGATCGAGCTGTCGGTGGCGATGCTCGCGCTCGGCGCGGTGGCGATGCTCGCGGTCAAGCTGCTGCCGGCGACCCGCGAGGCGGTGCGTGAGTCCGAGGTCGCCCCACGCGTCGTCAGCACCCATGCCGCCCTCGAGGGCTTCGCCTTCGTCCATGCCCGTCTGCCCTGGGCGGACGCCGACGGCGACGGTCACGAGGACGAGGACACCACCATCGGCCTGCTGCCCTATGTCGATCTCGGGCTCGGCGCGCCGCTGCGCAATGCCAGCGACTACGACTTCCTCTATGCCGTCTATGTCCGCCCGGACAGCGCCGACCCGCGCCTCGATACCGCGCTGACCGTCCGGCGCGACCGCCTCCACCCCTATCTCGCCGCGGGCCTGCCGCCGACCGGCGCGCCGCGCGCGCTCGGCGTGGCCAACAGCCTCGATCTCTGTCAGGCGCTCGGCACCGCACAGGACCAGACTTTCTCGACCGACCATGTGCACATCGCCTCGAGTACGGCGCAGGAGCACGTCGCCTATCTGCTGGTCGACCCCGGGACCGCCGATCGCGATGCCGACGGCTCGCTATTCGATGGCCGCAACTCGCCGAACGCCGCCACCCGCACCGCCTTCGAGCACCCCACCAGCCCGATTTCGGCGAGCAACGACGACCGGGTACACGTGCGCTATTTCAACGAGCTGCGCGAGCGCATGGGCTGCACCGGAGTGATCGCGGCGAGTGGACACGCCCATCCCAACGTCGAGACCACGCTGGCGATCTTCCGCCAGGCTGCACGCGACTATCGCGAGCAGCTCAAGGTGGTCAAGGAGATGGCCAGCGCCGACGTCCTCGGCGGCGCCTCCGACGTCGCCGCCGCCGCCTCCGGGATTGCCAGCGCCAGCGCCTCGCTGACCGTGGCCATCGCCGCTACCATGAACAGCTACGGCGCCAAGTCGGGTGCCGTCGCAGTGGCCACCGCCGGCGTCGCCGCCGCCGCCGGCGGGGCGGTGTTCGCCGCCATGGCGCTGGCCGAGAAGGTCGAGATCGAGGACGAGGTCGAGGACCGTCTCGACGAACTCGACGACCTCATCGACAACCAGCTCGACCCACTCTACGACTCCGTCAGGAACAATGTCCGCGCCCAGGACGCACTGGGCGTCTTCGATGACCAGCACCCGTGACCCCGCGATGAACCGACCAACCACCCCGCCACGCCGCGCCGCCGGCTTCACCCTGATCGAGCTGTCGATCGCGCTGATCGTGATCGGCATGCTGATCAGCATGGCCAAGGTCGGCGGCGATCTGATGCGCCAGTCGACCTATGTCAAGCTGATCAACGACTTCATCTTCATCGGCGGCTGGCACAACGCCTACGGCAGCTACACCGTCGGCCAGGGCCACGTGCTGCTCGACGACCCGGCCAGCCCCACCGGACTGGTCAACCAGGACGGCGACGCGGTCTGCCGCGAAGACCTGGTCAGCGCCATGCTCGCCGCTGGCGTCAGCCTGCCCTCGGGGCGCGGGGTCGGCTTCGAGACCCACTACGGCTATCAGGACAGCAACGGCAACCCGCAGGACATGGAGGTGTGTTTCCAGGCCCTCGACTGGGCCGTCCCCGACGGCGCGATCGGCAGCTATCGCAAGGACACGCACAACGTGATGATCCTGACACGGGTCACCCCCGACCTGGCGCGGATGATCGACGCCCAGAAGGACGGACTGGTCGATGCCCGCTTCGGCTGCGTACGCGAAGAGCAATACGCCGATCGTGACGACATCACCAGCAGTCGGAGCTGGAGTCTGGACAACAACACGGTCGACGAGGCGCAGATCGCGACCCTCACCGTCCATGTCTCGATGGACTGCAACTGACCGCCACCGAACCGCACGAGAGTCGAGCCCGCATCATGTCCGCCGATATCGCCCCCAGCACTCCGCAAGGCCCCATCCAGCACAAGCGTCCGCTGCTCGGCGAGCAGCTCCTCGCCAGCGGCGCGGTGAACCGCTCGCAGATCATCTACGCGCTGCAGAAGCAGCGCGTCAGCGGCGAGCCGCTCGGCGCCCTGCTAATCCGGCTCGGACTGGTCACCGAGCAGGAGGTAGCGCGCTGTCTGGCGGTGCAGTACGACCTGCCCTACTGCCCCTTCGCGCAGTTGCCGCCACCGCACGAGGAGGTCCGCGAGCTGTTCCGTCGCGAACTCTGCATCAACCACGGCATGTGTCCCATCGACGTGGTCGACGGCGAGCTGCGGGTGGCCATGGGCAACGCCGACCCACAGCGGCTGATGGCGCTGATCGACCGGCGCACCGGGATGCGGGTGCGGCTGATGCAGACCGAGTTCTCCGCCATACCCAAGCTGATCGCACAGCTCGGCGGGGACGAGTCGAGCGCACTCGAGCGCGCCTTCGTGCAGGAGTACGAGAAGCTCCGGCTCGATCAGCAGAACACCCTCTCGACCGACACTCTGCTCGCGCGCATCCTCCACTACGCCGTCGCCGAACGCGCCACCGACATCCATATCCAGCCCGAGTCGCGCTCGATCCACCTCTCCTTCCGCATCGACGGGGTGCTGCTGCCGGTCTACTGCATGGAGCCGGTGCTGGCGCGACTGATCGCCGCGATCAAGGTGCGCGCCGGCATGGACATCGCCGACAGCCTGCTGCCACAGGACGGGCGTTTCACCACCACCGTCAACGACGACACCTACGACGTCCGTGTCTCCACCGCGGTTACCCCGCACGGCGAGAACGTGGTGCTGCGCCTGCTGCCCACCGGGGCCTATATCAGCGGGCTCGACGAACTCGGCTTCCTGCCCGCGCACCTGCCGCTGCTCCAGGACCTCTTCGAGCAGCCCCACGGCATCATCCTGATGACCGGTCCCACCGGCTCGGGCAAGACCACCACCCTCTATGCCGGGCTGCGCGCCCAGGGGCTCACGGGCAAGAACATCATCACCGTCGAGGACCCGATCGAGTACTCCCTGCCCTTCGCCACCCAGACCCAGGTCAACCGCCGCGCCGGCTACGGCTTCGAGCACGCCATCACCCATTTCCTGCGCCACGACCCGGACATCATGCTGGTCGGCGAGATTCGCGACGGCGAGACTGCCGAGGCGGCGATGCGCGCAGCCGAGACCGGCCATCTGGTGCTCTCCACCCTGCACGTCAACGGCGTGTTCGCGGTGGTCAACCGACTGCGCACCCTCGGCATCCCCGCCGCGACCATCGCCGAGGCACTGATCGGCGTGGTCAACCAACGTCTCGCCCGGCGGCTCTGCGGACACTGTCGCCAGCCCGACCTCGGCGACGACCTCGCCCGCGACCTGGCCGAGCGCGGCGAGCCGCTGTATCGCGGCGTCGGCTGTCCACGCTGCCGTCACACCGGCTACCACGGCCGGGTGCTGGTCTATGAACTCTTGCTGATCGACGAGACCCTGGCGCACTGGATCGGCGAGGGCGCACCACGCGGCGGCGCGGAGATGCTGGAGCGCCCCGGACGCTATGTGGCGATGCGCGAGGTCGCGTTGCAGCGACTGCACAGCGGCCAGACCAGCCGCGAGGAGCTGCGCCGACTGTTCGGCCCCCAGTTCATGGAGACACTGCTGCAACCCCAGGGGTGAGACTGGCAACACAATCGTCACGCACGGGTCATCGACAGCGGTCGCGTCGATACGCACGGAGGCGTACCATCGATCGAGTCGCCTTCCCTGACACCATCGTTTCAGGACGCTGCCATGTACGCCACTCCACAGACCAGCGACGGCTGGATCACCAAGGTCGTCGAGCGCACCGACGAGGGCTTCCTGGTCGAGGCTCGCTTCGCACTCGGCCCCGAGTTCCGCTCCCGCGTCGCCGAGCGAGAGTCCGAGCTGCTGTTCGCCGCGCGCAGCCGACTGGCGCGCCTGGGGATCAACATCGTCCCCGCCGCGCCGGCCCCGACCTTCGACCACACCTATTGCGACCTGCGCCTGCAGATCGTCGCCGCCATCGCCTCCTACGGCATCGGCGAGCATCTCGAGCGTATCGTCGTCCCCGGACTGCGCGTCGGGCGGCTGGTGTTCTGTCCCGAGGACACCCGGCTCGACTCGACCGAGATCCACCGCCTGATCCGCGACAACGCCATCCAGGTGCCCTCGGGCTTCTCGATCGACAGCAACGGCTATCTGATCCTGCGCCCGCAGCGCCAGATCTTCCATTTCGCCCAGCCGCTCGGTATCGAACAGGTCACCGCCATCGCCACCCATGCCGACGGCAAGGATCTGCTCAACCGACTGCAGGTCCGCGAGCCGGTCGAGCACATCGAGCTGCCCCCGCGCGACGGGCTGGTCACCGCCTGCTCGATGTTCCTCCACCGTCACTACGTGGTGTTGCGCAACCTCGACGAGGCGCTGGGGCTGCACCTGCAGGCCACGGTGCTCGATCCGGTCTCGACCCGGGGCACCAACATCTATCTCGAGTTCATCAACCGCTCCGACCAGCTCATCATCAACCCCAGCGTCGCCGCCACCGTCCACGAGGCGATCGCGCTCGAACCCCGTCGTCGCTACTGGCACGGCGGCCCCGAGCGCCAGGGCGAACCGGGCAGCCAACCCGACCCGGAGTTCGAGACCCTCAAGGCAGTGTTCGACCGGCTCGAGAGCGGCGCCAACCACGACCACTACTCCCACCGGATGATGGCGATCAGCCACGCCCCCGCACGACTGCGCGCCGGCGACGCGCCCGAGCACATCTGGACCCAGCCGCAGACCCCGCCGGATCCGCGGCGCGGCACCGAGCTGGCCGCCGGGCTGGTGGCCGAGGGGTTGCGGCTCGACACCCGCCCCGAGTGCGGCACCTCGGTGCTCTCCGAACTCCCCGACGGCGCGCGCGCCACCCTGCTGCTCGGCTACTTCCCCAATCTGGTCGAGCACACCGAGATCTGCGCCGCCGCGCTGCAGCAACGCATCGGCCGGATCATCTTCCGCCGCGCCTCGTTCGAGCACGGTCACTTCCTCTCGGCACGCGATCATGGCCGGCTGGCCGACTACGAGGGACTGGGGATCGAGGTGTTCTGGTGCAACGACGCACGGGGGCACGTGGTCAAGCACGTCTTCCGCGGGCTGCGTGGCTACTTCACCGCGCCGGAGAACGTCTCGCGCTTCCACGACACCCTGGTGTTCGCCATCTACGGCTCGACCAGACCGCTCAACGACCACGGCATCGCCCAGGTCGAGCGCCTGCTCACCAACCTGCGCGGACTCTTCGGCAACGACATCAGCATCCTCACCGGCGGCGGCCCCGGGGCCATGCAGCAGGTCACCGACGTGGCCCACGAGATGGGGCTCATGGTCGGCTCGAGCTTCATCGAGACCATCGATCAGAAGCCCAACGACAGCGCCGACTTCTACCAGACCTTCCAGAGCCGCAGCCGACAGTCGCGCCAGCGCTGGTTCGAGATCGCCAGCTTCCACATCTTCCTCACCGGCGGCGTCGGCACCCTCGAGGAGATCGGCCTGACCCTCACCGACATGAAGCTCGGGGTGATCGAGTCCGGCCCTCTGGTGTTCTTCGACGGCAGCGGCAACGGCTTCTACTGGGAGGGCCTGCAGACCCAGCTCGCGCACATGGCCGACCAGGGCCGGATGCCGCACTGGTTGCTCGACGACATCCTCATGACCAGCGACCCCGACGCCGTGCCCAGGTTCTACAAGCAGGCGTTGCGGCTGGGTTGAGAAGAGGGGGATCAGCGATCAGCTTCCAGCGGTCAGCCTCCAGTGGGGAAAGGTCGGCCTTCACTCATCGCTGCGGCTGAATGCACACGCCCGCTGGTGGTTGGTGACTGGCGGCTGGTGACTGGTGGTTGGTGACTGGTGGTTGGTGACTGGTGGCTGGTGACTGGCGGCTGACGGCTGGTGGCTGGCGGCTGGCGGCTGGTAGCTGGTGACTGGCAGCTGGTGACTGGCGGCTGGCGGCTGGCGGCTGGCGGCTGGCGGCTGGCGGCCATAGCCCGATCACCCGTGACTTCTGTGAACAAAAGCCGCACAATCGAGCGAGGGGCCGACGCCCGTCGGGCGTCGGCGGTCAATGTCAGCCGGGGGCCGCGCACCGCGCCCGCCACCGAGAGCCAAGGGTCGAATTGATCCCGAGACATCCGCCGTGCCGACAGTCCTGACCTTCGAACATCCGCTCAACGAGCGCACCCGGACCTTCCTCCGGCTCGAACACCTGTTCGAGCGCTTCGATCACTTCGCGCCCCAGCCCGAGGATTGGGCGACGCGCGCCGCACTCGAGAGCCTGATCGAGATCGTTGCCATCACCGCCCGCGCCGATGTGCGCAACGAACTGCTCAAGGAACTCGAACGCACGCTCGAGACCCTGCGCCGCATCGCCTCGCGGCCCGGCGTCGACCCCGGCGCCCTGGAGCGCGTGCTCAGCGACCTGGAGCGCTCGCGTAACACCATCCTCGCCATCGACGGCCCCATCGGTCAGATCGCCCGCGAGGACGACTTCCTCAAGGGTGTCGCCCAGCGCAACAGCATCCCCGGCGGCAGCTGCAGCTTCGACCTGCCACAGCTCCACCACTGGCTGCTGCAACCGCCCGAACAACGCCAGCAGCGTCTGGCCGACTGGCTCGTGGACCTGCGCCCGGCCCATCAGGCGATCGCGCTGACACTCTCGCTGGTACGCGCCAGCGCCCCGCCGCGCCAGGCCATGGCCGAGGCCGGGTTCTATCAGGAGGCACTCGAGAGCCAGGTGCCACCGCAACTGGTGCGCATCGGCGTCGATGCCAGCAGCGGGCTCTACCCCGAGGTCAGCGGTCATAAGAACCGCTTCAGCATCCGCTTCATGACCATCGAGAGCGAGGAGCGCCCGGCCCAGACCAGCGACGACATTCCCTTCCGACTGACCTGCTGTCTTTTCTGATCCATGTCCATCACCGTCCCCTGCCCGACCTGCGCCACCCCCGTCGAATGGAGCGAGCAATCGCCCTGGCGTCCTTTCTGCAGCGAACGCTGCCGCCTCATCGACCTCGGCGAGTGGTTCAACGAGAACCACCGCATCAGCGAACCGATCGACCCCGAGACCCCGCCCCAGCAGACATCGCCGGAGCATTGAGTCGGCCCAGGCCAGCGGCCAGCGGCCAGCGGCCAGCGGCCAGCGGCCAGCGGCCAGCGGCCAGCGGCCAGCGGGATTGAACCGCTAAGATCGCCAAGGTCGCAAAGACACTGACCGACCTTCAGCGAGCAGCCTGAAGTCTGGGTTTGCAGTCAACTGCGGCGGCACAAGACGATCCAGCCTCCTCACTAGGAGGCTGGCAGCTGGAAGCCCTTCTTCTCTTCGCACCCTTTGCGGCTTTGCGGTTCAATCCGCTGGCGGCTGGTCGCTGGAAGCTGACTCGAACCGCGAAGACACCAAGGACGCAAAGACAGTGACCGGTCTTCAGCAAGCGGCCTTCAAAGTGGGTTTGCAGTCAACCGCGGCGATACAAGACGATCCAGCCTCCTCACTGGAGGCTGGCAGCTGGAAGCCCTTCTTCTCTTCGCGCCCTTTGCGGCTTTGCGGTTCAATCCGCTGGCGGCTGGTCGCTGGAAGCTGACTCGAACCGCTAAGATCGCCAAGGTCGCAAAGACAGTGACCGACCTTCAGCGAGCAGCCTGAAGTCTGGGTTTGCAGTCAACTGCGGCGGCACAAGACGACCCAGCCTCCTCACTAGGAGGCTGGCAGCTGGAAGCCCTTCTTCTCTTCGCACCCTTTGCGGCTTTGCGGTTCAATCCGCTGGTGGCTGGCGGCTGGCGGCTGAAAGCTAGTCGCCGGGCCACAGCCCGCGGATGGCGGCGATGCCCTGGGCGCCGAGGTCCCAGGCGGTGTCGAGGTCGGCGCGGGTCATGCCGCCGAGGGCGTAGACCGGAACATTGGCGGTGGCGGCGATGGCGGCGAAACGCGACCAGCCGAGGGCCGGGGCGCCGGGGTGAGTGGCGGTCGTCTTGACCGGCGAGAGCAACGCGTAGTCGAGTCCGAGGGTGGCGATGCGATCGAGTTCGGCGACATCGTGACAGGCGGCGCCAACCAGCTCGCCGGGCGCGCCGGGACGCGCGCCCAGCCGCGCGAGCAGGCTCGAGCCCAGATGCAGCCCGTGACGCGACACTCCGACGACCTCCTCCGGCGCACGATTGAGCAGCAGCTTGGCGCCGTGACGCTCGCAGCGCTCGAACGCCTGCTCGGCCAGCGCGCGATAGTCGGCGGCGCCGAGTGCGTGCGCGCGCAGCTGCACCAGTCGCACCCCACCCTCCAAGGCGCGCTCGAGCCGGCGCAGGAACTGCTCAGCGTGCTCGGGGTCGGCCCCGGTGATCAGCATCAGCGGGGGCAGACGCAGCGCGGTGATGATCGGCCGATCGGCGGCGGGGAAGTCGTCGGGGTTCATTGCCTCGGGGTGTACCCAGTCGAGCGGCTGGCCCTCGCGACCCTCTGGCACGCCGACATAGCGCTCGACCCGGTGGACGTCGAGCAGCACCCGTCGATCACCGTAGTGATGACGCACTCGGATCAGCGGCCGGCTGCGCTCGACACGGATACCGAGTTCCTCGTCGAGTTCACGGGCGAGCCCGGCGACTGGCGACTCACCCGTCTCGAGCTTGCCGCCGGGGAACTCCCACAGCCCGCCCTGGTGCACACCCTCAGGACGGCGGGCAATGAGGATCCGGCCCTCGTGGTCGGCGATGGCGCCGACCATGACATGGATCTCGGCGGGATCGCGATCAGCTGCGGTATTCGGCGTTGATGCGGACATAGTCGTAGGACAGATCGCAGGTGAGCACCTGGGCCTCGGCCTCACCGCGACCGAGATCGACACGGATGAGGATCTCGGACTCGGCCATCACCGCGGCGCCGGCGGCCTCTTCGTAGTCGGCGGCACGCCCGCCGTCACGCACGATAGCCACGTCGCCGAGCCACACCTGCACCCGGTCGATGTCGAGCGATTCGACCCCGGCGCGACCGATCGCCGCAAGGATCCGGCCCCAGTTGGGATCGGAGGCGAAGAGCGCGGTCTTGACCAGCGGCGAGTGGGCGATGGTATAGCCGACCCGACGCGCCTCGTGCCAGTCGCGCGCGCCCTCGACGGCGATGGTGACCAGCTTGGTCGCACCCTCGCCGTCCTTGACGATGGCCCGCGCCAACTCGGTGCAGAGTGACTCCAGCGCCTCCTGCAGGGCCGTCGCGTCAGCGCTCGCCGGATCGCTGACCGGCGCGTTGCCGAGCGCGCCGGTGGCGGCGAGCACGCAGGCGTCGTTGGTCGAGGTGTCGCCGTCGACGCTGACGGCGTTGAAGGAGCGGTCACTGGCCGTCTGCAACGCCTGCTGCAGCACCTCGGGGGCGACGGCGGCGTCGGTGGCGACGAAGGCGAGCATGGTCGCCATGTCGGGACAGATCATCCCCGAACCCTTGGCCATCCCGGTGAGGGTCGCGGTCTGTCCGCCGCACTGGAAGCGGCGCGAGGCGAGCTTGGGGAAGGTGTCGGTGGTCATGATCGCGCGCGCCGCCGCCGGCCAGGCGTCGGCGGCAAGCCCCGGCAACAGCCCCGGCAGCGCGGTGCTGAAGCGCTCGACCGGCAGGTGCTCGCCGATCACCCCGGTGGAGAAGGGCAGCACCTGCTCCGAAGCACAGCCGACCAGCCCGGCCAGCGCGCCGCAGCTCGCCTGCGCCGCCTCCAGCCCCTGTCGACCGGTGCCGGCGTTGGCGTTGCCGGCGTTGATCAGCAGATAGCGCGGCGCGGCGCTCGCGAGATGGCGGCGCGCCAGGGTCACCGGCGCGGCACAGAAGGCGTTGCGGGTGAACACCGCGGCGCAGGTCGCGCCCTCGGCCAGCTCCATCACCACCAGGTCGTCACGCCCCTGGTAGCGAATGCCGGCGGCGGTGGCCCCGAGCCGGATGCCGGGAACCGGGAGGAAGTCGATCGCGTCGCTGGTGTTCATGGTCTCAGTCCGCCTTGCCGTGACACTGTTTGTACTTCTTGCCCGAACCGCAGGGGCAGGGCTCGTTGCGACCGATCTTGCGACCGTCGCGGACGTAAGGCGCATCGGCCTCACCACCGGGCTGAGCGCCACGCCCCTCCTGCTCGGCACCAGGCTCCGGCGCCGTCCGTCCACCGTCGAGACCGGTGAAGGCGTCGTGCTTGAACTCGAAGCCAGCGCTCGGCGCGGCCTCACGCTCGGGTAGCTCGGCCGCGGTCTGCACCTGCAGCTTGGCGAGGGTGGCAACCACCTCCTGCTTGATCGAGTCGAGCATCGCCGAGAACATCTCGAAGGCCTCGCGCTTGTACTCCTGCTTGGGGTTCTTTTGCGCGTAACCACGCAGGTGGATGCCCTGACGCAGATAGTCCATGGCGGCGAGATGATCCTTCCAGTGCGCGTCGAGGGTCTGCAACATCACCGCCTTTTCCAGCTCGCGCATGTTGTCGGCGCCGACCACGCGCGCCTTCTCGGCGCTCTGCTCGGTGAGGGTCTCGGCGATGCGCGCGCGCAGCGTCTCCTCGTGCAGCGAATCGTCCTCCTCCAGCCAGCGACGCAGCGGCCAGTTGCCGCCGAAGTGCTCGGCCAGGGCCTGCTCGAGACCAGGCAGATCCCACTGCTCCTCGAAACTCTCCGGCGGCACGTAACCGTCGATGAGCTGGCCGAGCACGTCGCCGCGCATCGCCGCGATGGTCTCGCCGACGTCGGTGATGTCCATCAGCTCGCGCCGCTGGCGGTAGATCACCTTGCGCTGGTCGTTGGCGACGTCGTCGTACTCGAGCAGCTGCTTGCGGATGTCGAAGTTGCGACCCTCGACCTTGCGCTGGGCGTTCTCGATGGCCTTGGTCACCCAGCGATGCTCGATCGCCTCGCCCTTTTCCATGCCCATGCGCTTCATCATGGTCCCGATGCGCTCGGAGGCGAAGATGCGCATCAGATTGTCTTCGAGCGAGAGATAGAAACGCGAGGAGCCAGGATCGCCCTGACGCCCGGAACGACCACGCAGCTGGTTGTCGATACGCCGCGACTCATGGCGCTCGGTGCCGATCACGTGCAGACCACCGGCGCTCATCACCGTGGCGTGACGGCTCTCCCAGTCGGCGCGCAGCGCGGCGGCGTCGGCCCCGGCGCCAACGGCCTCCAGCTCGGCCTCGAGGTTGCCGCCGAGGACGATGTCGGTACCACGACCGGCCATATTGGTGGCGATGGTCACGGTCCCCGGACGACCGGCCTGGGCGATGATCGCCGCCTCGCGCTCGTGATGCTTGGCGTTGAGCACCTGGTGCTCGATGCCTTCCTTGGTGAGCAGGTTGTCGATCAGCTCCGAGGTCTCGATCGAGGCGGTACCGACCAGCACCGGCTGACCACGCGAGACGCAGTCGCGCACGTCCTCGATGATCGCCTGGTACTTCTCCTCCTGGGTGAGGTAGACCAGATCGCCGCGGTCGTCACGCACCGTCGGCTGGTTGGTGGGAATCACCACCACCTCGAGCCCGTAGATCTGCTGGAACTCGTAGGCCTCGGTGTCGGCGGTGCCGGTCATGCCGGCGAGCTTGGGGTAGAGACGGAACAGGTTCTGGAAGGTGATCGAGGCCATGGTCTGGTTCTCGGCCTGGATCGCCACGCCTTCCTTCGCCTCGACCGCCTGGTGCAGCCCCTCGGACCAACGCCGCCCGGGCATGGTGCGCCCGGTGAACTCGTCGACGATGATCACCTGACCGTCGCGCACGATGTAGTCGACGTTGCGCTGAAACAGCGCGTGTGCGCGCAGCGCCGCATAGACGTGGTGCATCAACGCGATGTTGGCCGAGTCGTAGAGGCTCGCGCCGGCGTCGAGCAGGCCGGCCTCGACCAGCATCTGCTCGACGCGCTCGTGTCCTTCCTCGCTGAGGTAGACCTGGCGCATCTTCTCGTCGACCGAGTAGTCACCGGGGCCGAAGTCGGGCTTGCCCTCGTCGTTGGTGATCGGGTCCTGGCGGGTCAGGCGTGGGATCAGGGTGTCGATCTTGTTGTAGCGATCGGTGTCACCCTCCGAGGGACCGGAGATGATCAGCGGGGTCCGCGCCTCGTCGATGAGGATCGAGTCGACCTCGTCGACGATGGCGTAGAAGGGGTCGCGCTGGACCCGCTGCTCGGGGCGGAACGCCATGTTGTCGCGCAGGTAGTCGAAGCCGTACTCGTTGTTGGTGCCGTAGGTGATGTCGGCGGCATAGGTCTCGCGCCGCGTCACCGGACGCAGATGACGGTAACCCTCGCCCTCGACCGGTTCATGGGCCGGGTCGAGCAGATAGGATGCGGCATCCGGCCCCATGCCACCGGAGGAGTTGATGACGCCGACCGAGAGCCCGAGGAAATGGTAGAGACGCCCCATCCAGGCGGCGTCGCGTCGCGCCAGATAGTCGTTGACGGTGACCACGTGCACGCCCTTGCCGGGCAACGCGTTGAGATAGGCGGCGAGGGTCGCGACCAGGGTCTTACCCTCACCGGTACGCATCTCGGCGATCTTGCCGTCGTTGAGCACCATGGCGCCGACCATCTGGACGTCGAAGTGACGCATGCCGAGCACCCGTCGCCCGGCCTCGCGCACCACCGCGAAGGCCTCGGGGAGCAGCGCCTCGAGGGCCTCGCCGTCGGCCAGCCGCTTGCGGAACTCGGTCGTCTTGGCGGCGAGCGCATCGTCCGACAACCGCTCGATTTCGGGTTCGAGTGCATTGATCTTCGCGACCGACTTCAGCAGCGACTTGACCAGGCGATCGTTGCGGCTGCCGAAGACCTTCTTGAGCAGTTGAGTGACCATCGAATTGACTGAGACCTGTGCCTAGGAAAATCGGGGAATTGTACCGGATTTGCTTGACCGTTGCGGGACCACCGGGGGCGGAGCCCAGGGCTCCCGCGCGATCATCACCATCCAAGGACCACCTTGGCGCAGCATCGTTCGTCAAGAGCCGCCCTGAGGCCTTGGCGCTCAATGCTGATCGAGGAAGGAAGGAGCACGACACCATGGAGGCGCGCGATGCGCCCCGCTGAACCCGCAAGCGGCGCTCAACCGCCCGACTGATCGGCACCGGCGTCGGCCAGGGTGCGCTTGGGCGTCTTGCCAAGGTAGACCATGGGGTCAACGGCCTTACCGTCCTTGATCACCTCGAAGTGCACGTGCGGACCGGTGGCGACGCCCGACGAGCCGACGGTGGCGATCTTCTGCCCCCGGCGCACCATCTGCCCGACCTCGACCAGATTCTTGTTGTTATGGGCGTAGCGGGTCACCAGTCCGTCCATGTGACGAACATCGACCACCAAGCCATAGCCATTGCGTCGGCCGCTGAACTCGACCACGCCATCGGCGGCTGCGGCGATCGGGGTGCCGCGCGGACTGGCGAAGTCGACACCACTGTGGAACAGCCGCACCTTGCGCGTCGGGTGGATCCGATAGCCGAACTTGGAGGTGATATAGCCGGAGGCGACCGGCCAGTTGGTCGGCAGCGCCTGCGCCTTGAGCCCCTGCTCCATCACCACGCCCTCGATCACCCCGAGCTTGCGCTGGCGATCATCGATGAGACTGGCGACGCTGCCGAGTTCGCTAATCAATTCCTTGATGGTGTAGTCGCGCACCGGTCCCTCGGCGGGGCCACCCTGCGGCGGCGGTCGATCGAAGTCGAACTCCTCGGCGTCGAGCCCGGACATCTGCACCAGCCGTGCGCCGAGCGCATTGAGTCGCAGCAGTTCGGCCTGCATCTCCCCGAGACGGGCGGCGAGCGCGTTGATTTCATCGGTGGAGGGGGTGGCGGGAATCGAGAGAGTGGATGCGGCGGCAGGTGGCGGGGCGGGCGGTTCGATGCGGATGAGGGACTGACCGGCCAGGAATCCGATCCCGCCACCACCGAGCACGCAGGCCCCGAGGGCCAGCAGGATCACCTGGCCACGCGGGGCCTTGCTTCGATCGAGATGATGCATCGCTTCTCTCTACGGTTAGGCTCACGCCCGAGGACGCGAGTTTATACTACGGTGACGTGATTTGATTCTGGCACTGCCGGCATGGCCCCATTCGCCACCTACCGGAAACGCCGAACGATTGGATAGGCGCCTTCATTGACATCATCGGGCGGCAGCACACGCCTCCTGCTCGACACACCGACAACCCGCAGCGATGCCCGACCGGCCCAAAACGATCCACGACCTGCTCTGGAACAACCCCATGGTGCGCGCCCGGCTCGCCCGGCGACAGCGCGAACTCGAACTACTCGAGGCCGCTCGCCAGCGCGTCCCCGGCGGGCTGCAGCGTCACTGTATCGACGCCCACCTCGAGGACACCACGTTGGTGCTAGTGCTCGACTCGCCGGCGTGGGCGACTCGCGCGCGCTTCATCGCCCGCGATCTCGGCGCCGCGCTGGCCGCGCCCGATCTCACCGCGGTGCACATCCAGACCCGACCGCCACAGTCACCACGCCAGCACCCCACCAGCGCTCAGACCGGCACTCCGCGTCGACTCTCGGCGGCGACCGTCGAACACTTGCGCACCGCCGCCGAACACCTGGACGACCCCGAACTCGCCGCCACCTTCAGACGACTCGCCGAGCGTCATGTCGAGGACGACACCTCGAACGACTGAGCGAGCACACGCAAGCGACCGGCCGCTGCCAGGGGCAGCGACCGGTCGTTGCGGCAATGGATTGACGAGGGCTGGGCGCGACCATCATCATCGCCCGGCCAGACCCGGCGGCTCAGATCGCGGCCACCGGCTGACCATAACCGATGGGGGCGCACTCACCGTCCTCGAAGCTGACCTCCTCCCAGGCGGCGGTGTCGGCAACCAGGGCACGGACCAGCATGTTGTTGAGTGCGTGCCCGGACTTGTGACCGCTGAAGGCGCCGACCAGAGAATGGCCGAGCAGGTACAGGTCACCGATGGCGTCGAGCATCTTGTGACGCACGAACTCGTCGTCGTAGCGCAGGCCTTCCTCGTTGAGCACCCGATACTCATCGACCACCACGGCATTGTCGAGGCTACCGCCGAGGGCGAGGTTCTGCTGGCGCAGCGCCTCGATCTCCTTGAGAAAGCCGAAGGTCCGGGCCCGGCTGACCTCGCGCACGAAGGAGTGGGTCGAGAGGTCGATGCTGGCGCGATTGACCCGAGCGTGGAAGGCCGGATGGTCGAAATCGATGGAAAAATCGACCCGGAAGCCGTGATAGGGCGTAAAGCGTGCGTACTTGTCGCCATCACGCACCTCGATCGGGCGCTTGATGCGGATGAAGCGCTTGGCCCTAGGCTGCTCCTCGACACCGGCAGACTGGATAAGGAACACGAAGGGCGCGGCGCTGCCGTCCATGATCGGCACTTCGGCGGCACCGAGATCGACATAGGCGTTGTCGATACCGAAGCCGGCGAAGGCGGCGAGCAGGTGCTCGACGGTGGAAACCCGCACGTCGTCGCGCACCAGGGTGGTGGAGAGCCGGGTGTCGCCGACGTTGAAGGGCGTGGCCTGGATCTCGACCGGGGTGTCGAGATCCACCCGCCGGAACACGATACCGGTATCCGGAGCGGCCGGGCGCAGGGTGAGCGCGACCTTCTCACCGGTGTGAAGCCCCACGCCGGTGGTCTGGATCACGGTCTTCAAGGTGCGTTGCTTGATCATCGCCCGGGTTACCCCTCGCTATCCACGGCGGCCGACGGCGATCCCTGCCGGTTGCCGGTCGAGTCCAGCGCGGGACCGGCTCAACCGGCCCCACGCCGCTCATCCTGTGCTCGATTCATGTGCACGCGCGTCATCACGACGGGTGCGGTTTCGGATAGCTTAGGGTTTTCCCGAAGATTTATCAAGTTTCGCACGCAACAAGACACGACGCCCCTGTTTTCAAACGTCTTTCAGATACAGGGAAACCCCTGATCAATCAGCCTGACGACGCAAGAAGGCGGGGATGTCGAGATAATCCAGGTCGCTCTCCCCGACCGACTCGGACGCCGCCTGAGCACCCGCCTTGCGCGCAACCGCCGGACGGCGATCGAGTTCGCGATAGTCGGGCGCGCTCTCACCCCCGTCACCGCTGACCAGACGCATCGCCGGCTCCTGCAGCCCGGGACGGCGGACCTTGACGCGATTACCGCCGAGCCCGGTGGCGACCACGGTCACTCGCAGCTCGTCCTCAAGTTCGGGGTCGACCACGGTCCCGACCACCACGGTGGCCTCGTCGTCGGCGAACTCGCGCACCGTGCTGCCGACCTCGTCGAACTCACCGATGGTGAGGCTCATCCCCGCGGTGATGTTGACCAGGATGCCCTTGGCGCCGGCGAGATCGATGTCCTCGAGCAGCGGGCTGCGGATCGCCGCCTCGGCTGCCTCGCGGGCACGATTCTCGCCCTGGGCCGCACCGGTCCCCATCATCGCCACGCCCATCGTCGACATCACCGTCTTGACATCGGCGAAGTCGACGTTGATCAGTCCCGGGCGGGTGATCAGCTCGGCGATGCCCTGAGTGGCGTTGAGCAGCACGTCGTTGGCCGCGCGGAAGGCGTCGAGCAGGCTCATCTCCTTGCCGAGCACCGCCAGCAGCTTCTCGTTGGGAATGGTGATCAGCGAATCGACGTTGGTGGCCAACTCGGCGATCCCCTCCTCGGCCACGCGGCTGCGCTTGACGCCCTCGAAGGGGAAGGGCTTGGTGACCACGGCGACGGTGAGGATCCCCAGCTCCTTGGCGACCTGGGCGACCACCGGCGCGGCGCCGGTACCGGTACCACCGCCCATGCCCGCGGTGATGAAGACCATGTCGGCGCCCTCGAGCGCATCCTGGATGCGATCGCGATCCTCCATCGCGGCACTCTGTCCGACCTCGGGGTCGGCGCCCGCGCCCAGTCCCTTGGTGATACCGGCGCCGAGCTGCAGGATGGTCTTGACGTTGGAGTTCTTCAGCGCCTGAGCATCGGTGTTGGCGCAGATGAAGTCGACCCCCTCGATGGTCGAGGCGACCATGTGGTTGACCGCGTTGCCGCCACCGCCACCGACGCCGATAACCTTGATGACCGCGTTCTGGCTATGGGTGTCCATCAGTTCGAACATGTGAAATCTCCTCTCTTGTTGCAGTGCGCAAAAACCTGAAACCTCGTCGGCGCCGCGCTCCAGGCGACACCGCCCCCCGACATCCCCGACGTCCTCTGGACACCGGGGCCTCTGAGACCGCAGGCCGCGGTCCATCCTGACTACGGCATCGCTCGCGACACCGCCCTGCCGACACCACCGCCCCGGAACGACCGGAGCAGCGGCACCGTCCCTCTAGAACGTGCCCTGGAACCAGCCGCGCATGCGCGACCACATCCCTTGCAGCCCCGGCCCCTCGGCCATCTCGGGAGCACGGGCGAAGCGGTGCTGGCGCGCATACATCAGCAGTCCCACCCCGGTCGCATAGGCCGGGTTGTCGACCACCTCGGACATGCCGACGACGTGCTGCGGCACACCGAGACGCACCGGCATGTCGAACACCGACTCGGCCAGCTCGACCAGTCCCTCCATCTTGGCCCCGCCGCCGGTGAGCACCACGCCGCCGGCGACCACCTCCTCCAGCCCGCTGCGCCGCAGCTCGTTCTTCAGCAGGGTCAGCAGCTCTTCGTAGCGCGGCTCGGCGACCTCGGCGAGCATCTGGCGCGAGAGCCGGCGTGGCGGTCGGTCACCGATGCTCGGCACCTCGATCGCCTCGCTGTCGGCGGCGAGCTGAGCGAGCGCGCAGGCATGCTCGACCTTGATCTGCTCGGCGTATTGGGTGGGCGTGCGCAGCGCCACGGCGATGTCGTTGGTGACCTGGTCGCCGGCGATCGGGATCACCGAGGTGTGGCGGATGGCGCCATTGGTGAACACCGCCATATCGGTGGTGCCGGCACCGATGTCGACCAGACAGACGCCGAGTTCCTTCTCGTCCTCGCCGAGCACCGAGTAGCTCGAACTCAGCTGCGAGAGCACCAGGTCGTCGACATCGAGCCCGCAGCGGCCGATGCAGCGGGTGAGGTTCTGCGCCGCGCTCGCCGCGCCGGTGACGATGTGCACCTTGGCCTCGAGGCGCACCCCGCACATGCCGATCGGCTCGCGCACCCCGCCCTGCTCGTCGATGATGAATTCCTGCGGCAGGATGTGCAGGGTCTTCTGGTCGGCCGGGATCGCCACCGCACGCGCCGAGTCGATCACCTGATCGACATCGGCCTGGGTGACCTCACCCTCGTTGACCTTGGCGACACCGTCGGAGTTGAAGCTGCGCACATGGCTGCCGGCGATCCCGGCGTGCACCGAGTGGATCTCGCAGCCGGCCATCAGCTCGGCCTCTTCCACCGCGCGCTGGATCGACTGCACCGTCGACTCGATGTCGACCACCACCCCGCGCTTGAGTCCGCGCGAGGGGTGGGCGCCGATGCCGATGATCTCGATCTGATCATCATCCTTGAGTTCGCCGATCAGGGCGGCGACTTTGGAGGTGCCGATGTCCAGGCCCACCAAAAGATTCTTGTCGTTACGTCGCGACATCCGGTTCTATCCTCGATTGTCGGGCCACTCCGGGCGACCCGAGTTCGCGCGGACCTGCGCCTGTCTCTCATCCGCCCAGCGCACGGCGAACCCGTTGCTGTAGCGCAGATCCACGACCAACAATTGTCCAACCGCCTCGAGCTGCGGGGCGTTGGCGATGAAGCGGGCGAGACGCTCCTCGACCTGCTCGGACCCGAGCCGCAGCTCGGTACCCATCACCAGCTCGATGCGCCAATCGCCGCGCGGATCGACCGCCAGGGTCTGGATCAGATGGCCGACCAGCATCAGTCGGTCGCGCCAGTCCTGATAGCGACTCGCCAGCTCGGCGGCGCGCGCCTCCTCGCCCACGAGCACCGGCAATCCCGCCGGCAGGGTCGCGGCGCGCGGTCGGAACACCACCCCCTCGGCGGTCACCAGACCATCGTCGTTCCAGCGCGCGATCGGCCGATGCTCCTCGACCAGCACCAGCAGCCGATCGGGCCACACCCGACGCAGACTGGCATGACCGACCCAGGCCAGCGACTCGGCCGCGCGCTTGAGTTCGACCAGGTTGGCGGTCAGGATGCCGCCATCGAGTCGCTCGGTCAGGGTCTGGCTGAGCAACGCCGAGGAGTGATGATGCAGCTCGCCCTCGACCTCGATCACCCGCACCGGCAACAACCCCGGCTCCTCCTGGATAAACCGCCAAGCCCCGAGCGGCATCGCCAGCAGCAGCACCACCCCGAGCAGCCCGCGCCAACGCGAGCGCCCCAGCCGCTGCAACAGCGGACGCTTCCTGGTAGCCCCGCGACGGCGTCGTTCAGCCACGGTCGAAACTCGTCTCCAGGATGCGCCACACCAGCCGATCGAAGTCCATCCCCGCCGCCCGCGCCGCCATCGGCACCAGGCTGTGATCGGTCATCCCCGGCACCGTGTTGATCTCCAGCAGGAAGGGGTCGCCAGCGGCGTCGAGCATCAGGTCGACCCGCCCCCAGCCGCTCGCCCCGGCCTGCTCGAAGGCGTCGAGCGCGAGCGACTGCAGCGCGTGCTCGCGCGCCGGCTCCAGTCCGCTGGGGCAGAAGTAGCGGGTGGTGTCGGCGCTGTACTTGGCCTCGTAGTCGTAGAAGACGTTGGGCGTCTCCAGCCGGATCAGCGGCAGCGCCTCCTCGCCGAGGATGGCGCAGGTGTACTCCGCGCCCGCGATCCAGCGCTCGGCGAGCACCAGGGCATCGAAGGCACTCGCCGCACGCCAGGCGGCGGCGAGCCCGGCGACGTCCTCGACCTTGGCCATGCCGATGCTCGAGCCCTCGTGCACCGGCTTGACCATCAACGGGAAACCGAGCGCCGCGGCCGTCGGCAGGTCGTCCTCGTCGCGCAGCAGCACGGCGTCTGCGGTGGGCAGACCGCCCCCCGACCACAGCAGCTTGCAGCGATGCTTGTCCATGCCCAGCGCCGAGCCGAGCACCCCGGAGCCGGTGTAGGGCATGCCGATACGCTCGAGCGCCCCCTGGATCTGGCCGTCCTCGCCGCCGCGTCCGTGGAGCACCACGAAGGCGCGCTCGAAGCCGCCGACCCGCAAGCGCTCGAGCACGTCGGCGCCGGGGTCGATCGGCTCGGCGTCGACACCCTGACGGCGCAGCGCCTCGAGCACCGCACGCCCGCTCCTCAGCGAGATCTCGCGCTCGGCCGCCTCGCCACCGAGCAACACCGCAACCCGGCCGAACCCGGCCGCGTCCTGAACCCGATGCCTGGTCATGACTCCCCCCCGACGAGCCGCCGCACCTCGGGCATCAACCGCACCCCGCTGGCGCGTTCGACCGTGGTCTGCACCAGCGCGATCAGCTCGACGATGTCCCGGGCGGTGGCATCGCCCGTGTTGATGATGAAGTTGGCGTGACGCTCGGAGACCTGGGCGCCGCCGAGTCGTCGCCCCTTGAGCCCGTTGGCCTCGATCAGTCGCGCGGCATGGTCCCCCGGCGGATTGCGGAACACCGAGCCGCAACTGGGCTGACCGATCGGTTGGGTGGCGGCGCGGCGATCGAGCAGCGCGCGAATCCGCGCCATCGCCGCGGCGCCGTCGCCGGGCTCGAGCACCAGGTCGGCGCCGACGAACCACTCGCCCGCCGGCCCGCGCACCTCGCGATAACCCGGGGTGAAGTCGCTCACCGGGCGCTCGCGGACCCTCCCCCGGCGATCGATGGTGCGCACCCGCGCGACCCACGGCCAGGTCTCGCCGCCCCAGGCCCCGGCGTTCATCGTCAGGGCGCCGCCGAGGGTGCCGGGGATGCCGGCGAGGAACTCGACCCCGACTAGGTCGGCGCGCGCGGCGACGCGGGCGAGCTTGGCGCAGGTGACCCCGGCGCCGACCCGCAGGCCGTGCTCGCCGTGACGCTCGAGCCCGTCGAGACAGCCCAGGGTGTGGATCACGGTGCCGGGAAACCCGGCGTCGTCGATCAGCACATTGCTCCCCAGTCCCAGCCACAACAGCGGCTCGCCGGGGTCGAGCGCAGCGAGGAAGGCGGCGAGATCGTCGAGATCGGCCGGGCGATAGAGCCTTCGTGCCGGACCACCGACCCGCCAGCTGGTGTAACGGGCCAGCGGCTCGTGTTCGAGCAGGGTGCCGCGCCGGGGTGTCGTCGTCTCGCTCATCGGCCCTGCTCCAACAGCTGCGGCAATCGCGCGGCCAGCCGACCGATGTCGCCGGCACCGGCCACCAGCACGATATCGCCGTCCTCGAGCAGGTTGGGCAGCAGCTCGGAAACCGCATCCGGACCTTCGACGAACACCGGATCGCACTCGCCCCGGGTGCGGATGGCGCGACTCAGGGCACGCCCGTCGGCGCCGGGGATCGGCTGCTCACCGGCCGGATAGACCTCGCAGAGCACCAGGGCGTCGACCCCCGAGAGCACTGCGACGAAATCGTCGAATTGCTCCTGGGTGCGCGAATAGCGATGCGGCTGAAACACCAGCACCAGCCGCCGCCCCGGCCAGCCCGCGCGCGCCGCCTCCAGGGTCGCGGCGAGTTCGCGCGGGTGATGGCCATAGTCGTCGACCACCAGCAGATCGCGCCCCCAGGCGTCGCGCAGTTCGTGAGAGACGAAGCGCCGCCCCACCCCCTCGAAGCGCGACAAGGCGCGCGCCACCGCCTGCTCCTCGACGCCGAGTTCGAGCGCCACGGTGATCGCCGCCAGGGCGTTGAGCACATTGTGCCGACCGGGCAGGTTGAGGGTCAGCTCGAGCGGCCCGTCGAGCGCGTCGCTCTCGACGCGGAAGCTGGTGCGCATGCCGCACTGGCGCAGCGCGCTGGCACGCACATCGGCCTCGGGGTGGGTACCGTAGGTGCGCACCGGGCGGGGGATGGTCGAGACCAGCTCGCGCACCACCGGATCGTCGATACAGAGCACCGCCAACCCGTAGAAGGGCAGGTGATGGAGGAACTCGACGAAGGTGCTGCGCAGCCGCGAGAAGTCGTTACCGTAGGTGTGCATGTGATCGGCGTCGATATTGGTGACGATCGACACCATCGGCTGCAGATACAGGAAGGATGCGTCACTCTCGTCGGCCTCGGCCACCAGGTACTTGGTGGTGCCGAGCTTGGCGTTGGCCCCGGCGCTGTTGAGCCGCCCGCCGATGACGAAGGTCGGGTCGAGCCCGCCCTCGGCGAGGATGCTCGCCACCAGGCTGGTGGTGGTGGTCTTGCCGTGGGTACCGGCCACCGCCACGCCGTAGTAGAAGCGCATCAGCTCGGCGAGCATCTCGGCACGGCGCACGATCGGGATGCGCGCGGCACGCGCGGCGCGGATCTCGGGGTTGTCCTCGTCGATCGCCGTCGAGACCACCACCGCGTCGACGTCGGCGACCTGCTCAGCGCGATGGCCGACATGGATCTCGACGCCGAGCCCGGCGAGCCGGCGGGTGACCTCGCTCTCGCGCAGGTCCGAGCCGCTGACCTCGTAGCCGAGGTTGGCCATCAGCTCGGCGATCCCGCTCATCCCCGCGCCACCGATACCGATGAAGTGCAGACGCCGGACCCGCCCCATGTTAGCGGCGGTATGTTGCAGATGTGCGTTCATCGACCGACCTCCTCGAGACAGTGCGCGGCAATCCGCGCCGCCGCCTCCGGCCGGGCGCGATCCCGCGCCGCCTCGGCCATCGCCAGCAGCGCGGCGCGATCGCCGAGCAGCTCGGCGAGCAACGCGCCGAGACGCTCGACGGTGAGCGCGGTCTGCGGCAACAAGCGCGCCGCGCCGACCTCGACCAGATAACCGGCATTGGCCTGCTGGTGATCGTCGACGGCGTGCGGATAGGGCACCAGCACCGCGCCCACGCCGGCGGCGGCCAGCTCCGAGACGGTCAGCGCGCCGGCGCGACAGACCACCAGATCGGCCCAGGCATAGGCTGCGGCCATGTCGTCGATGAAGGGCACCACCTCGGCCTCGACACCGGCCTCGCGATAGGCCGCGCGCGCCTCCTCCAGGGTGCGTGCACCGGCCTGATGGCGAACCAGCGGGCGTGCCTCGGGATCAAGCCGGGCGAGCGCCGGGGCCAGCGCGCGATTGAGCGCGAGCGCGCCGAGCGAGCCACCGAGCACCAGCAGCCGCGCCACGCCGTCACGCTCGCGCCAGCGCTCGGCCGGGGCCGGCAACGCGGCGATCTCGGCGCGCACCGGATTGCCGCTGACCTCGGCGCGACCGGGGGCGAAGCTCCCCGGGAAGCCCTCGAAGACCCGGCGCGCGATCCGCGACAACCACTGATTGGTCAGCCCCGGCACCCGGTTCTGCTCCTGCACCACCAACGGGATGCCGAGCACGCGCGCCATCAGCCCGCCGGGACCGGAGACGAAGCCGCCCATGCCGACGACCAGCGCCGGACGACGGCGGCGCAGGATGCGCGCGGCCTGCCACGAGGCACGCGCCAGCCGCCAGGGGGCGAGCAGACGCGAGCGCCAGCCCTTGCCACGCACCCCCTCGATACCGAGCCACTCGATCTCGAAGCCGTGCGCGGGCACCAGTCGCGACTCCATGCCGCGCCGAGTGCCGATCCAGAACACCCGCGCGCCCTCGGCGCGCAGCCGCTCGGCCACCGCCAGCGCGGGAAACACGTGTCCACCGGTACCGCCGGCCATGACGCCTATGCACGGACCCATTTCAACCCCCGTCTTGGTCCCGCCTCGGACTGCGCCTGACGCACCGTGGCATCGATGCGCAGCAACAGCCCCATCGCCATGCAGGCGACGATCAGACTGTTGCTGCCGTAACTGAGAAACGGCAGGGTCAACCCCTTGGTCGGGAGCAGCCCCACATTGACCCCGATGTTGACGAACGCCTGCATCCCGACCCACAACCCGATGCCCTGCGCGGCATGAGCGGCAAAGGCCTTGCCCAGCGCCTGGGCGCGGGCGCCGATGGCAAAGGCGCGCCAGGTGACGAAGACGAAGGCGGCCACCAGCAGCAGGGTCCCGAGCAGACCGAACTCCTCGCCGATCACCGAGGCAAGGAAGTCGGTGTGCGCCTCGGGCAGGAAGAACTGCTTCTGGATACCGTTGCCGAGCCCGACCCCCAGCCACTCGCCGCGACCGAAGGCGATCAACGCCTGGCTGAGCTGATACCCGCTGTTGAAGGGGTCGTCGAAGGGATCGAGGAAAGAGGTGACACGCTGCATCCGGTAGGGCGAGAAGAGCACCAGGGCCACCAGTGCGACGCCGACCACCGCGATCAGCAGCACGAAGGGCAGCACGCTCACCCCGCCGAGGAAGAGCATCCCCATCACCGTGACAAGCATCACCGCGGTGGTGCCGAAGTCCGGCTGCATCAGGGTCAGGGCACCGACCGCGCCGACCAGCACCATCGGGCGGATGAAGCCCGAGAGCCGATTGGCGACGGCATCGGCATGACGCACCAGATAGCCGGCGACATAGACCACCGCGAACAGTTTCATGAACTCGGAGGGCTGGAGATTGAAGGGACCGAGCGGGATCCAGCGCGTCGCGCCATTGACCGAATGACCGATTCCCGGGACCAGCACCAGCGCCAGCAAGGCCATGCCGCCCAGGAACATCCAGATCCCGTTGCGCTCCCACCACGACAGCGACAGACGATAGGCCACCACCCCGCCGATCAGCCCGAGCAGCAGCGCGATACTATGACGGATCACGAAATAGAAGGGCGTGCCGCAGCAACTCTCGGCGATCGACATCGACGCCGAGGCGACCATCACCAGTCCGAAGCCGAGCAGCGCGAGCACGCAGATCAGCAGCGCGTGGTCGAACGCGGGCAGTCGCTCGCGGCGACGACGCAGGTTGCGCACCGGACGGGCGGCGGCGCTCATCCTGGCAACCCCCGTACCGCCTCGGCGAAGACCCGGCCACGATGGGCATAGCCCTCGAACATGTCGAAGCTCGCGCAGGCCGGCGAGAGCAGCACCCGGTCCCCCGGCCGCGCCAGCCCGGCGGCCAACCGCACCGCCTCGAGCATGTCGGCGGCCTGGCGCAGCGGCACGCTCCCGGCGAGCGTCTGTTCGATCAGCGGCGCATCACGACCGAGCAGCACCACCGCGCGCGCGGCGCGCGCCACCGCCGGTCGCAGCGGCGCGAAATCCGCGCCCTTGCCGTCGCCGCCGGCGATCAGCACCACCCGAGCGGAATCGCCCTCGCCCACCAGTCCGTCGAGCGCGGCCACCGTGGCCCCCGGGTTGGTGCCCTTGGAGTCGTCGTACCAGCACACCCCGTCACGCTCGCGCACCAGCTCGCAGCGATGCGCCAGCCCGGAGAAATTGGTCAGCGCCTTGCAGCAGGCCTCGCGCGGCAGCCCGCAGGCCTCGGCGAGCGCCAGCGCGGCGAGCGCGTTGGCGAGGTTGTGGCGTCCGGCCAGGGCGAGGCGCGCGCACTCGAGCAGTGGCGTGTCGCCGCGACAGATCCAGTCCTCGCCGCGATGACGGCGCACCCCGTAGTCGTCCGCACCCGGCTCGCCGAGGGTGAAGCCGATCAGCGCTCGTCCCGGCTCGACGGCAACCATCGCCATCACCTCGGGGTCGTCGCGGTTGACCACCGCCACCCGCGCGTCGCGGTAGATCCGCGCCTTGGCCGCGGCATAGGCGGCAAGATCCGGGTAGCGGTCCATGTGATCGGGTGAGAGGTTGAGCACCACCGCGACCTCGGCGCCGAGATCGTGGGTGGTCTCGAGCTGGAAGCTCGAGAGTTCGAGCACATAGAGTTCGGCTTGCTCGTCGAGCAGCGCCAGCGCCGGCTCGCCGAGGTTGCCGCCGACCGCCACGCGCCGCCCGGCCAGCCGCGCCATCAGCCCGACCAGCGAGGTCACCGTGCTCTTGCCGTTGGAACCGGTGATGGCACAGATCGGCGCCCGCGCAGCGCGGGCGAACAGCTCGATGTCGCCGACCACCTCGACCCCGCGGGCGATCGCCGCGGCGATCAGCGGCTCGGCGAGCGCCACCCCGGGGCTGACCACCAGCTGCTCGGCGGCCTCGAACACCTCGCGCTCGAAACCGCCGACGAACACCGCCAGCTCCGGCAGCGACTCGCGCAGCGCATCGAGTCCAGGGGGCTGAGCACGCGAGTCGGTCACCGCCGTCGGCACGCCCAGGGCGTGCAGATGGCGCGCGCAGGACAGCCCGGTCTTGCCGAGGCCGACGACCAGGGTCTTGGGGGCCGGGGGCTGGGTGAGTCGCTCAGTCATATCAACGGATCTTCAAGCTCGCCAGTCCGATCAGCACCAGTACCACGGTGACGATCCAGAAGCGCACGATCACCCGCGGCTCGGGCCAGCCCTGCAGCTCGAAGTGATGATGCAGCGGCGCCATGCGGAAGATGCGCTTGCCGGTGAGCTTGAACGACATCACCTGGAGCATCACCGAGATGGTCTCGACCACGAACACCCCGCCCATCACGAACAGCACCAGCTCCTGACGCACCGCCACCGCTACGGTGCCGAGCGCGGCGCCGAGCGCGAGCGCGCCGACATCCCCCATGAACACCTGCGCCGGATAGGCGTTGAACCAGAGGAAACCGAGCCCGGCGCCGACCAGCGCGGCGCAGAAGATCACCAGCTCGCCGACGTCGGCGACATAGGGGATCAGCAGATAATCGGCGATCTCGGCGTGACCACTGGCATAGACGAAGAGACCCAGCGCCCCGGCCACCAGCACCGTGGGCATGATCGCCAGCCCGTCGAGCCCGTCGGTGAGATTGACCGCGTTGCTCGAGCCGACGATGACGAAATAGGTCAGCAGGATGAACCAGGGGCCGAGCTGGATCGAGACGTTCTTCAGATAGGGGATCAGCAGCGCGGTCTCGGCCGGGGTGGAGGCGCTGACATAGAGGGCCACGGCGGCGACGAAGCCGAACACCGTCTGCCACAGATACTTCCAGCGCGCCGGCAGCCCGCGCGGGTCGCGCTGCACCAGCTTCTTGTAGTCGTCGACCAGACCGATGGCGCCAAAGGCCAGGGTGGTGAGCAACACGATCCAGACATAGTGGTTGCCGAGATCGGCCCACAGCAGAGTGCTGATGGCCACCGCCACCAGGATCAGCGCCCCGCCCATGGTCGGGGTGCCGGACTTCGACAGATGGCTCTGCGGGCCGTCGTCGCGCACCGTCTGGCCGATCTTGTAGGCACGCAGCCGACGGATCATCGGCCGCCCTACCAGCAAGGCGATCGCCAGCGCGGTCAACACCCCAAGGATGGCGCGCAGGGTGAGATAGCGAAAGACGCTGAACCCACTATCGAGTCCGGCGAGCCAGTCAGTCAGATAAAGCAGCAAACTCGTCTCCTCCAGCGGCGCAGAGCGCCTCTACGATGCGTTCCATTCGTGCGGTGCGCGACCCCTTGACCAGCACCCGATCATCGGCGCCGAGTTCGGCGCGCAGCGCGGCGATCAGCGCCGCCTGATCGGCGAAGTGCTCGCCCCCGGCGCCGAAGCCGTCGACCGCGGCGGCGCTCAGCGGACCCACTGCGGCGAGGCGCTCGATGCCGGCGGCGCGCGCGCGCTCGCCGATCTCGCGGTGCAGCGACTCGGCCTCGGGGCCGAGTTCGCCGAGATCGCCGAGCACCAGCCAGCGGCGTCCGGCAAAGCCGCTCAGGACCGCGATCGCGGCGGCGATCGAGTCGGGGTTGGCGTTGTAGGTATCGTCGATCAGATGCAACCGTCCCGCCCCGCACAGCCGCGGGCAGAGTCGGCCGGGGACCGGGCGCAGCGCGGCCAGTCCGTCGCGGATCGCCGTGTCCTCGACACCGAGGGCGAACGCCACGGTGCTCGCGGCGAGGGCGTTGCGCACGTTGTGCTCGCCGGCCAGCGGCAGCGCCAGGGCGTGCGCCTCGCCACCGTGACGCGCGACGAAACGGGTGCGGAACCCCTGTGCGTCCCAGTCGACCTCGATCTCGGCACGAGCGGCCCCGACCGCCGGGCGCACCGTCGCCGGGGTACGCGGACCGTCGTCGATGGCGAAGGTCGAGACCCGCTGGGCGAACGCCAGCTCGCGCCACAGCCCGATGTAGGGCGAGTCCTCGGGCACCACCAGGATGCCGTGCGGGAGCAGCCCACGGGCGATCTCGCCCTTGGCGCGGGCGACCCCCTCGAGCGAGCCGAACCCCTCGAGATGGGCACGCCCGGCATTGGTGATCAGCGCCACGTCGGGACGGGCGATATCGGTCATGTAACCGATCTCGCCGGGGTGGTTGGCACCCATCTCGAGCACCAGGAAATCCTCGTCGCGCGCGCCGAGCAGGGTCAGCGGCATGCCGATGTCGTTATTGAGGTTGCCGCTGGTGGCATGCACCCGGCCGACCTGGCCGAGGATCGCCGCGACCATTTCCTTGGCGGTGGTCTTGCCGTTGCTGCCGGTGATCGCCACCACCCGAGCGCGCAACCGCGCCCGCCAGGCATGCGCCAGCCGGCCCAGCCCGAGCCGGGTGTCGTCGACCACCCACTGCGGCAGATCGACCGCCACCGGATGATCGACCAGCGCCGCCACCGCACCGGCGCGCCGCGCCGCCTCGACGTGTTCGTGACCGTCGAAGCGTGGTCCGCGCAGGGCCACGAACAGCTGACCGCTGCAATCGACCCGACTGTCGGTGCCGACCCCGTCGAAACGGCAATCAGTGCCCTGGAGTCGGCCCCCGGCCGCGGTCACGGCCTCGCCAAGCGTCCACATCAGTGATGTCCCTCCCGCCACTCGCGCAACGCCTCGACGGCCTGTGCGCGATCGCTGAATCGTCTCTTCAAGTCACCCATGTCCTGATAGGTCTCGTGTCCCTTGCCTGCGACCACTACCGCGTCACCGCGACCGGCGAGCGCGATGGCCAGCCGGATCGCCAACCCCCGCTGGTGCTCGACACGCACCCGCTCGCGCTCGCCGACGCCCTCGAGGATGTCGGCGACGATGGCCTCGGGCGATTCGGTGCGCGGATTGTCGTCGGTAAGGATCAGGCCGTCGCTGAGGCTCTCGGCGATCGACCCCATCAGCGGGCGCTTGCCGCGATCGCGATCGCCGCCGCAACCGAACACCGTGATCAATCGGCCACTGGTGTGCTCGCGGACATTGACCAACGCCTTCTCCAGCGCGTCGGGGGTATGGGCGTAGTCGACCACCACCAGCGGCGCATCACTACCGCCGAAACACTCCATCCGCCCCGGCACCCCGCGGATGCGTGCCAGCTCGCGCACCGCGCGCTCCAGCGGCAGCCCGCGCGAGCACATCACCGCCAGCACCGCGAGCAGATTGGCGGCGTTGAAGCGACCGATCAGCCCGACCTCGAGTTCGGCGCGCTCGGTGCGTCGGGTGGTGCGCGACTCGACGTGCAGATAAAGGCTGTGCGGACGCGGCTCGATGGCCAGGGCGCGCAGTCGCAGCGCACAGCGCGACGGGGTCGGACCCTCGGGATCGATGCCGTAACCGGCGACCTGGACCTCAGGGGCCAGGGTCTCGAGCAGACGCGCGCTGAACGGGTCGTCGAGATTGAGTACCGCCCACTGCAGCCCCGGGCTGAGGAAGAGTCGGCGCTTGGCCTCGCCATAGGCGGTCATGTCACCGTGATAGTCGAGATGGTCGCGACTGAGGTTGGTGAAGACGGCATGGCTGAAGCGCGCGGCGCTGGTGCGCCCCTGATCGAGTGCGTGCGAGGAGACCTCCATCGCCACCGCGCGCGCGCCCTGGGCGCGCAGCGACTCGAGCAGCGCCTGCAACGAGATCGCATCCGGGGTGGTGTGGGTGGGCGAGCGCAGCGCCCCGGGGAAGCCGTTGCCGAGGGTGCCGATCACCGCACAGTCAAGCTCCGGAGCGAGCGCCTGGGCGAGGAAGTGGCTGACGCTGGTCTTGCCGTTGGTGCCGGTGACGCCGAACAGCTCCAGGCGCTCGCTGGGCGCACCGTAGAAACGCGCGGCCAACGCGCTGGCGCGCGCCGCAAGCCCCTCGACCGGGATCACCGGCAAGCCGAGACAGGCGCCGAGATCGAGGATGGCCTCGACCGGCCAGTCCGCCGAGATCTCGGCGAGGATCGCCGTCGCCCCACGATGCTTGGCCTCCTGGGCGAAGGCCAGGCCGTGCAGACTGCCCCCCTGGCAGGCGAGGAAGAGCGCGCCCTGCGACAGCATCCGACTGTCGAGCGCGATCGAGCACACCGGACGATCGGCGGCATCGCCGGCCTCGGCAACCCCATCGATGAGATCACCCAGACGCCAGGCGCAGGCGGTCGAGGAGAGCGCGATCACAGCCCTGGCCCTCCACGTCCGCTCAACAGCATCGATGGGGGAGGATCATCCGGCGGCACGTTGAACAGCCGCAGCGCCCCCTCCATCACCTTCTGGAACACCGGGGCGGCGACCACCCCACCGTAGTAGGACTTGCCGCCCGGCTCGTCGATCATCACCACCGTCACCAATCGCGGACGCTCCGCCGGCGCGAAACCGGCGAACACCGCCTGATAGCGCCGGCCCGCATAGCCATTGGGACCGGCTTTCTTCGCCGTCCCGGTCTTGCCCGCCACGCGATAGCCGGCGATCGCCGCGCGCCGGGCGGTGCCTTTCTCGGACACCACCTGTTCCATGATCGCGCGCACCGTGCGCGCGGTCTCGGCACTGAGCACCCGGCTCCCCGGCATCGTCGCCCCCGGCTCGCGTCTGAGCAGGGTGACCGGACGCTTGATGCCGTCGGCGGCGAGCGTGGCATAGGCCTGGGCCAGCTGCAGCGTGGTCACCGACAGGCCGTAGCCGAAGGCGAGCGTGGCGTGCTCGAAGACCCGCCAGTCTGAATAGTGACGCAGGTTGCCGGGGCTCTCGCCGGGAAATCCGATCCCGGTGACACGACCGAAGCCGAGATGGTCGTAGAGGCTCCAGAGGTCGGCGTACTCCATCATCTGCGCGATCTTGACCACGCCGACGTTGCTCGACTTGGCGATCACCCCGGTGACGTCGAGCAGACCGTAGTCGTGGACGTCGCGCACCAGATTGCGCCCGACCCGGAAGTAACCCGGCTCGGTGTCGATCTCGGTGGTGGGCGTGATCAGCCCGCGCTCGAGCGCCGCGGCCACCACCAGCGGCTTGACCGTGGAGCCGGGCTCGATCACGTCGGTGACACAGCGATTGCGACGACGCTCGCTACCGCCATCGCTCAACGCGTTGGGGTTGTAGCCGGGCTGGTTGACCATCGCCAGCACCTCGCCGGTGTCGACATCGAGCGTCACCAGGGTGCCGCCGACGGCCTCGTGCTCGCGCACCGCCGCCAGCAGCTCGCGATAGGCGAGGAACTGCAGCCGGCGGTCGAGACTCAGCACCAGATCGGTGCCCTGGCGCGGCGGGCGCAGCTGCTCGACCTCCTGGACGATGCGCTTGCGCCCGTCGCGGATCACCCGGCGCAGCCCCGGCTCGGACTGGAGCTGGGCGTCGTAGGCGAACTCGATACCCTCCTGACCACGGTCCTCGATGTCGGTGAAGCCGATGACGTGCCCGAACACCTCGGCGCCCGGATAGAAACGCCGGTACTCGGTCTCGAAGTCGACACCACCGAGACGCTCGCGTGCGATCAGCTCGCGCACCGCGCGCGCCTCGTCGAAATCGACCCGACGCTTGAGATAGATGAAACCGCGATCGGACTTGGCAAGCACCCGCTCGCGTAGCGCCTGCGGCTCGAGACCCAGCGCCCGCGCCAGCTCGGGGAGCACGTCGAGCCGCTCGACCAGTTTGCGCGGATCGGCCCACACCGTCTCGACCGGGGTGCTGACGGCCAGCGGCTCGCCGTTGCGGTCGCTGATCATGCCGCGACGCGCGGCGATCTCGGCCACCCGCAGATAGCGCCGCTCGCCCTCGGTCTGGAGGAAGTCGGTCTCGACCACCTGACGATAGAAGACCCCGGCGCCGAGCAGCACGAAGGCCACCGCCAGCGCCATCAGCAACAGCCGACGACGCAATCCGATGTCGGGGCGACGGGGCTTGGCGGGTTCGCGCGAGCGCCGGGAACGACGGCTAGGGTTGGCCATGGCCGGTCTCCTCGAGCAACAGCACGTCGCCGGGGCGCGGCGAGAACATGCCGAGCTGCTCGCGCACGATCCGCTCGATCCGCGAATGGGTGGAGAGCGCCGCCTCCTCGAGTCGCAGCCGGTTCCACTCGACGTCGATGGCGTCGCGCTGGGCGCGCAGGTCCTGGAGCTGGGCGAAGTGCACCCGGGTCAGATACTTGGTGTGGACCACGGCGATGGCCGAGACCACCACCGCGAACCCCAGCACCGCCGCGATCCAGAGTTCAGCACGCGCCATCGGCTGTGCTCCGCTCGGCCACGCGCATGATGGCGCTGCGCGCGCGCGGGTTGGACTCGGATTCGACCGTCGAGGGACGCTGCGCCTTGCCGAGCAGGCGCAGCCGCCCCGGGGCCGGGGCACCGGTCACCGGCACGCCCTTGGGCAGCACCGCGCCGCGCGACTCGCGACGCATGAAGTGCTTGACGATGCGGTCCTCCAGCGAGTGGAAGCTGATCACCACCAGCCGCCCACCGGGGGCGAGCAGCTCGCAGACCTGATCGAGGCAGCGCTCGATCTCGCCGAGTTCGTCGTTGACCTGGATGCGCAGCGCCTGGAAGGTGCGGGTGGCCGGGTGCTTGCCCGGCTCGCGCCGCCCCGGCTGGGCGCGATCGACCAGCGCGGCAAGCTCGGCGGTGGTGCGCAGCGGGGCCTCGGCACGACGCTCGCAGATCGCGCGCGCGATACGCTTGGCGAAGCGCTCCTCGCCGAACTCGCGCAGTACGCGCGCGATCTCCTGCTGTTCCGCATGCATCAGCCAGTCCGCAGCCGACTCGCCCCGACTCGGGTCCATGCGCATGTCAAGCGGCCCGTCGGCGCTGAAGCTGAAGCCGCGCTCGGCGGTGTCGAGCTGCGGCGAGGAGACGCCGAGATCGAGCAGGATGCCGTTGAGCGGTTCGGTCTCGCCGGCCTCGGCGAGCGCCGCGCCGATCCCGCCGAAGGCGCTGTGGAGGATGCGAAAACGCGGGTCGTCGAGCGCGCGCGCGGCGGCGATCGCCTCGGGATCGCGGTCGAGCCCGATCAGCCGCCCTGTCGGAGCCAGCCGCGCGAGCACGGCGCGACTGTGCCCGCCGCGCCCGAAGGTCGCGTCGACATAGCGCCCGCCCGGTTCGGTCACCAGCGCACTCACCGCCTCGTCGAGCAGCACCGAGCGATGAATGGTCTGGGAGTCCATGGGAACAGGGCGTGCAGGGGTCATGAGAGGGCTCACAGGGTGAAGGACCCGAGTCCGGCCGCGGCGGCCAGCTCGTCGATCGCGGTGTCGTTCAGTGCCGCGACGGTACGCGCGTTCCAGGCAAGCTCGTCCCACAGCTCGAACTTGGCACCCTGGCCGACGAAGGCGACCCGTTTGTCGAGCGTGGCGAAATCACGCAAATGCTGGGGCAACAGGATTCGACCCTGAGCATCCATTTCCACGTCTTGTGCATTCCCGATATAGAGGCGCTGGATAGCGCGTGCCGTGGCATCGAAGGCGGGGAGTGCGGCGAGTTTGCGCTCGATCGTGTCCCATTCGGACTCTGGATAGAGCAGCAGACAGCGGTCACGATCGACCGTCACGACCAGCTGGGAATCACAGGCAGCACGCAGCCGTTCACGGTACCGGGCAGGTACCGCGAGACGTCCCTTGGCATCGAGATTGACGAGACTGACCCCCCGAAACACCGAGCGCCCCCGCGGCGAACCGCCTGGTTCCTGCTCCCTGATTCCCCACTCCCCCCCACTTGACTCCCATGTTAGAGAGGGGTCTGGGGTCAGTCAAGGAAACGGTGGACTTTATTCTTGGACAGTCAGCAACTTACGCCGGCAAGTTCGACCAACGCCGAAGAGCCGGTGAAAGGTTTGGATATCAAAAGGCTGGAGAATAAACTTCAGGTCACGCTTCACCTTCCGACCAGGTTGGGCGCGAGCACTGAATGGGGACGGAGACAAAGATCGATGGTGGGAAGGGAGTCGGCCGATAAGCCGGGTTCTGTCGTGGACAGCCATTCATCTGGGACGCGCGTCGCCGCGCGCCTCTAGCGACCTACCCGGGAACACGCGCGGGCCGCGCGCTGCGGTCGAAGCCGCGAGTTCCCCTATTTGGTCTTGCTCCGGGTGGGGTTTACCCTGCCACTGATGTTGCCATCAGCGCGGTGCGCTCTTACCGCACCATTTCACCCTTACCTCCCGTCCGAAAACGGGATCGGCGGTATCTTTTCTGCGGCACTTTCCGTGGACTCTCGCCCCCCAGGCGTTACCTGGCACCCTGCCCTATGGAGCCCGGACTTTCCTCTCCCGTCACCAGGACGGAAGCGACTGTCTGGCCGACTCCCAAGCAAACAGTATACCCGAGAACTATGCCTTAGGTCGCACGGGATCGAGCCGCCAGCCGCCAGCCGCCAGCCGCCAGCCGCCAGCCAACAGCCAACAGCCAACAGCCAACAGCCAACAGCCAACAGCCAACAGCCAACAGCGGATTGTCTTCGGCTCCCGATGGTGAGGGCAGGCGCCCACTGGGGGCTGGTGACTGAGAGCTGGCGACTGGCGGCTGAAAGCCGCCCCCTACCCCTTCCCGCCCAGCTCCAGCTCGACGCCGAGGCGGTAGAGGGCGTTGGTCTTGGCGCCGGTGATCTGCGCGGCGAGGGCGGCGGCGCGGCGCAGTGGCAAGGCCTCGGCGAGGATGCGCAGCACCCGCTCCTGTTCGGCGCGGTCGGGGGCGGCCTCGCCGCGCTGACCCTCGACCAGGATCACCAACTCGCCGAGGCGCTGCTCGGCATCGTCCTCCAGGCGTTCGGCCAAGGCCGCCGGGGTGGCCGAGAGGAAGGTCTCGAAGCGCTTGGTCAACTCGCGTGCGACCACCGCCCGGCGCTCGCCGAGCACCGCGGCCAGGTCACGCAGCGTCGCCACCGCGCGCTTGCCGCTCTCGTAGAGGATCAGGGTGCCGGGCTCGGCGGCGAGCGACTCGAACAGCTCCAGGCGCTGCGACTGACCGCGCGGCGGAAAACCGAGGAAGACGAAGCGGTCGCTCGGCAATCCGGCAGCCGAGAGCGCGCAGATCAGCGCGCTCGGACCCGGCACCGGCACCACGGAGAAGTCGGCCGCGCGCGCCGCGCTCACCAGCTCATAACCGGGGTCACTGACCAATGGGGTACCGGCATCCGAGACCAGGGCGACATCGCGCCCCTCGCCGAGCGCCTCGAGCACTCGTGCGCAACAGCTCTCGGCATTGTGCTCGTGACAGGACACCAGACGCGCCGAGACCCCCAGATGGGCGAGCAGCCGCCCGCTCTCACGGGTATCCTCAGCGGCGATCAAATCGACCGTATTCAAAGTGTTACGCGCACGCTCCGAGATGTCGGCAAGATTGCCGATCGGCGTGGCCACCACGTATAGTACTCCGCGACCTCGTTCCATATCTCCCACCTCCGCCGGCCACCGAGCGCAACGGAATCATGCAAAAGAACAAGAATCGCGCCCACCCCTCTCCGCTGTCCACCCCGATCTTCCTAACCCTCTTGATCCTGTCGCTGCTGCTCAGCGCCTGCGCGGTCGATCCGATCTGGGAAGAGGGGCAGACACTCTCGGAGGTCAGCGCCACCGAACTCGACCAGGCCAAGGCGCTGGCCGCCTCGGGGCGTTCGGCGCAGGCCGCCGAACGCTATCTGGCGCTGGCCGCCGAGTCCGAGCCGCCGGCCCGCGCCCAGCTGCGCCTCAAGGCCGCGCGCGTCCTGCTCGCCGCCGGCGACACCGGCGCCGCACGCAAGGCGCTCGCGGCGATCCGCCAGAGCGAGCTGAGCGCCGCCCAGCGCGAGCTGCTGCTGCTCACCGAGGCCGACCTGGAGCTGCTCGAGGGTCGGCCGCGCGAGGCCATCGCCCGGCTCGAGCGGGTCCGTCATCGCGCCCTGCCCGACGCGCTGCGGCTGCAGTACTACGGCACCCTGGCCTCGGCCGAGCGGCTGCTCGACCATCCGGTCGCCGCGGCACGGGCGCTCGACATGATCGACACCCTGCTCGAGCAACCGCAGGCGCGACTGGTCAATCAGGTCTCACTGCTCTCGACGCTGTCGCAGACCGCCCCCGCCCGACTCGACACCCTTGCCCGCGAGGGCAAGAGCCGGATGCGCGGCTGGGTCGAGGTGCTGCGCCTGAGCGAGCGCTGGGGCAACGACGCCTTCGCGCTCGCCCGCGAGTACCGCGCCTGGCGCGCCGCGCACGCCAAGCACCCGGCACTGCCCGAGCTGGCCACGGCCTACGTCAACCAGCTCGCCAGCGGCTATGCCAGGGACGACGTACTGACCGTGCTGCTGCCGCGCGGCGGGCGCTTCGCCGGAGCGGCCACGGCGGTACGCAACGGCATCGAGGCGGCGCGCGCGGCCGATGCCAGCGGACGCCGGCCGGCGCTGCGCTTCGTCAACAGTACCGACCCCGGCGCGGTGCGCAGGCTCCATGCCCGCGCCGCCAAGGGCGGCGCCGACTATGTCATCGGACCGCTGCAGAAGGCGAGCGTCGATGCACTCTCGCGCGCCGGTCGGCTGAGCGTGCCGACCCTCGCGCTCAACGAGACCACCCATCGCGAGGGCCATGCCAGCGGTCTCTACCAGTTCTCGCTCTCGCCCGACGACGAGGCCGCCGAAGTCGCGCACAAGGCGCGCGCCGCCGGTCTCAGACGCGCCCTGGTACTGCGCCCCGAGGGACGTTGGGGCGAGCGTCTGGCGCGCGCCTTCATCCACCAATGGCAGGGACTCGGCGGCATCCTCGTCGCCGAGCGCACCGTCGACGCCAGCAACGCGACCTATGCCCGACAGGTCACCGAGCTGACCGAGAACACCGCAGCCGATCTGGTGTTCCTGATCGCCACCCCGGATCTGGCGCGGCTGGTCAACCCGCTCATCAACAAGGCCAGTGGCGGGCGGCTGCCGGTGCTCGCCACCTCGCACGTCTACTCCGGCGGCTTCGAGCGGGTGCGCGATCGCGATCTGGTCGGACTCTATTTCGTCGACATCCCCTGGATGCTCGGCGTCGGCGGCCAGGGACCGCTGTCGCGCTATCGGATGATGGCCGGGCTCGACAATACCCCGGACCCGCTCGCCCGGCTCTATGCCATGGGCATCGACGCCTATCGGCTGGCGCCGCGCATGGAGGCTCTCGCCCGTCATCCCGGCAGCCTCTACCCGGGACAGACCGGCGGGCTCTCGGTCGACGCCTCGGGACAGATCCGTCGTCGTCTCAGCCTCGCGCGCTTCACCGTCGACGGGCCGCGCCCGGTCGAGGTCGAAGCCCTGCGCGCGGCGCGCTGAGGCACCCGATGGCGCTGCTCCCGGGCAGGCTCGGCGCGGCCAAGGAGCGACTCGCCGAGCGCTATCTGCGCACCCACGGGCTCACCACCGAGGCGCGCAACCATCGCTGCCGCCAGGGCGAGATCGACCTGGTGATGCGCGACGGCGACACCCTGGTCTTCGTCGAGGTGCGCTATCGCCGCAGCGAGCGCTACGGCAGCCCGGCGGCGACCGTCGACGCGCGCAAGCAACGCCGTCTGGCGGCCGCCGCCGCGCACTATCTGCAGCGCCATCCGACCATGCTATGCTGCCGCTTCGATGTGGTCGCCATCAGCGGCCAGGACCAGATCCAGTGGGTGAAACATGCCTTCTCGCTCGACGCCTGAGCGCGCGCGCACGAGGCGCGCGGCAACCCTAGCGCTCGTTCTCGCCAGCAGCCTGCTCGGCGGCTGTGGTGCCCTGGTGGTCGGCGGCATCACCGTCGGCGCCGCCGCGCTCTATGACCGCCGCCCCTATTACGTGGTCATCGACGACCAGCAGATCGAGATGAACGCGATCAGCGCCATCCAGCAGGACCGGGAGCTGCAGGACCACGCCCGCATCTCGGTCACCAGCTACAACTACACAGTGCTGCTCACCGGTCAGGCCGAGCGCGCCGAACTCGCCCAGCGCGCGGCCGACAAGGTCCGTCGTCTGGCCAAGGTGCAGCGGGTGGTCGACGAGATCACCATCGGCCCGCGGGTGAGCCTGGCGCGCAAGTCCGAGGACGCCTACCTGACCTCACGGGTCAAGCTGGCGCTGACCAAGGTCGACCTCGAGGACTTCGACGCCACCCGGGTAAAGGTGATCAGCGAGGACGGCGTGGTCTACCTCATGGGGCTGGTCAGCCCCGCCGAGGCCGATGCCGCGACCGAGAAGGCGCGCTATGTGCGCGGGGTCAAGCGCGTGGTGAAGCTCTTTGAATACCGTCCCACCGGCAACTGAACTGCCGCGCGCGCTGCGCGAACGGCTCGCCGCGATCGCCGGTCCCGGCAACCTGCTCACCGCCCCGGCCGACTGCTGGCCCTACGGCTACGACAACAGCCGCCGCCACGCCCTGCCCCAGGCGGTGGTGTTCGCCACCGACGAGGACCAGGTCGCCGCACTCGCCCAACTCTGTCATGACACCGGCACGGTGCTGACCGCGCGCGGGCGCGGCACCGGCACCTCCGGGGCCACGGTGCCCGATCACGGCGGCGTGGTGCTGTCGTTCGAGCGCATGGACCGGATCCTGCGCATCGACCCCGACAACCGTCTCGCGGTAGTCCAGCCCGGGGTGACCAACGGCGCGCTGCAGCAGGCGCTCGCCGCGTCCGGCTTCTTCTGGCCGCCGGATCCCTCCAGCGCCGCCACCTGCACCATCGGCGGCAACCTCGCCTACAACTCCGCCGGACCGCGCGCGGTCAAATACGGCACTCCGCGCGACAACACCCTGGGACTGCGCGCCGTCGACGGTCGCGGTCGGGTGCTGCGCACCGGGGTCAAGACCACCAAGGGCGTGGTCGGCTACGACCTCACCCGGCTGCTGATCGGCTCCGAGGGCACCCTGGGGCTGATCACCGAGGCGACGCTGCGTCTCACCCCGCTGCCCGAGACCAAGCGCACCCTGCGCGTCACCTACGGCGACATCCACGGCGCCGCGGCGGCGGTCTCGGCGATCATGGCGCAGCCGATCACCCCCTGCGCGCTGGAGTTCATGGACGCGCGCGCGCTGGAGATGGTCAGCCGCTATGCCGGGCTCGAACTGCCGGCGGGCGCGGGCGCGCTGCTGATGATCGAGGTCGACGGCCCCGAGGCCGGGATCGAGGCCGCGCTCGAGGCGGTGGCCGAGGCCGCGCGCGCGGGCGAGCCGATCGAGCTGCGCCGGGCCAACAGCGCCGCCGAGGTCGCCGCGCTGTGGAAGACGCGCAAGGCGCTGTCGCCGGCGCTACGTCATGTCGCGCCGAAAAAGATCAACGAGGACGTAGTGGTACCGGTCTCGCGCATGGGCGCCTTCATCGACGGACTCGACCGACTCGGGCGCGAACACGCCATCACCATCGTCAACTTCGGTCATGCCGGCAACGGCAACATCCACGTCAACCTGCTGATCGATCCCGACGACCCCGACGAGGTCGCCCGCGCCGCAACCTGTCTGGACGCGGTCTTCGCGCTGGTGATCGGGCTCGACGGCACCCTCTCGGGCGAGCACGGGGTGGGGCTGGAGAAGCGCGACTTCGTCGACCGCGAACTCGATCCGGTGGCGCTCGCGCTGATGCGCGAGATCAAGCAGGTCTTCGACCCCGCCGGCATCCTCAACCCCGACAAGGGGCTGCCGCCCGTCGACTGAGCGAGAGCGTTCAGACCTCCTCGGTCGGTGAGGTCGCGACACGGTCGATGTCGCCCTCGCCGTCCGTGTCTGCGGCCGCCGCCTCGCCGGTCTCGTTCAAGGCCCGCAGCAACAACTCGCGCTCGACGGCATCGAGACGCGTCTCCAGGGTCTCGAGATCTGCCGCGGCGCGCGCCTTGCGACAGACCGCACCGTGCAGCTCGATCAACAACGCCTCGGCCAGTGGCGAACCACAGGCCGCGGCCTGACTCAGCCACAGCACCCCGCCGGCGTCATCGCGTTCGCCGCAACGCCCGACCAACAGATCCCGCGCCAGCCAGCACATCGCATCGGCATATCCGGCACGCGCCGAGCGGGCGAACCACTCGCGCGCGCTCCCCAGGCGCTCGAGTTCGAGCAGCCGCAGCGCCAGGTCGCACTGCGCCTCGGCATCCCCACGGTCGGCGGCCAGCACCAGCGCCCGGGCCTCCGCATCGAGCACGCGGTCGGTCAGGGCCAGCACCTCAGCCAGGGGCACCGAGGTGCGTCGCCCCCGTCCCTCGCGAATCGCATGCAAGCGTCCGTCCTGGATATAGCGCCACAGGGTGCGCTTGGTCAGTCCGGTAATGGCGCTCGCGGTATCCAGACACACCGACGGCACGACCCCTCCAACACCTCAATTCAATACAGGGCGATTAGTTTAAATCGCCGACACAGAGGGGCGCCAACTCACCATCGGAGTCACACCTCGCAATAGCGACAAAACCTCATGTCACACCTTTGAACCGTGACAGAAGCGGTCCTGGAAAACCTCAAAACCTCGTCACCGATAGTGATGGGCGGTCGCCCCAAGAAGCCATCGGCACATCAAACCCAAGAAAGGCATGAAGAAAAGCGAAACAATGTAAAAGAAAACAAAATCACAATAACGAAGCAACGCGCCCAAAACAACCATCAAGGTTAAAAACAAACTATTCCAATGAAAAAGCAAACGCGATCATCAAGAATTCGCCGGCCAAACCGATCAAGCCATTTGAATTTCCTGGACATGAACAATGACGGCGGCTCGTCTGTCTCACTCCGAACACAGACATCGTCACATCGTCACATCCGAGAGCGATGACAAACCAAGCGACGAACACACACAATCAGTCGTTTAAATCGCCATTGGAAGTGGCCCGAAAGTTGTCTTGCATGGAGCAGATGCCAAGGCTTGTCGAGCACGCATCGCAGAGCGAACTCAATCCATAGAACGGAGAGCAGGAATGAAAAGACAGCAATCGGGATTCACGCTCATCGAGCTGATGATCGTCGTGGCGATCATTGGCGTATTGGCAGCGATTGCCATGCCCGCCTATCAGGACTATGTTGCCAAATCCCAGGTCGCGGCGGGGCTTGCCGAGATCACCCCCGGAAAAACCGAGATGGAGCTGATGGTCAACGAGGGACGAACCGCTGATTACAACGCGGTCACCGACCTCGGTCTCAAGGCCGCCACATCGAGCTGCAACGTCACGGCGAACGTCGACAATACGGGCGCCGGGACCATCGTCTGCACCCTGACCGGCAACCCCAAGATCATCGGGAAGAAGATCACTTGGACCCGGAGTACCGACGGGGAGTGGACCTGCGCGTTCGACGGCGACAAGAAGTTCGCCACCAAGGGCTGCCCGGCCTCCTCCTAAGCCTGGTGACAGGCTCGTCGAGACAGAGCGAGTCAGCGCGGCCCCGGCGTCAGGCCGGGGCGCGCCTTTCAGGGCGTCCCGACGTGAACCGCCAACCACACACAGGCCGGATCCGCCGAAGTAAACTCGACCCGGTGCGGGGTCTGGGCGGGGATCAGCCGGTAGTCACCGGCACGCAGCCGCACCCGTTCGCCGTCGATCCACAGCACGGCCTCACCCTGGAGCAGACAGACCCACTCGTCGTGCGGCTGATCGTAGTCGAGCGGCTCCGGGGTGGCGCTGCTGACGATACGCTCGATACGCGCCCCGGGACGGGCGAACAGGGTCTCGAAACGCTCGCCCTCGGCAGGAACCCGCAGGTGCTCGAGCAGGTTGCCCGCGCCGCTCACCCGCCGAGCACCATGGTCGCCAGCGCGCGCTGGATCGCGGCGACGTTCTCGCCACCGCGGATCTCGCGCACCAGCGGCGTGGGGTCGCTGCCGATCCACAGCTTGAACTCGGCGTCGAGGTCGAAGTGGCCGGCGGTCTCGACCGCGAAGCGGGTGATCGAGCGATAGGGGATCGACTGATACTCGACCTTGCGCCCGGTCAGTCCCTGCTTGTCGATCAGGATCAACCGCGCGTTGGTGAAGACGAACTGGTCGCGCACCAGCTGGAAGGCCAGTTCGACCCGCTCCCCGTCGGCGAGGATCGGTGCCAGCTCCTCGCCGACGGCCTCGGCATCGCGACTGGCGGCATTGCCGGTGATGGCACTCAACAGCCCCATGATCTGACCTCCCCTTTCCTGCGGATATGCCTACCGACCCGGACGCACCAGCGCGCCGAGCCCCATGGATTCGAGTTCGCCGAGCAGCAGCCGGCGCACCGAGGCGCCGTCCTCGCACTGCAGCGCCATCTGCAACACCTCGCGTGCGCGTGCACGACTGATGCTGCGGATCACCCGCTTGACCCGCAACAGACTGCCCGCGCCCATGCTCAGGCTGTGCACGCCCATGCCAAGCAGCAGGAAGATCGCCAGCGGGTCGCCGGCCATCTCGCCACAGACGCTGACCTCGCGCCCGTGCACCCGCGCGCCGGAGACGATCTGCATCAGTGCGCGCAGCACCGCCGGGTGGAATTCGTCATACAGCTCGGCCACGTGCGGGTTGTTGCGATCGACCGCGAGCAGGTACTGGGTGAGGTCGTTGGTGCCGACCGAGAGGAAGTCGACCCGGCGCGCCAGCGAGTCGATCAGATAGACCGCCGCCGGCACCTCGATCATCACCCCCACCGGCGGCATCCGCACCTGATAGCCCTCCTCGCGCAGCTCGTCGTGGGCGCGATGGATGAGCTGCAGCGCATCCTCCAGCTCGGTGATGGTGCTGATCATCGGCAGCAGCAGCTGCAGGTTGTCGAGCCCGACGGCGGCGCGCAGGATGGCGCGCACCTGGGCGAGGAAGATCTCGGGGTGATCGAGGGTGATGCGCACCCCGCGCCAGCCGAGGAAGGGGTTGCCCTCCTGCATCGGGAAATAGGGCAGCGGCTTGTCGCCGCCGATGTCGAGGGTGCGGATGGTCACCGGGCGCGGCGCGAACAGCTCCAGCACCTGACGGTAGTTGGCCATCTGCGCCGCCTCGCCGGGGAAGCTGTCACGCACCAGGAAGGGTAGCTCGGTGCGGTAGAGCCCGACCCCGGCCGACTCCTCGATGCCCAGCGGACGGCTCTCGGAGACCAGACCGGTGTTGAGATAGAGCGGCACCTGATAACCGTCGGTGGTCTCGGCCGGGAGGTGACAGAGCGCCTTGAGCTCCTTGGTAAGGGCGACGTCGTCCTCGGCCAGGCGCAGGTACTCGGTGCGCACCGCCGGCGTCGGCGAGACATAGACGCGACCGCGATAGCCGTCGACGATCATCTCGCGCCCCTCGACCCGGCTCACCGGCAGGTCGGAGACCCCCATCGCCGCCGGGATGCCCATGCTGCGGGCGAGGATGCCGACGTGCGACGAACCCGAGCCCCGCGTCGAGACGATGCCGGCGAGGCGCTCGCGCGGCACCTCGGCGATCTGCAGCGCGCTGATCTCCTCGCCGACGAGGATGGTCTGCTCGGCATGACGCAAGGGGTCGACGGTGCGGTTCTGCAGGTGCATGAGGATGCAGCGCCCGAGGTCGCGGATGTCCGAGGCGCGCTCGCGCAGATAGGCGTCATCCATTTCGTCGAACACCCGGGTGTGATCGGCGATGGTCTCGCGCAGCGCGCCCGGCGCCCAGTTGCCGGCACGGATGCGCCCGAGGGTACCGTCGACCAGGGTGTCGCTCTCGAGCATCAGTCGCCAGGCGTCGAACAGCGCCATGTCCTCGGCGCCGAGATGGCTGTGGCTGTGGCTGGCGAAGCGGTCGAGGTCGGCCGCGACCTGATCGAGCGACTCGCGGAAGTGGTCGATCTCGCCCTCGACGTCCTCGGGGACGCGATCGGGCACGGCGTCGAGATCAGCGGGCGGGTAGACCACCACCGCCTGCCCCATGCCGACCCCCGGCGAGGCGGCCAGTCCGGGCAGGAAGCGCTGCGGGATGCCGTCGTCCTGCAGCCGCGCCAGTTCTCCACTGGTGCGGGCGAAGGTGATAGCGCCGGCGAGCTGCGAGGCCAGGGTGACGACGAAGGTGACCTCGGCATCGTCGAAGTGACGCTTGTCGCGCTGGCGCAGCACCAGCACCCCGAGCACCTTGCGGTTCTGGATGATCGGGGCGCCGAGGAAGCCGTGATAGCTGGTCTCGCCGGTGTCGGTGATGCACTGGTAGCGCGGGTGGGTGAAGGCGTCGTCGAGGTTGATCGGCTCGGCGCGCTCGCTGACCAGACCGATCAGCCCGCGGCCCATCTCCAGGCGCACCCGACCGACCGCCGCGGCACGCAGCCCGTCGCTGGCCTGGAGCACGTGATGACGCTTGTCGAAGTCGTTGAGATAGACCGAACAGACGTCGGCCCCGACGGCCAGTTTGACCCGCTGTACGATGATCGCCAGCGCCTGTTCGAGATCCCGGGCGTTGTTGACTTCCTGGACGATGCGGCGCAGGGCTTCGAGCATAGAGGGAGCGGGACTCTAGAGAGATGGATGGATGAATGTGGGTCGGCAGAGCCGTCGGCCGGGGTTACAGAGACCTCCGGCCATGCCGCAGTCGACTCAGCGGCGCCGCTGACGCAGCAGCGCGCCGCCGGCCGACTGGCGCGGTCGCTGACGCAGCTCGCGGGTCGGCGCGCCCTCGGGATAGAGCGCGGGGGCAAGCTCCTCGAGCGCCTGCAGATAGACGTGACGCTTGAAGTAGACGACCTCGCTGAGCGGCTGCCAGTAACGGACCCAGCGCCAGGCGTCGAACTCGGGCTTGTCTGAATGATCGAGGCGGAAAGCGCCCTCGTCGCAGTCGACGCGGAGCATGAACCACACCTGCTTCTGACCGATGCAGGTCGGGCCGCAGTGACGGCGGATGTAGCGCTTGGGGAGGTGGTAGCGCAACCAGCCACGGGTACTGCCGAGGATGGTGACCTGGTCGTGGTCGAGCCCGACCTCCTCCTGGAGTTCACGGAACATCGCCTGCTCGGGGGTCTCGTCGGAGCGGATGCCGCCCTGCGGGAACTGCCAGGCGTTCTGTCCGATCCGCCGGCCCCAGAATAGACGGCGCTCCCGATTGCTCAGGATGATGCCTACGTTCGGTCTGAAGCCGTCGTGATCGATCACGTCACTCTGTCCCACTGGATCGCGCCTTCGCATTCTTCCATACCCCGTTGATAGCGGCAAGCGAAGACCCGAGTAAGCGTCTGCAAACCAAGGGCTTTCCCGTATACCGCGCACCGCCTCCCGGCACTGGCGCGGCGCGTGCTTGCAAGGATCCGGGGAATCCCGGACCATCGAGCGGCGGGCTCGCGCCCAAGGAGCGCCCCCTCTCCCGCCGCCCGCCCAACCCATCCACACCAACAGCCATCAGGATTCACCGCCCGATGCCACTAGCGATCTTCGATCTCGACAACACCCTGCTCGCCGGGGACTCCGATCACCTCTGGGGCGAGTACCTGGTCTCCCAGGGCATCGTCGACGGCGAGCACTACGCCCGTGAGAATACCCGCTTCTACCACGACTACCGCAACGGCACGCTCGACATCGACGCCTTCCTGCGCTTCACGCTGCGGCCCTTGAGCGAGCTGCCGCGCGAACGCCTCGAGGCGCTGCGCGCCGACTTCCTCGAGACCTGCATCGCCCCGATCATGCTCGAGCAGGCGCATGCGTTGATCGCGCGTCACCGCGACGCCGGCGACACCCCAATGATCATCACCGCCACCAACGCCTTCATCACCGCGCCGATCGCCGCGCGCTTCGACATCCCGCACCTGCTCGCCACCCTGCCGGCCGAGCGTGACGGGCGCTATACCGGCGAGGTCGAGGGCACCCCGACCTTTCGCGAGGGCAAGGTCGAGCGACTCGCCGCCTGGCTCGCCGAGCACGACCGCGACCTCGCCGGCAGCCACTTCTACAGCGACTCGCACAACGACCTGCCGCTGCTCGAGCGGGTCGCGCACCCGGTCGCGGTCGATCCCGACCCGCAACTGCGCGCCACCGCCGAGGCCCGCGGCTGGCCGGTGATCTCGCTGCGCGCCTGATCCCCCGACGTCGTCCGGCGGTCTTCATGCTGGCGTCATCTCACCCACACCGCCCCGCAACAGTCGCGACCTACCATCAGCCTCTCAGTCAATCAGGGAAACAGCAGAGGGTCTGCAATGGTCGCATCCGCGTCTGCGTCGGTCGTCAAGCGCACCGAACGTCTCTACGTCGAACTGGCCTCGTCCACGCAAGAAGTCCGCGAGGCCCTGGCCCTGCGTCATCGGGTGTTCGCCGGCGAGATGGGGGCGACGCTCGACAGCCTCACCCCGGGGCTCGACGAGGATGCCTTCGATGCCTATTGCCAGCATCTGCTGGTCCGCGAGGGGCGCAGCGGACGCATCATCGGCTGCACCCGACTGTTGCTCGACAACCAGGCGGCCCGGCTCGGACGTTTCTACTCCGAGGGCGAGTTCCGACTCGATGCGGTACTGGCGCTGCCCGGGCGCAAGCTCGAGATCGGGCGTACCTGCATCGACCCGGCCTATCGCCAGGGTCCGGCGATCGCGGTGTTGTGGTCGGGACTGGCCGGCTTCATCCATCTCCATGGGGTGGACTATCTGTTCGGCTGCGCCAGCGTGCCGCTCGGCGAGCACGACCTGCAGGCGGCGGCGATCATGAACCGGCTGCGCCGCCAGGCGCTGGCGCCGGAGACGCTGCGAGTCACCCCGCGCGCGCCGCTGCACACCGAACACGCCTCGGACGACAACCTCGACGCCCCGCTGCCGGCGCTGCTGCGCGCCTATGTCAGGCTCGGCGCCAAGGCATGCGGCGAACCCTGCCGCGACCCCGACTTCGGCGTCGCGGACGTACTGATGCTGCTCAATGTCGATGAACTCAACCCAAGCTACTCCAGACACTTCCTCGAACGCGCCGCGCAATCCTGAACGGGCCGGCGTGCTGACGACCGGCTGGCGCCTGCTGCGCCTGGTCGAGCACCTGCTCACCGGAACCATGATCGGTCTTTGGATCCATCTACTCGATCGCCTCGGCCACCCACCGGCCTGGACCGCGCGCGCGGTGCGTTGGTGGAACCGGCGACTGTGCCGGGTGCTCGGCCTGACCCTGGAGGTCAGCGGCCGGGTGGCACCGGGCGCGCTGGTGGTCGCCAACCATGTCTCCTGGCTCGACGTACCGGTGCTCGGCGCCCAAGGCGAACTGGGTTTCCTGTCGAAGTCCGAGGTGCGGCGCTGGCCGTTGATCGGCTGGCTGGCGCACCTCGCCGGCACCCATTTCATCGTCCGTGGCGCCCACCAGACCGAACAGGTGATGCAAGGCATCGCCGATGACCTGCGCGGCGGGCGCGCGGTGGTGATCTTCCCCGAGGGCACCACCAGCGACGGCCAGGGACTGCGCCGCTTCCACCCGCGGCTGTTCGCCCTCGCCCAGATCCCCGGCACCCGGGTCCAACCGGTAGCCATCCGCTACCAGTACGCCGATCATCCAGCGCCGGAACGGGCCGCCGCCTATACCGACGACGACAACCTGGTCCTCAGCCTGCTGCGCATCGTGCGTCACCCGGCGCTGCGGGTCAGGATCGAGTGTCTGGCGCCACTGGCGCCGGCGCCGAGCGCAAGACGTCACGAACTGGCCGCGCAGACCCGCACGGCCATCGCCCGATCACTGGACCTGCAGCCCGAAGCCGCCTGAGCCATGAACACCACCGCCCCCCGGCCCACCGTGTTGAGTGTCGCCATCGTCACCGAGACCTACCCCCCGGAGATCAACGGCGTGGCGCACACCATGCGCCACCTCGCCGAGGGACTGACAGCGCGCGGTCACCGGGTCAGGGTGGTACGTCCGCGCCAGCGCGACGAGTCGGGCGCAACCCCGATCGAGATCGTGGTCCCCGGACTGCCGATCCCCGGCTATCGCGGGCTGCGCTTCGGTCTGCCGGTCTACTGGCGGCTGCGCCGATTGTGGCGCCGCACCCGCCCGGACCTGGTCTATATCGCCACCCAGGGACCACTCGGGCACGCCGCGCTCGCCGCGGCACGTTCGCTCGGGGTCGCAACGGTCACCGGCTTCCACACCCAGTTCCACCAATACAGCCAGCACTATGGGCTGGGCATGCTCACCCGCCCGATCGTCGCCACGCTGCGCCGTTTCCACAACCGCTCGCAGGCCACCCTGGTGCCCACCGAGGCGCTGCGCGAGACGCTCACCGTCTCCGGTTTCACCAATGTCCAGGTGTTCGGGCGCGGGGTCGACATCGAGCGCTTCTCGCCGCGCTGGCGTGACCCGGCGCTGCGCCGCGCCTGGGGCTGCGAGACGGACGACCTGGCGGTGCTCTATGTCGGGCGGATCGCCGCGGAGAAGAACCTCGAGCTGGCCTGCGCCGCCTTCGAGGCGATCCGCACTGAGCACCCGGGCGCGCGCTTCGTGCTCGTCGGCGACGGACCGGAGCTGGCGCAGCTGCGCCGCAGCGCCCCCGACTATGTCTGCACCGGGGCGAAGACCGGCCAGGCGCTCTCGGCCCACTATGCCTCGGGCGACCTGTTCCTGTTCCCCAGCGAGACCGAGACCTTCGGCAACGTGGTCACCGAGGCAATGGCCAGCGGCCTGGCGGTGATCGCCTACGACGACGCCGCCGCACACACATACATTGACCCCTGGCGAAACGGCGTTACAGTGCCGTTAGGCGAGCGCGACGACTACCTCCGGGCCGCACGCGAGGCGGCAAGCGATCGCGCGCGACTGCGCCGGATGGGCGAGGCGGCCCGTCACGACGCCGAGGGCATGAGTTGGGGACGCGTCCTCGAGGGACTCGAGGAGCGACTGATCGAAGTCATCCATCGACAGCGTCGCAGCGGAGACTTGTCATGCAGATGTGGCTACAACACCTGAACGACCTGGAGTCGACGCTCTGCCGAGCCTGCAGCCGCCCGAGCCGGCGGCAGTGGATCCAGCGCAGCTTCGCCCTGATCAGCCGGCTCGGCGACGGCATCTTCTGGTACAGCCTGATCGCGCTGCTGCCACTAACCCACGGCGCCTACGGGCTGCAGACCAGTCTGCACATGCTGCTCACCGGCGGGGTGGCGCTGGCGCTCTACAAGTCGCTCAAGCGCTTCACCCGCCGCGAGCGGCCCTGTAACCACGCCAGCGACATCGTCGCCCTGGTGCCGCCACTCGACCGCTACAGCTTCCCCTCGGGGCACACCCTGCACGCGGTGGTCTTCACCATGGTGGCGACCCACTACTTCCCTCAACTTGCCTGGATCCTGGTGCCCTTCACCCTGCTGGTGGCCGGCTCGCGGGTGATTCTCGGACTGCACTACCCGAGCGACGTGCTGGTGGCCACCGGCATCGGCCTGCTGCTCGCCGACACCAGCCTGGCACTGCTCGACTAGCCATCCCGCAGAACGCAAAACAGGACGCCGGGCTTGTGCCCGGCGTCCTGTCGCACGCCCCACGAAGGGGCAATCAGGCTTGGCCTTGCTTACTTCGAGGCGGGCTGAGCCGGCTGCGCAGGCTGAGCCGGAGCTGCCGGAACCGGGGCGCCATAGGGCGCACCGTAGGGCGCGGCGTAAGGACCACCGTAGTAGGGCGCGCCATAGCCGTAGTAGGGGTAGCCGCCGTAGTAGGGGTTGTCGTAGCCATAGCCGTAACCACGACCGTAGCCGCGACCGCGACCGTAACCGCGACCACCGCCGCTCATGTTCATGTTGAAGTCGCCCCAACCGTCTCCGAACATGTCGTTGAACATGTCGCCGAAGCCGGAACCATAGCCCGGGCCGTAACCACCGCCCGGCCCCCACCAGGCAGAAGCGGAAGCGGAGGCACCCAGGAGGGCAGCGACTGCAGCGGCGGTAGCAAGCTTTTTCATTGATCTCTCCGGTCGTTGGAATTCGATCTGATGGCAAACCCGGTCGCCGCAAGCGGCGACGACGGAATGGATTATATTAGAAAATAATTAAATATGGAAATTATTTCCTCTCAGTCTCCCGCAACCGCCGCGCGACCGCGCTGAGATCTTCCCAGGACTTGGCCTTCTGCGCCGGCGAGCGCAGCAGATAGGCGGGATGATAAGTCACCCGCAGCGGAATGCGCGCATCGCCGACCTCGAACCAGCGCCCCCGCAGCCGACCCACGCTGACATCGGTATTGAGCAGGTGTTGGGCCGAGATCCGCCCCAGCGAGAGGATCAGGGTCGGCTCGATGAGCGCGATCTGACGTTGCAGATAGCCCTCACAGCGGGCCATCTCCTCGGGGTGCGGGTCACGGTTGCCGGGCGGGCGACACTTGAGCACATTGGCGATGAAGACCTCCTCGCGCGCCAGCCCGATCGCCGCGAGCATGCGCGTGAGCAGCTGACCGGCGCGTCCGACGAACGGCTCGCCCTGACGATCCTCGTCGGCGCCCGGGGCCTCGCCGATCAGCATCAGCCGGGCATTGCGCGCGCCGCTGCCGAAGACGCTGTGCTGTCGGGTCTCGTGCAGCGCACAGCCACGACAGCCGTGCACCGCGCGCGCCAGCTGCTCCCAATCCATCGTGGCGACCGCCGGGACCGCGGCGGATGCAGCGGGCGCGAACAGATCATCGGCCGGCGGCTCGGGCGCGGGCGCGCGCGGCGCCACCGTGCGCTCGGTGAAGGGCGCCGGCTCGGACGAGGACGGTGCGCAGGGCGGCGGCATCGGTACCGGCGGCGGCTCGGGGGCACGCGGCGCGGGTCGGGGCCGTGCCGGCTCGAGGGTCGCGGGCGGCGCCTGTGGCGGGACCGCCGGCGGCATCTCGAGCGGCGACGCCGCGGCGCCATCGTGCTCGTCCGTGCGCGGCTGCCAGGCATGCACCCCCATCCGCGCCAGATAGCTCAGACGACGTTGCTCGTCCATCCCGACTCAGACGTCCGCGCCCTGCGGGTGGGCGCGGTGGCTGCCGTGCAGCACCTTGTTGCAGGCGTTGACATAGGCCTTGGCCGAGGCGATGACGATATCGATGTCGGCGCCCTGTCCGTTGACCACGCGCCCGCCCTTCTCCAGCCGCACCGTCACCTCGCCCTGGGCGTCGGTGCCGCTGGTGATGGCGTTGACCGAGTAGAGCTTGAGCTCGGCGCCGCTCTCGACCACCGACTCGATGGCGCGGAAGGCGGCGTCGACCGGACCGCTGCCGCTCGCCGCCGCGCTGCGCTCAACGCCGTCGATGGCGAGCACCAGCTCGGCGTTCGGGGTCTCGCCGGTCTCCGAGCACACCCGCAGCGAGACCAGCTTGACGCGCTCGTTGGCGGCATCGAGGTTGGCGTCGGTGACCAACGCCTGCAGGTCCTCGTCGAAGATCTCGTGCTTCTTGTCGGCGAGGTCCTTGAAGCGGGCAAAGGCGGCGTTGAGTTCCTCCTCGGAGGCGAACTCGATGCCGAGGTCGTGGAGCCGGCTGCGGAAGGCGCTGCGCCCCGAGTGCTTGCCCAGCACCATGCGGTTCTCGCTCCAGCCGACGTCCTGGGCGCGCATGATCTCGTAGGTCTCGCGGTTCTTCAGCACGCCGTCCTGGTGGATGCCCGACTCGTGGGCGAAGGCGTTGGCGCCGACCACCGCCTTGTTGGGCTGGACGGTGAAGCCGGTGATGCCCGAGACCAGGCGCGAGCAGGTGACGATCTGGGTGGTGTCGAGCCGGGTGTCGCAGTCGAAGAGGTCCTGACGGGTGCGCACCGCCATCGCAATCTCCTCGAGCGCAGCGTTGCCGGCACGCTCGCCGAGCCCGTTGATGGTGCACTCGACCTGACGCGCGCCGTTGCGCACTGCCGCCAGGGAGTTGGCCACCGCCAGCCCGAGGTCGTTGTGACAGTGCACCGAGAGCACCGCGCGATCGGCATTGGGCACGCGTTCGCGCAGCGCCGCAATCACCGCGCCGAACTGATCGGGGATGTTGTAGCCGACGGTGTCGGGGATGTTCACCGTGGTCGCCCCGGCCTCGATCACCGCCTCGGTGATGCGACAGAGGAAGTCGATCTCCGAGCGCCCGGCGTCCTCGGCGGAGAACTCGACGTCGTCGGTGTAGCGTCGCGCCCGCCGCACCGCTGCCACCGCCTGCTCGATCACCTGCTCGGGCTGCATCCGCAGCTTCTTCTCCATGTGGATCGGCGAGGTGGCGATGAAGGTGTGGATACGCCCGGCGTTGGCCTTGGCCAGCGCCTCGCCGGCGCGGTCGATGTCCTTGTCGAGCGCCCGCGCCAGACCGCAGACACGGCTGTCCTTGATCTGCTCGGCGACCGCCGCGACGGCCTCGAAGTCGCCGGGGCTGGCGATCGGGAAACCGGCCTCGATGACGTCCACGCGCAGTCGTTCCAGGGCCTTGGCGATGCGCACCTTCTCGTCGCGCGTCATCGAGGCCCCGGGGCTCTGCTCGCCGTCACGCAGAGTGGTGTCGAAGATGATCAAGTGGTCTTTGTCGCTCATGGCTCTTCTCTCGCTACGCCTGGAGGCCCTGCCAGGCCGATACTGATGGCTGTGATGGGGCCGCGTGCCCCGCCGTCGTCCACCACGGGACGACGCCCCGGCCCGCTCAGCGGGCGGAGCGGGCTGCGGACCTGGGACGGGATGGGGAGACAGGTCGACGCGGCGCGTCTCCGCATCTTCGCAGCCTCACCCCGTGCTGTCACTGGGTTGTCGACGGTGATGCTGGTAAATTTGCCGGAGACGTCGACGAGACGCCACCGAGCGGTCCACGATCATGCCCGTCACCGACACCACCAACCTCCCCATGCCGGATCTGCACGATCTAGAGCTGCTGCTGCGCGCCGACACCCCGATCCTGATCATCGAATCGGTCGAGGAGCCGCGCGTGGTCGAGCTGTTCGCCGGACTGGCGATCCGTCTCGGCCAGCCCGCCTTCCGCTGGACGGTGACCGAGGGACTGCGCCGGCTCGAGTTCGACGCCGAGCCGCAACGCAACCTCGCCGAGCCGCGCCAGGCGCTGCGCCACATCCACGCGCTCGATCAGCCCGGGCTCTATCTGCTGCTCGATTTCCACCCCTATCTCGACGACCCGATCCACGTCCGTTTGCTCAAGGAGATCGCCCAGACCCATGCCACCTGCGCGCGCACCCTGGTGCTGGTCAGCCACGGGCTCGAACTGCCCGCCGAGCTGCGTCATCTGAGCGTGCGCTTCCAGCTGCGCCTGCCCGAGCGCAAACGCATCATGGAGCTGATCCGCGAGGAGGCCCGCGCCTGGCAGGAAGCCGCGCCCGGGCGCGCGCTGCGCGCCAGCCGCGAGGCCGTCGAGCAGCTGGCCAACAACCTGCTCGGTCTCACCGAGTCCGATGCCCGGCGACTGATCCGCAACGCGGTGCGTGACGACGGCGCCATCACCCGCGACGACGTCGCCGCCCTGCGCCGCGCCAAGTACGCCCTGCTCAGCCCCGACGGCGTGGTCTCCTTCGAGTACGACACCCGCACCTTCGCCGACATCGCCGGGCTCGACAACCTCAAGGCCTGGCTCGACCGGCGACGCGCGCCCTTCCTCGACGCCGACGAGCGTCGCGACCGCCCGCGCGGCATCCTCCTGCTCGGGGTCCAGGGCGGCGGCAAGAGCCTCGCGGCCAAGGCCGTCGCCGGGCGCTTCGGGGTGGCGCTGCTGCGTCTCGACTTCGCCACCCTCTACGACAAGTACATCGGCGAGACCGAGAAGAACCTGCGTCAGGCGCTGCGCACCGCCGAGGTGATGGCCCCCTGCGTGCTGTGGATCGACGAGATCGAGAAGGGGCTGGCCAGCGGCTCGGGTGACGACGGCGTCGGCCGTCGCGTGCTCGGCACCCTGCTCACCTGGATGGCCGAACGGCGCGCCCGGGTCTTCCTGGTGGCCACCGCCAACGACGTCTCGCGTCTGCCGCCCGAGCTGCTGCGCAAGGGCCGCATCGACGAGCTGTTCTTCGTCGACCTGCCCGATGCCGGGGTGCGTCGCGAGGTCTTCACCATCCATCTCGCGCGCCGCGGCATCGACCCGACCGCACTCGATCTCGACACCCTCGCCGCGGCCAGCGAGGGCTTCACCGGCGCCGGGATCGAGCAAGCGGTGGTCGCCGCCTGCTATGCCGAGGACGGCGCCGAGCGCCGCCCCGACACCGAGGCGCTGCTCGCCGAGCTGGCCGCCACCCAGCCGCTGGCGGTGGTGATGGAGGAGCGGATCGCGGCACTGCGCGCCTGGGCGCGCGAGCGCACCGTGCCGGCCCACACCTCGGCCGAGATGGGCTGAGAGCCAGGCGCGCCCTCACCGCCACGCTTGACAATCGCCCCGCCGCAACGACTATCCAGCGATCAGACGACGATCGGCCCGTCGCCACAGACGCACGCGTCATCGCGGCGCGGTGCATGATCAGCCCCGTCCATTCCGCGAGAGCAGACGATGCAATACAAGGATTACTACAAGACCCTCGGGGTGGCGCGCGACGCCTCCCAGGACGAGATCAAGCGGGCCTATCGCAAGCTCGCACGCAAGTATCACCCGGACGTCAGCAAGGAGTCCGACGCCGAGGCCCGCTTCAAGGAGATCAACGAGGCCAACGAGGTGCTGCACGACCCCGAGAAGCGCGCTGCCTACGACGCCCTCGGCAGCGGCTGGCGCGCCGGCCAGGACTTCCGCCCGCCGCCCGGCGGCGGGCGACGCGGCCACTACCGCTTCGATGCCGAGGACGTCGGCGACTTCAGCGACTTCTTCTCCAGCATCTTCGGACGCGCCTTCGGCGGCGCCGAGCCGCCGCGACGCCGCGGCCAGGACCAGACGGTACGCATCGCCCTCGATCTCGACGAGGCCTATCGCGGTGTCACCCGCCAGGTGCGGGTCGAGTCCTCGGGCAACGCTCGCACCCTCAAGGTCCGCATCCCCGCCGGGGTTACCCAGGGCCGACAGATCCGGCTCGCCAGCCAGGGCGGTGCCGGACTCGGCGGCGGACCGGCCGGCGACCTCTACCTCGAGGTCGAGCTGCGCCCGCACCCGCACTTCACCCCGGACGGACGCGATATCCACCTGCGCCTGCCGCTGGCGCCTTGGGAGGCGGCGCTCGGCGCCGCGGTGAGCGTGCCCACCCTCGGCGGCACCGTCAGCCTGAAGATCCCGCCGGGCTCGCAATCCGGGCAGCGGCTGCGACTCAAGGGGCGCGGGCTGCCCGGCGATCCGCCCGGCGACACCCTGGTGACGCTCGAGATCCAGGCCCCGCCGGCGACCACCGAGGCGGCGCGGCGTGCCTACCGCAAGCTCGCCGAGCAGCTAGACTTCAACCCGCGCGCCGACCTCGGGGTGTAGCGCGCGGCTCAATGAGGGAGGACATCGCCGATGCAGCAGCTGGAGCGGATCTTCGAGGGCATCGTGCTCGACGAGGGCCTGAGCCTGTCGCTGGTCGAGCTGTGCGTGCTCTGCGACGCCGAGCACCACCTGATCGAGTGCATGGTCGCCGAGGGGCTGCTCAACCCCTGCGGCAGCCTCCCCGCCGAGTGGCGTTTCGACGGGGTCGCGGTGCGCCGCGCGCGCCGCGCCGTACGGCTGCGCCACGACCTCGACCTCAACCTCGCCGGTACCGCGCTGGCGCTCGACCTACTCGAGGAGAACGAGCGCCTGCGCGAGCGACTGCAGGTGCTCGAGCAGCACCTCGGCGCCCCCGGCACGCCGCGCTGAGCGAGGCTCAGCCGACCTCCAGACGCATCGACAGATCGACCGCGGTCACGTCCTTGGTGAGCGCGCCGACCGAGATGCGGTCGACCCCGGTTTCGGCGATGCCGCGAATGGTCTCGAGGTTCACCCCACCGGAGGCCTCCAGGCGCGCCCGCCCGGCGCTCAGCGCCACCGCCTCGCGCAGCTGGTCGTTGCCGAAGTTATCGAGCAGCACCGTCGGCGCACCGGCGGCCAGCGCCTGCTCGAGTTCGGCGAGCGACTCGACCTCGACGATGATCTCCAGCCCGGTGTCCAGCGCCCGCGCCGCAGCCACCGCCGCGGCGATCGAGCCGGCGGCGAGGATGTGGTTCTCCTTGATGAGGATGGCGTCGTGCAGCCCCATGCGGTGGTTGGTGCCGCCACCGCAGCGCACCGCGTACTTCTGCTGCAACCGCAGCCCCGGCAGGGTCTTGCGGGTGTCGAGCACCGCCACCGGCAGCCCGGCGACGGCGTCGGCGAAGCGACGGGTGCGGGTGGCGGTGCCCGAGAGGGTCTGCAGCAGGTTCATCGCCGTGCGCTCGCCGGTGAGCAGCGCACGCACCGGACCGGTGATCACGCACAGCCGCTGCCCCGGCGCGACGCGCTCGCCGTCGGCCGCCTCCCAGTCGATGCGGATCGTCGGATCGAGGGCGTGGAACACCGCCTCGAACCAGTCCCGGCCGCAGAGCACCGCCGACTCACGGGTGATTAGCTCGGCGCGCGCCTGCTGATCGACGGGCAGCAACGCAGCGGTGACGTCGCCACTGCCGAGGTCCTCGGCGAGCGCCGCGCGCGCCTGTTCGCGGATCAGTGAG